>URIB01000001.1 GCA_900547785.1 uncultured Dialister sp.
CAAAGCGACGCTGTAAAAGTGAGTGAGACGCTTTGCCTTGGCTAAAGTGTCAGCGTTAGCCGACGAAAGGGGCGAGTGTGAGAAGAAACGTAAGAATGGTTTTTACAGAATGGTATTAAATACCTGCCTGTCATTCTTGAACGAAGTGAAGAATCTGGCAAAGGGTACAAGATTTAATTTCTAACCTGTGTACGCCAACTTGCCCCTATCGCCTCGCAAGCTCGGCACTTCCCACCGTATTCGGGGGAAGCTTACAATAAGGAAAAAGAAATTATAGTTTTTTATAAACGGTATTCATTAATTTCCTGTCATAACAAATTGTTAACGCTGCGCATTTGTAATTCATTGACAAAATGACGGAGCTTTCTTAAAATATAGATTGATTGCAGGTTTGACCGTATCATACGGTTTTGATATGATGAATTATCACTGATATTTCTATGGAATCGAGGACGGAATGGAAAGTAACGGGAGTGATAAGGAAATCCTTTTTGATATACGGGATTTGTCTCATACGTTTGAAACGGAAGAGGGAAAGTCTTTTGCGGCTTTAAAACATATTACGGCTCAAATCAGAAGAGGAGAATTTACGGCGATTATCGGGACAAACGGGAGCGGTAAGTCGACTTTGGCACGTCATTTGAATGCGCTTTTGCTTCCTACGGATGGTGAATTGCTGGTAGACGGCATGAAGACATCTGATGAGCGTGCAGTGTGGAAAATCAGGCAAAAGGTGGGCATGGTATTTCAAAATCCTGACAACCAGCTTGTGGCGGCTGTTGTCGAAGAGGACGTGGCATTCGGTCCAGAAAATCTGGGAGTGCCTTCTGAGGAAATCAAGAAACGTGTGGAACTGGCACTCGAGAAAGTGGGCATGACGGCTTATAAAAAGCAAGCACCGTCTATGCTTTCGGGAGGGCAAAAGCAAAGAGTGGCGATTGCCGGTGTGCTTGCCATGCAGCCCGATTGCATTGTCCTTGATGAGCCGACAGCGATGCTTGATCCGAAGGGGAGAGCCGAGGTCATGGCGACGATTCACGAATTGAATGAAAAAGAGGGGATTACGATTGTTTTGATTACCCACTTTATGGAAGAAGCGGTGACGGCGGATCGTGTTCTGGTGATTGACCGGGGCGTTTTGCAAATGGACGGTACGGCGCGGGAGGTTTTTTCCCGGGCGGACGAACTGACGGATATCGGATTGGACGTTCCCGTAGCCGCCGATTTATCCCGTCGTCTTCGTAAGGCGGGACTGGCTGTTTCTGAAATATGTATGACCGATGAAGAGTTGGGAGAGGCATTATGTCCATTTGTGTCGAAAATGTAAGTTATATATACGGAAAAGGGACACCTTTTGAAAAGGCGGCGCTTTCAAATGTGAGTCTGACCATTGAAAAGGGCGAGTTTATCGGAATCATCGGACACACGGGAAGCGGAAAGTCAACGCTGATCCAGCACCTGAACGGTCTGCTTCATCCCACGCAGGGGCGTGTGACGGTAGATGGTGTCGATTTATCGGGAAAGACAAAAGAAACTTTGGCAAAACGGCATTCCGTCGGTATGGTTTTCCAATATCCGGAGCATCAGCTTTTTGAGGAAACGGTCGCTAAAGATATTGCTTTCGGTCCGCAAAATCAGGGGTGTGATGAAGAAGAAATTAAAAAACGTGTGAAAAGTGCCATGAAATTTGTGGGTCTTGATTACGAAGTTTTTGCGGAACGGTCGCCTTTCCGTTTGTCCGGCGGACAGCAAAGACGGGTGGCGATTGCCGGTGTGATTGCCATGCATCCTGATTTTCTGATTTTAGATGAGCCGTCGGCAGGACTGGATCCGGTCGGGCGGCGTGAAATATTTGACCGCATACGCCATTGGTATAAGAAAGGGATGTTTTCCGTTATTCTTGTGTCGCATAATATGGACGATATTGCCCGTTTGGCGACCCGCTTGCTTGTCATGCATGAGGGGCGTGTCGTTCTTGATGGAAAACCGATGGATATGTTTCTCCATCACAGGAAAGAATTGCAGGAGTGCGGTGTCGATGCTCCGCCGCTGACACAGACGCTTTTGCATTTGAAAGAAAGGGGAATCCCTGTGCCTGAATATGCAAAAACCACGGAAGAGGCGGCAGAAAAAATGGCGGCGATGCAGGGAGGGAAACGATAATGCTTACAGATGTGACTCTTGGGCAATATTATCCGGGAGATTCTTTTCTTCATAGAATGGATCCGCGGGCGAAAATCCTATGCACCATGATATTTATCTGCGCTATATTTTTGGCAAACAATCCCTGGTCTTATATGATGGTGACAGCTTTTACAGCACTTTGTATTTTTATGTCAAGGGTGCCGTTTCATTTTATAGTGAAATCAGTCAAGCCGCTTTGGGTTATTCTGGTTTTTACTCTGGTGATTCATTTATTGACGACACCGGGAACGGAAGTTTTTAGGTGGGGCATTTTTAAACTGACGGAAGAGGGAATCAGAAACGGAATATTTATGACACTCCGACTGGTATTTCTGATCGCTTTCTCCTCGCTTTTGACGTATACGACAAGTCCGATCGTGCTTACAGACGGTATCGAAGCGCTTCTTATGCCGTTCCGCCGTTTCGGAGTGCCTGCCCACGAATTGGCGATGATGATGACCATTGCGCTCCGCTTCATTCCTACACTGTTGGAAGAAACCGATCGCATTATGAAAGCCCAGTCGTCCAGAGGGGCGAATTTCACGGCAGGAAATATCTGGCAAAAAGCGAAGTCCATGGTGCCGCTCCTGGTTCCGCTTTTCATTTCCGCATTCCGGAGAGCCGACGATCTGGCAACGGCGATGGAGGCCCGTTGTTACCGTGGCGGTGAAGGCAGAACAAAAATGCATAAGTTGGTGTATACAGGAAACGACAGAATCGCTTTCGCGGTCACACTGACTGTTTTAGCCATTCTGACAGGGCTGTACGTCTATTTCAAAGCATAAAAACGAAAGGATATTTCTTTTTAAGGAATATCTTTTTTTGTGCAGTCATTTCAATAAAATAGAATTGACTCACGCAATAAAGTCGTCCTTACTTGTTTGTCAAACAAAGAGAAAATGGAGAATGTGAGCTTTCCCTGCGTGTCGGGAAGCAAGCGAACCACGCGAAGTGACGCTGTAAAAGTGAGTGAGACGCTTTGCCTCTAGGCTAAGGTGGCGGCAGAGCCGTCGGAAGGGGCAAGTGTGAGCAGAAAGGTAAAAAAACAGAAATAAGTGTGAGTAAAAACAAAAATATCGAGATGACTCATATAAAAGCCTTCCCCGCTTGTCGGGGAAGGTGTCAACCGTCAGGTAGGTTGACGGAAGGGGCAAGTGTGAGTGGATACAAAAGAATATAATATAAGTATGAGCAGACACGAAAAAAGGTTTCTTACGGAACGATATTGAATACTTGCCTGTCATTCTTGAACGGAGTGAAAAAGCGGTCGGGAATATCGTTATGAAAAAGTACGGGAAAGAGTGAAGAATCCGGCAGAGGTTACAAGTATTGAATGCGTTTTCCTCTATCCGCTGCCGGATTCTTCGCTAAGAGCTATATTCTGTTTTTCCTTCGTCATCATTCCGATTTTGCCCGCCGCTCAAGAATGACGGCAGGGGGAATTGCGTTTTTATATGATGGTTTGACCTGTGTACGCCAGCATGTCCCTATCGCCTCGCAGGCTCGGCACTTCCCTCCGCGTTCGGGGGAGCTTACATTAAGGAAGAAAAAATTCATATTTTTATAGGAAGGTAAAGGAAAAAAGTAAATGACTCACGCAAAAAAGCTGTTCTTGCCGGGAACAGCTTTTTTGTACAGGCAGGGATTATTTCTTTATATATTCCACGGATAAAAAGGCTCATGAATGGTCTTTTCGATGGCTTCTTCGGTTACGGGATGAAAATAGACTTTCAGGAGAGAAAGGCCTTGCGGCGGTGCGGTGATGCCTAAGCGTCTTCTGTCTTTGGCGTCCAAAATGGCGGGAATATCGTCGGGGTTGATTTTACCTCTGCCTACATCGACGAGAGCGCCGGCGATATTTCTGACCATGTGATAAAGAAATCCTTCTCCTGTGACAAATAGATGAAAGAGATCGTCTTTTTTGATGAGACGGATATTTTGCAAGTGACGGACCGGATTTGAGGGAACGGAATTATTTCCTCTGAATGAGGTGAAGTCATGCCGGCCTTCCAGATGGAGGGCGGCTTTTTTCATTTTGTCCATGTCGAGAATCCGACCCGTGTTCCATGCATAGCGTTTGAGAAAAGGGGAAATGGTTCTGCTTTCCGTGAAAAGGTAGCCGTAGGTTTTTCCGTAGTTTCTTTTTCGTACTGAAAAATCAAGTGCGACTTCCCGGCTTCGTCTGACACGGATATCGCCGGGGAGAAGCTCATTTAAAGGGAAAAGGAATCTGTCGCCGGGAATGGAGGAATGGGTGAAAAATGTGCATTCCTGTCCGTAGGCGTGAACGCCGGCATCGGTGCGGGCGACAAAGTAAAGCGTGGATTTTTCTTGTGTGAGCCGGTAAATGGCAGTCTCCACGATTTCCTGGACGGTCAGATTGTTTTCCTGTCTTTGGAATCCGCCGTAACCGGTTCCTTCGTAGGAGAGGGTGATCCGGATGTTTCTCATGTTCAGGTTCTCCTTATTCACGGTTTCCGAGCATAAAGGTAAGAATAATGCGGTTCAAGCTGTTTGCGATGTCCTCTTCTTTGGCGGAAAGGGAATTGCGAAGCCAATAGTCCAGAACGACGCCGGCAAATCCGGAAATCATGAAAGATGTTTTTACGGCAAAATAGATTTCTTCATTTCGCTCCGGCAGATGCGGGTTGTTTTCAAACGTGTCTCTTTCTCTGCTGATCAGACGGTCGACGAAGTGACGGGTGGAAATGTGGTTAAAAAGAAGACGCAGATTTTTTTTGTGGTGATTGATGTATGTAAAAATCCGGCCGGTCATTTCAGGAATTTTATCCATAGCAGGAACGGGCAGGTATTCGTCCAGAATCTCTCCCAACGCTTCTATGTATTCGTTTTCCAAGGTATCAAGAAGATCGTAAATGTCTTTGTAGTGAAGATAGAATGTCCCGCGTCCGAGAAGCGCTTTTCTGGAAATTTCCGCAACGGTGATTTCAGAAATTTTTTTGTTTTGAAGCAATTCAAAAAAGGAGTCGCGGATGGCGAGTTCCGTTTTTTTAAATCTCAAATCCTGATTTTTGTTTTTCATATTAAACACTTTCTTTTTATTTGTCCGTTAAAATACATTTTTTGAAATTTTGCCGATAGCCATGATTCTACAAGTAGTATATAATACACTTGAATAATAATCAACAGATGTTCATTATTTTATCAAGAATAAAAAAGCGAACCGGAAAGAAATCAAAGGGGGATATGATGAAAAGTTACAGAAAAGGGGGAGCGGCACTTTGTTTGGGTATGCTCCTTGTTTTGACAGGCTGCGGCGGAAAAACTGCGGAAACACCTAAAGCGCCTTTGGTGAAAACGATGGTGGTGGGTGAATCTTTGGCGGAGGAAGTACAAACTTTTTCGGGAACAGTACACGGCCGCTATGAAACGCCTCTGGCTTTTCAAGTGGGCGGACGGATTACCCGCAGGCTCGTATCTTCCGGGGACAGAGTGGAAGCCGGTCAGGTTTTGATGACGGTGGATTCGAAAGATGCGTCCGAACAGGCTGCGGCGGCGCAAGGTGCATTGACGGCGGCTGATGCACAGTACCGGCTTGCCAAGTCTACAATGGCTCGTTATGAGAGTCTTCATAAAGCGGATGCGATTTCCGATTTGGCGATGGATCAGGCGAGAAACAGTTACGAGTTGGCGGAAGCGCAGTTATCACAGGCGCAGGCGTCGCTGGCAAGAGCGGAAAATAATTTAGGTTTCACATCTTTGACGGCGGAACGTGCCGGTGTTGTAGGAAGTACACTCTATGAAGTGGGTCAGGTGGTCGGTCCGGGAACACCGGTGGTTCTTATGGTGGACGATTCGGAAAAAGAAATTTATATTTCATTGACGGAAAAACAATATGGCAAATACTCCGTAGGAATCCCCTGCGAAGTGACATTCTGGGCGTTTCCGGGTTTGAAATTGACAGGGCATATCAGGGAGGTGGCGGCGGCACCGAATGCCTCTACCGGTACTTATGACGCAAAAATTGTTCTTGCCGATCCGCCGGAAGAGATTGTGGTCGGGATGACGGCACAGGTTTCTTTTGATAAAGAGGAAAAAGAAAAACGGATAAGGATACCGCTTACCGCTATGGCGCCGCAGTCTTCCGCCCCCGCTGTTTGGGTGGTGCGGGATCATAGAGTATATCTCCAAAATGTGGAAGCCGGTGCGTATGGAAATGATACGGTGGAAATCACGGGCGGTCTTAAGAAAGGGGATCGGATCGTGACAGGAGGTGCCGGTAAATTACATGAGGAAGATGAGGTACGTTTATGAAATGGAATATGGCGGAATGGGCGATTAAGCATAAGCAAATCGTTTATTTCTTCATCACAGCGATTCTCATCGGAGGGATCTGGTCCTATTTCCATTTAGGGCGGAGCGAGGATCCTGATTTCACTATCCGTCAGGCGGTGATTACGGCGGCATGGCCGGGTGCATCGGCTAAGCAGATTACCGAGCAGATTACCGATCCTTTGGAGAGAAAGCTGCAGGATACGAAAGGGCTGGATTACATCAAGTCATTTACTCATGACGGGAAAACGGTTATTTATGTCAATTTGAAAGATTCTCTTCCTGCCGATAAGATAAGAACCGGGTGGCATGATGTCAGAAATCTTGTGAATGACGGGTGGAAAGATATGCCCGCCGGAGCGGTGGGACCTTTTATCAATGACCGATTTGATGATGTATACGGTTCTATCTATGCGGTGACGGGTGACGATTTTTCTTATGAAGAAAAAAGAAAATATGCGGAAGATATCCGCCGCCGGCTGATGCAGGTCAAGGATGTACAAAAAATAGAATTGCTCGGCGTACAGAAGCAGACTATGTATGTGGAGATGGATCAAAATAAGTTGGCATCTATGGGAATGTCGCCCTCGGAAGTATTCATGATGATGAAACAGCAGGGGACGATGATGCCGGCAGGGATGATTCATACCGATTCACGAAATGTAGCCATCCGTGTCGAGGGGTTGCTGGATACGGTGGAATCGCTCAAAGAAATTCCGCTCCATGTGGGAGAACGGTCCTTTAAATTGGGGGACGTGGCGACTGTGACACAGAGGTATACGGAGCCGGAAACATCGCTCATGTATTTTAACGGGAAACCGGCGATCGGGATTGCCATTTCCATGTCACCGGGCGGAAATAATCTGACCCTCGGTGAAAATCTGGAAAAAGAATTGGCGAAAGAAAAGGAAAATCTTCCTTTAGGCATGGACATAGAACTGGTGGCTGATCAGCCTTCGGTAGTCAATCAGTCAATCAAAGAATTTACGAAATCGCTTATGGAAGCGGTTGTCATTGTCATGGCGGCGAGCTTTTTCTCTCTCGGATTGTGGAGCGGCATCGTACTGGCGCTGTGCATTCCCGTTATTATCTGTGCGGCATTTTTATTCATGAACTGGCAGGGGATTGATTTACATCTTGTGTCCCTCGGGTCGCTGATTGTTTCGTTGGGGCTTCTTGTCGATGATGCCATCATTGTTATCGAAATGATGCAGGTCAAATTGGAGCAGGGAATGGATCGGATGGAAGCGGCGGAAGCGGCTTATAAAAGCTGTGCAAAACCTATGCTGGCGGGGACGCTCATTACCGCAGCGGGATTTATTCCTGTCGGATTTGCCGCCGGACAGACGGCGGAGTATGTGGGTTCTTTCTTTTGGGTGATTGCGTCCACGCTGATTTTATCCTGGCTGGCTTCTATCTTTGTGAGTCCTGTTTTAGGTTATCGTTTCATCAAGGTCAAAAAAGAAAAAAAGAAATCGCGGTGGACAGAAAAGGCATATCGGATTTTTCACCAATCCATCGCATGGTGCATTCGTTTTAAAAAGACGGTGGTTATCCTTACGGGAGCGGCTTTGGCGGGAACGATATGTTTAATCCCTTTCGTCAATCAGGAATTTTTCCCGGACTCGGTTCGTCCTGAAATCATTCTGGACGTCAATCTTCCGTCAGGCGCATCCGTCCATGAAACAAAAACGGTCATGACGGGAATTGCGGAGCATTTATACGGAGATGACCGGGTGGACTCTTTTTCCACTTATATAGGAGATACAGCGCCCCGGTTTATCCTGCTTTTTGATCCTAAAGCGCCGGAAGACGGGCACGGTCAGATGATTATTGTTGCCGCCAACGGAGATGTACGGGACGGATTGAGAGAGGATACACTGTCATTTATTGAAGATACGTATCCCGATGCCAAGGTGCATGCCCGTCTGATTACGACAGGGCCGCCGTCGGAATATCCGGTCATGCTCCGTATACTCGGTAAAGAGGAAGAGAAAACAGCGGAACTGGCAAAAAAAGCGGCCGATTTAATCGCCGCCCATCCGAATATGAAAAAAGTGAGTTTGGATTGGCCGGAAGAAACACCGATTGTCCGACTTCGCATTGACCAGGACAAAATCAGAAAACTGGGGGGAGATAATTATTCCGTATCACAGGATTTGCATGTCAAATTATCCGGATATGCGATTACTGAAGCGTATCAGGGGAACCGTCTTGTTCCCGTCACGTTCCGTCTTGCCGGGGCCAATAGAGAACGGCTGGCCAACTTGGATTCTCTTCCCGTTCATGTCGGGGGAGGAAGGTATGTACCGCTGGGTAATATAGCAGAGGTTTCTTATGAAAATGAAACGAGTACCATCTGGCGGAGAAATTTGAAGCCGACCATCACGATACGGGGAGAAGTAACGGGGGCAAAGACGGCAGACTCCGTGGTGAATGAGCTATATAATAAGACATTAAAAGAATTTAGAGAAACGTTGCCGGACGGATATGTTCTCGAAAAAGACGGCGCGGTCGAGTGGAGTGAAAAATCGACGAAATATCTGGCAAAACCGCTACCCATCATGATTTTCCTGATACTCACGATTCTCATATTCCAACTTGGAAAAATTCCTCTGATGGCCATTGCGGGCATGACAGGTATTTTAGGTATTATCGGAGCGATACTGGCACTTTTTATCACCGGGCAGGCGATGGGGTTTGTGTCTGTCATAGGAATGCTTGCGCTTTCAGGCATGGTGGTGAGGAACAGTATCATTCTTTTGGACCAGATCAGGCAGCATTTGGAATCGGGGATGAATCCGTATGATGCGGTGGTGGAATCGGCGGCGCTCCGTTTCCGGCCGATTATGCTTTCCAGTGTCACCGATGTACTCGGGTTTATTCCACTGCTGCCCAGTCCGTTTTGGCGGCCGCTTGCCGTTTCTTTTATCGGCGGGCTGCTTTGTGCAACGGTTATCGGACTTTTAGTCGTTCCGGCCTTGTATTGCTGGTATTATAAAATAGAGCGGGAGACAACATAAAAGATAAAAAATAAAAACGGTCATTTTCCTCATCAAGGAGAATGACCGTTTTGAAATGAATTTTATTTTACGATAATCACAGGGCACTTGGCATTGCTGAGAACATCACGGGAAACGGAACCCATGAGCAAACTTTTCCATGTGCTGCGTCCTCGGTTTCCCATAATAATGAGATCCGCTTTAGTTTCACCGGCCAGATACAAGAGCATCGGAACCGGTTCGCCGATTTCAAAAAGTAAATCATGCGCCAGGGAGTCGGGAATGAGAGCTTCCGCTTCCGTCAAATCAATTTGACCGGGAAAATCTTCTTTTTCTCTTTTTTGCATATCCGAATTGGCGAGGGCGCTGATTTCCAGCGGAGTGGCACTGTTGGAAATGGTGGCGATGTAAATCTTCGGACAGTCACAGGAACGGGCGAAAGAAACGGCCGTATTCACAGCACGTTTGGATGGCTCCGATCCATCGTAGGGAACAAGTATGTTTTTAAAATGTAACATAGTTTTCACACTCCTCTGCATGGATAATAAAACCAGATGATTATTTATTATAGTATCATATTTGTAGAAAATGTCTAAATATTGAAAATATATCTCAAGAAAAATGAAAAAAATTAATTTCATATATTGACAAAATTCGATATAGAAAATATAATATAGACACGGAAGAAAAGTTCCGGTATATAATCCATCATATTTTAGGAGGAAGATGATATGAAACAAATCAATGAAAGTTTGAACCGTTATTTAGCGAATTTAGTCGTGCTTCACAGAAAGCTCCAAAATTTCCACTGGTATGTGACAGGGCCGCAGTTCCTGACCCTTCATGAAAAGTTGGAAGAATATTATGATCAGGTGACGGAAGATATTGATACCGTAGCGGAAGAAATTCTGAAACTGGAAGGAAAGCCGTTGGCAACGCTGGCTTCTTATATGGAAACGGCACAGCTCAAAGAAGCGACCAATGATTTTATTACAGCCGATGAAGTGAAAAAGCACGTGATTGATGATTTCACATGGATGAAAAAAGAAATCATCGCTATAAAGAAAGAAGCGGATGATCAGGACATTTATGAAGTGTCGGCTATGGCGGATGAGTTCATCGCCGGATACAGCAAAGCCATTTGGATGCTGAAACAGTCTTCTAAATAATCATTTTCCGTTAAAGCATGAAAGGGCAAACGTTGAAAGAAACGATGCCCTTTTTTCATGCATAAAAAAATCCGCCGGCAATGGTACACCGACAGATTTTCAATGGTTATTTCACAATAAATACGGGACATTCGGCATGGGTCAGCATGTAATTGGAAACAGATCCGAGGAGGAAACTGTTTAAGGCGCCAAGACCGCGGCTGCCCATGACAATCAGGTCACATCCATGTTCTTTCGCAAGAGCGTCAAGGAGCGGACCGGCATCCCCTGTTTTTCTTAAGTATTCCGCTTTTACGGCAGCAGGAATCATGGCTTGCGCGTCTTTCAGATTGGTACTGGCCGGGGAGTAGTTGACCGCTTTCAACTGTTCATTGATGTAAGCTCTTTCCAGATTGTTTACACTCAAGGCGGAAACGTCTTCATCAATGGAAGCGATATACAAAACCGTATTTTCTGAAGATTCCGCCATAGCAACGGCTTGTTTCAAAGCTCTTTTTCCGTGTTCCGAACCATCGTAGGGAACAAGGATTTTTTTAAAATCTAACATAAATAGCCCTCCTTTCGGACATAGCCGGATAGAAGAATTTATTTAATGATACAAACCGGACAAGATGCATTGGCCACCATGTGGCTGGATACGGATCCCATCAGGAAACTTTGGAGCGTGCTGCGGCCGCGGCTGCCCATGATAACGAGATCACAATTTTTTTCAACAGTCAAATCCAAAAGGATATTGCCGGGATTTCCGATCCGGTACAGAAGTTCATGATTGATTCCCTCCGGAAGCAATGATTCCGCTTCTTCTAAAAGAATTTCACCGGTACTTTTGCCGCTCTCACCCTTTTCTTTTTCAAGTACATAGGCTTGTGTCAGAGCGATATTTTCGGTGGCGGAAACCGGTGGGGAAACGGTAGCAATGAATAATTTGGCATTGTCGCAGCACTTAAACAAAGCGACAGCTTGGGTCAATGCCTTTTTTGCGTGCCCGGAACCGTCATAAGGAACCAGAATTCTTTTGAAATCTAACATGATCATCCCACCTCTCTTATACATATTGGCTAACCGGAAGAGAATAATGATTACTTTTTCTCTGTTTTTATTATAGCACAGGTCAAGATAAATTAAAGAAAAGGTATTTTGATTTCCTAAAGTTATCATTAAGGTATAGAGGTGCGATGGACGGAGGGGGGGAATTTTTATGAAGTTTCTAAATATGCTATAATAAATTGTATTTCTTGTTATGAAATAATAGTTATCGGTTTTATGGTATAATAAAAAAATATATTTTGTCTTTACGCAAGGAGAAACAGGAAAGAAATGATTAGAGAAGATATACGTAATATTGCAATCATCGCGCATGTCGATCATGGGAAAACGACTCTTGTCGATGCCATGCTGAAACAGAGCCACATTTTCAGGGAAAACCAGAAAGTGGCGGAAAGAGTCATGGACTCCAATCCCTTGGAGCGGGAACGGGGAATCACGATTCTTGCTAAGAATACATCGGTTATGCATGATGGAGTAAAGATTAATATTGTCGACACCCCCGGGCATGCCGATTTCGGCGGTGAAGTGGAACGTATATTGAATATGGTGGACGGCGTGCTTTTGCTTGTCGATTCTCACGAGGGTCCGATGCCGCAGACGAAATACGTGCTTCGTAAAGCATTGGAGCATCATTTAAAACCGATTGTTGTTATCAATAAAATTGACCGTCCCGACCAGCGTGTGGCTGATGTGGAAGGAGAAATTCTCGAACTTTTCATGGAACTTGATGCCGATGATGAGCAGCTTGATTTTCCGTTGGTATATGCATCCGCCAGAAGCGGGATTGCCAAGCTTCATATGAATGACGAGGGTGTTGATTTATTCCCGCTCTTTGAAGTGATTATGAAACATATTCCCGCACCGGAGGGCGATCCTGACGGCGGGCTTCAAATCATGACGACCACTTTGGAAGCGGATGAATATCTTGGAAAAGTCGCAATCGGTCGTATTGCCCGCGGTACGGCCAAACAGGGAATGACGGTCTCTATCACGGACGGAGAAAAAATACGAACCGATCATATCGGACAACTTTTCAACTGGCAAGGAATGAAGCGTACCCCCGTCAATGAAGCTAAAGTGGGAGATATTGTCGCACTTGCAGGATTTAAGGATATCAATATAGGAGAAACAGTGGCTGATGCGGTGAATCCGGAGGCTTTGCCCGCCATTCACATTGATGAACCGACATTGTCGATGGTATTCCGTGTCAACAAAAGTCCGTTTGCAGGCCGGGAAGGCGATTATGTAACGTCCCGCCATATTCGTGCCCGCTTGATGAAAGAAATTGAAACGAACGTGGCGCTCCGTGTGGAAGAAACGGAAACGTCCGATGCTTTCCTTGTTTCGGGACGTGGAGAACTGCACCTGTCCGTTTTGATTGAAACGATGAGGCGGGAAGGATTTGAACTGGAAGTATCGAAACCGCAGGTCATTTATAAGACAATCAACGGAAAAAAATGTGAACCCCTTGAACGCCTGACCATCGAAGTACCTCAGGAATTTATGGGGGCCGTTATGGAAGGACTGGGACCGAGAAGAGCGGAAATGATTTCTATGGAAGAATTGGCGGGCTATATGAAAATGGATTTCTCCATTCCTGCCCGAGGGCTTCTCGGATTTAGAAGTGAACTTTTGACAACCACCAGAGGAACGGGCATTATGTATCACGTTTTCCAAGGCTATGCGCCTTATAAAGGAGATATTCCCGAAAGAACGAGAGGTTCTCTTGTCGCTTTTGAAAACGGGGTGACCACCGCTTACGGATTGAACTCCGTTTTGGACAGAGGGGAATTGTTCCTTCCGGCGGGAGTGGATATTTACGAGGGCATGATTGTGGGGGAAAATTCCCGCGAGCAGGATATGGACGTGAATCCCTGCAAGAAAAAGCACTTGACAAATACCCGCGCGTCCGGCTCCGATGACGCCATCAAATTGCCGCCGTGCCGCCAATTCACTTTGGAGTCGGCGCTGGAATGGATCAATGAAGACGAATTGGTGGAAGTGACACCGGACAATATACGCATGCGAAAGATGATTATTTCCCGTCAGCTGCGTTACAAAAACTCTAATGCCAAGAAAAGTCAGAAATAATATTTGATGGTATCATATAATCAATGAACCCGGATTGTCCCGGCTGTACAACTGCGAAAAAAAGGAGGTATAGGAATCAATGTGCCTTATACCTCTTTTTATATCGGTTTTAAACTATAAGAAAGGGAAAAGATGGAACCTAAAATCACAGACGCTCCGTTTATCTATTTCATAAAAAGTTTTATCAAACGGTATGTGGACGACGATATCGGAGCACTGGCTTCGGAAGCCTCCTATTGTTTTATATTGGGACTCATACCGTTTCTGATATTTCTTGTGAACTGTATTCTTTTCTTTGCAGCGCCCCAGCTGGATACGATTATGAATTTTCTCATGTATCTTCCCGAGCAGTTTGCAACGAGCATGGAAGAGAACGTGGCAAGGATTGTTGAAGGAAGAAGTTCATTGTGGCTCATTTTCGGGTTGGCGGGATCGGTGTGGACGGCTTCCCAGGGAGCGTCCGTTCTTGTCCGGGGCATGGATCATATATTTTTTCAAGACAGAAATATACAATCCTGGTTTAAAGTAAGCGTCAAAGCCTGCATATTTACCGTTCTTCTCGTATTTGCCATGATTTTTTCGTTACTTCTCATCGTTTTTGCCAATGCCATTTTATTTTTTATAGAGGAATACATTATCCGTCTTCCGGAGATATTCTGGATGATTTGGGAACCTGCGCGGTACGGCATTCCTTTTGTAGTGATGAGTTTTTCACTGGCGGCCTTTTACCGCTACGCGCCCAGCCGGTATATTACGAAATGGACGCGGATTGTGATGGCTTCTTTTGCCGTTACGGTCATCCTTCTTCTTGTCACGGCGGGATACGGTTACTACATTTTGAATATATCCGGTATGGGTATGACCTACGGATCGCTCATCGGTTTGATTTTTCTTTTCCTCTGGCTGCATTTGGCGGTGCAGGTGATTCTTGCCGGAGGCGCCATGATTATGGCGTGGGATGATACGAGAAGTTTACGCAGAAAACAAAAAAATATCTGGTCGTAAAGAAATTAAAAACAGAGTCTGCAAGAAATTTGTACAGACTCTGTTTTTTGTTGTCAATATATTTTTTGAAAAGGAGAAATTATCCGATTTCCCTTTCCTTTTCCGCACCCCGTGTTTTGAGAGGTCGGTTTTTTTCATCCACCATAACGACTTTGGGAGTGAAATTCTTCGCCTCTTTTTCTTCCATTTGCGCATAAGCGATGATAATGACCGTGTCTCCCACGGCAGTAAGGCGGGCGGCCGCTCCATTTAAGCAGATGACACCGCTTCCTCTTTTGCCTGGAATGGTATATGTCTCAAGGCGGGCGCCGTTGTTATTATTGACGACCTGCACTCGTTCCCCGGGAAGAATGCCTGCAAGTTCGAGTAATTCCTCGTCAATGGTGATACTTCCCATATAATTCAGATTAGCCTCCGTGACCGTGGCTCTGTGAATTTTTCCGTGAAAAATGGTATAAAGCATTACTGTGCCTCCAAAATAATATTATCAATCAAACGGGTTGTTCCGAACCGTACGGCAAGAGCCAGTAAATTCTGTCCCTTCAGGGGAGAAGATACGGGACGCAGGCCGGGAAGTTCGTACATTTCTATATAATCAATATCGGCAAGCGGCTCTTTTTTGATTTCTTCTTTTACTTTTTCAATAATCTTGCGGCTGTCCCGTTCCCCGCCAAGGAAATAGTCTTTTCCGTGAGCAAGGCTTTGGGAAAGAACGAGAGCCGCTTTTCTTTCCTCCGGAGAAAGATAGACATTCCGTGAACTTTTGGCAAGACCGTCTTCTTCTCTTACGATAGGAAGAATGCGAAGCTCCACATCAAAGAACAGATCGGTCACCATGCGGCGGAGCACTTCCGTTTGCTGTGCATCTTTCAGACCGAAATAAGCACGGTCGGGATGAGCCAGATGGAATAATTTCGTCACAACCGTAGTGACACCGCGGAAATGAATCGGTCTTGTTCTGCCGCAAAGCACCTTTGTCACGTCGCCTGTCACTTCGACCCAGGTCATATCGGGCGAGGGATACATTTCATCAGGCGAAGGCGCGAAAACGACAGTGGCGCCCGCCTTATCCGCTCTTTCCGCATCTTTTTCAAGCTGGCGGGGATACGCATCAAAATCTTCATGAGGACCGAATTGTGTGGGATTGACAAAAACGCTCACAATGACCACATCGTTTTCTTTGGCCGCCGTTTCTATCAAAGAAGCATGTCCTTCATGAAGCGCTCCCATCGTGGGAACAAGACCGATGCTTTTTCCATCTTTTTGGCATTGGCGGGAAAACTCTCTGATTTCTGAAACCGTCTGATAAATTTTCATAGACTTTTCCTTTCTTTATAGGATGCAATGCGCATGCAATAAAAAACGCATTCCAAAACGAAATGCGTCAAAGGGGTAAAGGTAAGTATCCTGCAAAGGATTCAAAGTACTTATACAGCATTCGTCTCGGTTATTGCAATCCAAGCGATATGAAACCGGTACGGCAAATTCTCCCGCTATGGTTGTCTGGAGTTCCCGAAAGATACCCCGATGAGAACATACCGCTACCTACGTCTGTCAATATACAAGGGAATATGAAAAATGTCAAGAAGAATCCGTTTTTAACAGAAAAACAAAAAAGAGCAACTTTTGGGGTTGCTCTTTTTTGAAATTGCTATTTCTTTTAGAAGTGATAGTTCAGGCCTATGCCATAGCCGTCTTCGCTTTTTGTATTGTCCCGGTCGTAATAAGTGTAGTTGACGTCAAGGTCAAAAGAGGTGGGAACAAGATCCAGCTGGAGTCCTACTTTATATTCCTGCTCTGCAGAAGACAGTTTTACGCCTGCATAGCCGTCAAGAGGTCCGAGCAAATTGGCCCGGCCTTCTACAAGTCCGTATAATTTGGCGTCCCGGTCATAATAATTTCTGTTTCCCACGCCGAGATATACATGACCGAGCTTGTATTTTGCGTAAATATCCGTTTCGTTTCCGCCATGGTTCCAATGTCTATATTCCGCACCGAGAATAATTTTGTTGACCGGTGTAATTTCAATGTGGGCGCTGTGAATCCCGTCTTTGGCGGTATTGTATCCGTAACCTGCTTCCGTTTTCAGGAAAGGTACACCGGGGACGAGAGCCTGTGCTGTGTAAAGACCGCTTCCGATAGCCAAACCGAGAGTTAAAAACCATATTTTTTTCATCTCATAATCCCCTTTCTTAGATTTTTCTGTATCTATTATAGGACAATAAATTAGTTTTTTCTATAGAACGAAAAATTAAAAATGAAAATAAAAAAGACGGTATCGGAACCGTCTTTTCGTTTTTGAAAATTACAATGTCAAAGCTCTGGCAAAATGTTCTTTGAGGACACGGATGGAGGCATGAAATTCTTTCATTTCTTCTTCGGTCAGGCGGATTTCGATGATGTCTTCCACGCCGTCTTTACCTATTTTCACGGGTACGGATGCGAAGCTGTCTTTGATTCCGTAGGGGCCGTCGAGGTAAACGGAACAGGGGAGAATTTTATGCTCATTGTGATAGATGGCACGGACCAGTTCCGCTGTCGCAGAGGTGACGCCGAATTCGGTGCAGCCTTTGGTTGTGTTTTCTATATATCCTTCTTTATGGACTTTTTCCAAAATGGCTGCTTTGTCGTCCATGCGGTAACGTTCCGGCTTTTCCGTGAGAAGTTGTTCTACCGGTTTTCCTGCGACAAGGACATGGCTCCAGGGAATCATGGAGCTGTCTCCGTGTTCACCGAGGAGATAGGCTGTAAGGGAACGGCGGTTGACTTTCAGCTGGGTGGACAGCTGCATTTGCAGGCGGGCGGAGTCGAGAGCCGTACCCGAACCGATGATTTTTTCTTTCGGCCAGTCCAATTTGTATTGAAGATATTCGGCGATAATATCGCAGGGGTTGGAAATCGAAATAATAATTCCGTCGAAACCGGAGTTTTGAATGAGGGGAATCAATTCTTTTGTGGTTTCAATGGCACCGTCCATCATGTCCAGTCTTGTCTGCCCGGGAAGACGGGGCTTTCCGGACGCATTGATCATAATATCCGCATCTTTCATATCCGCTATCGTTCCCGCATAGGCTTCAAAGTGGTGGGGCTGGTAGCTGACGGCGTCAGATAAATCCAAAGCTTCGCCCATAGCCTTGTCGTGATTGATATCGTAGAAAACGACTTCATCTGCTAAACCTTGTACGGCAAATTGCAGTGCCAGGTGAGAACCGACATTTCCCGCGCCGATAATTCCTATTTTTCTTGTTTTGATAGCCATTGATGACCTCCGTATTGTAATCAGAAAATAAATTCGATAAAAGAAATAAAAATCATGTTGCAATGATTGCTCCCATTATACTACTCCTGCGATGAATAGGCTATTTGCTCCGGCAAAAGTAAAATGAACAATATGACAGTTGTAAAACACAAAATATTTCTCGTCATTCTATACAAAAAAAGCATGAAGAAAAAAGTTTTGAGAAATAAAATGCATGCATGCGTTATTTCTTGTGGCTTATTAAGCGGCAGAAAAAGTTATAGCATGCACATTAGTTGGTCTAAGGAGTATGCTGCTTGAACAGGGAAGAGATTAAATATATAATATTAAGAACAGTGAGAGAGGCAGTAAATCAGCTCACTATAAGAGCGCGGTGCAGCAGAATGCACGCCGCATGTTGTCTAAAGGAGGAATGGTCATGAAGGGTTATGCAATGCTGAAAATCGGTGAAGTGGGCTGGGTGGAAAAAGAGAGACCCGCTTGCGGACCTATGGATGCGATTTGTAAGCCGCTGGCGATTGCCATTTGTACATCTGATGTGCATACCGTATGGGAAGGCGCTGTCGGTGAAAGACATGAAATGATTCTTGGGCACGAATGCTGTGCGGAAGTGGTGGAAGTCGGAGATCAGGTCAAAGATTTTAAACCGGGTGACAGAGTGCTCGTTCCGGCCATCACACCGGACTGGAATTCTTTGGAAGCGCAGGCAGGATATTCCATGCATTCCGGCGGCATGTTGGCAGGTTGGAAATTCTCCAATTTCAAGGACGGAGTGTTTGCCGAATATTTCCATGTCAATGATGCGGACGGCAATCTCGCTCTTTTGCCGGAAGGAATGAATGTTGTCGATGCGTGCATGCTTTCCGATATGGTGCCGACCGGATTCCACGGCGTTGAATTGGCGGATGTACAGTTTGGCGATACTGTTCTGGTTATCGGTATCGGACCGGTAGGATTGATGGCGGTAGCAGGTACGAACCTGAGAGGGGCAGCACGTATCATTGCGGTAGGAAGCCGTCCCGTCTGTGTGGAAGCAGCCAAGAAATATGGCGCTACCGATTTCATTAATTATAAAGACGGCTCTATTGAAGAGCAGGTGATGAAACTGACAAACGGTAAAGGCGTGGATAAAGTCGTTATTGCCGGCGGTACGGTCGATACTTTTGCATCTGCCGTTAAATCACTGAAACCGGGTGGAAAAATCGGTTCCGTCAACTATTTGGGATGCGGCGACACCATCAATATTCCCCGTGTGGAATGGGGCGTAGGTATGGGCCATAAAGCCATCTGCGGCGGACTTATGCCCGGCGGAAGACTCCGCATGGAAAAACTCGGGGCGCTGGTGGCGTCAGGAAAACTGGACGTAAGTATTATGGCTACGCATGTCTTTGAAGGATGGGACAGCATTCCGGAAGCGTTGCAGATTATGAAAGAGAAACCGAAAGACGTGATTAAACCTGTCATTGTTCTTGAAAAATAAATTATCTTTTAAAAAACGGTACAGCTTTGTGAATCGGCTGTACCGTTTTTGTATGGTTTTGCATAAGATAAATTCCATAGAGTACTTGCGTATTTTTTGAATATATAATAAAGTAGTTTGGGGATAGAAAATAGAAACGGCAAGGCAAATTTTTTATGCCTTGTTTTGTGTTTTCCCATTCAAAAGATATAGAGGGATATAAATTGGAAAAGCTGAAAGCCTATGTCGATGAGCAAATCCGGGTGACAAAAAATACATGCCGGGATCCCGTGATTGCCGCGGTCATTCTGATGATGATTATATTATTGTTTACTTTTGCGGTATGGCCGCTTCTTGAAATAGTGAAACAGAGCTTGGTAGATACGCAGGGAAATTTCAGTTTTCAGGCTTATGTCAATGTATTTACCATGTCGGAAACGTATAAGGCTTTGCGCAATACGATCATGCTTGCCGTGATTGTCGGTGTGCTGGCTACGGTAATCGGCTTTTTATTTGCTTACTGTACTTCTCATTTGGCAATCAAAGGGAAAAAACTGTTTAATATGATGGCGATGATGCCCATGGTATCTCCGCCGTTTTCCGTGGCGCTTTCCATCATTATGCTTTTCGGAAGCCGCGGATTGATTACGTATAATCTTTTAGGCTGGACAAATACAAATATTTACGGTCTGAAAGGTTTAATTTTTGTGCAGACAATTTCCTTTTTCCCGATTGCATTTTTACTCCTTGCCGGTATGCTTCGTTCCATAGATGCATCCATTGAAGATGCCGCCAGGGATTTGGGGTCTTCCAAATGGAGGACGTTCCGGACAATTACAGTTCCGCTGGTACGTCCGGGTATAGCGAATGCTTTCCTTCTTGTTTTTATCAAGTCAGTTGCGGATTTTGCCAACCCGATGGCGATTGGCGGTAATTTTTCCACCTTGGCTACACAGGTGTATTTGCAGGCAATCGGCAGCTATGATATACAGGGCGGGGCGGCGATTGCCGTGATTCTTCTTGATATTGCGATGATTCTTTTTGTCATTTCCAAATACTGGGTAGAAAAGAAAACATATATTACAGTGCTGGGAAAATCATCGCGGGAACGGACAATGATCAAAGACCCGGGAATTGTGATCCCCGTAGCGGGATTCTGTTTCCTGATTACGGCGATTGTTATTTCCATTTATGTATTGATTCCCGTAGCCTCTTTTATCAAAATGTGGGGCGTTGATTATTCGTGGACACTGGAGCATTACAGGTATGCTTTATCGGTAGGGCATAATGCCATCAAAGACACTACTCTTCTTGCAATCATTGCGACTCCGATTTCCGGTATTTTGGGAATGATTGTAGCCTATCTGGTGGTCCGTAAAAAGTTTATCGGCCGCGGGTTTATCAATTTTGCTTCCCTTTTAAGTATTGCTGTGCCGGGGACGGTTATCGGCATCGGTTATATTCTGACCTTTAATGAATATCCTCTCCAGCTTACGGGGACGGCTATGATTCTTATAGCGGCGTTCATTATCCGATCTCTTCCTATAGGAATCCGTGCGGGGGTATCCAGTCTCCAGCAGATTGATCCCGGCATTGAAGAGGCGGCTGCCGACCTGGGATCCGGAGCCGGTCGTGTTTTTACAACGGTGACATTACCGCTCATCAAAGACGCGTTTTTTGGCGGGCTGGTATATTCCTTTATCAGAAGTATGACGAGTATCAGCGCTGTGATATTTCTTGTGTCGGCGAAATACAGTCTTTTGACCGTACTGGTTCTTGATCAGGTAGAAGACAACAGATTCGGTGTCGCTTCCGCTTTTTCAACAATACTTATTGTTATCGTATATGCGGCCATTTTTATGATTCAAAGATTGGTCGGCAAATTCGGTTCTCAACGAATTTAAATAGAGGTGCATCATGGCAAAACAGGCAAGTATCCAATTGAAAAATTTAACGAAAGAATATGTATCACCGGGAGGAACAACGAAGTTCCTTGCGGTTGATCATATCAATGTAAATATTAAAAGCGGCGACTTTGTGACGCTTCTCGGCCCCTCAGGGTGCGGCAAGACAACAACATTGCGCATGATTGCAGGCTTTGAATCCATTTCAGACGGAGAAATTCTGCTTGACGGGGTGTGCATTAACAACATGACGCCGGATAAAAGAGATTCCGCCATGGTTTTCCAGAGCTATGCCTTATTTCCTCATTATGACGTGTTTGATAATGTGGCTTATGGCTTAGTCAATAAAAAAATGGATAAAAAAACGATTCATGACAAGGTCATGGAAATGGTAGAGCTTGTAGGACTTCAAGGCATGGAGCACCGCATGCCGAACCAGCTGTCCGGGGGACAGCAGCAGCGTGTAGCCCTTGCCCGTGCACTTGTTATGGAACCGGCGGTCTTGCTGTTTGATGAACCTCTTTCCAATCTGGATGCAAAGCTTCGTGTCTATATGCGTAAGGAAATCCGTAAAATACAGAGAAGAATTGGTCTGACGAGTATTTATGTCACTCATGACCAGACAGAGGCAATGAGCCTTTCCGATCAGATTATCATTATGAATAAAGGACATATCGAGCAGGTGGGAACCCCTCATGAAATATACCGGCATCCCCGTTCCCGGTTTGTTGCCGATTTTATAGGGAATGCCAATTTCTTGGAAGCAGAGGTTTGCGAAGTTCCGGCAGACAGTGAATCCATTAAAGTACGTCTTGTAGGAGAGGTTTTTGAAGTCCGTTATGACGGCGAACCGGTCCGTCCGGGTGACAAGGTACAGGTTGTGCTTCGTCCCGAATCTATCCGTGTAGGCGATGAGGGGGATATAGAAGCAGAGGTTGTGAACTCAACCTATATGGGAAATGTACAGGAGTATGTTGTCCGCGTAAGAGATCACGAGCTGGATACGGAGGAATATAATCCGGAAGGAAAACGGATATACGAACCGGGCGAAAAGGTATGGCTGAAATTACAAAAGAATTCTCTCCAGGCTGTTAAAAGCTGAGTATACCGGAAGGAACTTAAATGTCGGTAAGGCACGTACATTTGAGAATATATTTTATTTTTTGTGAGTTAAGGAGGACAACATGAAGAGTTTTCTGAAAAAGGCGGCAATAGCAGCTGTTGCGGGGGCAATGGTATTCGGTCTTGCCGGCTGCGGTGGAGAAAAGAAGGAAGCTGCAAGCAGTAAAAATCCGAAAGAAGTTACCATTTATATGGGCGTTGTCGAACAGTCGGCCAAAGTGATTGCCAGTGAATTTGAAAAAGATACGGGCATTAAAGTAAATTTCGTCCGTATGAGCGGCGGAGAAACTCTCAGCCGTATCCGGGCAGAAAAAAATAATCCCCAGGCCAGCGTATGGTATGGCGGCAGTGCCGATTCTTTTATTATGGCCCAAAAAGAGGGACTTCTGGAAAGCTATAAATCACCGAATGCAGAAAAAATCAAACCGGAATTCAAGGATAAAGACGGATATTGGACAGGCATCTATCAGGGCTACTTGGGATTCATTTTGGACGGCCGTTACTTTGATGAACACCACCTGCAGGTACCCAAGTCATGGGATGATTTGTTAAAGCCTGAATTTACTGGACAAATCGTTATGGGCAACCCGGGAACCGCTTCTACGGGGTACGTGGTTGTTTCTGCTATTACCCAGAGCAGAGGCGAAGAAAAAGGTATGGAATATCTGGCAAAATTAAATAAACAGATTAAGCAGTATACAAAAGCAGGTGCAGCTCCTGCCCGCAGTGCGGCACTGGGAGAAGCAGCCATCGGAATCACTTATCTCCATAACGGTATCCGTCTGATTAAAGAAGGAAACACCAATGTAAGACTGTCTTTACCGGAAGAAGGAACCGCTTTTGAATTAGGAGCTGTAGCAATTATTAAAAATGCACCTGAAATGGAAGCAGCCAAGAAATTTGTGGATTGGTGCCTGACGAAGAAAGCACAGGAAATCGGACAGCACAACAATTCCTACCAGTTCCTGACAAACCCTGAGGCAAATCCGCCGCAAGAAGCAATGGCATTTAAA
Organism: uncultured Dialister sp.; assembly: GCA_900547785.1. Classification (GTDB taxonomy): domain Bacteria; phylum Bacillota; class Negativicutes; order Veillonellales; family Dialisteraceae; genus Dialister. The sequence goes on from URIB01000001.1 coordinate 23,549, forward strand.
GATGCAAAACTGATTCCTTATGATTTCGAATGGTCAGGTGCAAACCGGGCACGTCTTTTGGAAGCATGGAATAAAGCTGTCAAAGAATAATGGGAGTAACTATGGAAAATTCTGATATCGGATTGATCGGATTGGCGGTCATGGGTGCAAATTTGGCGAGAAATTTGGCATCAAAGGGCATCCGTACCGTTGTATATAACCGGACCGGCGAAAAAACAAAAAAGTTTATAAATGAATTTGGTCACGGGGCCTGTTTATCCGGTGCCATGAATTTAGAAGAATTTGTTTCTGCGCTGAAAAAACCAAGGAAAATTATTTTGATGATCCGCGCAGGAGAATCTGTGGATTATATGCTGGGACAGTTGACTCCTTTGCTTGAAAAAGGAGACATCGTCATTGACGGAGGCAATTCGTATTTTGAAGATACCCGCCGTCGCAGCAAAGATATGGAAAAACTCGGTCTTCATTATGTGGGCATGGGCGTATCCGGCGGAGAGGAGGGGGCTTTACACGGCCCCAGCCTGATGCCGGGAGGAAGCCCTGAGTCTTATAAGGAACTCCGCCCCATACTCGAGGCTATCGCCGCCAAGGCGGAGGGGGAACCTTGTGTAGATTATATCGGTCCTGACGGAGCAGGCCATTACGTCAAAACGGTTCATAACGGCATCGAATATGCAGATATGCAGATGATCAGCGACGTTTATATGGTGATGAAACATCTTTTGAAAATGGCTCCCTCTGAAATGGCAGAGGTTTGGGATTCATGGAACAAAAGAGAGCTGTCGTCCTATCTCGTTGAAATTACGGCAAATGTACTGCGCAAGAAAGAAGAAAACGGCGGTGCACTGATAGACTGCATTCTCGATGTGGCACGTCAAAAAGGCACGGGAAAGTGGACAAGCTTGAGTGCTCTGGATCTCGGTGTTCCCGTTCCGACTATTACGGAAGCGGTATTTGCAAGACATATGTCATGCTGTAAAAAAGAACGGCTGTCTCTGGCGGAAAAATATAAAAATCTGAAGCTTGAAAATCCGGTCAAGGATAGAGAAGCCTTTTTGGAAGATTTATATGCCGCTTTATATGGTGCTAAAATTTGTGCCTATGCCCAGGGATTTAATCTTCTTGCTGCGGCAGGAAATCATTTTAACTGGGATTTACATATGGGCCGTATTGCAAAGATATGGAGAAACGGTTGCATTATCAGGGCAGAATTTTTGGATCGTGTCACGGAAAGCTTTGACAGCAACCGGGATATGACAAATTTGCTGGAAAGCCCGTATTTTGCGGAAATACTGATTCGTTCCAGAAAAGGCTGGGGACATGTAGTTTCTCTGGCTGTAGAAAACGGCATTGCCGTTCCTGCTTTAAGTTCGGCACTTGCTTATTTTGATTCCTATCGTACTGCTGTGAGCGGGGCGAATTTGCTTCAAGGCCAGCGAGATTATTTCGGCGCCCATACTTATGAAAGAGTGGATAAGCCGGGAACTTTTCATACAAATTGGTCCTTGGAATCAAAGGACAGATAAAAAATTTCAGCATAAGAAAACGGTACACCCTCATAAAAAGGGAGTACCGGTTTTTCAGTTGCCTTCCAATCGGGAGACGCCCAGTGGGGGTGACTCGAGGAATTTGACATTTTGATTTCGTTCGGCCAGCCAGCCGGCCTGCCATGTATTGGGGAGAAGATAGACGGGACGCTCTCTTCTGTCATAAACGACCATTGCATTATCAATGCCTGTTAATTCTTCCGGAGGAATGTCGCCTTCCGTCCAGCGGGCACAGGTATAACCTATAGTTTCTATACTGATAGTGACATTATATTCATTTTCCAGTCTGTATTTCATGACTTCCAACTGTAATTGACCGACCGCACCGATGATGAATGATTCCATGCGGTAAGGCTGTTTGTAGACCTGAATCGCTCCTTCTTGTGCCAGTTGGGCGACACCGTTCAGAAACTGCTTTCGCTTCATGCTGCTGTCAGGAGAAATGCGGGCAAATATTTCCGGCGGGAATACGGGAAAATCAATAAAGGTGACGGGATGTTTCTTTTCACAAACCGTATCTCCCACACCCAACTCACCGGTATCAAAAATACCGATAATATCTCCCGGGTAAGCTTTTTCCACGGTTTGCCGTTCCGTAGCTAAAAATTGCTGCGGTTGTGACAGGCGGATCATTTTTCCGCTTTGTCTGTGCAGAACGGACGCGCCTTTTTCAAATAAACCGGAGCAGATGCGGAGAAAGGCAATCCGGTCATGATGTTTGGGATCCATGTTGGCCTGGATTTTAAATACGAAAGCGGAAAAATCGGGAGACGCGGGGGCAACAGTACCCTCCAGTGTTTCTCTTTCTTCCGGCGGGGGTGCCAGTTCCAAATATTTTTCAAGAAAAGTTTGTACACCGAAGTTTGTCATGGCGGATCCGAAAAACAGGGGCGTCAATTCGCCTTTTTCCACTTTTTCTTTATCAAAAGGATCCCCCGCTTCTTCAAGGAGTTCCAAATCATCTTTGAGAGATTGTATGATTTCCGGTGACAACTGGGAAACGATAGCCGGGTCATTTATTTTGCCTGAAATGACTTCCAGCTTTTTCACGCCGTGGGCATTGTCTTTGATGAAAAGATGGCAGATGTCTTTTTCACGGTCATAGATGCCCGTATAGTCGCCGTTGATTCCGACAGGCCAGTTCATCGGGCATGAACGGATTCCTAAAACATCTTCAATATCCGCCATTAAATCAAAGGGATTTTTTCCGAAGTGGTCAATTTTATTAATAAAAGTGAAAATGGGAATGCCCCGGTCGGAGCAGACTTTAAAAAGTTTCTGTGTCTGCGCTTCTACGCCTTTGGCAACGTCAATCACCATGACGGCGCTGTCGACCGCCATGAGTGTCCTGTATGTGTCTTCCGAGAAATCGGCGTGCCCGGGCGTGTCCAAAATGTTGATACGACAACCGTTGTAGTCAAATTGAAGAACCGAGCTGGTGACGGAAATGCCGCGCTGTTTTTCGATTTCCATCCAGTCCGAAACGGCATAACGGGATGTTTTTCTCGCTTTGACAGAACCTGCCAGATGAATGGCTCCTCCATAGAGCAGAAGCTTTTCCGTCAGTGTTGTTTTTCCGGCGTCCGGGTGGGAAATAATGGCGAAAGTTCGCCGTCTTTGTATTTCTTCTAAATCAGTCATGATACACCTCAATTATGAAATCTCATTTATTATACAGGAAAAATAATAGAGAGGCTATGTAAAATCAATGAGAATTGTCATTTTCTGCAAATTCCCGGATCAGCGGAAGGAGTCCGCCATCGGAAAGAAGACGGTCGATGTCTTCCGGGGCGGACAAACAGCCTTCGCAAGTGTTGAGATACGAGGCAAAACGGTGTTGCATGCGGTTGACTTCTTTTGAAAGCGGCGGGAGCGAAAAAGAACGACCCGTGCCTTTTTCCATGAGAAATTTCATAACAACGGGACGGAAAAAATAGTCCATGAAACAGGTTTCTATCCAGTAGAAGCATGTTGTTTTTTTCAGATGAACGGTGCGGGGAAGCAGTTTTTTGTATAGCGACAGGCCGTCAAAATAACCGGCCCAGAAATCAAAAAAAGCGACATCAAAAAGGCCGTCTTTCTGCGTTTTCACAAAAGATAAAGCATCCGCTTCTATGATGTGAATTTTTTCTTTGTGTGGAAATTGGGGAAGAATATGCTCTTTAAAAAGAGAAATGACAGTCGGGTTCATTTCCACAACGGTTACCGATTCTACTTCCGGTTTCTCAGAGGTCATAAAGGGGTAATATCCGAGTCCCAAGCCATAGGTAATGACGTGACCGCAGGCTTTTTCTATAGGAGTCATCATGGATTCTATTTCACTGACCACGATACTCATCCAAACTTCGTTATTTTCTAAAATAACAGGAAAAGAAACGGGTGTAGTGAAAAATCCGGCCGTGGCATAAAGGAAAGGATTTGTTTTCTGACAGGTGAGACAGGTCTGAAAAAATTCATAAGGAAGCGTATCCGCATACTTCAATTCCATGTTATTTCTGAAAACCGATTGGAATGAGACGGTCCGGCAATAAGGGTTATCGGTAATGACCGTGTCGTCATACCATTGCAGTTGTCCGGCTATGTTTTTTAAAAGAATATCGTATAAACCGAGGGCATCGTAAAATTGAGTCAGCTCCGAGTAGGGAACCCAACTTTCTTTGTCAGAAAAGAGGGCGGAAACAATGTCTTCTATCCTGTCACTGAAAGCAAGACGAGCCACACCGTCTAAAAAAGCGGGACTGTTTTTTTCACCCGGAACGGATACGTTTTCCAGATAAAGTTGCTCTCTGATTTCTTCCATGAGAATATCATTTACAATTTCTGCGGTCAGATATTGTTTCCACAGGGAGGAAATCATTTGATGAATCTCCCGGTTTTGTAAAATTTCCATAAGCGCTCCTTGCCGTTTTTTATTATTATAACGGATAAATCAAAACGGCAGTAAAAACAGAAAGTGACTGCACAGACAGGTTCTTCTGTCTGACCGGATATGATTTTAAAAATACATGTAAAATGCTATAATATTTTCAAACGTTTTATGGAGTGTATGATAGGGGTGAATCATGGCGCGGCTCAAGGGTTTTAAGCGGTGGGATGCCATTTCCGTACAGGGATGGTTGTCTTTGTTTGCTGCACCCCGGGTCATGTCGGATTTGATGATGCGGATGATTTCGGTGCTGTATCAATCGCCCCACTATACGGACAATGCCAAGCATATAGCAGACATACTCGGCATGGAGTACCGGGCGCTCAATGCGGCCGTCGGCTGGGCGGGCAATAAGATTAAAGATCTTTATGAAGCCGGACAGCTGGACGTGCAGAAAGAAAAGGATTCTTCCGGAGAAGACGGAAGAGAAGGATTCAATAAGGAAGAGATGTTTCCCTGGCAATATGTGTTTGACGGAGAAGAAGATGAACAGGGCACGTATCTCTGGATTCTTAAGCCTGAAACGGTGACGGCGTTCCGTGAGTTGGAAGAGGCGGATATTTCAGGGAAATCCTTGATTTTCCGGGCGTTGTCGGAAGATGTTTCGGCGTTTGGGGCGGAGGGGAATTTATTTTCCGCCACACCTGATGAAACGGTGAAAAAAATAAGAACTATACTTCTTGAAAAAGACCGGTTTTTCAGGAAATCTTTGCAGGACGCTTCCGAATGCTGTGTCTGCGGCATTCAAAGAATTTCTCTCTTGTCCGCCGTGCCGTACGGGGAAAAAGGCATGAAGGGGAAAGGACTTATTTTATGTCCTACCCATGCGGCACTTTTTGCAGCGCATCTGATTTCTTTCAGCGACAGGGGAAAGCTTCTCATTTCTCCCGGGGTGACGGAAGAGGAAAAAGAACGGCTCGGTCTTCGGAAAGGGCAGGACGCAAAGTATGGATTCAGCAGGCGGCGCATGGCGGAGCATCGCAAAATTTTTAATGAAGAAGGGCGGAAAGAAAAATGATTTTATCCGGCAGAGAAATAGAACGGCATATGGGAAAAGAGATTATCATCACTCCTTTTCATAAAGAGCAGCTCAATCCCAACAGCTATAATCTGACATTGTCCGACGATCTCATGATTTATGACAACCATGAACTGGATATGAAAAATAAAAATACCGGACAGCTCATCAAAATTCCGGAAGAAGGATTTCTGCTGGAACCTCATAAGCTGTACTTGGGGAGAACGGCGGAGTATACGAAAACAACCTGTTTTGTTCCCATGTTGGAAGGGCGGTCCTCCGTAGGGCGTTTGGGTCTTTTTATTCATGTGACGGCAGGATTCGGGGATGTAGGATTTTCAGGCTACTGGACACTGGAAATGTTTTGCGTCCAGCCGATTCGCATTTATGCAGGCGTGGAAATTTGCCAAATTTATTTCCATACTGTTTTAGGCGAGGCGGATCCCTATACAAGCGGGAAATATCAAAACAATAGCGGGATACAGCCCAGCCTTCTTTACAAGGATTTTGAAAAGTAGTATAATCAAACCAACTTCATAAGACTTTGAGCAAAGAAGCTTGCAGCGGATAAGGAAATGACCTGTTCGGCTGCTTTTTTTCTTCTCCGTTACAGGGGCGTGAGGATCGGACAGGAACGGACAAATAAAACGTTAAAATTCTTTCCGGCCAGATAAGCTCAAAGCATGAGAGTGAATGCCAATCAGGAGAGTGTATTGAGGGAGGTCATCGTTATGAAAAAAGCCATGAAAAAAATGCTTGTTGCAGGTGTACTTTGTATAGCAGGTGCAGGATTGATTGCCGGATGCGGCGACGGATCCAAGAGCGGTGGAGATAAGCAGTTTTTAAATATTGCCACCGGCGGTACGGCAGGTACGTATTATCCTTTAGGCGGAGCATTGGCGGAATTATTAAATGCCAATATAAAGGGAATGAATGCATCCGCTCAGTCTACAGGGGCTTCCGTAGCGAATGTAAACATGTTGAAAGACGGATCGGTCGATATTGCCTTCATCCAGAACGATATCGCCTATTATGCGACAACGGGAACGGAAATGTTTAAAGATAATAAGGTGGCGAATCTTCGCGGAATTGCCGCTTTATATCCTGAAACGGTTCAGTTTGTGACCACCTCCGATAAAGGGATCAAATCCATTGCCGACCTGAAAGGGAAAAAAGTGGCGGTCGGTGCGGCCGGTTCCGGTGCGGAAGCCAACGCGCGTCAGATTCTCGCCATGCATGGAATCACGTATGATGATATTGATGAACAGTTTCTCTCTTTTGGAGAAGCCGCCGATGCATTAAAAGACGGAAATGTCGATGTAGGTGTGGTTGTAGCGGGATTCCCGACAGCAGCCATTCAGGATTTGGCAGCCAACAAATCGGCTAAAATCATTCCTCTTACCGGAGATAAAGCGGATGCGCTGATTCAGAAATATCCGTACTATACAAAAGTTGTCATTCCGGCGGGTACTTATCCCGGACAAGAAGAGGACGTCAATTCCGTAGCGGTTAAATGCATTATTGTCGCAACGGATAAAATGAGTGATGATCTGGGAGAACAAATCGCCAAAGCGGTGTACGGACACCTGGATCGTATGAAAGCGGCTCATGCGGTAGGTAAATATATCACGAAAGATACGGCTCTGGACGGCATGTCCATTTCTATGAACCCCGGTGCGGAAAAGTACCTGAAAGCGAAATAAGAAAAAGAAAAACACGGTTTGACTGTAGAAAGGGGTGGGGTTTCGGCTGCACTCCTTTCCGTGTCTTTACCGAAAAATCTCAGTGGGAAGGACAAACGGACACAGCAGTCTGTTTATAAAATGATAAAAAAAAGAAAACAAGGCAAATTGGAAACACTGATTGCCTATGCAGGAATAATAATTACCATCGGGATTGCCGTTTTCGGTTATTATATACGCACCCCCTACCTGTACGGGCAGACGGAAGACGGATTCATCATACGCCGTGAAGTGGAAGCGGGAACACCGGTGACATTGGCGTACCGTCATTCCGTTCAAAAGACGATGATTTATGAATATCTGGCAGTCAATGACAGCGAAGACGGACTGGTGCTTCAATCGACAAAATACCAATCTCTGGGCGTGGGACTTCCTTTTTCCAAAGAGGAAGGAGAATTTCGCCGGGAGGGAGAATGGTTTATTTTAGACAAGATAAACCGTAAATATCCGGATCTGTCGATTCGTAACGGTGTCACCAATGATGAGCGTGTCATTGTCGGCGGTCATGAATATGTGCTTTCCGAATTGATGCCTGTCGGAAAAGAATTGCATATTTATGTAGCCCCCTTGTGGAAAGGCTATTGGATGAAAAAAGAGATTAGGAGTTGATACTTTTGGAGAATATGGATAAGAAAGAAGATTCGGCAATGGAAGTGCATATGGAAAAAGAACGACAGGCGGAAGCTCATCTCCAAAAGAAATTAAAAGAACTGGATAAAGAATCCAATACGGCGGAATATTCGGGGATTTGGGCAAAACTGATTGCTGTTATTTGCATCTGTTTTTCCTTATTCCAAATCTACACCGGTTTTTTCGGCGCTTTTGATGCAATGATACAGCGCTGTATTCACCTCTCTTTCGGGATTTCTTTGGTGTATCTTCTCTGCCCGACCAAACATGCATGGATAAAAGACGGAAATGTTCATTTTCTTGACTTGGCACTTGCCGTTATTGCGACGATTCCTCCCATTTATATTTTATTAAATTATCAACAATTGATTTTAAGAGCGGGTACGGTAACACCGACAGATGCGTTTATGGGCGTTATCGGTATTATCATGGTCATCGAAGCGGCACGAAGAATTGTCGGTCTGCCGATTGTTATTGTCGTGATTTGCTTTTTAGCATATGGTTTTTTCGGCTGTTACATGCCGGGACCGCTGGCGCATAGAGGATTGACAATCCAACAGATGGTGGGGCATCTTTTTTATACAACCGAAGGGGTCTTCGGCATTCCGATGGGCGTATCTTCCACTTTTATTTTTCTTTTTATTCTCTTCGGCGCCTACCTGGAGAAAACGGGATTGGGAAAATTCTTTATTGATATTGCCAATGCTATAGCAGGGTGGGCCTCCGGCGGTCCCGCGAAAGTGGCGGTTATTTCTTCAGCATTGCAAGGGACAATTTCCGGATCTTCCGTTGCGAATGTGGTGGGATCGGGATCTTTTACCATTCCGATGATGAAAAAACTGGGCTACCATAAAAATTTTGCCGGCGCTGTAGAAGCGGCCGCCTCGACAGGCGGACAACTTATGCCGCCGATTATGGGAGCTGCCGCGTTTCTTATGGCGGAGTTTGTAAGCATTCCTTACATGGAAGTTGTCAAAGCGGCGATTGTACCGGCCGTCTTGTATTTCATCGGTGTATTCTTGGGCGTTCATTTTGAAGCGAAAAAAAATAAGCTGCAGGGAACACCGAGAAATGAACTTCCGCCGTGGGGAAAAATCATGAAAGAAGAAGGGCATTTAGCCATTCCTCTCGTAGCGATTATCGGACTTCTTGCGTCCGGCTATACTCCGATGAAAGCGGCATTGGCAGGGATTATCGTTTCCATTGCGACAGCCATGCTCCGGGCGAATACACGCATGACTTTCAATGACGTGGTGGACGGTCTTATCAAAGGGGCGCGAGGCGCATTGGGCGTTCTTGTCGCCTGTGCTTCTGCAGGAATGATTATCGGCATCGTGACAAAAACGGGTGTCGGGCTCAAACTGGCATCCACGCTGGTAGATTTGGCGTCAGGGAATTTCCTGCTTCTCCTGTTTTGTACCATGCTTACGTCTTTGATTCTCGGTATGGGTGTACCGACAACGGCAAATTATGTCATTACTTCAACCATTGCCGCACCTGCTCTGATCCAGTTGGGCGTTCCGATTTTGGCGGCGCATATGTTTGTCTTTTATTTCGGGATTATTGCGGATATTACGCCGCCGGTCGCTCTTGCCGCCTATGCGGGGAGTGCCATTTCAGGAGGTGACCCGTTAAAAACGGGGGTAAATGCGTCTAAACTGGGGATTGCGGCCTTTATTATTCCCTATGTCTTTGTTCTTTCTCCGGAAATTCTCGGAATTGAAGCGTCAGTCACAAGCGTAGTGATGACTACTTGCACGGCACTTATCGGAATGACCGGTGTTTCTGCCGGAATGATAGGATATATGGCGGCAAAGACGACTTTGATGGAAAGACTGCTTCTGATTGCAGGAGGACTTCTTTTGATAGACCCTCGTTTGACAACCGATGCGGTGGGCATAGGCATCTTGGCATTCGTTCTGTTCCTCCAGCTGATGAGAAGAAAGAAAAAGGCAAACAATATATAAGAAAATGAAAAGTGCAGTTCACCAAAGAGCTGCACTTATTTTATGCGGATTTTAAATATATTTTATTCCTGCTTCTCTTCTTCCGTCCAGGGGAATTTCAATTTAGGCGGCACACCGTCCAGAAGATGAGGGAAGAGCGTGTTTTCTTCGTCATCTTTGTGAGGAACGAAAATGGGAAGACGACCGGGTAAAATTTCCAAATCAATAGGGAAACACGGACCCTTATCACCGTCCACATTGGTGCAAAGGGTAGTGTCGTCACCGATCGAAATATGCGCTTTTTTGATAGAAATCACCGTGAGAATTTCCGGTCCCAATTGCAGCCCCGCAAGGAGTTTCGGCGCTTCTTTGATGGTTCTGAGCCATTGGAAATCATGAAAGAGAGCCAGTTTAATTACGCCCTTGTTGCGTTCTGCCAATGGTACAAGATTTCTGAAACTTCCGGCGGAATCGGTAAGCATGGCGGCAATTAAAGGGGAAGACACCCGGATGGCTGTCCCGTTTTCTTCCGTAATTGTAAACTGATAAGAATGTTGCTTTGCGAAAACTTGAAACCCTTTCATGAAATAGGCAAGCGAACCGAATAAAGTTTTCTCTTTGATGGTGACCTGACTCACCGCCTCGGGAATCAAACCGGCAGCCACAATATTTATGAAATACCGATTATTGATTTTACCGACATCAATGAAACTTCTTTCAGCACGGCGGAACATATCAATCACTTTTTTCGGAGAGCGGGGCATGTGAAGAGCCCGTGACAAATCATTGACCGTTCCGAAAGGAACGAACCCGAAACAAGATTCGCTGTCTACGGAAACCATTCCGTTAATGACTTCATTGATAGTGCCGTCGCCGCCCATGCAAAAAATATCTTTATTTCTTTCCGCCGCATGGCGGGCGAAATCTTTGGCATCTCCCGCCTTTTGAGTCAACTTAATCGAGACGTCCTCATAGATTTCAGATAAAACGGATGTCAGATAAGGAATATAGCGGGGGGCTTTCTCTCTGCCCGATGTAGGATTCACAATAATGATACACCGCTTTGACGGTTTCAAAACAAAAGGCCTCCTTTCCCGTATATGGACTCATTCATTTTATTATATCAAATATCCCCAAATAGAAATCCATATTCGCATAGGCGTAAACAAAACGAATACGCTTGCGGGATATATGCCTTATCCTGTCCGGCGGCGATCAAAGTTTCCCGCCTGTTTCCCGTAAAATGGCAGAATAAAACAGCGGTACTGTCCCTATTCCGGATAATACCGCTGTTTCTGTATAAGTCATAATTATCTTTGAGCGAGGTGGCTGTCAAACATGAAGAGAAGACCGTCGCAGTCCTTGGCTTTGGTGAAGCCTTCCACATTATCACGGGCATTTACCTCTTCCTCCACCTGTTCAGTGATGTACCACTGGAGGAAAATTTCAGTTTCCAAATCCCCTTCCTTGCGGGCGAGATTGAAAATATCGCGGATAGAAGCGGAAACGGCTTCCTCATGAGCCAGAGAATCCTTAGCAACATCTAAAGGATTGCTGTAATGCTTCTTGACACCTGCAATGGGAAGGAAATCGACAACGCCATCCCTGTCTTCAATGTAAGAAACAAGCTTCAAAGCATGTTCTCTTTCTTCTTCATACTGCTTGTCCAACCATTTGGCATAGCCGTTCAGGGCGATATTTTTCATATCATGGGACATGGAACGATACAGATAAGCGGACTCAAATTCCATATTCACCTGTGCAACCAGTGCCTTTAAAAGTTTTGCAGATAATTTCATAATATGTCTCCTTTTCATATAAATTTATTTTTATTTCCGTGTATTGATTATAACATAGATAAATATCGATGTAAAGGATTTCATAAAGAATACAAAGAAATATGTATGGTGTCACTCCGGTATTTTCATAATAAAAAGCTGTTTTTATTTGGGATTATTCGGTGAAAGGCATATAATAAATCTATAATAGATGGATAAATAAGAGGAAACTGATACCAATGATTTGTGAGAGGTACAACCATGAAGAAAATAGATTGGGATAATTTAGAATATTACGATTTTGTAGGAATCGTAGCTGGCATAGCTGTTTTAATATATGCCTTGTATGTTGGTACTCTTTGGTATGTCACTTATGACTATCGGATACAAACACGGGATCAGATAGTCGAGATGTATCAGCAGATTTCTGATCCTATACATCCCATTAAAAATGATTATGGTGTAGAGCAAAAGTGGCTGACGTATTCTATTTTTGGAACAAAAGAATTTGAACGGGATTTAACTGACGATGAATTTGACCGATACAGAGAACAACTTTTATCCCGAGGATGGAAGATGGATAAAAGGTATGTCGGTAGCATTTCAAACCGTAGATTTACAAGCATGATTTTAAGAGAAAGAGAATTTGTTTTTGAAATTACCAGATGGGACGAGGAAAAGAAATGCAGTTTCTTCTTAGTAAAAGAAGACTGGATACATGATAAGGGATTTTAATTCATCCGCGGAGCTTTTTATGATAACCCCTGTCTTAATAATGTAGAAAAGGTACAACCATGAAGAAAATAGATTGGGATAATTTAGAATATTACGATTTTATAGGTTTTGTGGCCGTTGCAGCTTTTTTAATATATGCCTTGTATTTCGGCACGCTTTGGTACGTTACTTATGACTACCGGATAGAAATGAAAGACCAAATGGTTGAGACATATCAACAACTTTCCGACCCTATACCGCCTATCAAAGATGATTATGGGATTCAACAAAAAATGCTGGTCTATTTTGTTAGCGGAACAAGAACATTTGAACGGAATTTAACAGATGATGAATTTGACCGATATGGAGAACAACTTTTGTCCCAGGGATGGAAAATTGACAAAAGGTATACTGAGATTGACCGCTCCCGTAAATCCACAACTATGCTTTTAAGCAAGGGAGAATTTATATTTATAATTCATCGGTGGGATGAAGAAAAGAAATGCAGTTTCTTTTTAATAAAAGAAGACTGGATATACAATAAAGGATTTTAATTCATCCGTCTTTTGAAAGTATTTAGAATACAATAAATACTAAAATTGAGGGCAGATATCTTTTTAGGAAAGCAAGGGAGGAAATTATTTGTAGGATTCAGTAAAATAAGATATGATAGTTTGCCTGTGCTGCTAAGAGTGGACAGAGAAGTTCATGACGGAATAATGACGTTTTCTTCACCAATATATCAAATACAGACAATATGGGTAATGACGAGGTGTATAAATGATTTCAAAAATGAAACTCAGGGAATTAATACTGACTATATCAGGATTTGCGGCAATAATATTGATTTGTATTTTAGTCAGTTATTTGGAATCAAGGAAGCCCGAAATAGAGATAATGAGAAGCATTGCAGGAGTCAATATATATAATGAAAAACGTACATTAGCGGATTTATTGCAGTTTAACTATAGAACTCCTACAAATTATATTCTCACATGCTCTTTGCAATCTGACGGAAATCAAACAAATATTACAGACTATTATAAAAAATGTTTGGAGAATACCGGATGGAAATTTACAGGGGAGTCAAAAAATATAGATCATTCAAGCAACAGTAAGATAGGGGAGTCATTTAGTTTCGAAAAAGGAATATACAAATTGGAATTATATTTTAAAACTCAGGATTTGTATGATTACGAAAAAGGTGGCGGAAAAATTTTGCTGAAGTATTCTGTGGCAATTTATCCTGAAGCATGAAAAGAGGGACACAATTTATGTCTGATTATGATAAGAGAAACAATTTGTCTGCAGTTGGGTCTTGTTTTTTTATTTTGTCGGGAATACTTTCTATTTTTTATTGCATAGTAAAAATCCATGAAGGGAAAATTATTTTCATGGATTTTTCAGACTGTATTTTTATATTCCTTATTATATTAATGAGTGCATTTATAATATTTATAGGGATATGGCAGTTGCATACAGGACTGAGAAATTCAGACGAAAAGGGCATAGGGCGTGCTCAAACCTCTATTATGCATAAATTGATAAAACTATTTTGGTATCCTGAAGAATATTATAAAAGAAAAAATAGTCATACACGTACTAATAAGATAAAACACCACATAGGGGTTGTAGTGGCTGTCATGGCGGCTTTTCTTATAGGTGCAGTCTTTTTTTACTTACCCCGATTAATTTTACCTGAAATGATTATAAAAATTTTCATTCTTATAAGTATTATAGTATATTGCAGAAAATATCTGATGTAATGCATTTAATTGAAAAGCCATTTTACTTATGTTGCGGTATGCTGCAAAGCGGATATTTATATGTAGCTCCGTCAAAAAGAAAAAACAGAGCAATGGAACAATTATGCAACTCAATTTTTGAGTAAAAAATGGTGCAAAATATATTTGTAATATAAATGATTTGTGAGAGGTACAACCATGAAGAAAATAGATTGGGACAATTTAGAATATTACGTTGTAGGAATTGTAGCTGGCATAGTTGCTTTAATATATGCCTTGTATGTTGGTACTCTTTGGTACGTCACTTATGACTACCGGATAGAAATGAAAGACCAAATGGTTGAGACATATCAACAACTTTCCGACCCTATACCGCCTATCAAAGATGATTATGGGATTCAACAAAAAATGCTGGTCTATTTTGTTAGCGGAACAAGAACATTTGAACGGAATTTAACAGATGATGAATTTGACCGATATGGAGAACAACTTTTGTCTCGGGGATGGAAAATTGACAAAAAATATACTGAGAATAATAAATACGGTACATTCGCACGCATGAATTTAAGTAAGGGTGAATTTATTTTTGTGATTAGTCGGTGCCTTGAGAAAAATACATGCAGATTCTATTTAATAAAAGAAGACTGGATATACGATAAAGGATTTTAATTCATTCGTCATAGAGAGTGGTTTGTTTGCATATCCGAAAAAATCATCTTTGTAGTTATGTAAGATTACCAAACCGGAAAGGTGCGTTCAATTCCATTACCTCTGTTAAATCAAAAAGCCCTTGCCAAATCAGTTGGTAAGGGCTTTTTGTGTACACTTTATTATTATGGAAACCATAAATGATCAAAATCACGTCTTTGATATAATATGCGGCGTACTTCCATTGTGTCATCTATGACCACATAAAAGATGCAAAAGTTTCTCACATAAATTTTGTAATAAGGATATTTTCTTTTCTTTGCCGATGGATAGGGACTAAATGAAAGCGGCATTTCCAACCGCTTCATAATGGCAATTTCCACATCATCGACAAGACGCATGGCCGCTTCCGGGTTTTTGAGTGTCAATGCGATATAATCAATAATTTCATTTAAATCCTGTTCAAACAGGGGCAGGAAAGACAGATTATATTTTTTTGGCTGCATAGATTCTGCCTCTTATTCTTCCAAACACAGCCTCTTTCGTGTCCCGTACAGCATTTTCCAGGGCCATTTTATCAGCTTCATCAAGACTTTTTTCAACAGTATCTGTAATTTTTGTATACTGCTCAATGCTCATCAGCACCATAGTTCCATATCCGTTTTTGGTAAGAAATACCGGATGATTTGTTTCGAGTACCATTTCCTCTACTTCAGGAAACTTATTTCTCAAGTCAGATACGGGCCGTATATTCATCATGTTTTCCTCCTCCTTTTATCTCAATTATATCTTAATTCTATCATGAATATATCTTATTAGCCATAGAGATTTGATTTTTTACCTTTTGTCATCTAAAAATATTTCACTTGTATATGATATGAATGAGCAGAAGAACTGCTTTTATATTAATCCGGGAACCGCTTATGTGGTTCTCTTTTTATTTGATGCCGGGAAGGTGGTTTATATGAATTGAAAGGAAAAGAAATCAAATTATTTGATGAGAGCGAACTCTTTGGAGAAACCATAGGCCTCTTGTCCAATTTGGAAGAAAGTTTGGACAGTTTGCTTGATGTGTTTGATGATTCACGGAATGAGATACGGAAAAGGCAAGCCCTCTTGCCAAAGGAAGCTAAAAGACTGTTTCAAAAAGGGGATCATATTGCTGTTATGAGGCTCTGTTATACACACCATGGTATATATGACGGAAAAGGAAAAGTCTATGAGTATAACGAGGGTAAAGTCATTCACCGTTCACTGGAATCTTTTGCCTCAGGGGATCTCCTTTATCTCATCAGTGATTCAGCAAGGTTTACGCCCGATGAGATTATCCGCCGTGCCAAAAGCAGGCTGGGAGAAGAGAATTACCATCTTTTATGGAATAACTGTGTTAATTTTGCAACGTGGTGCCGGTCAGGAGTACCACGGGAATAATGAAAGGAAAGAAAACAAAAATGGAAGAAAAAATGGAAGAAACTTTGAACGATAAGCAGTGTCAGCAAATTGGAGAAGCGATTGCTTCTATTATTAAAGACTTTGGAAGATTAACATCCTCAGTCATTCGTTTTATGGAAGACATTGATATAGCTTGTGATAAAGCTTTGGCTTCTATAGATGATGGAGAAGTAACGGAAAAAGAGGAAGATATAAACGGCCCGCAAGATATAGATGAAGCCGAAGATATTTTTGATAAAGAAGACTTTACGGAATCAGGAAACGATGCTAATTACGAAACAGAATCCGCAGAGATCTGAATACACGGGGGGCCACTAGTTTGGGCACCCCATTTTTATATATGAGGAGGAAAACAATGAAACAAGGTAAGAGTATTGAAGAACTGGGATTAGAGCTTAAAAGACAGCGTTTAGCAAGAAAAGATATCATAACGTCTACCAATAATTTGTCTTTTTACACAAACACAGAAGGAGCATCGTATCTGTGCACCAGAAAGCCGGATAAAACGTGGGAGAGATACCTGGTCAGTGAATTAACACACAGGCAGATTGCGTCCAAACTTAATATTCCTTTCCGCTACTATGAAAAGATGAGGGCAGAAAATCCCATGCTTTTGGACGAGAATATCATCAGTTGGTTCAAAAAGGATCCCCAGAAAAGAATGATTCGCACTATGGACCATACCGCAAGAGCATTTCTTTCCGACAGATACCGCCGTCTGGACAATATGGAGCTGTGTGCTTCTATTCTTCCCGTTATCAGGGAAATGAAAGGCGCAGAAATCAAGAGCTGCGAAGTAACTGATACCCACATGTATATCAAGGTGGTTAACCGCACCATGAAAACAGAAATACGCAAAGGTGATGCTGTACAAGCAGGCTTTATCGTAGCCAATAGTGAAGTCGGATTAGGCAGTTTAAGAGTAGAACCTCTGGTGTACCGTCTTGTCTGTGATAACGGTATGATAGCCAAAGATTTTGGAAAAAAGAAATACCATGCAGGTCGTCAGATTGCCTGTGAAGAAGATGCTTACGAACTCTATTCGGACGCCACACTTGAACAAGACGATAAAGCTTTCTTTATGAAAGTCCAGGATATTGTGCGTAGTGCCGTTGATGAAACACGGTTTAATTTAATAACAGACCGGATGAAACAAGCGGCTGATAGCAAAATACGTAATTCTACCGACGAAGAAATCCGTATACTGGCAGACAAGTTCCTGTTAAATGAAGAAGAGCAAAATGAAATTATGAGACAGTTCTTTATGGGCGGAGATAACACTTGGTACGGTCTTATTAACGCAGTAACCGCAGCGAGCAAAGAAATGGAAACCTATGAAAGAGCTACCGACTTGGAACGCATCGGAGGAGATATGCTTTCCATGCCCTTTGGCAGCAAGAAAAAATTACCTATCCTCAAAAAGGAGGAAAAGAAAACAAATCTTATCAAATACGCACCGATTGAAGAAATCCTTGCATAGATTCACTCTGCAAAAATCTAAAGGAAGGAAGGTGTTTTTATGCACTGGCTTGAACTCGCTATTGCTGTTGCCAAATTGGTAGACCAATTAAACGATGATAAATAACAAAAAGGAAAAACCGGCGCCGTTTCATAACAAGACTGCGCCGGTTTTGTATTTCAAGAAAGGAAGATATAATGCCCAATTGGTGTTTCACAGAATATATTTTCACCGGTCCTCTTAAAGAGTTGGAACGGTTGGAAAGAAATATTACAAAATGGACAGAAAAAAACTATGCTCCCAACGGTTTTGGTAAAGATTGGCTCGGAAATATTGCTGAAGGTGCAGGTATGGATTATACAAAAATTCCCTGCCGTGGTACTATCGGCAATTTATATATGCAGACTGACCAGGAAAGAAATAGAACCGGTCTGTACATAGATACGGAAACCGCATGGGTACCCCAACATGAACTGTGGGATTTCCTTATAAAAAAATATGCACCTCATACATCCTATCTTTATTATGCAGAAGAAGCGGGATTTGGATTATATGAAACCAATGATATTTTCCGCATGTACTTTGATTTTGACTACGTGGTGGACAGCTACTACGATGCTACGGCAGATGAAAAGATTGTACGGTTTCAAGACTTCTTTCCTGAAGGGGTGAATTTTTGGAAAGATGAGGACTTGAATGTTCTCCTAGCTGATATTCTGCATAAAGAAGGAACAACTAAAGAGCTGATAGATGCATTTTCCACTTTGGAGGACTGTTGGTCCGGTGATTCTTTTGTTTATTTTCATGAGGTAGAACGGGTAGATAGTCCTATATCCAATGCTCCTTATCTGAAAGAGGGAGACGATTATGCCAGCTAAAGAATTTATTTGTCCTGACGGAGGCACTATATCCATTCCCCGCTGTCTTTCTCAATGCCCCCATAAAGAGAGATGCATGTTTTTACCTACATTGAGAGCCCTTGCCAATTCTCTTGACCGGAATCTGGATAAGCCGTCTGTGACGGAACTTATTGGCGGTACAAGAGAACTGTATCTGAAGAAAACGACATCTTATGCGGTAAATCCAATGAACCAGGTCTTTGCCCTGCACGGAACAGCTATACACTCTTTGCAGGAAGCCCAAACCTATGGAGAACTTCTGTCGGAGGAACGCCTGCATGACAACATTACCAGCGGTAAGTTTGATTTATACGGAAAGATTCTCACCGATACAGAGGATACCGTTTTAGGAGATTATAAAGTCACAAGCAGTTACAAGTTGATGAAAGCTTTAGGGTATTACAAAGTGGATGTCCCTACAGGAGATGTATATAAAACAGGGATGAGAAAAGGCCAACCCAAATACAGAAAAGAATGGCGGACCGATGGTGTAAAAGCTGTCTTTGAATGGGCTGTCCAACTGAATTACTACCGCATGCTACTTGAAAAGCAAGGATTCAAAGTAAGCAGAATGGAAATACAGGCTTTTTGCAGAGATTACGGACTTCAAACTGCCTCGCAAAGAAATATAACCAAGCCGGTCCACCTGATTCCTATTCATCGTATCAGTAATCACTGGCTGCGAATCTATATGTCAGCCAAAGCAGAAAGATTCCGTAAGGCCTTAGTAAATAAAAAACTGCCTCCTCCCTGCAATTCAAGAGAGCGGTGGAACGGAAGAAAGTGTACAGGCTATTGCGACGTAGCTAACCGTTGTCCTTATGGTTTAGCGTTAAAACAAAAACAGGAAAAGGAGGCTGTCTGATGGAAGAAAAAGAGTTAATACTATCTCCTATGATTGCTGAACAAATGATGCAGGATAAAGAATACAGCCGGGGAATATCAAAAATAATTGCCCGCTATCTCAACCATGATTATGGATACGTAACACCGGAACGAGTTGTAATTAATGACAGAATACTTGCTTTCCATAGAAAAGAAAGCACTGTTGGAACAAGAGAAGTAAGGACCCAGTCTCCCTTTGACCTTGTCTTTGCCAGATATGAAAATCCAATGAACAAAAGCAAGTCACTCATCTGGGTATTTGAAGAGGATCTCCCGGCCTGCTTCTATCCAAGAATCTGGATAATCAAACCGGAAGAATACAACAGTTGGTTTCTTCCTATGAAAGAGAGGAAAGTTTCCGCATAATGCACAGATACGAAATTGATTTACACAAACTATGTATTGTTCAAACAAAACGCATTGCAGATGACAGCAGAAATAAAAAATCAATTCACAAAAAGGTCATAGAATCTATTTGTCGTTTTCTTTCCCATGACTGGGGTGATGCTACAGAAAGCTCAAAGGAAATGAATGACCTGGCTCTGGATACCGGTGATGATATATTGGGTATTTACCCTGTATCTGAAAACCAAAAAATATGGCTCGTGTTAGATCCGTCAACAGGTATGAACAAAAAAAGAATTTTAACAATCATGTATCCCGATGAGTATTAACTCATCGGGATAGTTTATTTGCAGGGATAAATTTCCCGGAAATGGAGTGTAACAATGAAACTAATAGCAGCAAAAATGATTGAAGTTATGAAAGAATGCAGTCACGTTCTAAAAAACGGAACAAATAATTTCCATGCTTACAAATATGCCACCTGTGCAGATGTACTGGAAAAGGTAAATGCTTCTTTTGTAAAACATGGGATTAGTACCATGGCTGTACCTGAACTTTTATCTATGGAAAAGGTAACAACAACGAAAGGAAATACAGAAAATTTAGCATCCGTAAAAATTACAATTATGCTCATCGATTCAGAATCAGGAGAAACGATGAGTATAGTCGGACTGGGAAGCGGACAGGACAGCGGAGATAAGGCTATTATGAAAGCACAAACGGCCGCTATTAAGTACGCATACCTTCTAAGTTTTGCGATAAGCACAGGCGATGACCCTGAAAATGATACTCTTCGGAATTATTTGGATCAGAAGGACTACAACAGTCCTTCTCTTAGGGACAGCAACTATGCTCCTTCCCCTACATCCTATTCCGGTGATAGATACCTTTGTGAAAACTGTGGTTCGGAAATAAATCGGAAGGTGAAAGACTTCTCAAATAACAAATATGGAAAGAGCCTCTGTATAAAATGCCAACAATTAATAAAAAGGAGTGCCTAACTTGAATCGAAATTCAATAGTCGCCTAATATAGGCGACTATTGTCCATTTTTAGGCAATGTTTACTTTAATGAATCCAATTATAATTAAATTAGCTATATATTATCTGAAAGAGGGGTGGGTCTAATGAATAGGCAACGTCAAATCATGTTTGAACAAATTGGAGCTAAAGTTGCCTATTATAGAAGATTAACGGGGTTCAGCCAGGCAGATCTAGCGGAAAGAGTACATGTGAATAAGAGTGTTTTAAGCCGTATAGAAAGAGGTCGATACAATGATAATATCCCCCTGATTTTATTATTTGATATTGCTGACGCCATGCAGGTGGATGTGGCTACTTTTATTACATTTAATGATTTTGAACGCAGGTTTTGGAATGTAGAAAGAAATAAGTGATTCTTTTTAAATTTCAAGACCTTTTGCTTTGCAAAGAAAAAGAGTTTGAAATCTCTATATTAGAAATGATTGGAGGAATTTATTGTGGAAATAAAATGTTCCCAATGCAGTGCACAACTGGAGGCAGGAGCGGCTTTCTGCAATCATTGCGGAGCTCCAATACGTTGTTGTAGCAGTTGTGGTGCAGTAGCCGGTCCGGATACAAGTTTTTGTTCTCAGTGCGGCAACCAACTGACAACTGCCTGTTCTTCTGCTGCGACCTCGGGTCCATTGGCGGCCGGGGAGATATCTATGCCATCTGAAAATAATAAAAAAACGAATGGTGAACCTACAAGTTGGACGCTGGAGTCCAGATTTTTAATACGATTTGGTAAGCAAAGCATAATAAATGCTGACGGTCCTTTATTGCAAATAAGAAAAGGGGCTGGGTTCATTGTTTTTGGAGTTCGTCCGATTACTTTATCAAAGCCGATACAAATCTATATTCCCGATATCTCATCTATAACAGTAAATGATAGTTATTCTATATCCGCTATTCTAATGATTTTATTGGGGTTAATCGGTTGTTTTGGTGAGAAATTTGTAGTAGGTCTTATTTTTATTGCAATTGGGATATTTGAATTGAGGGTCAGAAAAATTTCAATCATTCATCAAGGTCAAAAAACAACGGTAACAGATGATCAAAGCAAAGAAACCGTTCAGAGCCTCGTCGAATATATTCGTCAGTATAATCCTAACTGTATTCAATAAGTGGGGAGAAAAACATGTTTTGTACTAAATGCGGGAAGCAAATACCGGGAGAGGGAATCTTTTGTTCTGAGTGTGAAACTTCTATATCAGGGCGTACAGATTCGTATCCTACTGAATCAGAGTGTGGCAAAGAACCTCCGGAACAGCAGTCTGCTTTCGATACAACAATGGATTCTCCGCGAAGTATAGAAAATCTCATTGATAATGCGTGGAATACTTTCAATAAAAATCGTCATGTGGACGAACCGAATTTAATGCAGATTGATTTTAATAGTCCTAATACTTTAGAGGCTTTGCAGCGAATCATGGGAAGCGGTTATTACTATTACCTGCCCCGTTTCCAGCAAATACAAACTTATGGTAAATCAAGTTATAATTTCTACTCATTGGTGCTGGGACTCTTGCATGCCGGATATCGGAATGTATGGAGAGCTTTTCTTGAAAAGATGAAATATCCTTATCTGATCTGCATCATCATTAATATACTTTGGTTTATTTATTACTTGTCTGATATAGAATCTATTGATTATGAGAATTTTGAAGTGATGCTTGATTCTGCTGATACATTGATGACCATAGTCTGCTTTATATATCTGGTGATTTTTGCTTCTGATTTTGACAAAATTTATATGCGGCATGTTCAGCAAAAACTTTTGCACAAAGACTTCTCTCCTGATGAAGATATAGGACGAGGGCTCATTGTTTTTATACTATTTCTTATTATAATAGGGCTTCCGCAACTTTTGTTGGAATAAAAACAAGTACATGTAAAATTTGAAAGGAGTATTTATTATGTTTTGTAGTAATTGTGGTAAAGAAATCCCGGTAAATTCATTATTTTGTCCATTTTGCGGCAAATCAGCTTCTTCGTCTGTGTCATCAGAGACTACTGCCGCACAACCGACTCAGGTTTCACAATATCAACCGAAGCCTGTTGAAGCGACACCGCCGCTTAATCAACCACCAGTACCGCTGCACTCTTCATTTCCAAACCCTAGCATTCAGACGTTTCCACAGAAAAATATTTGGGAACGTTTTAAAGAAAATCGTCATGTGGACGAACCGAATTTAATGCAGATTGATTTTAATAATCCTGATACTTTAGCGGCTTTGCAACAAATCATGGGAAGCGGTTATTACTATTACCTGCCCCGTTTCCAGCAAATACAGACTTATGGAAAGTCAAGTTATAATTGGTACTCTATGCTTTTGGGTATTGTTCATGCCGCATACAGAAATGTATGGCGTGAATTGGTAGATAAAATGAAATGGGTACTTTTGGTTGTCGGTATATTATGGATTCTTCCACTTATTGTAGCTTTTGTTTCATCTCCTGTAGCGGTTCTAAGTGCAATATCACTTGCTTACTTTGCAACTATGGCTATAGGTATAACTCAGATTGTTGTGGCAAGTTCATTTGATAAGATTTATATGCGTCATATCCAAAAGAAATTACTGGCCAATGATTTTACGCCAGACGAAGATATGGGACGGGGGTTTAAAATAGCTTTGGCAAGTACAGGTATTACATGGATAGTCGTTTGTATCGGAATGAGTTCTCTTGCGATTCTTTAATTTACTTATTGTTTATCATAATATGCCTGGAGGTTATTTATGTTCTGTCCAAAATGTGGAAAATCAATAAATAATGAAAGTAAATTCTGCCCATCTTGTGGGCAAGTGATTCAATCAATTCCTCAGTCGGTTTCTACACAAGCACCTTTGTCTGTAAATAACAATCATTCAAAAATACCGGTTATTCTCGCTATAGGCATTATTTTAGTCATCGGTGGATTGGGGTGGTATGCAAAGGATAGCATTGCAGATAAAATGCGTTCTAACGGTATTGCAGTCTCTTTGGCTGATAAAATCTCTCCTGCTAAATCCCCGTTAAAAACGGGCGGTATATCGGAACCCAAGAAAAGTAATGCGGGGGAAGGATATTCTCCTAAAAATGTACAGGATAATGTAGAGAATGATGAACACCCATATGTTAAATCATTTTTACACTTGAAAACACCTGAGGGTCTCAGATATCGTGAGGTTTTGGATATAACTTTTTATCCCGGATGGAAATGTTACGTTGATTCAAATAAAAATCTTATAGTTGCAGGAAAAGCAAAAAGTCGTAAGGGTGACCCTGAGGATATTATTCTTACTTTTACCCCCCTGGATGGAGGAAGTGCATATGATCCCTCTGAATTTGAGTATATAAGTACAGGAAAAATGATGGGAAAACGTGGGGCCAGAGAAAATTGGGCTAGAATAACACGAAATGCTTTTGAACGGAGATGACACGTATCAATAAAATAGATATTTCTTGGTCAAAGGATTGAAGTGCCCGGCATACTGAATTAATGAATATTTCTCTTATTCAAATAATTCTTAACATGCATAGTTTGACCTGTTTTAGTTCTATATACAATGGAGATGAGCCAGGACAAGTTAAAATATACAAATTATCTGAATATCAGGGGGTATTTCAAGATACATATTATGGAAACAGTGAAATTTGGAGATTATTTATGTTTTGTCCAAAATATGGAAAATCAATAAATAATGAAAGCAAATTCTGCTTGATTTGCAAAGAAAAAGACATTGAAAGCTCTATATTAAAAATGGAATCCATATATAAAAATTGAAAGGAGTATTTATTATGTTTAGTGATGTTCGCAGCAAGAAGTTTCATAAAGTGTTTTATTTAATTTGTTTTATTTTCTTTTACACTGTTTTTGCATCATGCACACCCGTTGATGCAGCTCATTTTGTTGAAGTACACAAGAAAAATTTAAATATGCCTAGAAGTAATACGGAAGAAGCACAGGTTCAATTTATGGAAGGAAAACAGATTGTAAGATTTGCGGCCAAAAAAATGGATAATGGCACTTTTAGGTTGCTAAGTACAGGAAAATTAAACTGGATTGGTATTGGACAAGAATACTGGCGTTATCAAGATTATCCAATAAGAAATAATTATCCGGATTTTATCGTAAGTCAATATAGAGATACTGAAACAGGACGTTTTATCTACGGAATTAACTGCCTTTTGTACGGAGAAGAATGCTATCGTTCAATATTAGTAGGTCTAAATGATAAGCGAGATGTGATGAATACTTATATAGATAGTGATAATTTCCCGAAGAATGATGCTGACGAAGTATTCCTATTCACGAAGAATGGGAATTTATATATGGAAGTTGCACCAAGGTCTCTCAGCAAAGTTGCACCTGGATACAAATTATATTGGTCAGATGAAAATAAATGGTTTGGCTATGAATACGTGAATAATGTAAAAGAATGAAATGATTTTATGTAAATACTTAAAAGAAATATTTATTCTATTAGCGCCTGTTCCGGTTTAACTTTACTTAATGCGAAAATATCATTTTAATTAACCATACAAAGCGTATTTCATAGGAGGCTTAATGCAAAAATTTGTATGTACGAGTTGTGGAAGCAATCAATTCACTAAAAAAGACGATTTATACATCTGTGATTTTTGTGGGACAAGTTATGCACCAGATCAAGTTGATAAATTATCTTTAGAATTCCGTGCAAAAGTTGATAATTTGATAAAAAATGCACAATTAGCAATGGATCAAGAAGATTGGGATAATGCTGAACAATATTTCAATAAAGTTCTTGAGTTTGACATTGGGAATACAGCTGCTATCTTCTATAGGCCATATGCTAAGGCAAGAAAACTGCTTTCAAGCAGTGTATATCCGCTAACACGTAAAACACAATTTGACATTTTATCAAACAGTTTTGATTCGATTGAAGAACGATTTACATTAGAAGATGAAGGACTAATAAAAGACATGTCAGATTACATGGAGGATTTAGTAAACACAGTTTTCGTTTATCAAAGTAGAAATGATAACGACAATTCATCAGAAACAGAAGAGCTATTTGCCCCCTTGGTATTGGATTTTATAAGTTTTTGTGCTGATCTTACGGATAAATATAGCGACAAGACTAAAACCGTTTATCTCAACAACATCATTATTTCCCAGGTTGATAATTTGGTAGAGACTGGCTATCTGGGACTTTTTAGTGAGGATAAAAAATCATTAAAAGAGTGGAGGGATTATGCTGTTGCACAATTAAATGAAATTGATCCATCTGTAGAAACACCCCCTGAGGTTCAAAGTCCTGTTAAATGGGGAAGCATTGCTTCTTATGTAATAGGATTTATTGTAGTACTATACTGGATTTTCTTCAGGTGAAAATACAAGGAGATTTAAGATGAAAAAATCCAAGGTCTTGCTGATTGCTTTTCTATCCATTTTCATGATTCTTTCAACTGGATGTGCTAAGCATGGTACATACTCTGATTACAGAAGCAACTGGAATAAAAATGTAAAGCAACTTATTGAGAACAAACGAACAACTTTGCCTGAAAACGCCTTAAAAGTTTCTGAAGGTGATAAAGGGAAGCTAATATCAAATATTAATAAAGAATACTTGACTACATTTGTTACCGAAACAGGTACTAAAAACAGTCTGTGTGTTATAACAGATAAAAACGATAATATTTTAAGTATAAATTTAAACGCAGTTATTGATTGTCAAAATGGAGGCAACATTCAGTCAGATTTTACTTATGCAATGACAACCACCGGTATAGCAATAATGTCTATGGATGAAAAAGATTCTGAACAAGCCTTGTCAAACGTACTGGTTCCACCTAATACCGTCATGCATCTGGATAAAAGGCTAGGAACTACAAGAACCTATACTGATAAGGCAGGAAACCTATATGAGTTAAAAATTACAGGTGGAAATGCATGGTATTATTATGGACTGATATCCGGGATAAACGATGTACATTTTAATCTTAAAATCCTTCCCGCGAAAGGGATAAAAAAACTTGATGAGGCTTCTTATGCTTTATTATCATCTATAAATAAAGTAGACGAGTCTGACCGATTTAAGATATATAAAGCTGATGTAACATGCACTGAAGGATCTAACGCTGGGTTAACTGATACTATATATATTAAAATCTTCAACGATGGATTTGTTTGTTATTCTTATAACAATAGAGAATGGCATCATATTGATTTTCAAAAAAAATACTGGGCAACTGAGTTGGCCAAATTAGTTGGTAATGAGATTGGAATAAACGTCAATCTATTTAAATAATATGGAGAAGAGCTATGTTAAAAAAATGCATTGTATTTTTACTATCATTTGTTATTGTATGTAGCCTTAACGGCTGTGGAAATAGTACAGAAGATAAATGTATTAAAACATTCCAACAGGGAGCAGCAACACTAACAAAACTATCTGAAGACTATAAAAAACTAGATGATAGCAACCTTGATGAATTTTTAGTAAAATATGTTTCTTGCCGTTATAAAGTCATGGCTTTACGTAAGCAAAATGACGTAAGTTCTTTTATAGATAAATTAACTCTTGAGGGAGAAATGCATAAAATTAATAGGGCTAAGGCTGTGTTAAATGTCTTTAACCCTAAGCCACAGGATCAAGACCTTATTAAGAAAGCAGACGAGTGGGATAAAGAGCATAAAGAACTTTCCGATAGCTTGAATGCATTCAGTAGTGCAATTGATAAAGTTACAAAAACGATAGATAATAATTATAGCAATCATGGATATGAGGCCGAACGTAAAATTTCTGATATCATAAGAAACATAGGTGAGGCTAAGCATTGGGATATGAATTACCCTATTGACAAGGACTCTATAAAACCTATTTCTGACTTTTTACAAGACAAACAAACAAAATCAGATTCCGCAATGAATTACAAGGGTTCAAATAAAAATAGTACAGGCGGCGTTCATTCCTCAAATAATGCACAGCTTTTAGAAGCTGGTAAAATATTATCAAAAGAATTCGGAATATCAGGAAATTCTATTCAAGCTACATCATACGGCAATAGTGAAAATGGATTTCTTGCTTATCAAGATGGCAATATTATACTTGTTGACAGAAAAAATCATCGACTTGCATATGTTGAGGTTCAATCAGATACTTTTGATCATATAAAAAGGTGTATTGGACAACCAAATACTGAATCTTCTGTTGTAGCTTATTTCACTGTAAAAAATGATACTCGAGGAGATGATTGGGAAGCTGGTTCCTGGGATGGGAATACGCATATCATTCCTATGTTTATAACATTTGAGGTGTCTTCTACAAGACAAATAGTTCCGGGCATGTTAACTACAGGAAAAGGAGCAAGACCTGGGCATATGCAGGGATACTTATTTGAGCAAAGGAATGTAGACTTAGGTAATTTATTTATTACAGAAGCACCAGCATTGATAAATAATGCTGACAATTCTAATATTAGTCTTTAATACATAAAATCAAGGGGATTGTAAAGATGAAAAAGTTTATTACTGCTGTGTTATTGGGAACTTCTATTGCTTTTTCCGGCATGACCGGAGTTATTCCTGCAGCGATAGTACAACCTGTATCGGCTAATGACCAATACCCTACTTATTTATGGGGGGATACTAATTATGAGATGGTCTATGGTCATATGGGCGTTGGCTATTATATTGACTGGTCATCGTATACCCTGATTAAAGAGCGGGGTATTAAACAGGGACAAATCATATTTGCAGTTAATGTTGTTTCTGTCGATATGAAGCAGAATACAGTGATTGGAACAGATACATACGCTTATTTAGATGATAGCCAAAGAGGTCAATTCGTCTGGAATGCCGATAAAAAAGTGTGGAATCAATTCAATCCGGAAGAGAAATATGGTTATAATGCAGTTCTGATTGGAACGTATGAGGCCGGTATGAACAAAGTTTACCGAATGTACGACTAATAGAATTACAGGTTATAGATTTTACTTTGCGGCTACATGGAAAAGTAAAAAATCTTATCAACAAGCAAAAAACAAAAATGACTGTGGGAGCATAAATATGCATCCACAGTCTTTTTATTTCTACCAAAAGGATAATAAAAAAATTACATTTTCTTGAATCCAGTTTAGCTTGTCTTTTTATTTTAGTCCTAACACAAAACATAAGCTTACATCTCTTCCCCCAAAACGATAGAGGACAGAACTTCTGCCATGGATTTAATTACAAACGTGTAGAAATCAGAAGGCAAAGGGGTTATTGATGTATAAGCATATAAAATCCCAGATTTTCCACATTTCCCACTCATTTAATATATAGGTAGGTACCCCAAAACGGTAGTTTTTAAGGTGTGGGAAATTGGGGAATTTCATAAATCTATTAAAAATAATATTATCATGCATAAGTATATACAATTGTCTAACTTGTTTTCTTTTAATAAATTGCTAAAATATCTGTCCATAGAAATCATTGAACGAATTTAGAATAATTGCATAAAAATGTATATTTAAAAAATAAATATGTATGTACATACTAATAATGATTATTTTAAATTGTTTTAGTATGGAGGTACATTATGAAAAACGAACAGATTCCAATCAGGGTAAGTAGTGAAACGAAACTTTTGTTAAAGGAAAGAGCCATGTCTTTACATATGTCATTGTCAAAATACATGATTCATGCAGGATTAAATCATGAGACACGGGTGTTGCAGGAAGGAACGGAAATTCTTTCACTATTGTCTGCTATTTACAAGAGGTTAAATTCTTTAATTATCATTAGCACGGAAGAAGAAAAAGAAATCCAGCAGGAGTTGAAGAAAATAGTATGCAGAGCAAAGGAGAATTTATAATGTCTATTTTGAAATTTGTGAATAAAACACCTAAGCCAATACATGAAATGTATTCATACTTGACTGATCCGCAGAAGACAACACAGAATATGATTTTTGGTATAAATGTAAATCCATATAACGCAGGAGTTGAAATGGAGTTTACACAAGAAATTTACCATGTCCATGAAATTCGGAATCCTTATGTTCAAGTTATTTTCGCATTTGACCAGGGGCTTAATATTTCGCCCCTACTGGCCCTCAATATATGTAAAAGAATAGGGTATTCTTTTGCGTATGATAACAGACAAATCTTTGGAGCGATGCATTATAATAAACCGCACCAAATACATTGTCACTATATGATTAATTATGTAAGCATTGATGGTAGTTTATGGAGGCAGGGAAAATCAGTAGTGTCGTATAAAAGTGAAATAAATGAAATATTACGGAGGTATCACCTGAACCCAATTTACTATTATGGACAGTAACCACGAATTAGCTATTAGCAATCCTGCTCAATGATATAATAATAAAATAAATCTTGATATTATGATTTGTGGTATTGATTATATGGCAGGAGTATTTATGGAAGAAAATATATTAGCTGATAAAGTGGAAAAACTTTTACAATACATAGAATCATCGATGTGTTCTCCAACAAACATAGACAATATAATTATTACCTGCATGCAAAGTAGAGAGTTACTAGAGGAAATCATAAAAACATATCATCTCATAACCCCAAATCAAATTAAGCGCCAAATGTATAAAGACTGGATGTTTAGAAAAGAAATCTTGTATTCCTATTTTGTCTTAAAAATAGAAGACTTGCTAAAAGACGTTGATTATACTCAGATAAATTTCTGCGTAGATAAGGCATATTTGAACGAGTTACTTGCAAAGACAAATGGAAGGGTACTTTGGTCTGCACAAATAAAATGCAGTTATAGTGCATTAGGAGTCAAGGAACTTATATACCTGCCTGCTATGTATTTGGTAAAAACAGGGTGGATCAAACAAAATATAAATTTCATTACAGAAAATGATGACTCTGTTACTCTTGAAGATATTACTTTGAAAAGATTAAAAAAACTGGAAAATTTGGACTCATATAATATTCCGGAGGAAGAATCGAATAAAGCGAATGCCATTCAAAAATATTTCGGGGATATTCTCCGCCCCAGGAAATATTTTGGAAATGATGTAGAATCTAATTATTCCAGGCAATTATATGATGATTTGGACATTCTTTCCACGTATATACGCCATTTAAAAGGAAATGAAACACACGAATCACTAACAAGAGATGATTTATATAAAAAAATAATGACTGATTCAGGCATAGCGAAATTTTATTATATATATAAACTATATATTCTTTGGAAGTATCAAAAAGAAAATAGCCGGGAACCAATGGATATTACTTCTATTGGGTATCTAACCTATGCTGAGGCAGCGGATAACTACGAAGGGCAACGCGGGATGATAAACAGAGAACCATATCATTCTATTCATTTCAGCAAGCTGATTCCGAATGAAAATATATTGAAAACTGAAAAGAGAGTTTCTGATAACGTATCACTAGGCAAGCTTATCGGGTTCACTAGTGGAAATGGCATATATACTGATGAATTGTACACTTTACTTTTGGTAAATGGAAATATGGCAGTCGAGGAACTCATTCCTCTTAGTTTTATCTGGCACTCTCATCTTTGGGGAAGTGCTTACTACATTAAGTCTTTATTTAGTTATGAACTTCGAGAGATGTGCGCAAATTATTTATCAGAGCTTGCTGTCAGAAAGCATGCAATTGAATTTTTGAGACCCAGGCTGAAATCAGGTCAGATTACATCGTATGTATTTTGTTTGTGGGACTTATTCTTTTATCATACTAATAAACATGGACAGTTAATTCATGCCATTAGAGAAGAAATCATAAATTCTTTAGACATAAGCAAGGTGCCGACAGAAAAAAGGATGTACAATCTATACTTTGAAATAGAAAGAAATCCTGATGCGTTTATAAAATTATTTTCACCTGTGATAAAACGAGGAAAGAACAAAAATGAATTGATTTTCATGCCATCGCCCAATTATGATGAAAATGTTGCATGTGAAGCCGCGGAAAATCTATTGTCTTCCTATATATATGGGGATAATTTTACACGTTCCCAGCAGGATGAGATGAAGGAACGGATAAAAGATGTTACACCGTTCTTGTGTTCATTTTCCGGAAAACAGGAAATAAAATATAGTGATAAAGTAAATTGGATTTATTGTGGATGTATAGGCTTGTACTTTATGTGCAAGATAATTCCAATTCTTGATAAAAGGCTAGGCTTAAAATTAAATACACTTGATGTACAAAAGAAAAATACCAACTTATCCAAGAAAACTATTGATAAACTTCTAAGGTCAATACGATTGGGGTTATCTGAATCATATTACCAGATTCTACAGAGCTATCCGATAAAAAAATCGTCATATACCCGGATACGGATTAATGAGTTTTCGACTTTGATAAACATAGAGAATTACAACTCCGTTAGAGAATCTGCTGTTCCCTTGGTTGGTGAATCAGAAAATAAAACAGATTTGGCACTTGTTCGTTCTATAGTTATATTTGAAATAATTTTATTATTCGTAGACTTGTATGAGTGCCGTGTACCGTCCTGGGCGCGGGATGGTGGAATTGAGGAGTTAAAGGACAGCTTGAGACAAACAGAAAAAGGGAATGTGTATGCTCATAACGATATTAAGAGTTATTTACTAAATTTATATAGATAACAGATTGAGCCGAAGAAAAAAGACACGTCTTAAGACGTGTCTTTTTTCTGTATAAAAGTATCGGCTTTATGACCGTTACCCTGCCGCCGGACTGCGGTAAAGTCAAGATATCCGATATTAAGAAAGGAGTGAAAGATGAACATGAAACCAAGCACATTCGAAAAGGCACTTGCAGAAAATACCGTGGAGAAGGAATTTCCTGGACGTTGCGACCACGACATCTATCCCAGCGGGCGGAAATTTAGTTTTACGAAGAAGAAGAACGAAATGTATCTTCCCGAATCAGAAGAGTATTACATCGCCCGCGGACAGCCGTTTCTCACCCGATTTTCCCGAGAAGAAATTGACAAAAAAGTAAATCAAACGGGAGGAAACCTGCTTTCTGGCACGAAGTTTATGACCCGGGGTCATTATATTCTGGTTCTCACAAAAAAAGGCCATTACGAGCTTCTGACGAATTTCAATCCCATCCCCAAGGCTAGGGTAACCGTAAAAACCACGGGGAATGAGGAGAACTACATAGAGTTTCAGATTCAGCTAAAACGAAGCAGTCACACATTTTCGATCAAATCGAGTGAAATGGAGAAATTTTATAAAAAAATGAAACAAGCAATTCCGGCGGCATATGTTTTCGCTGATGCAGGGAAGGGAGAGGAGAGCCTCCGTGAATACATCGCCGAAATTCTTGAAGAAAAATGGCCCGCAATGATAGAAAAAGAAATTTTCAGAACGGGAGGCTGGTGGAAGATTGGAAAGCGGATGATGTATTTGTCCGGGCGCGATGAGAACTGCATGGCAGGGCGAAGGCTTGCAGACACGAAGGAATGCAATCGCCAGCTAGTGATTTCTCGTGCATTTGAGGTTCTTGAGATTGCCCCACGGCAAATAAGCGTTCCAATATTTCTTTTCGCTCACAGCGGATATGTCAAAAAATTATTCTCAGAGGCAGGGCTGCCGATCCAATTTATTTTCGATTTAATTGGGCCAACGGGCTCCAGAAAGACCTCGCTGGTGAAGGTCCTGTTCTGTCTTTTTCAAGATATCAACCAACGCGGGAACTTCGTTAATTTTTCCTCAACGCCAAGGGCAATGGAAATTGTTGGAGAGCAAAATGTCGATGGAATCGTGATTCTGGACGACCTATCAGACGCAATGAGTTCGGTTCAAACGGAGAAATTCGAAAAGTTCTTGAGGAGTTTGTGTGACCAGGAAGGAAGGCGCCGTTCAACTGATGGGGGAAGGACGCTGGACATCGTAGAGACGCAGTTTACAGCTGTACTGACGGCAGAGAGCTACTTCGATGACATGCCACAGTCATCCAAACTCCGGAACATCGCCCAATTTATCGATGCGAATACAATCTGCAACACGGTGCTATCGAGATTTCAAGAAGAACAGCGATTTAGCAAAAATTCGGGGAATCATTTTTCGCTAGAGGTGTATATGACTTTGTTCGTCGAATGGGTCGGTGAAAATTGGAATAACCTCAGGCTTCGATTGAGCGGATACGTGCCGAATCCGATAGGAATAGAATATGCCCGCTTGGAAGAGGCGCGTCGGGTCCTGCACGGAGTGGCAATGCTAGTTCTGGATTTTGCCTGTGCGTACGGAATATACCGTGGCGAAGATGGGGGATCCGTTTTTTGCGAGTGGACTCGTTATATTGATGAGCTGATTCTTCAAAATCAAAATCTTTGCCAATCTGCCGCTCCGGAAGTGATGTTTTTAACGGCTTTGACCGATTTGATATCCTGCGGGGAGCTTAAAATATCGGCAGGAAAAGCTGACTTCGAGCGCCTTCCTGACTTTTACTGCGGATTTCACGATGGTGAATTCGTGAAAATTAACCCGCTCCGGGCCTTTGATTTCGTGCGGAATTATTATTTGAAGACGCATCAAAAGTTCGATTTCTCTGCCAATATGATTTTTTCAAACCTCGTTTCGCGGGGGATCAGTGAGGGGTACAAAGAAAGAAATCGAACGAATCCGAGGCCTTTGAAAAAAGTCGTAATCAACGGACAAAAAATGCAATTTCTATGCCTGAAAACGGCTGTTTTGAATATTGATAAGAGTTAGGAGGAGATTCATATGCATTTTTTAGGGATTTTAGGGGATTCTGTTTTCAGAGAAACAAACAGAGAAAAGCTTGCTGCAATTCTTTCGAATTTTGCCAGTGGCTGGGGCGAAGTGTACGCGGTGGAGAGTGACAAAGAGGCATCAGCCCTTTTTCAACAGATTTTTCTACGGCGTCAGTACAGCAGGAGAAGACCAATTTCTTCAGATTCCTTCCGGTTTTTTGAGGGAAATTTCTACTATAAATTACCGGATGATGCAATCCTGGCTCCAAGCTCTGACATATTTACGCCGGCAGCCCAGGCTTATCCGTGGATAGGTACGGCAAGTCCAGGGTTTCAGCCAGTTGCCTGCTATTCTTCATATTGGGCCTGCGTGGGTACGAATGCTTATGGAATAGTGGACAATCTGCCTGCCCTCTTGGGGTTTCTGACGGAAGAAGAAATAGCCTATCCCGCTGCTTATCACTTTCAAAACGAGATGATGGCCAGAAATGCCGCAAAAAAAATTTATGTCTCGAGGCACTTTTCAAAGTTCCGGAAATCATTACCGCTGTTTCCGATTGATTACAGCGTGAATGAATTTTATATTGACGAAAAATTTTCCGAAAACTTAAATCATGAAGAGGACGATGAAACGTGGGAAAAGCTGATGTCGGCAGGATTATTTCAAGACTATCAAGGAGGTTGAGAACAATGAGCGAATATACAGGTACAACGCAAAGCTCTAACGAGAATGCAGAAGTGCGAGACGAAGCACAAACGAAAAGGTTTCTTTCCGTAATAGAAGCGGCGCGATACTTAAATCTAGGGAAAAGTACGTTGTATCGCATGCTACAAGAGGGCCGGATTCCCTGCCGGAGAAGTAGTGACGGGAAAAAAGCGAAATATATCATATTCATTGAAGAGCTAGAGCAAGCGATGCGATGCGATGTAAAATATTAAGCAATCAGAGCCACCCGCACAGGTGGCTCTTTTAGGAGGTTATAAAATGAAAGGTTCAATACATAAAGTTCCGGGTATTGATAATCGCGGACGTAAGAATTACAGTTTCAGGGTTATGTATACAATCATCGATCCAACGTCGGGAGAACGTAAACGTACAACTAAGCGAGGATTTAAAACTAAACGAGAAGCACAAACTTTTCTGTCCCTTATCGAAGATGAGAATAAAAAGATAAATCAATATACTGAAGGAAGCTATCAAACATTAAGCTGTTACCTTAAGTTTTGGCTGGATACTGTTGTAACAAATAAGGTAAAACGCACAACTGCAAGCGATTATAAAAGAATTGTGAATACGTATATTTTGCCCTATGCAGGAAAAATATTACTTAAAGACATAAGTGGTGTAACGCTAGATTCCATGTTTGATTCACTAAAAATATATGGAAATACTAATCCTGCAAAAGAACTTTCTCCACGCACATTACTGTATATACGAAGAATTTTGCACAAAGCATTTAAGGATGCTATAAAAAGAGGCTATATAGATAAAAACCCCTGCGATTACATGTTATTTGAAATCAAGGCGGATAGATTCGAGCCGGAAACTTACAGTAAAGAGGAGCTTGTCAATTTGCTGAATTTAAGTAAGAATTCGTCTATGGCTATACCTATTGCACTAGCAGCGTTTTGCGGTTTAAGAAGAGGAGAAGTACTTGCAGTTACCCCCAATGACGTAAATTATGATGAACAAACAATATCCATAACAAAACAAATTGTTGAGATTGACGGTAAGGTGCAATATGCTTCGCCAAAAACGGAGAGGAGTAAAAGAATGGTTTTTATGCCAGGCTTTTTAGCAGTGATGATAAAAAAACAGATTGCACTTATACAAAAATTATATGGTGAGTCAGAGTCGGTAATTAATACTTCTCCTATTTTAAGGAATAGTAAAGGAGGGGCAATCAAGCCGAAGAACTTATCAAATGGTTTCTCAAGATTTTTAAAAAGACATGGACTAAGGCATATTCGTTATCATGATCTGAGGCATTCATTTGCTTCTCTGCTTTATAAGGAAGGTATTCCTCTGAAGACTGCTTCAGAATTACTAGGACATAGTACTATAGAAATAACTGCAGACATTTATACACACCTTAGTCAAAAAGAAAAAAACAGAGCAGCGGAGCAACTTTGCAACTCAATTTTTGAGTAAAAAAATGGTGCAAAATATTCCAAATTTTTTCCAAATCCTTTCCAAATTTTTTAAAAATGTTGTCAAAATGTTGTCACTAAGGTCATTTTTGGACAAATTAAGGCATTAGCACGAAAAAATACCATCGGTGAAATCACCGATGGTATCTGTCTTTATGGCGGAGAGAGGGGGATTCGAACCCCCGTGCCGGTATTCGCCGGCAACATGATTTCCAATTATAGGTATGATTTAAGAAATGCGATAAAATCTGACAAAATATAGGCTTAATTTGGCATAAAATGATAGAAAAAAATACAAAGTGTCGTCAAAAGTGTCGTCAGATAATCTGATCTAAAACATGTATAACTTCGGATTCTATTTCGGGGGTCACGTGGGAATAAATATCCATTGTGACTTGGAATGAGCTGTGACCTAAACGGTATTGGACAAGCTTGTGATGAACGCCTGATTTTAATAGCATGGTGGCGTGCGTATGGCGGATACTGTGAAAGGTCATCCCCGGTAAGTCCATTAGCTCAAATATCCGCTTTGAAATTTTTTCTATGTGATTTCTTCTAATCGGTGAACCGTCATCACGACAGAAAAGAAGTCCGTTATCTTTGAAATTGGGCGTTGATAATTTCTTTTGCAGAGTCCTTGATATTTGTGCATGAATCATTTGCATAGTATTTTTATCGACGGATATTGTCCGCCTGCTTGATTTTGTTTTTAGATCAGTTGATATTGTTTCTTCTCTTCCGACTTTAACGATAGATTGAAGTACGGTCAGTGTGCTTTTTTTGAAATCAAAACTTTTTTTATAATCTAGTCCGGATATCTCTCCCATTCGAAGCCCTGTGTAGGCAGCAATCCGGAAATAGCATTTCATCCACTCTTCAGGCAGTAATTCTATCATCTGCCGTATCTGATTATTAGTGAGAGTTTTTAGTTCTTTTCTTGGTATTTTAGCATGCTTGATGTTTGTTAGTGGGGAAACCGTAATTGCGCCGTCTTCTGCGGCCTGTTTTAGTCCTGCATGTAGAATTGTGTGTAAGTTATTAACGGTCCGTGGAGATTTTTCCGTCAACAAATCGGTAAAATAGGTGCGAAACATCGCCGGGGTAAGGTCAATAAGCAATATGTTTCCAATGGGAGAATCGGTAATATATTTTTTGATTGTGTAGTAATAATTTGTATGTGTCACCGGTGAGATATTATTTTTTATCGATTCAAGCCATGCGCTCATCCATTCTTTGAGCAATATCCTTTTTTCGGCAAGCGGGCACTTTTCTTGCATTTCTATATATTGCTCCCGCTTTTCTTTTGCCTCTTTAAGTGTACGGCCTAAAAAGTGCTTCCGTTTACCGTTAATTTGAATAGTAACTTCATATCGTCCGTCTTTTCTTTTGGGCATAATAAATCAGCTCCTTTCAAAATAAGAGCTGATTTGATATGATATATGAGTAATCAGCCCTCGCTTGGGGTATTACATTTTCCCGTCAGTATGTGCCAGCATACTGACGGGAGTTTTATATTGGACATAAGTTGACCTTGTCAAAAGATTCTATTTGCGTGTTGCCGACAAATAACAATTCTCTTTCCATCCTTTTTCTATTTGCAGTGTACTGCAAATTATACGTGAATCCATTTGAACGGGAATACAAACCTCTAATGCGAGGGACATCATCATAAGTTGTAATCCATTTATAATCGGTTAAATCTTGAATAGCTGCAGAAAGTTTTTGGTGATATTCATCACTTAATCCATTTTTATATAAATATTGACCTTGCTTGTAATAAGGCGGGTCAAAGTATATAAATAAATTGCTTCCGCTGTAAGAGGGAATTACATCTCGGATAAATCGGATTCCATCTTTTGAATATAAATAAATGTGTTCGGAATATTTTGCAATTTCCTCAATTTTTTGAATTAATGCAGAAGGATTAAATCTGCAATCCAAGCGGTATTTCGAAGATTGTGAAAATCCGCCGATGGGACCACCGGTAATAATGCCAGATCTATTCGTTCTGTTTAAGAAAAATGCAGCAAAAGCCAATTCGAAAGAATATCGGGAATCCACCCGTCGCTCTTTGTAAATGGAATTTTGCTTATGCCATTCATCAATAGTAACAGGCGTGCTTTTTATTTTATCTATAAATCGATCCGGTTCATGAATAGCAGCATTCCAAATGGAATAAATTGCCGGATCGAAATCATTTAGGATAATAGACTCGACAGTACCGGACAATAAAAGATTTAAGGCAATTCCGGAGCCTCCACAAAAAGGTTCACAATATACAGGGTGCACGATTTTATTAAGTTCGATGGTGTGCTTTATGAATTTGGAAAGTTGGGTTTTGCCACCGGGATAACGAAGAATGGATTTTGTTGTAGGCATGATTTTCACCTCTTTTCTATAAGATACATTAAATGGAAGTACTTGGCCATAGCTATTTTAGAGGATCTAATCCTTGACGTGACCGTTTTTCATTTATCATGGTTAATATTTTTTCTTTGAATTGATCAAATTCAACTTTATTATCTTTAATGTAAGCGGATAATGCTTTATTATAGAAAACCTTATGAGA
The DNA here is from genome assembly GCA_900547785.1 of uncultured Dialister sp. Taxonomy (GTDB): domain Bacteria; phylum Bacillota; class Negativicutes; order Veillonellales; family Dialisteraceae; genus Dialister. The sequence goes on from URIB01000001.1 coordinate 62,694, forward strand.
AATATGCCAATTTTTATAACTTTTAGAATTTTGAGAAGAAATGCAATGAGGATTAATTCCACAGTCAGAAAATTGAGCTTTTACTGCATCAAGCTCGATTTTTTCAAATATAGATTCGTCACCGTGGCAGTTTAGAATATAATTTACAATGGCTTTCTCTATACAATAATTATTTGGGTCATAGATTTTAGTTATATATTTAAAATCTAATTTAGAAAACAGTGATGGAGAAACATCTGCATCGAGGATAATAATAGAATCGTCTAATAGTCGTGCCCCATTTTTTGCAAGACTAATTAGTCCATGATAATCGCTTCCATTGTTTCCGGAAATATTGGTAATAATTTCTACTTGTTGAGAAATTCGTTTTCCCAGTATTTTTTTTATCAGCTGTTTAGCTTCAAGATCCTCACAAATAATATTTATTTTATAAGGTGATGCCTCTTCAGGATTTATATAGGTAAGTTCTCTATAAATAGTTTTATAGTCTGGGTTTGAAATAAATTTATAATTATGATCTGAACCTACTTGCATAGTACTGATATTTGTGATAGATATACTATCTTGTTCATAATCATAAGAATGTTGAAGCGACAAGCAGTGGTTGATTAAATATAAAGAATGCGTAGTCATAACAATTTGCATTCGATTGATTTTACACCAATGAAGTAAAAAATCAAAAAGTCTGGTTTGCGTTACCGGGTGTAAAGATGCTTCAAACTCATCAATACAAATTAATCCCTGAAGATAATCTTCCCCTGTAGATGCACGTTTAAATGCTACTAATTTATATAATATTGAACCCAAATTATCTTCACCCGATGATATACTGCTAAAATCATAATATGCATCTTTAGGGCCACAGGTATTTTTATTCCTTTTATCTGAAACAGATTCAAATTGAGCAAATGCCTCTCGCTGCATAATATCGTAATAGTTTTTACTTATTTCTTGTTTTTCGAGACTTGTTAAATCATCAGGCACAACATGAGAATCTGTTTCAATCATTGGATAAAGTCTTGACAAATTAATCATTGATGTATTCAGAGAAAAATTACCTCTGCCACTTTCATTAGTTGCACTAACTGTAATTCTGTGTCTCTGTTCTGCTCGACGTCTGTATACACGAATCGGTTCAGACAATTCTTCCTGCTTAGTTGTTAAAGCATTTAAATAATAAATATATTCATCGATATCTTTGTCTAGGCTTAAACGAAACACATTACGCATATCTGTTTTCAGTGCATTGCCATATAAATCTTTTGCGTTATTGGGACTTGAAAAAGGATGTGCAATTAATCCCATTAAAGACGACTTCATGGTTCCATTTTTACCAGTAATAACGGTTATGTATTTCCCTAATTTAAGTGTCCTGTTTTTCAGAGTTCTGAAATTTTGAATATATATACCTGTAATATATTTAAATTTGACATCTTTATTATTTGAATATCCTAAAGTTTCAGCTGTTTTACGAGTATAATATTTTTTGCTGTTCATTTTGAAGTTCCTTAATTGAAAAAACATAGGGTTATTTTTAATTTCTTGAAATCTACAATTTAGATTATGGACTGCCCACCTTATCAGACAACGTTTTTTATTTTAAGAATAGAGATTAAGAATTGTTGTTTAGTCTCAAAATTACAAATTTTCAAGACTAAACTACATTTAAGTCTAAAAAAATACAATTTTTTGGACTTAGCAACAACTAAGTCTACAAAAACGGGTTTCCTGAATCTTAACTAAATGATGTTAACAAGCTCTTGGAATATGTATTTACTTTTCCTTTGGCTACCGGTTCGGATAATGAATCCGGCATCTGCCAATGTATGCAGGGTGGAATAGACAGAACTTCGGGGGAGAGTAGATTTTTTTATAAATTCTTTGGGCTCAATGCGAAGGTTATTAAATAAATAATCAATGATGGGGTATTGATCCGTACGTTTTAAAATATGTTTCATCTCATCATAGAGCCGTATAATTCTTTTTGATGTTTCGATATGGTTCAGGCTCTCTGCTTCAACACCGTGTAAAAAGAAAATTAACCATCTTTTCCATGCTTGAATTAGCAAAGACTTTTCGTTTGTTGCAGATATATCAAAAAGACATTTTTTGTATTCGTTATCGTGAGAGGCAAAATATCGACTGATGTAAAATGTGGGAGAAGGTATACTTTGTGACGTATATAAAAATAAAGGGATAAGCAGGCGTCCTACACGTCCATTTCCATCTTTGAAAGGATGAATCATTTCGAATTGGGCATGTATAATTGCTGCTTGAATCAAAGAAGATACTTCACTGATTTGGTTCATGTAAAAAACAAGATTTTCTATATATTCATCTGTGAGGTAAGCCGGAAGAGGTGTAAAGTTACCCAACAAATCATTTTGAATGTAATTTTGTTCAGTTTTAAACTGTCCGGGAGTCTTAGTTGAGCCTCGTACATTATTTGTTAATAAGATGGAGTGTAAATTGCATATGATGTTTTTAGTTATATCAAAACCCCGATCTTTAAGTTCCGACCGTCCATATTCCATAGCTTGCACATAATTGGTTATTTCTACAATGTCATTCTTTAATGATTCAGTTTCTGGTTCATCTTTGACTACATCACTAATGGTTGCCAGCGTGCCCTCTATTTTTGAAGAAAGGACTGATTCTTGCAATGTTAAAGCTGAAACTAAAATCGACGGATTTGGAAGATTTTGCAAATAGCCAATAAACTCAGACAGCTTTGAGTTTGCATTAAAACAAATTTTTAAGAATTCAAAATCCGATAAAAGGCAAGATATAATCTCTCTTATTGGGAGTTTTGGAGGAATGTGCGGTTTAGGGAAGTCATTAATATTCATGATTATCTCCTTTTTTATATCGACAACTTAGATTATGGACTGGTAAATCTCTGCTCATATAATTCTTCAATAGTTTTATCTCCAACATTTTCTAAAAAATAGTGGTGTAGTAGTATAAGCTCCACTATTTTTTGTGGTTTGATGGAGTTGTTCTTTTTTGGCGGATTTATATTGATGGAAATAATTTGAAGACAATTATTACAACTTTCTCCGTACTTCAACCACTTTGCCTAATATGCGGATGGGCAGGTCTTCTATTTGCTTTCTTGTATAAAAAGCGGGGGGATAGACGGCGGTATTATAACCGATTAGTGTGATTCCGCTTTCTTGTTTTTGTATTTTTTTGCAGGTAGCGTCGTTACCGTTTATCAGCACAATAGCAATCTCTCCGCTTTCTACGCAGGGCTGCTTTTGGACGATGACGATATCGCCTTGCCGGATTTCGGGAAGCATGGAATCTCCTTGTATGCGAAGTGCAAAATATTCTCCGTTTTTTGCCATGCTCTCGGGAATTTCTTCCCAGTCGTCAACGTCTTCGATGGCTTCTATGGGGATTCCGGCGGCTACTCTTCCGAGGACAGGAATGCGAACGCCTTTTGCATGGCGGGGAGTGGATTCTTGCGAATCAAAATTACTAGAAGAAAAATTGTCACTAACATAATCAGGAGTGATATTTAAGCCGTTACAAATTTTAGTAATGTTATCAATAGACGCTCCACCTACATTTTTTAATATAGAAAAAAGGGTGCTGTACGGCATATTTATTTTTGTAGAAAAATCTTTTAAGCTCCCTTGTTCTTCGATTTTTTCGCGTAAATACTGTTCTCGTGTCATTTCAAATACCTCCGATGACTGTAGAATATCATAATAAAAATGAAATATCAATAAAAAAATACAAAAAAACTATTGATGAAACGAAATAACAATAGTAGTATTAGGATAAAGAAAACGATATTTCGTTTTAAAAACATAAGAAAGGAGAAAAGAAAATGTACAAGAATTTAAATATTGAATTAGCAAGGAAGTGCTGGAATATACAAGATTTATCAAATCATACCGGGATAAATTATCAAACTCTTGTAACAAAATTAAACGGCAAGTCATCTTTTAAATTTGATGAATGCCGATTAATTAAGAAGAGTTTAAGCTCAGAGCTTCCGTTAGAATCTCTTTTTTTAAACGAATAAACGAAATATCGTTTTCTTTGATAAAGAAAGGAGGAAGATGCAATGAGAAGAAGACGTAAAAAACTTGAGTACTACGCCGAAGAATTAGCACTGATACTGATAATTCTAAGCATTATCGAAAAGGTTATCGTAATAGTACTCAAGTTGATAAACGAATAGGGACAGGGGGCTGTATCCCCCTCCCTGATTCTTCTTTATTGTATCACAGAAATATGTATAGAAAAAGAATATGGGACTGGATATGTGCATTGCTTATTATAGATATTTTGTTATCAGCAATCAACATAGTTTCTTATTTCTGGTGATGAACCAAATTAAAAAACAGCAAAAAGAGAGGTGAGTGAAAGTGGAAATCAAAACGAAGTTCAATTTAGGAGAAAAGGTCATTATCCGAGGGAGCAGGTATGAGGTAGAGAGTATCAAGATTGAAGTAGATAGGAACAGGGAGAAGCCTTTGATTTTGTATAGAGGCGTCCAACCGGTAAGAGATGAATTTAATATATCGGAAATGGACAGGGAAGAGTCGGTGGTGGCAGATCCGCAGGGGTAAATTACTTTTCTAATTGTTCAAAAGATTCGGCTACGTTTTTAGAAAAAGAATCAAGAAAGTGTTGAAATTTTTCGTTATTGGCAAGTATGACATTGGAAACTGTTTCCGGTGTAACGCCATCGGATAACAGGGCTAAGATTTCCTCTCGAGATAGTCCTATACGAGAGGGAGGCAAAATATGTTTCATAGGTATCGTCCTTTCTCCGGCGGGTCTGCCAAGGACATTATATCAAAGTATATGGAGACAAAAGAAAGCGGGGTGAGGAAAGTGGAAGAGAAGATGGAAGTCTGCATAGGGGTGTTTGTCAATACATATAACGACATCAGGGAAATTGTGAAGCTGGTGTCTGAAATACAAAAAGAGTACAGATGTCACTGCACTCTTAATGTAAATCTTCCCAATAAGGTGCCAGGGATAAAACTTACTCATGCATCTAAAGGGTGAAATTATTGAACCAATTGACGCATTCCTTGTTGGCACGAATGTCATAAGGGGCCAAAACTTGGAACACAGAATAAGAATCATTAGGATCAATACGTTTTCTGATTTCTGCACCAATAACAGATGCAGAGAGAGAAGAGGAAACAAACCATGTTGATTGGTGAGGATTGCAATAAGCAGAAAAACTTCTCAGATAAGAAATCAATCGGGAATAATTTTGCCCTGGTGCATTCAGATCATAGTTAATTACATAGATTATAATAGTTCACCTCCTTTCTAATCTCATTATAAAGAGGGTGACAAGAATTGGATAGAAAGAGAGGTGAGGAAAGTGGATATCAAAAACAATATTGAAAGTTTAGTATTTGTTTTTAAATGTGAGTACATAAAAGCAGCTATCCGGTATGCAGAAACAGCAGAGGCCACGGCAAAGGATATAGAAATGCTAAACATAGCGGCAGATAAGATCATGAAGATTTCCAACCAAGCATGAATAAAATGGCAATGGAGACAGCAGAAAGAGAGGTGAAAGCGATGGAAGATATAGAAAGTTTGATTCGGGAGTATGACTCAAATAAAAAAACAGCGGACGTCACGATAGAAGTAGTGAGGCTTTTATCGGGAATGTCACGCTGCGAAGTGAGTGTCGTATTGGCGACAGCTCATATGTTGAGTGATGAGTACTCCGTGTTTCCGGTATTACCGGCGGAGAATTTCCAGCATTTGTGAATAGATTCTTTTGTACTCATTGGCGTAAGCGACAGGTGTTAGTGTCAGGTCGTTACGTTTTGAAAGGTAAAGCATGGTAAGGTCATGTGCTTGTCGTTCAATCGTCATAGTATTCACCCCCTTTCTAATTTCATTATAAAGGGGATTCGCAAGAATTGAGCATAAAGAGAGGTGAGGAAGATGAAAGACATAGAAGTATATAACAAATTTGCATTCACGGTAGAAGAGGCGGCGACCGTTTCAGGGATAGGACACAACGCTATCCGGAAGCATATTTTGGAGCATGACTTTCCGTGCTTCAAAGAAGGGGCTAAAAATGTAATCCCGGCACAAGCCTTTCTCAAATGGCTGAACGATCGTGGAATGGCGAGGGTAGGAATGCCCGTTACATCGTCAATTGTGGACAGAATCCGCAGAAAGAGAGAGATGGGATGAATAAAGCATTAATGATGACCGCCGTATTAGCGGTAGCAACAATAGGCGCAGGCGCCGCAGTGAACGGAAGTCTTGTGCATGATTATCTCTTTGCCGGAGAGAATCAATTGATTGAATACCATAAGGAAATCAAAAGCGGCGATACGCTCTGGGATATTTGCAGAGAAATCGCAACGGACAAGGAAGACCTGCGCAAATTGGTCTGGCAAGCCATGCAGGACAACAATATTAAAGATCCGGCGGAGTTACAACCGGGGAGAGTAGTCATTGTGAGAGTTAAGGAGGCAAGGAAACAATGAATCTAATAGAGGGGGTAGCGTATGTGGCGCACCCATACGGAGGAAAGGTTAAGAACATAAAAATTTCCGAAGAGATTATAGAAGAGATCCATAAAAAATATCCTTGCCTCATACTCTTAAATCCGTTGGACATATTCTTTTACGAGAAATACAGCGAAGATGCGGATAAATATATCACGCAGATAGAAGACTGCCTATCCGTATTGGACATATGCAAATGCTTAATTATGACCGGCGAATGGGAAAAAAGCCGGGGATGCCTGTGTGAATTCGGGTATGCCAAGGGGAAAGGGATACAGATATTTGAATGGTACGGAGGAGAACTTCATGAAATGTAAAAAGCCGACTGACAACGGCAATTGTCAATCGGCAGGGCGGAAAAATAGCACAACTCTTTCCGCCTCCATTATAACACAGGAGAAGCCTATGAAAGAAGAGCAAGAATACATCGTGTACAAAGGAGACAAAGTCATAGGTGTCGGGACACAAGAAGAATTGGCCAAAATGCTGAACATAAAAAAGAGCAGTATATACACACTTTGCACCCCGTCACAATTAAAACTTGCAGAAAAAAGCAAAAACAGAAGGAGAGCCTACCTCATTGAATAAAGAAAAGAGCAGAAGACATGCCCAAAGAAATCAGATGCCACAACTGCAAGAAAGAGATACCGGAGAAATATGTCATGTGGACAAGGAGTCAAGGGAAACTTGTTCCGGTACATAGAGATTGCAGCAGACGCGTATACCGTGCAGATCCGGAGTGGAACTATTCCAAGAAAAGGAAAAAGAACAAATGAGATTCAAACTACCGAAGAAAGCCTTTGAAGAACTGAAAGAACTGGTGAAAAGAAGAGACAGAGAACTGGCCTATATATATAAGAAATATATAGAAGAAGATCCGCCCTATCAAAATATAGAAATCCACCATCACAAACATGTAGGAAACTTTGGAGCAGATAAAGAAGACAATCTCATATCCCTCTCATGGAACTACCACCGGCTTAAATGCCACGGACTGTCATGGGAAATAAAAAAAGAAGCAGACCGGAGAGTAGGAGACTATCTGACATGTCCTGCCGTCAAAACATGGAGAGAAAAACATAGAGAAGAACTCAAAGCCATTTATGAAAAAGAAAACGCCTACCGAGAAAAAACACTGAAAAAGAAACACAAAGTAAATAAAAGATACCCTTGGGCTAAATACTGAGAAAGGAGCAGCAGATATGCCAAAAGAAATACTGTCCGGCGGAAAAGAGATAGAAATTTACGACAACCGGACATGCCGTATTTGCGGAATACCTATGAAGCATGAAATCTGTTGCCGGAGAGTCAAAGGCAATGTTTGCTATAAACACTGCAAAGACTGTGAGCACTTTGTCGCGATATACCAGCACTGTTTGTACAGCGAGATACCCGAAGAAATAAAGAAATTATTGCAAAGAAAAAACGCTTGAGCCAAAATACCCAAGCGTCGTGCCGCAGCACAAAACTTATACATAAATTATACAAAACGCGGCACAAAAAAGTCAAGAAAAAAGGGGCGGAACCGCCTCTTTCCCCTCTTGATATTCCTATTATCTTTCAAGCAATCCATAGATATTTTTAGATATACAAGAATGAGGAAAAAATTGTGCCTTACATGAAAGAGACATTCATCTTTCCCGGCGGAGTAGAAATCAAAAAGTATCACACCTGGAGACTGGGAGGAAAGAAAACAAGAAACCCGAATGAGAAGAAAACAGAAGAAGCCGTAGAAAAAGGAAACTCAAGAAGAGCGAAAGAAAAACTCTACCGGATCATACTGAGTAACTTTGAAAGAGACGATTGGAGAATAGACCTGACCTATAGAGACCCGCCCCCGGAAATAGAAGAAGCGAAAAACCGGATAAGGAAATTTCTCAGGAATCTGAAAAACCTGTACAAGAAATTTGGAGAAGAACTGAAATACATTTACGTCACAGAAAGAAAAGGACACCGGATCCACCACCACCTTCTCATCAATGCATCAGAAGCAATCCAGAGAAAAGACATCCGTGAGAAATGGCCGTGGGGAGAAATCAACTACCGCTCCTTTCGGTACTTTGACGGAAGTCCGGAAGACGCAAAGCGGCTGGCGGAATACTTAACGAAAGAAACAGACCAAACCATACGGGAATCCGGGATCGCACAAAAGCAAAGATGGATTCCCAGTAAGAATCTGAAGAAGCCAAACATCAGAAAACACAAAATTCATTCCCGTCACTGGACAGAAAAGCCGAAAGCAAAAGAAGGCTATCAGCTCATGAATCTGGAAAACGGATATACCCAAGACGGATATCCCTACCAGTCATACCAGCTCTGGGAAATAAAAAAAGACATGTGGCCAAGACCACCGGGAGGACAACCATGCAAATTAAAAGAATATGCTACAGAAACACCATCAATATCACCTACGAAAAAGAAGAAGAACCTCATATGACCGATGCCGAACTCTTTCAGTGCATGGTCGCCTATCTGGTAGGCGGGCAAGCGACCGTACAGGGGAAACTCATCAAAAAAGGAATCAACCGGAAAGAGAACCTCAAGAAAGCGGCAGACCTCTTGCTGGAAGAAATAGAAAGAATGGAGAACGAAGAATGAATTACATAAAAGATCTGGCACAACTATGGGGCGTCAGTCTTAAAGAAGAATTTGCCGTACACTTTCCCCAAGCAAAGCGAATCACCAAGAGATTCTACCTGGACGAAACCAAAGGCCTCATGATCCACATAGGCGGAGCGGATACAAAAGCCAATGCAAGAATTATGGAAGGAATCCTTTTGGGAACACTGACCATCAAAAAAATGCGAAAGAAATAAACACTTGAAAAAACAATGTGCAAAATCAAAAGCAAGCGTGGAGGGGACGGATGAAATACTACCAGCCGAGATATGGAGAAGACATCTACCAAAAAGTGAGATGGCACCTGTTTCACTATAAAGAAATCAAAGAAGCGGTTTACTATGCAAGACGGGAAAACGTAACCAAAGCCGGATACCCGCAAGCCGTAAGAGAAGGCTACATGAGTAACCCGACAGAAACAGAAGCGATCCGGAACCTGACACCCCTAAAGAAAATCGAACTCAAATACGGCGGGGTGGTACATCGTCCTGAAGAATGGCTGTATGTCATAGAAGAAGTCGTAGAGAATCTGGAACACTTTGACAAAAAGATAACCAAACAAACCTTCTTTGAAGGGAAACGTTGGTCAAGAGTCATAGAAGATAACCACATAGAAAAGAACTCCTTCTACCGGCACAAAGAACGATGCGTAGCGCTTGTAGCCATCAAAGCCGCAGAACGGGGTCTTATCAGCCTGCAAAAAAACAAATGAACCTGTGGGGAACAAGAAACCTGTGCCACCCGGGGAAGAAAGCATACTTCCGTCTACCGTACGGATATAACAACGTTTCCCTTCCTTCCGGCGGAACAAAAAAGCACTTTTTATAACCAAAAACAAGAAAAAAGGAATTTTCGCGGAAAAAAACTCAAAAATCCGTGATATACTAATAGCGTAAGATCATATCCAAACAAAATTACAAAGCCAAAAATACATCACAGAAAAAGCGTCAGTGCCGTGCATTGGCGCTTTTGCATTGCCCGGAAAAGAAAGGAGACAGCTGTGGCCAAAGGGAAATATGAACACTGGAAAACCGACGACGGCCTCATGCAAATAGCTGCCTGGGCAAGAGACGGGCTCATAGATGAACAGATAGCCGCAAACATCGGAATCACAAGAGCGACTCTTTACGAGTGGAAGAAAAAGTATCCTGACATATCAGACGCCCTAAAAAAAAATAAAAATATAGCAGATATAGAAGTAGAGAATGCATTGTATAAAAGAGCCCTTGGATACCGGTATGAAGAAACGACCATAGAGATACACAAAGGAGAAAAGAGCGTCAAGAAAACCCGGAAAGAAATGTCGCCTGACGTACTGGCCTGTTTCTTCTGGCTGAAAAACAGAAAATCAGACACCTGGCGAGATAAACAGGAAATTGAAATCAAAGGAGACATAAGCATAAGTGCAGCTATCAAAAAAGCAAGAGAACGTGCCGAAAGATCCGGCGATTGAACTGGCGGAAGCCTTGGGGGCATACGCCCATGACCCGTTAAAATTCGTATACTTTGCATTTCCCTGGGGAGCACCGGGACCGCTGGAAAACATGAACGGCCCCGAAGAATGGCAAAAAGAAATCCTAAGAAGCATACGGGACGGCGTAAAAATCAAAAACAAGATCGTAAGAGAAGCGGTAGCCTCAGGACACGGGATAGGGAAATCATGCCTCGTAGCCTGGCTAATTCTTTGGTCCATGTCCACCCATGAATACACAAGAGGAGTCGTTACCGCCAACACAGACACCCAGCTGAGAACCAAAACATGGCCGGAACTCATGAAATGGTACAACCTGTTTATCGGAAGACCCCTGTTCACCGTCACAGCGACAGCCATATTTGCCAACGAAAAAGGTAAAGAAAAAAGCTGGCGGATTGACGCCATCCCGTGGAGCGAAAACAACACAGAAGCCTTTGCCGGACTGCATAACCAGGGAAACAGAATCCTAATGCTCTTTGACGAAGCATCGGCAATAGCCAATCCGATATGGGAAGTAGCAGAAGGAGCCATGACGGATAAAGATACGGAAATCATTTGGTGCGCCTTTGGAAACCCGACAAGAAACAACGGGAGATTCTACGACTGCTTTCACAAATTCAGAAATCTCTGGCATACCAAACAAGTAGATGCCAGAACCGTGTCCTTTTCCAACAAAGAGCGGATTAAAGAATGGGTAGACATCTGGGGAGAAGACAGCGACTTTATCCGTATCCGTGTAGCAGGCCAATTCCCGAATGCATCGGAGAACCAACTTATATCACAAGAACTTGTGAGAAAAGCACAAAAAAGAAACTTACGGGAAGAACAATATAACTTTGCCCCGGTCATTATAGGATGTGACCCCGCATGGAGCGGTGGAGACGCTACAGCTATATGGCTGAGACAAGGACTCATGTGCAAAAGACTGAAAAAAATCCCGAAAAATGATAATGACACACTCATAGCTGACCTGCTTGCCCGATATGAAGACGAATACCATGCCGATGCAGTGAATATTGACATGGGATACGGGACAGGAATCTATTCCTTTGGACAAACCATGGGCAGGCACTGGCGGCTGGTATCCTTTGCCGGAGAATCGCCTGATCCCGGCTGTGCCAACAAACGGGCCTATATGTGGAATGAACTCAGAAAATGGCTTCTTTCCGGCGGAGTACTTCCGGATGACCAGGCCATAAGCGATGACCTGACAGGAACAGAACTCAAACCCACCCTGGACGGGAAAATACTTTTACAATCGAAAGAATACATGAAAAGCAAAGGCGTACCGTCGCCGAATGATGCAGACGCCCTTGCCTTGACATTTGCGGCACCTATGATCAGGGCACCGAACAAAAAAACAGTCAATACAAAATACAATTTTTTTACATGAAGGAGGACAACAAATGTGTACAGCTCTGTTTGGAGGGGGCCGTGTAGAGACCCCGAAAATTGAAAAAGTGGCACCTGCAGCCACAACTGTCACGGCAGGGGATATCGGGGGCGATACGAACGCAGATATGGAAGCGGCAAAACGAAGAAAAAAGAAACAAGGCTTTGCCGCCACAAGACTGGCAGATAATGCCATTACACAATCCGGCACAAAATCCACACTGGGGTAACTATGGAAAAATTAGCAGAAATCGCACTGCCGGCAGATGCACCTCAAAAGAAAGGACCGGATAGACACAGCGTAAAACATAGACTGACCGCCCTGATAAACGCCCGTAAAAACTATGAAGAAAGATGGAAAGATATCAGAGACTACCAACTGCCATTTATTGGTGAATTTGGAGACACCGGAGATGCGGCAAACAAAGCAAGAAGAAAAGACCTCATGATAGCCAACGGTACAGCCTGGCTGGCCAACCTTGCCTTTTCGGCAGGGATTATGTCAGGACTGACACCACCGTCAAGACAGTGGTTTAAATTCAGTTTTTCCAACAGCCAAAATGAAGACATTGAAGCCGGAAGAGTGCTGGACAAAAGACAAGAAATTGTCGAATATATACTTCACCGGTCGAATTTTTACAACTCTGTCCATGCCTGTTATATGGAACTTGCTCATGGGCAGGCCCCGCTGGGGGTATTTGCCTCATCAGAAACAGGCGTCAGATTCCAAAATTACACCATAGGCACCTACTACCTGAGTAACGGAGCCAACGGAAAAGTAGACACCTTTTGCCGCGAATTCCAAATGACGGCAGACCAACTGTTGGACCAATTTGGAGAAAACAATCTTCCGCAGACGGTCAAAGATGCCCTCCAAAATGAAAGTGGCCGGTACAATAAACAATTTAAAACCTACTGGATGGTATGCCCGAACAAATATAGAACCGTAGGAAAACCGGGACGATCGAATATGCCGTACAGTTCCCTGTATTGGATTGCCAATCAAGCGGAAGACAACGGATTTTTATATACCGGCGGATTTGAAGAATTTCCCGTACCGACGGCACGTTACCAGGTGATAGAAGGAAGCCCCTATGGGAAAGGGCCAGGATGGTATGCCGAAGGGGATGCCAAAATGCTGCAGATGATGAAAAAAGACCTGCTTACAACAGCCGAACTCATGGTAAAGCCGCCGATGAAAGGCCCGGCGGACGTGGGAATGAATGGCGGCGTCAACCTGATACCCGGAGGGTACACCCATGTCAATAACATGACAGGAAGCAATGCGATAGAACCACTGTTCCAAGTACCTACAAATCCGCAATGGCTTGCCCAGGAAATCATGAAAACCGAAGAATCCATAAAACGAATTTACAGTGCCGATCTGTTTCTCATGCTCGATGCCATAGAAAACAAACAAATGACAGCCAGAGAAGTCATGGAAAGACAGCAGGAAAAATTGCAACAATTGGGCCCGGTGGTAGAAAGAATGCAAGACGAATTTCTGTCACCCATTATTGAACGCTGCTATAACATAGCGGAGAGAATGGGCATATTCGAACCGCTCCCTGAAGAACTGGCAGAAAGAATAGCAGAAGAAGAAATCAAGATAGAATACATCTCACCCCTGGCACAAGCCCAAAAGATGAGCGGACTTGTTAATATCGAACAAGCGGTATCCTTTGTGTCACAAATGGCACAAATCTATCCGGAGGCCCTTAAGTCGGTAGATCCGATTGGAACCATTAAGAGATACTTCAATCTTTTGGGGGCTCCGGCGGTTATGCAACGAAGCAAAGAAGAAATAGACAAGCTGATACAGGCGGAAAAAGAAGCCATGAGAGAACAAGAAGAACAAGAATACATGATGCGCCAGGCACAGGCGATGGCACCGGCGGCACAAGCGGCTAAAAACCTGACCGAAGCGGCACAGGACGGAAACCCGGCTCTGCAAAATCTCCTTGGACTCGGAGGATAAAGAATGAAAACAAACATATCGGAAAGAGATGTATATCTGCAGCAATATTTACAAAAAAGAAGACAAGAAGAAACCATAAAAGCCATACGAACCGTATTGAAAACAAAAGCGGGGCGGTGGCTTTTTATCTGTATTCTGGAAATGACAGGCTACCAGGGAGAAGCATTCACAGGAAATTCACAAACCTTTTATAACGAAGGGAGAAGATCCATAGGCATAGAACTCAATAAAAAAATCGTAAACCTCTTGGGAAAAGAAGGATTTGAGCTGAAGCAAAAAGCAGAAAAAGAATTTATAGAATTCCAATACAAAGAAAAGCATATAGTACAAGAAAGAGAGGAAGAAAATGGAAGAGAATGAAAATGTAAACATACAAGATACCGATACAAACCCGCAAGAACCGGCGAACAATAACACGGATCCGCAGGAAAGTGGGAAAGAAACGAATGGTATCCGTCTGGCCGGACAGGCAGGAGAAGTAGAAAAAGGAGCACCGGAAACCTATGATTTCACATCATCTCTGCCGGAAGGAGAAACGCTGGATGAAAACATATCCCGGGAATTTGGAAGTATCTGCAAAGAAATGAATTTGACCAACGAAGAAGCCAATAAAATCGCGTCTTACGGCTTTGAGTATGCGAAAGGAATTGCCAGGCAGATAGCAGAGCAACAAGAGGTGCAGATAAACTCATGGGCTGAAGAAACAAAAAAAGAACTGGGTGCCAACTTTACCGAAACAATGAATCACTATGGCACCGGACTTCAGTACATGGAAAAGACAATGCCCCATATCCGGCAAATTCTGAATGAAACCGGTGCAGGAAACCGTATTGAAATCGTCAAAGCTTTTGCAGAACTGGGAAAACTCATATCAGAAGACGGCGGAGCCGGCGGCGGAAACCGCGGAGGCGGAACAAACACCACACTCTACCCAAATACAGATTTTAGTAACTATTAGGAGGAAAGAAAATGGCAACTGTAGGAAATATTGCTTTAACATTTAACGATTTAGTGAAAAGACAGGCACCGGACGGAACTATCCAGCCCATCATTGAAACACTGGCGCAATGCAATCCGATACTCAATGACATCAAATGGGCAGAAGGAAACCTGCCGACAGGGAACCAGACCACCCAAAGAAACGGACTGCCGGACATCTATTTAAGACAAATCAACCGTGGTGTACCGGCCAGCAAGTCGAGCACCAAACAAGTAGTGGATACATGCTGCCTTTTGGAAAGCCGGTCAACGGTGGACGTAGAAATGATTGCTTTGGCTCCCAATAAAGAGGCGTTCCGTAATTCAGAAGACATGGCCTTTGTGGAAGCTATGGGGGAAACCGTGGCTCACCATATGTTCTATGGAGATTCCGCAAAGAATCTTGATGAATTTAACGGATTTGGCATCCGCTATAACAAATACGGCGGACAGAAACACGAAGCCTCTTACCAGGTTATCAATGCCGGAGGAACAGGAAAAGGAAAACTATCCTCCGCCTACCTGGTAGGATGGGGAGATCGTTCCGTCATGGGCATTTATCCCAAATACGGTTATGCCGGACTCAAGAGAAAAGACTTGGGAGAAGTAGATGCCTTTGATGCCAACGGGAATCCCTACCGTGCATTATCCACACTGTTTAACTGGAAGCCGGGACTGGCCGTTAAAGACCCGGAAATGGTAGCGGCGGTAAGAAATATTGACCTTGGGAAGCTGGCGCAAGAAGGAGCCACACCGGAACAAAAAAGAGCAGTTGTCGAATCTATGATTCGTGCCCAAGGGCGTATGAGAAACCTCAACAGCGGAGTCAGTGCTAAATGGTATGTATCCCCGGAAATGTACACATTCCTGACCCTCTACTATAACGATAAAAACAACGCTTATATTACCCGCCGTGAACTCATGGACGGTGTTGTAAAAATTGCAGTCAACGGTATTCTTGTAGAAAAAGAAGATGCCCTGGTAGATACGGAAGATGCCATTACAGAAGCAAAATAAGGAGGAAAGAACATGTTTATCGATGCAGAAAACACATTTTTTTACGAACAGGATCTTGCGAAAGGAACCACATCGAATGTGGTAGCCAACGGAAACGGCGGAGATGCTTATCATACCCTTTGGATGAAAGGCACTGCCCTTTCCCCGCTTTCGGCAGATGCGACACTGACACTTAAAACATCTGACAAAGAAGATATGAGCGGAGCGGTAACACTGACAACCCTGACATTAGGAAAAGAAGAAGGGGCGGGCGCTGCCGTAAAAGTTCCGGCAGGAGTAAAGAAGTTCCTGCAAGTGACTGTAGGGGGCGCATCCACAGGAAAAATCCGTGTATTCCTGACCCCTGATGTGGAGCTTGTTTAATGGAAGCCATTCATTTTCCGAAGCTTTCCGGCGGAAGAAAATTAGAAAATATGAGTGCCAATGAACTCCGGGCTAAATTGATTCTTGCCGGTGTGAATATTCCGGAAACAATCAAGACGAAGAAAGAGCTCATTCAGCTTGTGAAAAGATACGGATAAAGAGGGTGACGCGAAAGCGTCTCCTCTTTTTCTATATGTACTACCGACGATGGGTAGTAGATAGAGAAAAGGAGGAAATACACAGAATGAACAGTACAGATATATGTAACATGGCGTTAGCCTATATCGGGCAAGGGCGGATTGCATCGCTGGACGAAAAAGGAGAAGAAGCGGTACAGTGCAAACTCTTTTATAACCACCTGAGGCGGAAACTGTTATCGGAATACCGGTGGAACTTTGCAGAACGATATGTAAAACTGGCCCTATTAGATAAAAAAATACCAAGATGGGACTATGCCTACGCTTATCCTGCACAATGCCTGGTCATCAGAGAACTCTATAATGGAGAAAGTCCATATGCCGGAGAGAACAGGAAAGAAAATCACCTGGTCATAAACATCAATGACGGGGCCAAAGGAATCTGCACAAATATTCCGCATGCCTATGCGAGCTATACGGCAGATGAAGAAAACGGAGAACTTTTCACAGAGTATTTTATCGACGCTCTTTCCCATGCATTGGCGGCCAACATAGCCGTTCCGTTATCCGGAAGTCCGAGTGCTGCCAATCAACAGTACCAACTTATGCAGCAGGCACTGATCAATGCCAAGCACCACAGTGTCATAGAAGACCATAAAGAAACCCTGTTCCCCCATAAGTATATAGACGGGAGAAGATAATATGCCACAAGAAACCATCTACATGATCCAGCCGTCTTTTGCCACAGGAGAAATAGCCCCGGAAGTGGCAAGCCGTATAGACCTGGACAAATACGCATCCGCTTTGCTTACGGCAGAAAACGCTTACATAAGACCCTATGGGGCTGTATATAAACGGGGCGGTACCTTGTTTTGTGGAAAGGCTAAGTATAACAAAAAGAAAGTCATTCTCCGTGAATTTACGACACAAAAAGGCTCGTACATGTTGGAAATGGGAGACCGGTATATACGGATATGGAAAAACGGAGAATATATGGGAATAGAACTCGCGACGCCCTTTGAAGAAGCAGAACTATCCCGCCTCCGGATGTGCCAATCTGCCGATGTTATGTTTATCGCCTCGGGAACACATCCGGTACAAAAACTATCCAGGTATAGTGACACAAACTGGAATATGGACGAATTAGATATAGCAAGACCCTACTTTGACAGTACCCTGGCCACCAATGTAGAAAGAGAAGTCGATTCCATATACAATACACCGGGCACATATACATTTACGGCACCCAAGAGTGCCTATTACACCATTGAAGTAGCCGGCGGCGGAGGTGGCGGTGCCTCAGGATCACCCAGATATATCGGCGGAGACGGAGGACGCGGAGAATGCATAACCGCTAAAAAATATCTTGTGGGAGGAAGAACCTATGAGATTGTAGTAGGAAAAGGAGGAACCGGCGGTATAAAAGGAGACGAAAAAAAGCCGGGCAGTCCGGGAGAAGCTTCCTCTTTTGGTGAAGAAAAAACCTATGCGGGAATGAAAGCCTTAGGGGGAGAAGAAGGAAAGCCGGACGATCAGGACGGAATCAATCGTGGAAATGGAGGATTTGGCGGAAAAGGAGGGGGACAAACAGCCCATGGAGGCTGGGGAAGTTTGTTCCGGATACAGGAAGGGGAATCCGGAACAAACGGATGGGTAAAAATCAAAAATGAAGAAGCCCTGACCATTACACCTACGGGAACAAAAGGGGAGATTCATTTAAAAACAAACCGGAACTATTTTTCGGAAAATATGATCGGTGAAAAACTGCAGATCAGTCAGGAAGTTTCCTCAAGCACAGTGACACAAAAGGAAAGCGGCACATCAAAAGAAATAGTGTGCGGAAATACATGGAAGCTGATTACTCATGGAATTTGGACAGGGAAAATCACATTACAAAAAAGCGAAACCGGAGAAAACTGGAAAGAGTACAGAAGTTATCAATCAAATGATGACTTTAACGCGTCCGAATCCGGGACGGTAGAAGAATATACAAAGCTGAGAATGATTGTAGAGTTTACCGAATCGGATAATGAGAAACCGGGGCAGGCAGAATTGACAATACTTCCTTATACGCACGTGGGGCTTGTTAAAATTATAGAATACCTGTCCCCGACAGAAGTCAGGGCGGAAGTCATGGATAGGCTGGCGAATACGGAAACGGCGTCCTTTATTTGTCTGGAAGCATGGAGTAAAGAATTCGGATATCCTTCCGCTATCGGATTCTTTCAAGACCGTCTGTGTTTGGCGGCCACAAAAAAACAACCGTATATGCTTTGGATGAGCAGAACGGGAGACTATAATAACTTTTCCGTAGAGAAAACGGGAGGAACCATTACGGATGACTCGGCGGTGGCTCTGGCATTTATTAACAGAAAACAACAAACGATTGAACATTTGATACCGGAATCGGACCTGGTCATCCTGACCGGCGGAAACGAATGGATTCTATCCGGTTCCTCTACAGTAACGCCGACAAAAGCAAATCCTAAAATGCAAACCTCAAGAGGCTGCACAGACATCGTTCCGGTTTCTATTGGCGGACGAATTATATTTGTACAACACAGAGGGAAAACGGTAAGGGATATGCAATACAGCTTTGAATCGGACTCTTATGACGGTCCCGATCTGACACTGCTTGCCAAGCACATTACGAGAGGGAAATCTATTACGGACATGACCTATATGCAAGATCCGGACTCAAAACTTTACTTTGTGTTGACCGATGGCACAATGGCCTGTATGTCCTATATCCAAGACCAAAAAGTATACGCCTGGTCAAGAATAAAAACAAAAGGACATATCAAAGCAGTTTGCAATATAGAAAACAGAGATACAGACACGGTCTACATAGCTGTTGAAAGAGACGGGGACATGTATATAGAAAGCATGGCCAACAGTCAGGATACAAATCATCCCGGAGACTATATCATGCTGGACGCTGCGGTAAGGATAGAGGGGCCGGCTCGTGAGGGGAATATATACCATCTGAGAAACCGGACGATTGGAGTTATAGCGGACGGGCGGTATTTCAATCAAGTACAGACGGATGAAAACGGGACGTTTATGATTCCCTCTGAAGCGTCCTACATGATAGCAGGTATTCCTTATACGATGACCGTAGAACTTCCGAATCTGGAAATCAATACAAAACAAGGAACACTGCAGGGAAGAAAGAAGAAAATCACGGCAGCCACACTCCGGCTTACCAATTCATTGGGCGGGGAAATAGGAATTGAAAGAAGTCATATGATCCCCATAAAATATGATGAATTTTCTGATGAAGAAGTGACACTTTACACGGGAGATAAAAAAATTACGATGCCGAATAAAGGCTTTGAATTACAAGGTCGCACAATCATAACATCAGATGAAGCCTATCCGTTTAACCTGTCAGCCGTAATCAGGGAGGTCGTGCTGGATGGATAAAAAGTATGGGAACGTAACGATACAGCCCCTGGATAAAAAAAGGTGTTTCTTTACGGTAAAGCGAATGGCAACTTATTTGAGAAAAGAAGATGCCCGGGAAATAGAATGTCTGGGGCAAGAAAAAGAACAGGCGATTTATGAATCTATTACATGCTCTAATGAAGTATATACCGCCAGAGGTGCCAATGCAGAACTCATTATGGTATTCGGCTTTGTCAAAAAGAACCATATCATATGGGCTTTAGGAACAGAAATGATTAACAACTATCACAAGGCCCTTGTAAAATGCGGTATGGACTACATAAAAGATTGTCTGAAAAAATATACGTATATGGAAAATTGGATACATAAAGACAATAAAAAAGCGCTCCGGTACATCAAACATGCCGGAGCCGTTTTTATAGAAAAAGCAGAATATCAAAACGAAATATTTGTGAGATTCAGAATAGGAGGGAATGATGTGTAGTGTAATGGGAGCCATGATTGGATTGGAATTTCTGTCAGGAGTCAGCCAAGATAAACAAATCAGACAGCAAACGGCGGCGCAAGTAGCTGCCTATAACCAGAAAGAAGAAGCGGCCAATCAAAATGCAAAGATCATGGAAAGGCAAAGAGAACAAATCGCAGAAAACTACGCAAGAGAACAGCAAAAACTGGACAGCCGGCGCCGTTTGGTAATGGGGCAGCAAATTGCCTCGGCCGGAGCCTCGGGTCTTGGCGGAGCAGGAAGCCTTATCGATGCCAATGCCAGTGCTATAGAAGAGTATCGTCAAAACAGCATGAATCTTTTGGGGAATCAAAGGAATGACACACTGGATGCCTATAGAAACCAAATCAACTATACCAACCAGGCACATGCGGTTCGTGCCGGTGCGGCAAATACAAAAACACAGGCGAAGCAGCAACGCTTGGCCAACTGGATTAATACGGCCGTATCGATGTATGGAGCATATAAAACATTTAAACCGGGGAAAGTGCCTAAAGAGATTCAGGGCGGAGACGTTCCATACAGAACCGGATATGAGGGGAATTTAGGGGAAGGGACTTTGACCTATGGGTCACCCAAGCCGCTTTACACAACCGATATATGGAAAGGAAGCTACCCGAAAACAGGTCTCACCAAAACAAAAAGCATAATAGGAAAAGGAATCGGATATTCCTTTGATCCGTGGCGCGTGTAAAGGGGGAAAACAAATGCAACTATCCCAGTTTAATGCAGATGTACATAAAAACCTGTCACAAGCCAAAGTCAACCCCATAACAGACCCCAATGCATTCGGCGGGAACACAATGGGACTGGAAGCCATGAATCAAACTCTCGGCATAGTCATGGACCAAGAACAAAAAAGATGGATGAAAGACCAAAATGACAGAGTGATTGATGCCACAAACGATTATCAAAGAAAAATCAATTCGCTTTTGTATGACGAAAAAGAAGGACTGACCAACGTCATGCAAGGGAAAAATGCGGAGGGATTACAAGAAGCCTACCGGCAAAACGAAGAAAAAATCCGTGACGAAATCATGAAGCAATATGGAGTCACTTCAGATTACGCCAGAGAGGCTTTTCATAAAGAAGTGGAAACATCGGTCACGTCCCATTTGGAAGCGATAGATAAATACCAAAGACAAGAACTGCTGAAATACGCAAGCAACCAAATGACAGAAACGAATGAAAATTCCATCAATACCATCATACGGAACCCGGACAGCTTTGGAAGTGTCTATGAGAACATGGAGACGACATCAAGGGCGATTATGGCGGGAACAGGCATGGATGAAAAAGCAATAGACAGTAAGCTAAGAGAGATTCTGGACCATACCGCACAAACCGTTCTGGCTTCTTTAGCTGCATCTAATGATTATGAAAGAGGAAATAAGCTTATAAGGCAACTTAGAGCAAAAGGAGGAAATGAAGCGGTTCTCAAGAAATACGAAACCTTGTTTACCGGAAAACGGATTGTAAAAACAACCAAAGAAAATGCCGGTACATGGCTAGATAAAAACCCGGAAATGATGGGAAAAACAAAAGAAGAAGCATGGGAAGCATACAGAAAAGAAAATCCGTTACAGCTACCGGCTCAATCAAATGAAACCGCATTGGGACGAATAGGAGATAAGATTGCAAAAGAATTAGGATGGGATCCGTCTTGGGGCTTTGCCATTGCCGCCCATGAATCGGGACGGGGAGAAAGCGCACCCGGAAATAATTACTTCGGGTATAAATGGGACGGTGAAGGAGAATGGCAGGAACTCAATACCTGGGAACGTGATGAAAATGGGAAGGCATACTCTACCACAGCAAAATTTAAAAAGTACGCAACACCGGAAGATTCTGCAATAAGTTATGTAAATTGGATAAAAACCAACTGTACACCGGAAGAAATAAAAAGCGTGAAATCGGCGGCAGATGTAGTCCATATCATGAAAAAACATGGTTACTTTACCGACCATGAGGAATCATATGCGGCCAGCGCTACAGAACTTGCAAAAGAATATACGGCACCGGCTCCGATGTCTGACGAGGAAAAAGCCGCACTGGAAGATACCGAAAGAAATTCTTTTCTCTCTGTTTTTGGCGAACGAGTCCAAGCGAAAAAAGCAAAAGAAGCACAAATGATAAATGATATGCAAGTACAACTCATGGATATGGAGGAAAATGGAAAATCCGTGGAAGATATCTATGAGTTTATAAAAGAAAGAGGCATAGAAAATCCGGAGCTTTTAGAAAGCGGAGCTTATAGAAGTATGAGGCTCAGTGCTATGCACACAATGAATCAGCAAAAATCTAATGGCGGATTTGGAAAAGCTGAGGCACAGAATAAAGCATTCGCCGGTATCAAGGCCAGTATCGGCACAGATATTATGAGCAAAGAAGACTTGGACCGCACCTTAAAAGAGTTAGAAACAAGAGGGTACGGATTCACTCCGGCACAGATCATAGAACTCACACAAGAACTTCAAAAAGCAGAAGCGGGAGAAGGACCATATTCTGTTAAAATCCATGATACTGAAACAGAAGTCATGGAAATGACAGGTATGGGAAAGCCGGATATACAGAAATATTATGGAGAAGCTAAAAAAATAGTGATGCAGGAGGCTTTTGCTTTTAAAAATAAGAATGGAAGAGAGCCACATTCCTTTGAAAGAAAAGGAATGTGGATAAAAGCGTATACACAGCAGAAAATAGGACCGGACTATGGATTTTTCGGAATGAGCAGCAATGGGACCAGTCCGGCGGAACTTATGAAACTTGGTATAAAGCGTGTGGCATATACCTATGATGATAAAGGAATCGATGCCGAAGATTACTACGGAAGACATCACTATATACCTGCTGAAGACTGGGAAAAAGTCAAAAACCAAGAAGTGAACATAGAAGACTATTGAGGAGAAAAATCATGGACGAATTATGGGCAAAAAGCACGAATATAGAAGAAGATGAAACTGTAGATAAAGTGGTCAAGAACAGAGTCGATCGAATTTTATTGGGCATTCAGCCAATCAACCCGAATACAGATCTAAGAGGGACTCCTACTATTGATACAACGCCGCATACAGAGCCTAAGAATATAGCACAAAAAATAGGAGACGGGATAAGCTATGCAGCAGAAGGAATAAAAAAGACAGCTTCCGAATGGGCAGATAACAGACTTCAAAATATGAGTATGGACATCTATAGCAATCTGTATGATCCCGATCCGGAT
This sequence comes from uncultured Dialister sp., assembly GCA_900547785.1. Classification (GTDB taxonomy): domain Bacteria; phylum Bacillota; class Negativicutes; order Veillonellales; family Dialisteraceae; genus Dialister. Next base: position 86,297 of record URIB01000001.1, read on the forward strand.
AAAGAAAAAAGACTCCAACAAGCCCATGAGATAGGAGACCCCTTGGGACTTCCTGCACAAATGCTGGTAGATTCCAAAGAAGCCTATGAGATGGCACAGAATCAATATGCATGGATGAGAACACAGGAAATCATGCAGGGGAAAGCATTCTCCGCAAATGCATTAAAAGAACTCTATCCGGAACTGGTAGATATAGCGATGGACGATCCGGTGTCTGCATCATTGGCTTTAAAGAAAGCAGACCAGATTCTCCATGACCGGGGCATTATAGTAGGCGCAAGTCCCTTGAGCATGACCGGAGAGCCGTCAGTCTTGGAAGAAACATTTAAAACTTTTGCCAATGCCTGGGAAGCCGGTCAGAATATGGATAAAATTTCAGAAATCGGATACAAGGCTAAAAATGGAGAAATTACCATTGATGAAATGAACAACCGGATAGAGAAAATTAACAAACAAACGAAAGAATATGAAGGGGAATCCCTTCCGGGAATCATTGCTACAGAAACGGTAAAACAAATATCCATGATGTCCACGCAAATGCTTAGAAGTGCTCCTGTAGGTCTTGCCGCAGGAGTAGGACTTATGACTGTGGTAGGTGCACCTTTGGTAGGCGCTGCTTTGGTCGCAACTATTTTTTATTCCTCTTTGCGTTCCAATGCAGGAAGTAACTACTACAGACTGGTGAATAAAAGGAATAGCGACGGAAGCAGAATGTATACCGACGGGGAAGCGAAAAAAATGGCCGATAGAGAAGCGGTCATGCAAGCGGCTGTCGAAACGGGACTTATGACTGTTGCCTACGGCACATTGGGAAAGGTATTTGGTAAAGGAATAGCCAAGGCGGCAATCATGAATGCGTCCACAAGGAACAAACTTCTATCTGCCAGTCGTGGAGCCATGAGGAAATATGCGGCGAAAGAAGCAGCGAAGCAATATGTAAAAGGCACGGCGGCAGAAGTCGCAGAAGAGGGATGGCAGGATTTGATTTCTACGACAGATGAATGGATCGTAGGGAAAGATAAAACCATTAATGCCAAAGCGATGTGGAACAGCGCGGTAAGTGCTATGTTTGAAGCACTTCCGGCGGCGATAGGGATGGGACTTCCCGGGGCCGTTCTTTCCGGCGGAGGAAATTATCTGGGACTCAAGAATCTGACCAAAGAAGATTGGACTATGGCCAGAGAAGCCTACTACCGGGAAAATGAAAAAAATATGACAAATACCATTCTCAAAGAACGAGACGGCAATGCCATATTTAAAATATCCCCCGACGTATTTGCCCAAAAGACACAGGCACAAATGGATAAAGCGGGCATGGGCACCGTTTATATAGATGCAGCTACCGCGGCAGAAACAGAAAAAGGAAGAGAAGCACTGAATCGCCTTGTGGAAGAAGAAATCGCGACCCAAGAACAAGTAGACAGTGCCGTAAAAGACGGCTCCCAATTAGAACTGAAATCGGGCGTATATATGCAGAAAGTCAACGAAGAAACAGCCGGTATACTTTCCGATTATGCCGCCTTTGATAAAAACGGAAAAACAATCCATGAAATTAATGAAGCAAGACAACGATTAATAAAAACAATAAACCTTGTGAACCAAACCAAAGAGAAACGAGAACAGGAAGTGGCAGAAACCATTTTAGAAAGAGATTTTGAAGAGGGACTTGAAAAAGAAGCCATGCGCAAAATCTTTGCAGAAGGAATGGATGATATCAAAGGAAACTATAAAAAACTTAAAGAAGAAGCCTTCAAAGCCTATGGAAATCTGATCGGATATGACCATTATGCCGGCTATACACCTCTTGGCATTGACCTGGTACCCGTAGAAGCAGGTGCTAAAAACTACCAAACGGGAGAAATAGATACTACCGGCCATGTAGGAGACAGATATATCCGGCAGTCGAACAACGAAGCATGGTACTCCGATGCGTGGAAGAAATATGGAAGAAAGCCGAATAAAAGAGAACTCTATGACATAGCAGAAAGAGAAACCATAAAAGAAATAGATAGCGCCGTCTACACCGAAGAAGAAAGAAAACAGGCATTGGATACGATAGAGCAGGCCAGAAAAGAAGCGGAAACTTTTGAACAGCTGGAAGGCTATATCAACGGGTTAGACACCAAAGAGATTACAGAAAGAACACTCCTTTCAGAAAAAGCCTACAACATGGTCTATCTGCCTACAATAGAAGCATTGAAAAATGCTCCTGCCAAAGTAGCAGAAGCCAAAAGAGAAAGTGCTTTTATATATGCCCGTATGGTGGATAATTTTGCGGAGATGTATAAATTGCCGATAGAAAATATAGTTGCTTTACTTCAAGTGAATCACGGCAAAGTCCAAAACTACGGTACAGACAAAAGTTATGAACAGGCTATGTTTGATGTAAGAAAAGCGGGTATAGTCAGTTTGAGCCAGTTTCATGAACGGATAGAGAAAGGTGAAGCGGAAGGGAAAGAAGTTAATAAGATAAAGTATACCGATGATAACGGAGTTACTTATGCAGAATCATATGTACGACATGCGGTAGAAAAACATGGACTAACCAAAGAGAATTTAGAGGATATTGAGCAAAATATAAACAGTATCTACGGAGTGGATATAAGTAATTGGGGTGAAGGTGATTACAAGGGGAAATTTAATGGAATTACAATTATCGGTAGAGTAGATGGGAAGTTATCATCTTATTATGTATGTTTGGAATTTACACCAGAGGGGAATGTATGGTTTAAAACCGCAGCTAAAGGTACAAAAGAAGGTATTAACAGCAAAATAAAAGAAAGATCTGCCGGACGTCTTTCATCTTCTATAAAGAAGACGCAGGGCGCGGCCGGTCAGTCTCTTTCTTCTATATCTACTATACAGAAAGAATTAGGAATCGTCAAGAAAGAAGAATATAATCAAAAAGCGTATCACGGAAGCCCTTATGCCTTTGACCGGTTCGACTTGGGAGCCATAGGAACAGGAGAAGGGAGACAAGCACATGGTTGGGGGCTGTACTTTGCGAAAGATAGAAAAGTGGCTGCCAACTATCGTATATTAAAAGACCACGATATGAATTACAAAGGACAGCCGATAGGGAAACTTCGTGACGATTTGGAAAGTAAAAAAGATTGGGATAAGCTGACCATTGTTGATGATTTTATCAATGAACAGGATATATCCCGAATGGACATGTCAAACTATGAAGAGGATACGGTTCATTGGTTTAAAAAAGAAATTTACCCGAATGTTGAAAGACAATCCAGTCTTTTGCAAGTAGATATCCCGGATAATGAATACCTTTTGAATAAAGATGCTCCCTTGAGTAAGCAGTCGCAAAAAGTAAAGGAGGGAATTGTTGAGTATTATAAATCAAGACCGGACGATTATATTGCTATATCTGCTGATGAGTTAGGGGACGAAACGGGGGATAGTTTTTATAAAGAAGTTGTTTTACAAATGAAACGGGAAGGAAGCAATACTCCCGAAAAAGATGCGTCTCTCTTGCTTAACAAATTGGGAATCAAAGGGCTTGCTTATCATGGTGGTCGTGACGGTCAATGTTTCGTTGTGTTTGATGATAAGGCCATTAAGACGATTAACCGATACAATCAAACGGTGAACCGGAACATAGTATCTGAGGCGAAACTGGCACAGGACGAAGCGGCATTTTCTCATAATGTTGACCTTTTTATGGATGGGAAACTTAAGAGCGGGAATGTAAAAGTAATGACAACGCCTTTGGTGATGAAACTTGTCGGAGCAGAAATTTTGCCGGTAGAAACAAGTACAACTGTTTTATCAAAGCTCCTTCATGGAAAGCACAGCAATGAATTGGATGAGAACATTGTAAAACAAATTCCGAGAGCACTAACAGATCCCGTTGCTGTGTTCCAATCAAAAACAAAAAAAGGCAGATTAGTCGTTGCTTTAGAGTTAAAAGATAAAAACAAGTCGCCGATTGTCGTTCCGTTTGCGTTGGATATATCAAGTAATCCTGTAGACACATCTAATGGATATTATATGAACTTTATTACTAGTGCATACGGAAAAGATCATAAAGGACGTCCGAATATAAAATGGTTTTATGATGAAATAAATGCAGGGCGTATGTGTTATGGCAACAAAAAGAAGCTTACCAAACTTTTAGGTACAGCGGGGCTCTATTTGCCCCAACCTCCTAAAAGCAATAAGCTTCTTTTAGATATTCAAAGCGTACCAAATGAAACAGACCTTGTCAAGCTGAAGAATGAAAATCCGGAATATTATCAAAAGAAAGAACAATATGCAGGCGCTTATGATGCAGGAGAAAATGCCATTCACATTTTTTCTGCAGGCAATCAAAGTACAGTCGTCCACGAAGCAGCCCACTGGTGGCTTTCTATGCTTAGCCGGATAGCTGAAGATAAAGAGTTTGAAGAAATATCCAAAGAAAACCCACAGATGGAAGCGGCGTTGAAAAAGGCAAAAAAAGATAGAATGGATATCCGTGCCTGGGCTATGTACGCACCGGAGGTCATGAAAGAATATAAAGGGACGGTTCTTGAAAAAGAATTTAATGCCTATGAAAAAGAAATACAACAAAATCCCCGGGACAAAGAATGGCAAGAACGATTTATCCAGGAACGATTTGCAAGAGGCTTTGAAAGGTATCTCATGACAGGAAAAGCACCGACTAAAGAACTGCAAGGTGCTTTCCGGCGGTTTAAAAAATGGATGATTTCTGTTTACAGGACGACAAAAGAGATCATGAAAAACCCACAGCAAGCATTGGGACTGAAAGAGCCGCCTGCGGAAATAAAAGACATATTTGACCATATGCTCGCCACAGAGGAAGAAATCAATGCATGGTCAGCAGAAAAAAGACTACATACCATCTATGATACGGGAATTGACTATACAAAGACGGAAAAAGAAAATGTAGCCGGCTGGCTTGAGGATATCAAAGAAACCATTAAGGAAGAAGCATTATCCTATTTCATGCACCAAATCAAAGGGGAACAAATGCAGAACTTTGAAACAAGGCAACTTCCGGAGATGATGGAAACATTTAAAGAACAATTGATATATAACCCTGTATACAGATTGGAAGCATTGCGAAGTAAAAACCTGTTTCCTACAAAAGAAATGTGGAACAAAGCATTAGAAGCGGAAGGATATACGGAAGAAACCTACATAAAAGCTGTAAAGGAAGCGGGAGGGAGCATAGAAGAACAAATCAAAAATTTTGAAAAAACGCAAAGAGAAAACTTCAAAAGCAGTTTGTCAGATAAAGACTATATTCGTAGGCTGGCGGAAGAGAAAATGGAGTCGGAAGAAGGGAAAGCCAAGCTTGCGGAAATCGAAAAAGAAATGCTGGGCAAACGAATTAAAAAATATGGAAGAGTAGCTGCAGCCGCACTCTTGGAATTAGAAAGAATAGAAAAGAAAGATGTCAAGAATACAGCCTGGAAGGTCATTTATGAAATTAAAAAAGAAAACGGACTCTTAACAAAAGAAGATGAAGCACATGGAGAGAAAGTTAAGAGTGAAGAAATTGAAGAACTCAAGCTGCAAATCGCCGGTATACAAAACGGGCTGAATGAAGCAGCCGCTTCACTCTACTACACACCTGTAGACCTGAAACAGGAGGCAAGAGCCTTCCTTTATGGAAAGGAAATCTATAAAGCCACTAATTATAAATGGTGGAATAGAAAAGCCGAAGCGGAAGGAAGAAAAGCGGCAGAGGCCATGAAAGAAAGACACTGGTCAACGGCAGCATACAGGAAACAAAGACAACTCCGGTTTTCTTACAATGCCCTCATGGCCAAAGAATATGATGACCATGTAAGAACCGTATTGCACGGAAACCCTAAAGCCTCTACCGATATCTATGACAAAGACGGACTGGAAAAATACGGAATCATCGGATTAATTAACCGCGTAAGCAAAAGAGATTCATCCATACAAATGAAAAATAATGCCAGGTATTTTATCCACCACCTGGCTTTTCAATTGGGGCTTATTACAAAAGACGGAAACGCTCCGTTAGACGGAGCCGGAAATCCCGCACCCTTTGACTGGAAAAATCTAAATGCGGAAATAGACGTTTTATCCGTCATGGAAGGACAGTCACCGGAAGATATTGTACCCCAGTGGATTAAGACTATATTTGAAAGAAAAGACAAAACCAATATAAGAGATCTCCCGGTAGTGGATTTTGACGAGCTGGTCGAGGTATGCAAAGAAGTTTATAAAATGGGAAGAAGAGAGTATGAAGGGAATACCTTTGCCGGAGAGAATGGAAAACTCTTATCGTTTTCTGATGCCGCTGAAATCATTGTGGATAAGATGGGTATTTCGTTTGAAAATCCAAAGCTGAAGAAGCTGGGGGAAACAAAGCTTAAAAAGGTAAAAGACAAAGCCGGAAACTGGGTGGGGGAACTGGCCCTACCGGAAATCTTTATAGAAAGAATGGGTCCGGAAATTTACAACTTGATTTATAAACCAATGGATAACGCGTTTCAAGTGAAGCGAAAGCTTGAGTCGGAGGCAAGAGAAAAGTTCAAAGAAATTATGAATATCTATCCGGACAGAGAAACCTGGAGAAAAATCAGGGCAGATAAAATATACAAATTGACAGAAGATGTAGATGGGAAACCGGTTATTGTTACCAAAGAAATATTACTGTCCATAGCACTCAATATGGGGACTAAAACCAATCAAGAAAGAGTCTCTGAAACATACGGTATGACATACAATGCCATAATGAATGCTTTAGAAACATACATGGATAACAGAGATTGGGATTTTGTAGAAGCCGTATGGGAGCATATTAACTCCTACTGGCCGCAGAGGAATATCGTCCAAAATTCTTTATATGGAGTCCCTTTAGGTAAAGTACCTGGACAGACGATTGTTCTTTCAAACGGAAGAAAAATAAAAGGTATGTACTACCCGATTAAATATGATGGAGAGCTTTCAAGTAAAACAAAAGAAAGAGAACTCAATGATATTGTGCGGAAAGAAATGCTGGGAAGTCATACTTTCAATATAGGAATGGGCTCGACTAAAAAAAGAGCGGAAGGTTCCGGCGGACAATATATACGGGACGATTTAGAAGTTTATATTGAGTACATCAATGAAAGTATCAATCATATTGCCATGAGAGAAACAACTGCGGATATTTACAAACTTCTTGCCCGGAAAGATGTGGCGGAAGCTATTACGGATAAATACGGCTCGGAAGCACATAGGCGGTTATTACAATGGGCAACGGACTGTTGGCATGATCCGGTAGATAAGCTGGGAAATCTTGAAAGATACCTGGACAGGATGCGCAAAAAATTTACAATGGCAACTATGGGTTACCGCGTATCTACCGCTCTATTAAACATGGCAAATATTCCTCTGGTCATAGAAAAGACAGGAGCCCGTAATTTCATTCGCGGCCTATCCGATATGTATATGAGCGGTGCTGATAAATACAGGGAGCAGAGAGCGTTTGTTTTTGAAAAATCTTCCTTCATGAAGGAAAGAGCCACTACCATGGATAGAGACTTGGCAAGAGGACTCCGGATGAAAGAAGACAGAGGAACATCCAAAGCGGTATCGAAGATAAAAGGCGGGAAAGAAATCATCGACCAATACGGATTCTCTCTGATTGCAGAAACGGATTTTATGTTTTCTCTTCCTGAATGGATACAAACCTATAACAATACCGTTTTTGAATTACAAATGAAAAGAAATATGACCGCCGAAGAAATAGACAAAGAAGCAGTCAGAAAAGCAGATAAGATCGTAAGGGAAACCTTCGGAAGCGGTGAAATGAAAGATCGTCCGGCGGTAGTGAAAAGCAGATTTTTATCACAGCTCCTTCCCTTTTATAGTTATACTTCTCTGGTACTTAACCAATTCATTCGCGGAGGATATGACATTGTCGACGGGAAAGGACCGGGAAGATTGATTCGTTCTTTTATTTTCTGGTATTTGTTCGGCCCCGCCTTTGAAGGTGCCTTGCGGTATCTTATTGATCAGGCAACAGGGAATGATAAATACACTTTTCTGGAACGTTTGGGATACTCCTATGCATCTAATGGACCCGTCAGCGGACTTCCTGTTGCAAGAGATGTTGTGCCGGCCATGTATTCTCTATTCATGGGGATGTATAGCGAGGGAGCAGTGCCTGAGGTATCAGGATTACAAATTATAGAAGATATTTATAAAACAGGCAGTGCCGTCAAATCGAATAATAAAGATTGGATTGATGTGGGACAGGCGGCAACCAAAACCACTAATAAATTAACAGGATTATCTGATACCGTCACCGACGGTCTGTGGGCTATCGCGCGTCTCACCTTTACAGATACAGACACCACAGCCTTTGAGTCGATAGCTTCAATTTTATTTGACAGAAAGATAAAAAAGAAAGGAGAACGTAAGTGATACAGCAAACAGTAGCCAGAGTGGTATATCAGGGAGACGGGAGAACAAAAGAATTTCCCTTTGCCTTTCCTGTGCTGGATAGGAAATTTATTTATGTGATCATATCGGACAGGAACGGAAGAGAGAAAACGCTGACGAGTGATTACTATGTAGATATGGACAAGCATGTAGTCCTGTATCCCGGGTATCCGAAAGGAGAAGAACCGGCAGAGGCGGAACGGCCGGCCGTATTGGCACCGGGGGAAAAGATTGTTATCTACCGTAACACGCAGGTATCACAGCTTACGTCGTTGGGGGATAAGTGGCCGTTCGACGTGTGCGAGAAAGCACTGGATAAATTGACGATGATTGACCAAGAAAATAAAGAGTCCATATCCCGGACAGTGAGATTGGCAGGAGCGACGGAAGAGGTAGAAGTAGTATTGCCGCCTCCGGAAAAAGACACGGCTATCGGCTGGTCGGAAGATGAGAAGTCCGTCATCAATGTACCGGTGAAACGGTGGCAGGAAGAGGCAAGAGCGGCGGCGGCAGAGGCACAGACGCAGGCAACGCTGGCAAGTGAATATAAGAATGCCGCTGAAGAGGCCCGGAGCAAAGCGGAAAATGCCGAAGAGAAAGCCGGTGAATATGCCAATAGAGCGGTCAAAGCGGAAGCGAAAGTGTATGAGTACGCCATAGCGGCCAAAGAAAAACATGATGCTTTCAGAAAATCGGCAGAAACCGCCATGAATGAAATCAATGCTCTTAACGAAGAAGCGAAAGAGGGCGTGATTCTGACGGGAGAAGCGCAGCGGCGAATCATCAAAGAGAATGCGGCTGAGGCCATAGAGAGTGTAAGGAAACAAGGGGAAAATGAGGCGGGGCGTATCAAGGAACAAGGAGACAGCGCCGTCAGCCATGTAGAGCTTGAGGGAGACGTCCAAAAAAGTAAAGTAGAAGCGGCCGCGGTTGGTATGGTAGATGCTGCGCAAAAAGCACAAAGCGGCGCGGAAACGGCAGCAAGGGAAGCGGAAGAGGCAAAGAACAGGGCGCTTTCCCATGCGAGAGAAAGTGAAACACACAGCCAATTAGCAATAATAGCAAAAGAGGCGACGATAGGCGCCAAAGAAGAAGCCGTGCAGGCAAGAAATGATGCGAAAGCGGCGAAAGAAAGTGCATTAAGTTATAAGAAACAAGCGGAATCGCAGGTATCATTCTCCAAAACAAATGCACAAACGGCAAAGAACTGGGCGATGTCTACGGTATCACCGGATGGGGCAGCCGATACGGAAAGCGGAACGGGAAAGACGCAGAGTGCCAGAACGTGGGCATTAACGGCCAAGACGGAAGCGGGAAAAGCGAAAACGGAGGCAAAGAATGCCCAAGCGGAAGTCGGCAAGGCAAAGATAGAAGCTGACAGAGCCCAGACCTATTCCAAGAAAGCGGAAGAAGCAAAAACGCAGGCGGCGTCCAAAGCAGAGGAGGCGAGAACGGCAGCCGACGAAGCGAAAGAAGCATTAAAAACGGCGATGGGCGGTGTGGATCTTACCGAATATGCCAAGAAGGAATCACTGGTGGGGCTGGCAAGTACCGAGTATGTGGACGGCAGGATAAAACATGTGGTAGGAACAGCCCCCGAAGCATTAGACACGCTGGGAGAAATAGCTGCAGCATTAACTACTAACAAAGACAAGATAGGGACTATTATTACCGAAATATCTACCAAGGCAGATAAGGGAACAGTAGAAAATGCTCTTATGGGCAAGGCTACGAAAGAAGAACTTGCCGAAAAAGCGGATAAAGACGCGGTATATACGAAAACGGAAAGTGACAAACGGTATCTGAAACAAACAGACGCCGAAAGCACCTATCTGAAAATGACAGATGCGGAAATGTACTGCCTATCCAAAGAAGACGCCCAAAATACCTACCTCTCCAAAACTGATGCGGAAAACACCTACATGAAAAAGACCGGCGGTACATTCCTTACGGCACCGGAAGCGGCGAATACGTACCTCAAAAAAGACGACGCTGTCAAGAACTATCAACCGAAAGGAAAGTATGTCACAGAAAGCGTTTGGAATGCTGCCTTTAGCATATATATCAACCAGGAAATACACAAGCCGGCTATGAATATAGCCTTTTCTGAAGTATACGGCATTACCTTTAACAGCCCGTTGATAGATTATTTTACCAAAAAAGAAATAAAGAATAACTTTCAGCCCAAAGGGAACTATATCACGCAGGATATTTTGGATAATAACTATGTCAGCAAACAAGAAGCTAATGCTGTTTTTGTACAAGAAAAAGACCTCTACGATGGAGACACTATCAAATTACCGAACGGGGCAAAAATAGGAGTGGAATAAAAATGAAGAAATTTATTATGTGGCTTTTTAACATCAAGCCCGGAATCCAATATATCTATATAGTTAGCACAAAAGACAAAGAGCTGCCAAAGGGTAGTATTTTAATTGAAGCAGACCATATAAGAATTGGTGACATAGAAATGGGGATAGAATAACATGGCAAGAATCGTAATCACCAGACCGAACGGGGACATGGAATATGCGGAACTCACCGAAGACAAAACATTGGCGGGGATTGACCACCTGACGGTAGAAAAAGACGGGAAAACCTACTATGGAAAATTAGCCCCGGAGCTAAGTACTCACATGTACGTGATAAAACCGGACGGACGAAAACTCTATGTACAAAAAGAAATGCAGTTTGTGTGGAAATACGAAATTAACAATAAATGGGAGAAAGCCTCTAAAATGGTTATCCCACGAACAGGAAAATATAGATTGACTTATGATAGACAGGATATAACACCAGACGGTGAAACAGAATCTACTGAATCTAAAGAGGATATTTTTGAACAAGGTACTACATTTACTAAAGATAAATACAACGACTTTTCAATAAAAGCTAAGAATGGTCATGTATATGACGACGCATATGCTTGGGATAATGGGATGGAAGAGGCAGAACCAGATTATGAGGCATATTATTTACAAATAGCTTGTATTGAATATATTGGGGAAGCCTGAGAAACGGAGACAAGCCTATTCCGTCTACAATCCTCTCAACTCAACGTGTTACCAAAAGATAACCTATTTACACTGACGAGAACAGTTGATTTCTTCCTGATGTTGCACATTTGTACACACATTGTTATAATATTGACATAACGAGGTGATATAAAAATGGCACAAGCGACATTATCAATCCGTGTAGACAGTCAACTCAAGAAAGATTTTGATTATTTCTGTCAGGACATGGGAATGAATATGACAACGGCACTCAGTGTATTCATGAAACAGGCGGTCAGAGAAAACAGAATCCCTTTTGAAATCAAGGGGGATATTCCGAATGCGGAAACCGTAAAAGCAATAAAAGAAACAGAAAAAGGAGCGGGACTCAGTAAATCCTATTCTTCCGTTGATGAGATGATGGCGGATCTAAATGCATAAAATCCGCTATCACCGTTTGTTCAAGAAAGACTACAAACGAGTCAAAAAGAGAGGATATAATCTTAAATTATTGGAAGATGTTCTTTCGCTGTTAGTCAAAGGAGAGACATTGCCTCAGGAATATCGTGACCACCCGCTCACAGGAAACTATGCCGGGGTGAGAGAATGTCACATAAAACCTGATTGGTTGCTAATCTATGAAATTGATGACAACGGTTTGACGGTTATTGCTATGCGGACAGGTTCGCATTCCGATTTATTTTAAATCATAAGCACTCGAAAGGGTGCTTTTCTATTGGAGAAAATGATGGAAAACAATGAAAAGATGGTCATGGCACTTATTGAAAGAATCGCTCGCATGGAAGCGAAACTTGATACGATAACCACCATGATCCCGAAGATTACAGAAGTGCAGGTGGCACTGGGAAAGGCGGAGCAGTCGGCCGACTCTGCCCATCACCGGATAGATAATATTTACAAGGTAGCGGGACTGATATCCACCATCATATCGGTAGTTATCGGACTTCTTGGCAAGGTGATCTGATGACCAAACTAAAAACAAAAATAAAAAGACGGCTCTCGCAAATAAAAATCCCGTTGATTTACTGGTCGATTCTCTATGCCATACTATGTATATTTTGCATTTTTCTGTATATATTGATGACCTTGCTTGATTGGTGGATAACCGGAAAAGGAAACGAGCCGGAATTAAGGGCATTTATCACAATGCTTTTATCCGCAGGGGCAGTCGGCGGGATTCTCGGTATAGGACGAATGTTTGTAGACAAAGATAAAAACGGCACGCCGGATGTATTTGAAAAAGACGATGGGAAACCACCGTCTTTTAATTTGAAAGGAGAGTATCATGACGAAAGAAGAACTGGCATGGGAGATAGCTCAAGGATTGATAGAAACAGGAATAGAAGGTAACTATGGATCCGTTTCATGCTCTACTGCCGGAGACTATCCGTCAATCGGAGTCAGCCAATGGGAAGGCTCAAGAGCAGACAGACTGCTGGGTAATATACCGGGCGGAGACAACTATGCCGGCAGATCCTACTCAGATATCAAGGATTCCGGCGATATAGGTGGACTGCAAGAATTACTGATGAGCGACGAGGGACAGCGGGCGCAGCTGGAACTGCTCGCTTGTGACTGCGAAGAATACGTGGAAACGCTATGGGAAGTCCCTGACCTTGACGATACTCTATGCACCATTTATGCAGGCATGTGGTGTCCCACCTCCCATTACGTCGTAAGAAATTTTCTACAGCGGAGACAGGAACGGGGATACGACCTCAGAAATATAGACGTGATCCATACGTTATTTCGAGACCAATACGCATGGGCGGCCGGCGTAGGAGAGTATGCACCGGGATATGAGAACCGGGCCAATATCACATACGATTACGTCACAAATTTAAATTTGGAGGGATAGATGAATTGCAAGCGAAAGCTCATTTTATTTTTATTATTTCCGTTTTTTCTATCATCGCCGTGGTTCTCTGGTTTTTCTGTTCGGGCAGAAGCGCAATATACCATCTACGAGAGCGAACTGCTCCAGTTAGAACAGAACTTGACAACGCTCGAGCAGAACAACAAAGAGAAGCAGAAACTATTGGACAAGCAAGCGAAGCAGCTGGAAGAAGCGCAGAGGCAGTTAGCAATAGTCAACGAACAGCTGAAGAAATCCAAAGAATGGAACGAGATGACATTGAGCTCATTAGAGAATGCCAATCAATCCTTAGCACAGTACGAGAAAGAGGTAGCAAGAAAAATTAAAATCAAGGCAAGACAGAGAAATCTGTGGATACTCATTAGTGCAGGCTTGGGATACTTGGCAATCAGATAGATTTGATTTTGCAACCTTGTAAATCAAAGAGTGGAAAAATCGCCTTTTCTTTTGTAAAAACAAAGTGTCGTCAAAGTGTCGTCAAAAATGTTTTGTAAATAGATTTTTATTTTGATATTTATAAAATAAAAAAGCCTATCTTATTCGATAGGCTCTGTCTTTATGGCGGAGAGAGGGGGATTCGAACCCCCGTGCCGGTATTCGCCGGCAACATGATTTCCAATCATGCACCTTAAACCGCTCGGACACCTCTCCATTTTTATCAGTTTACCCGCAGGTAGGAACTGACTGACTTATTTATTATATTGATTTGGTCTCTATCTGTCAAGAGAAATTTGCTCTTTTCCCGTTATGTTTCAAAATAGGACCGGATTTGTTCATTATCGTTTGTGATTCCCAAAGCGGCAGATAACAGCAGTCTGGCTTTGGGGGCAGAAAGTGTGCCGCCTGATATAATGCCCAGGCTTTTCATGGATTTGATGCTTCCGTCGTAGCTGTATTCTTCCATAATGCTTCCTGTAGGTACACGGGTGGTGAGTACTACAGGTATACCGGTATGCCTTAATTCCACAATGGCTTTTTTACATTCCGGCGGTACATTTCCGCAGCCGAGACTGTCTATAATGACACCTTTGGCTTTTCCTTTGGCAGCTCTTACAATTTCTCCGTCCATGCCTGACCAGGCCGGAATGATCCAGACATGGGGTTCAATGTGGGACGGGTGGATTTTTTTATGAGCCACTGGGATTCGTCCGTACAGTACCGTATTTCCGGAGACCGTACCTAAAGGACCGTAGTGAAGATCACGGAAGGTATCGGGATTTGTTGTATGCACTTTGGTGACTTCTCCGGCAGAGTAAATGCGGTCGCCGAGGCAGACGACGACGCCCATTTTTCCCGTCATTTCATCGGCGGCAATTCTGACGGCCGATAACAGATTTGCAGGGCCGTCAGCACTGATTTCATGACCGCCCCGCATGGCGCCTGTGACACATACGGGTTTTTCGGTTCGCAGAGTTATATTGAGAAAGAAAGCAGTTTCTTCCAGCGTGTCGGTTCCGTGGGTGATTACAAATCCGTCGGCGGTATTTTCTGCAGCGAGTTTGTCGATTTCCTGGGAGAGGGCAAACATTTTTTCAACGGTCATCCAACCGCTCGGGATATTTGAAAATTCCCGGACTTCTATATCCGCCGCGTGAGAAAGTCCGGGGATTGCGGAAACTAAGTCAGCTCCTGATACGGCGGGGATAAGACCTCCCGTTTTTTCATCTTTTTTCATGGCGATGGTGCCGCCGGTAGTGATAATGATGATTTTCTTTTTCATAAGGGTTAGAACTCTCTTTTCTTATAAGGTATAAGTATTGCTCTTTGGTGAGAAAAGGTGGCGGATATATTTAAAAGGAAAAATAATTTTTTCAAACCTGATTTTCTTTTTCGTTTTCCATTTTTCGGGCCATAATATCCGTAAATTTCTGTATCAGTGAGGTCATATTCGCCTCTTCAATCACTACGGAAGGTACATTATAGGCTGCGGCAATATGGTCAAGAATCACTTGTCCCGCTTTTTTTGTGTCTTCTTCCGTATCAAGACCCCAGCGGTAATGGTCGAGCAAAGTAGCATAGAGGGCTGTCCAGGTCACGGCATCGCTTTTTTTATCCGCCGGCTCCCACCATATATGAAAATCACTGTCCGATAAAGTACCGCCCTGTTTTTGGTAAAGGGTATAAAGAAATTTTTCAGTGACTCCGTAGCGTCGCATCCGTTCCCGCACACTGTACTGTGTAGAGGAAGTTAAATGATTTTGTCGTTTCAGTCCTTCTTTCACCGCTTCTTTTACGGCAAGACCGATAAGTTCACCGAGCTTATTGTGTTTTCCTGATGAACGGAAATAAATCGGACTGTCCGGATTGGCGACAATCAGCGTGGAATCGGTTCCCGAGCCTGTGGCAGGTTCATAGGAATACCGGCTTCCCGCCAGAAGTTCGCGAAGTGCTACCGATTTTGCTTCTGTGCAAGTGACCAGGGCACGTGTCAAAACTCCTTCCGGCATATCCGCTCCCAAAAAAAGCATAATGTTGATGGTGCCCGGTTTAAAATATTCCGGTTTGCTTTCTCCGCCATACGCAAAGGCCGGATCGCCGGCAGAACCTGCATTGGCTTCTATACCTGCTGTGACACAGGCCGTTACTTTTAAATTTTTATAGGTTTTCTCCACGACTACGGCATTTTCCATATCTGCCGCCGTGCCGAAACCGGTAGATACTTTCCAATCATTTCCGATACTTTCGGCTTTCTTTTTTATATCTTCTTCATACTCTTGAAAAGACATACAGGTGCCGCCGGTACGCTCTGCACATTTATAGTTAAATACTGCTCTGATATTGTCGTGAAATCCGCCGTTTACAAGAGAAGTGCTTATCACTTTTTTGGTCTGTTGAAATAATACGAATACGGTTTTTCCTTCTTTGTTTCTTCGTATTTCATCACCGCAATCGAAGCGGTATAGTATTTCATCCGTACTGTGATTGATCATAAAATGTCTCCGTTTCTTCTGTATGATAGAGTATACTCAAAAAAATATATTTGCAACAAAAAAGGAGCAGTCGCTCCTTTTCTCTATATTAATTATTGTTATTATCTTTTTCTTTTCGTATGACGTCATGAGCGCCGCCTTCGACGATGGAGGTGGCGGATACGAGCGTCAGTTTTGCTTTTTGCTGCAATTCTGCAATGGAAAGAGCACCGCAGTTACACATCGTCGCTTTAATTTTTGCGCAAGTTTTGGCTACATTTTCTTTCAATGGGCCGGCGTAGGGGACATAGGAATCGACACCCTCTTCAAATTGGAGTTTCTTTTCTCCGCCGAGATCATAGCGTCCCCAGTTGCGGGCTCTGTTGGAGCCTTCTCCCCAATATTCTTTCACAACGGTGCCGCTGACGGTTCGTTTCTGTGTGGGAGATTCATCGAAACGGGCAAAGTAACGGCCGAGCATAACAAAGTCGGCGCCCATAGCAAGAGCAAGAGTGATGTGGTGATCATAAACAATGCCTCCGTCAGAGCATACGGGCACATAGATGCCTGTCTTTTTATAATATTCATCTCTTGCTTTGCAAACTTCAATGACAGCCGTCGCCTGGCCGCGGCCAATGCCTTTTGTTTCTCTTGTGATGCAGATAGAGCCGCCGCCGATGCCGACTTTTACAAAGTCCGCCCCCGCTTCTGCGAGGAAAAGGAAACCATCACGGTCGACGACGTTTCCCGCTCCGATTTTCACTTTGTCACCGTAATGTTCACGCACCCAGTCGATCGTGATCTTTTGCCATTCCGAATAGCCTTCGGAAGAATCAATGCAAAGTACGTCAGCGCCCGCATCTACAAGAAGAGGGATACGTTCTGCATAGTCTCTTGAATTAATACCTGCACCGACGATGAATCTTTTTTTCGCATCAAGCATTTCATCCGGGTTCTCACGATGGGAATCATAGTCCTTACGGAATACGAATCCGTAAAGTCTTCCGTCTTCGTAAAGAACGGGGAGAGAATTGATTTTATTATCCCAAATAATGTCATTCGCTTCAGAAAGAGTGATGCCGAATTTAGCGGTGACCAGTTTTTCTAAAGGAGTCATAAAGTCCGCAATCTTTTCGGAGATGTCCATACGACTGACACGATAGTCACGGCTGGAAACAATGCCGACCAGTTTGCCGTTCGCAGTGCCGTCATCCGTGATGGCTACGGTGGAATGTCCCGTTTTTTCTTTTAACGCCAGAATATCTGCCAATGTATTTTTCGGAGACAAATTGGAATCACTGGAAACGAAACCTGCCTTTTTTGCTTTGACCCTGGCAACCATAGCGGCTTCTTCTTCGGGAGTCTGGGAACCGTAAATAAAGGAAATGCCTCCGTTTCGTGCAAGTTCTACGGCAAGTCTTTCACCGGAAACGGCCTGCATGATGGCAGATACCATAGGAATGGACAGTTCAATATCCGGCGTTTCTCCCTTTTTGAATTTAACGAGCGGGGTTTTTAAAGAAACGTTTGTAGGGATACATTCACAAGAAGAGTATCCGGGAATCAGAAGATATTCATTAAAAGTGTGTGCCGGTTCAGTGATATAGGTTGCCATCATTTCCTCCTAACAAAAAGATTCTAAAAGTATAAATTCTAATCATTATATCGAAAACACTATAGGAAAGGAAGAGAATTTGTATAAAATATTCTCTTTGATTTGTTTTTATTGTATTACAACTGATAAATATATGCCATGTTCTTATTTGTGCGGATACGATAAATATATTTTAAAGTGGAAAGGAAAAATGGCGGGACAGATCCATTTTATTTTGCTGAAAAATCCCGTCTTTCAAGAATGTTATAATAAAAATAAAGGAAATGAAAGCGGGAAAGATATGGATAAAAGAAAAACGGCGAATCATATATTGGGAGCGGCGTTTGCAACTTGTTTAGCGACAGCGCCGTTTCAAGGAAGCGGACTCTGGCAGGCCGGTTTATTTCATATCGCGTTTGCAGCAACAGTCGGCGGGATTGCCGACTGGTTTGCAGTGACTTCTCTTTTTGAAAAACCGATGGGAATTTCTTACAGAACGGATATTATTGCCAATCGCCGTGACAAAATTGTGGAAATGGCGAAAGAGATGGTCAGCGAAGAATTGCTTCCTCCGGAAAAGTTGGAGATATTTTTCCAAGAACATCTTCCTTCTGAAATCCTTTTGACATGGATCAAAAATCACAGAGAACCGGTCGGACTGATTCTGGAAGAAGTACTTCAACTGGGTATGTCAGCCATAGATAGAGAACGGATTGAGAGTCTGCTTATTGAAAAGGCGGAAGAGACGGCAGCGGGAGAGGATTGGGCGGAGAGAATCGCTTTTGTTCTTGAAACATTAAAGTCATACGAAAAAAAAGAGGTTTTAAGAAATTTACTGGCAAAAGAAGTCGGGCGTTTTTTAGAAAACCGGTTTACTTTGGCAGAAGTGCAGAGTCTTTATGAAGGGGCATGGAGTCGGTACAGAGAGCAAAATTGGTTTCGCGGCATTTTACAGCAGGTGATGGAAGATCAAAATGAGGAAGCTGTCCGTATTCTCCGGGAAAATATTTTGCATATAGCGGACACCGTTAAAGACCCGGAAAGTGAAATCTGCCGGGCCTTGGAAAATGCATATGACCGCTTGATTTTCCGATTGCGGAACGATGAACCGTTCAAAAATACATGGAACGGATATGTGAGCAATGCTTTGTCCGCATGGATGAAACGGCAAGGTCCGGAATTGATAAAAACAGTATGGCGGGCGCAGGAAAGCCATGTGTTGAAAAATGTGTCGGAGTTCTTATTAAGAAAAGCAGAGGAACAATTATCCCACCCGGAGAAAAAAGAAAAGTTGGATACGTTTCTCCTGCATGTATGCGTTCCCCGGCTGCCCTGGGTACATAAAAAAATCAAAGAATCGGTGGAGTATGCTTTGTCCGGCTATGATGGGAGAGAAATGGCGAAAATCGCAAAAGACGGAGTTCATCAGGATATACAAATGATACGGATTAACGGTTCACTTTGCGGCGGGGTGCTGGGAGGACTGTTTTATCTGATTTCGATTCTGGGAGGGCTTTTTTGATGAAACGATACAGAATGGCCAACCTTATTTTTGCAGGCGCTTTTCTTCTGTTCTGTTTTGCCGTGATTTTGCATATCTGCCGGAAAAGTGAGGAGACGGCGTTGTTTTATTTTCTTGCCCAATCCTGCTTTATCGGTTGTGTGGCTGATTGGTTTGCCGTGGAATCTATTTTCAGAAACAGCCTGCACCTGCCCCGGTTTCGTCCTTTAATTCCGAAAAATAAAGAGAGGATTGTTCGGCAGATTCACGAAACGGTGAACCGGAAATTAATAAAAAGTGAAATGTTTGCAGCTATGATCCGGAAGTTTTCAGTGACCGCATGTATGGAAAATGAATACCGCAGCGGAAACGGAGCGATGAAGGAATGGGAGAAAAAGGCAGTCTTTTGCGCCGGACGTTTTTTGAAAGGCTTTGCGGAAATTCACAGAAAAGAGGCGGGGGTTTGGGCAAGGCGGAGCGGACGAGTCTTTGTGAATCTCTTTGTCCGTTATATAGAGGAAAAGGCACTGAGGGATGAACAAAAAGAAGAAATACTTTTTCAAATGCTAAGCGCCGTAGAAGAAAAAATGAAAAGCCCGTCTTTACGGAATAAGCTTGCCGGGTATCTGAGAACATGGGGAGACAGGCAGGAAAAAGGATTTTTAGGAAATCTGTTTTATCCGCTTGCCGGCCGTATGGGAATTATAGATTATGAAGACATGGCGGCGGCCATCTTGGAAGCGGCGGAAGAAAAAATACAAAGCTGGCAAAAAAAAGAAAATCCTTTTCGCCGGACCCTCTTGGAAGAATGGAATGATACGGTAACGGCTTTTATGGAAAATCCGGAGGCAAAAAAAGCACTTCGGGATTTTGCCTTTTATTTGTATGAATCGTTTCCCGTAGAAGAAAAAGCGGATGAAGTTTTTGACCGGTTATGGAAAGAGCGGGTGGAGGGAAGTGCTTTTGAACGAAATTTGCTTCCCTGCATTGAGCAGGCCTTTCACAGGACTTTCCGCAGTATGGCGGCTAATGAAAAAATCCGGAAACAGGTGGATTGGGGGACGCAAAACTTGCTGCTGGAAATTCTTCACTTTGAGCGGGGGCATATGGCAGAAGCGGTTATTCGCGTTTTAGAAAATTACCGGACAGAAGAGCTGAGTGAGTTTATAGAATCCAAGGTGCATAAAGAACTGGAAGGAGTCCGAATCAACGGGGCGATAGTCGGTCTTGCAGCAGGCGGATTCCTGTATATTTTTATACAATTTATATATTTGCCAATCATATCCGTCTTGTTTCGGCTATAAAGAAAATCTGTAAATTCTTATAAGCCGGGCGATATAGAAAAGCCGGTCCTGTTTTTGTTATAATGAGCACAGAGGTGATGAATATGGAAATTTTAACATTAGACAGAGTGGTTGTGGACGGTGTGGACAAGTATCCGGTTTCCGAATTAAAACGTGTATATGGCAGTGTCGTATACGATGAGGAAGAATTTGTATTTCTCTATGAACCGGAATCGGAAGACCCGACCCGTGCGTACCGGCCGGAAAAATATGTCATGGCCGTTATGCTTGATGATGAAATTTTTGATGGAAAAGCTTTGCAATACTGCATTACGTTAACTTATGACGGACACGTAAAGTCCGTTGATTATCTGGGGCTTGATGATGCAGGGCGTCCCGATGCCGTATGTATCGAATAGAAAAATATAAAATACGAAATAGAAAAACAGAGCTTCTTTTGAGAAGCTCTGTTTTCAAATGGCACTTAGGATTTTCTTGCACATGTCATATATAAATTTTATTATAAAAAAGAGGGTAAATCATAGATGATTTGCATGTTTAATGAGAAAATCATGCTATAATGAAATGGAAAATGATTTGAAAGTGAGGAACTCCATGACAATTACTTACATACTTCAAATTTTGGATGATATCCAAAAGGGAGATTCAGAGAAATATGGTGTAATTATTGATATGAACGAGGAACTGCAAAAAGCCGTGCGACGTGCGAAACGGCGTATTTCCCGTATTCGCCTGCGTGCCCAGTATGAGTTGGGAGAAATGGATAAAGCCAAGGTGGCGGCAGCGAATGATCACATGCCCCGTTTTATCAGAATCCTCAGCCGGATTCGTAATTTAAATCTTGAAGATTGCCGGGGACTGATGGGCATTGAAGATTTTTTGGAAAACGAAAACCGCGTGCAGGAAGTCATAGAAATGGCACAAAAAATCGGACAACTTTCTGTCATAAGTTCATCAGCGTACACGCCGATGGCGCTCGGATTCGGATTGCTTGAAACCTATACGACACTGGATGAAATAGAAATAGATAATGCCCGGTTTAAAACCATGGATCCGGAGTATGCCCGGATAAAAAGACAGGAAGTGCAGGCTTTTCAGGAACGGGTACGTTCTATTTGTCATTATCTGGAAGATATTGCACAATGTGCTAAAGAAAAAGGAGAAGCCATCAATGACCTTGCCGACTACTTTGCCGACGGGGTGGAAGATGCGGAACGAATATATATGCAGGCCGGTGGTGACTGGGCGATGTATACGTTGGTACAAAAAATGCAAATCGGGAGAGCTATACAGGTGGCACAGCTTATCACGCTTCTTTTCCAAAGACTCCTCGACTCGGAGGGGCAGATTTACGAAAGCAGCCGGGCGGCCATCAAAAAAGCGCAGGATGAATTGCTAAAACGTGATGCATGAAAAGACATTGAAATCATGAGATATAAACCGACCTCTGAAAGTCAGACCCGAACATTTGACTTACTGAGGTCTTTTTTTATGAAACGACAAAGAATAAAAGAAATAAATAAAGGGTATAAACTAAAACGGGCGGGAAAATAGAAAAGAATATAAAATATGCTATAATTTGAAATATATAGACAATAACAAAAACAAGGAGGCGTCTGATGTCTATTTCATTTATACTTCGTATGATAGCTAATGTAGTAAGCGGAAACGGCGGCAATGCGCATTCCCAAAATATCAATGACGAAATTGAGCGTGCCAAAGGAAGAGCGACAAAAAGAATTTATCGTGCGAAGGTGCGGGCCCAGGAAGAATTGGGCGAGCTTGATCGTGTGAGAATCACGTTGATGTCGGGAGATATGAAAAAATTTACCAATGAATTTGCCCAAATTAAAAATGTAAATTTCCATGACTGCGATACTTTAACGGGACTGGAGCAATTCAATAAAGAAAGAAAAAATTGGAAAGAGTTGCAGGAATTATCTACCAAAGCAATGGGACTGATCACTCTGTCCGGAGCGATGGATGCAATCGGGTTCGGTGCCGGTATATTGGATCAATATGCGATTATTCCGGACATTTGCGGTTTGGAAGAGGCCTCCAAAGAAGATGTTGAAGCCTTGAAAAAAATGGGGATTCATTTGGATGAATTTCAGAAAAAAGTAAAGAAAATGTGCCGGCGCATGCAGGAAATCAGAAAAGAAGCCCGCCAGGCGGAAGACGCACTTTTGGACCTTTCCGATTACTTGGAAGACGGAATTGCGGATATCAAAAATATCCGTGCAAAAGCGGGCAATGATTGGAGAAAATATACGGAATCCCAAAAAATTCTCATAGGCCGTACTGCCCAGGTTGCCCATTTGATCAGTATTCTTTCAGAAGTCCGGTTCCTCACCGACGAGGCGGATCTGAGAGAGGAAATTAAAGAGGCTCTCGGGGCCGCCGATGAACTCTTAGACGAGCTCGGGGCCTGAAAAAGTAAAAGCTGATATCTGCAACGGATGTCGGCTTTTTTGCTGCCCTGATTGGCTGAAAGCTTCGGTAAGTTTGTTATGTGGTAAGAAATATGATACAGAAATCAATAAAAATACAGCGGAGAAAAAAGTGATTAAAAAAATAGCGGAAGAAAAAATATATACGAAATCAACGATATCTGAAAGAAGCGGAGAGAAAATGAGATTTTTGTCTGCATAATTCAAGTGTACAACGGGAGTGAATGGTAAATAACGGAGATGGGACAGAACGGAGGAGTGCATTTGAAAAAATAGAGAAAGCAAAGAAAAATCAAAAGCGAAATAAATTTTTATCTTGCTATCAAACGGTCTTTTTGTTAAAATGAAAAAGCATGAATACACATGTCCGCGGATTTTATATCTGTGCCGTTCGGTGGCTATAAAAGAAGAAGCGGACAGAGGTTATTAACAGGAGGTTATTTATTATGTCAGTCGTATCCATGAAACAGTTATTAGAAGCAGGTGTTCATTTTGGGCATCAGACCCGTCGTTGGAATCCGAAAATGGCGAGATACATTTTCACTGAACGTAACGGGATCTACATTATCGACCTGCAGAAAACTGTAAAAAAAGTAGAAGAAGCTTACGCATTTATCCGTGAAGTGGCTGCTTCCGGAGCGCCGATTCTTTTTGTCGGTACAAAGAAACAGGCTCAAAATTCCATTAAAGAAGAAGCACAGCGTTGCAATATGTTCTATGTCAATGAACGTTGGCTTGGCGGCATGCTGACCAATTTCCGCACGATTCAGACACGGATTGCCCGCCTGAAAGAATTGGAAAGAATGTTTGAAGACGGAACCACGGAACAATATCCGAAAAAAGAAGTTATTCTCATGCAGCGTGAACTGGAAAAACTCCAGAAGAATCTCGGCGGGATTAAGGATATGAAAAAAATCCCGGGCGCTATTGTCATTATTGACTCCAAGAAAGAAGAAATCGCAGTAGCGGAAGCTCATAAACTGCATATTCCGGTTGTTGCCACCGTTGATACCAACTGCGATCCGGATGAAGTGGATTACCCGATTCCTGCCAATGATGATGCTATTCGCGCCGTCAGACTTTTAGCGGGCAAGATGGCGGATGCCGTTCTGGAAGGACGCCAGGGACAGCAGGAAGAAGTGGAAGAAACGTTTGAAGAAAGTGCTGAAGAATCGGTAGAAACAGCGGAAGAAGTATCTGCTGAAGAAGAATAATTGATATAGACAAAAACCTTATTTTTGATGGAGGTCATAGAATGATTACTGCAAGTATGGTAAAAGATTTGCGGACGACAACCGGCGCAGGCATGATGGACTGCAAAAAGGCGTTGGTTGAAGCCGATGGTGATATGGCAAAGGCCGTTGATATTCTGAGAGAAAAAGGATTATCCCAGGCAGCTAAGAAAGCATCACGCATCGCGGCGGAAGGGGCGGTTGTGTCTTATATTGCCGACGATAAAAAGACGGGTGTGATTGCTGAAGTCAACTGCGAAACCGACTTTGTCGGACAAAATGAGAATTTCCAGGAATTGGCCCGCTCTATTGCAAAACATATTGTGGAAACAGATCCTGCTGATGCGGAAGCCTTACTCGCTTCCGAAATGAACGGGAAAACGGTGAAAGAAATTGTCACGGAAGCGGTGGCAAATATGGGAGAAAATATTTCTATCCGTCGTTTCGTCCGCTATGAAAGCCGGGAAGGGGAAGTATTCAGTTATATCCACGGCGGCGGAAAGATCGGCGTTCTTGTGGAAATGAAGAGTGCCGATGCCGAATTGGGTAAAGATATCGCTATGCAGGTGGCGGCTGCCAACCCGTCTTATATGGAACGCACCGAGGTTTCCAATGAAGAAATTGAACATGAAAAGGAAGTTCTTCGTGAGCAGGCGAGAAATGAAGGTAAGCCTGAGGCGATTATTGAAAAAATGGTTCTCGGCCGTGTGAATAAATACTATAAAGAAGTTTGTCTTGTCGATCAGCCTTTCATCAGAGACGGAGACATTTCCATTTCGCAGCTGTTGAAATCCAAGGGCGCCGAGGTGATTCGGTTCAGCCGCTTCCAGCTCGGTGAGGGTATCGAAAAGAAACAGGATAATCTGGCGGAAGAAGTTGCAAAACAAATCAATCAGTAATTGATGAAAATAAGAGAGAACACATTTTGTGTTCTCTTATTTCATAAATGGAGTAAATTTTATATAATAAAAACAGGTTGATCGGGAGGTGTGTGATGGAAGCGCAGAAGAAAAACTATAAAAGAGTCATGTTGAAGCTTAGCGGAGAAGCTCTTGCCAATGACAAAGGATTCGGTATCGATCCGGAGGTGGTATACAGGCTTGCCGGAGAAATTAAAGAAGCCAGTGCTTTGGGAATAGAAATATCCGTTGTTGTCGGAGGGGGAAATTTTTGGCGCGGACTTAAAGGAAGCGCCGGAGGAATGGATCGCGCCTCTGCCGACTATATGGGGATGCTGGCGACTGTCATTAACTCCGTGGCATTACAGGACGCATTGGAAAAGCTGGGGGTCAGCACCAGGGTACAAACGGCCATTGAAATGCAGCAAATTGCGGAGCCTTATATTCGCCGGAGAGCGGTTCGTCATTTAGAAAAAGGGCGTGTGGTCATTTTCGGCGGAGGAACGGGAAATCCTTATTTTACGACGGATACAACGGCGGCACTCCGTTCCGCTGAAATTGAAGCGGATGTCATGCTGATGGCGAAAAAACAGACAGACGGAGTTTTCGAGGCGGATCCCAAATACCATCCTGAAGCTAAAATGTTTACCCATTTGACTTATAATGATGTTTTGCAAAAAAAGCTTGAGGTGATGGATAATACCGCCATTACGCTTTGTATGAATAATAAAATACCGATTGTTGTATTTAATATTGATGTCCCCGGAAATGTAGTAAAAGCCTGCAAGGGCGAAAGTTTGGGCACTTTAATAGAGGAGAATTGAAATGTACGAGAATGAAATCAAGAATTTGACGGAAAAGATGGATAAATCCATCCAGGCATTAAAAAATGAATTTACTTCCATACGGACGGGACAGGCGACGCCAAGTCTGCTGGACCGAGTCTTTGTGGACTATTACGGATCGAAAACACCGGTGACACAGGTGGCCTCCGTGACCGTTCCGGAAGCAAGAATGATTGTTATACAGCCGTGGGATAAAGCGCTTCTTAAAGATATCGAGAAAGCAATTAACATGTCGGATTTGGGGCTGGTTCCTATGAATGATGGAAATTTAATCCGTCTGGCGATTCCTCAGTTGACCGAAGAGCGCAGGAAAGACTTGGTCAAAGTAGTCAACAAAAAATCGGAAGAAGCGAAAGTGGCGGTCAGAAATATTCGCAGGGACGGCAATGTTTTCTTGAAAAAAGAAGAGAAAAACAGTGACGTATCTAAAGATATCATAAAAGATGCGGAAGACAGCATTCAGAAATTAACAGATGAAAAAATCAAAGAAGTGGAAATTGTTACGGAAAAGAAAATTAAGGAAATCATGTCCGTCTGATGGAAAAAGAAATATATGCAGGTCTGTTTTACAGTGAAGAGATAGCCCGGAGTATTAAAGAGCAATGTCCGGATTGGACAATGTCCGTGACCAAAGGGAGACGCTATCCGCTGGTAGAAAGTGAGATGTATTTAGTGCGTCCCGGAAAACGGGCCGTTGTGATGCCCCGGATGGCGTACAGTGAAGAAGCCGGAAAAGCTTTAGAAAAAATAGTAAAAAAGGGAAGATAAAATGACCGAAAAAGGAAGATTTCCCCGCCATGTGGCCATTATTCTTGACGGAAACGGCAGATGGGCAGAGCAAAGAGGAAGAGAGAGAACTTTCGGACATAAAGCGGGCGCGGCAAATGTCAAAAAAATCGTTCGTGCTGCCGGACGCATGGGAATCAAAAAACTTACGGTATATGCGTTTTCTACAGAAAACTGGAAACGGCCCTCTTTGGAAGTCAAGTTTCTAATGAGACTTTTTAAGCATTATTTGATGGGCGAGCTTCGTGAATTGGCGGAAGATCATGTGCAGGTTCATATTGTGGGAGATATTTCAAGGCTCTCAGAATCTTTACAAAAAGAAATCAGAATCTGTGAGAACGATACGGCTCATAATGACGGTTTGATTCTCAATGTGGCAATCAATTATGGCGGTCGTATGGAAATTATCCGTGCCGTGAAATCTATGATTCATGATGTAAAAGCGAGGGATTTACAGGAATCGGATATTACGGAAGAAACGATGGGAAATTATTTGTATCCGTCCGTGGCGGAAGATGTGGATTTATTAATACGCACAGGCGGAGAATCTCGCATTTCCAATTTTTTACTATGGCAAAGCTCCTATAGCGAGCTGTACTTTACACAGATATTGTGGCCCGACTTTACAGAAGAAGAATTAAGAAAAGCGGTTCATTGGTTTATAGGCAGAGACCGTCGTTTTGGCGGATTAGAGGAGCACACATGAAAACCCGGATCATAACGGCTATAGCAGGAATTATAGTCGTGCTTGGACTTGTTGCGATTGGCGGTTGGTTTTTGACGGCCGCAGTGATTGCCGTCTCGGTCTTAAGTCTTTTAGAATACAAACAAATGCTGTATCATTTAGGGATTTCCATTTATAAAAATGCAGCGATAGGACTGACGGTGTGCATCATAGGTGTGACCGGGTTTTATTCACTCCGCCTGTTTTTGGCAGTTATATTATTTGCATTTATCGGCATGCTTTGCGCGGTTCCTTTCTTAAAAAAGCAGGATTTGCACCGTCTTATATATACTGTTTTTGCGGTTCTTTATTTTGGAATCGGGTTCGGTTCTCTTTCTCTGCTGCGGGGAAGCGGATTATTTCTGCCGGGCGGTCAAATGCCTGTAGAACCGGGAATATTTTTTATTATGCTGTCATTAACCGGTACTTGGGCAAGCGATTCGTTTGCTTTTTTTGTGGGGAAAAAATGGGGCAAGCATAAGATGGCCCCTCATATCAGTCCGAACAAAACAATAGAAGGACTCCTTGGCGGAATGGCAGGGACTGTCATATGCTGCACGGTATTTTCAGCTGTCTTGCGATTTTCAGCGGCAGAGGGTTTCTTTTTGGGGATCCTTATAGCGATAGCGGCACCGATGGGAGATTTATTCGAATCTTATTTGAAAAGGGTTTGTGATGTGAAAGATTCAGGAAAGCTTTTGCCGGGACATGGCGGTTTGATGGATCGTTTTGACAGTCTTCTTTTTGTAGCGCCTGTCGTTCTCGGTTTTTTGTGTTTCATCAGATAATGGAGCGGAAATGAAAGAAATAGCGGTACTTGGAAGTACAGGTTCTATCGGAATACAGACGATGGATGTGATCAAAGCTCATCCGGATCGTTTTCATGCATCCGTGATTGCGGCGAAAAGAAATGTAGATTTGCTGGCAAAGCAAGCTATGGAGTTTAAACCGCATGCCATTGTGATTTCTGACGAAGAAGCGGGAAAACGTTTCAAAGAAATATATGACGGCAAGGCTGAAATTTTTTTGGGAGAAAAGGCGCTTACTGAAGTTGTCGGCAGAAGCGATATCAATCTGGTGCTTGTGGCTGTGACGGGCGTATCGGGATTGGAGCCTACCTTGGCGGCTATTGAGGCGGATAAAGAGATTGCCTTGGCGAATAAAGAAACTTTAGTGGCCGGCGGAAAACTTGTCATGGCGGCGGCAGGGAGAAAAAAAACAACGATTATTCCCGTGGACAGTGAGCACAGTGCCATTTTCCAATCACTTCTCGGGGCGGATAAAAAAGCAATTCATAACCTCATTTTGACAGCTTCGGGCGGACCTTTCCGGGGAAAGAAAAAAGAAGAATTACAACATGTAACGGTAGAAGATGCTATGAAGCATCCGACTTGGAATATGGGAAAAAAAGTGACGTTGGATTCAGCGACCATGTTTAATAAAGGCTTGGAAGTGATTGAAGCCCGGTGGCTTTTTGATGTGGATTACGACCATATAAAAGTACTGATTCAGCCGCAAAGCCTGATTCATTCCATGGTGGAATACGAAGACGGCTCTGTGATAGCCCAGATAGGAAATCCTGATATGCGTCTTCCCATCCAGTTTGCATTCACTTATCCGGAACGGCTTTTTTCTCCGTCCCATGAATTTTTAGATTGGACACAAATCTCATCTATTGCTATCGAGCAGCCGGATATGGATACATTCCGTTCATTACGGCTCGCCTACGAGGCGGGAAAAACGGGAGGAAATGCAACAGCTGCATTTAATGCGGCGAATGAAGAAGCCATTTCAGCATTCATTCAAGGGCGGATTTCTTTTCTCGAAATTTATGATGTGGTAGAGGAAACACTGAATAAAAATGTTTTCTCTGAAATTCGTTCACTGGCAGATGTATGGCAAGCAGATGTGACGGCCAGAAAAACGGCCGGACATATTATTGATAGAGGATACTCATGTTAAATACAATATTGGCGCCTATATTTGTATTTGCCGTAATCGTTATTGTCCATGAAGGCGGACATTTTATAATGGCAAAATTGACAGGCATGAAAGTGGAAGAATTTGCGGTCGGGTTCGGGCCGAAAATTTTTTCTAAAAAAAGAGGAGAAACGGTATATTCCCTGCGATGGATTCCATTGGGCGGGTACAATAAAATTGCAGGCATGTCAACGGATGAAAACGAAGATCCCCGTGCGTTTTCAAATCGACCTGTATGGGCAAGGCTCCTTGTTATTTTGGCAGGCTCGCTTTTTAATATTTTGCTCGCTTTTTTTATTTTTATGAGCATTTTTTTAGTAAACGGTCTATATACATTTAAAGATGAACCGGTGGTCGGGTCCGTTTTGGAAAACAGTTCAGCATATCATGCGGGAATCACTGAAGGAGATGCCATACGCAGCATTAACGGACATAAAATTATTAAATGGAGTGATATAGGTCCATGTGTTTCCGACCGGGCAGGACGTGTTTTAGAAGTGGAAATAGAAAGTGCGGGACAAGTGAAAAAAGTGACGGTCATTCCCCAAGATAACGGAGAGGGAAGAGCGGTTATGGGAATCACGCCGCACATGGACAGGAAAAACGTGTCTTTCATAGAATCCATTCATTTGAGTTTTGACAGATGCGCATTTATTTTGGAGCAAATTATAGGCGGATTGCAGCAGATATTTACAGGAACATCCGGTGATGTGGCAGGCCCTATCGGGGTTGCCCGTATGGCGGGAACTGTGGCGGGGGCTGGCATTACGGCTTTATTTACTTTTATTGCGCTGCTCAGTTTAAATCTGGGATTTTTAAATTTATTGCCTGTTCCGCTTTTGGACGGAGGTTTATTTCTGTTAACCTTATTGGAAGCGGTTTATGGGAAAAAACTTCCTGAAAAAAGTTTGTATTACATACAGGCGTTGGGAGTTACGGTTATCGCTTTTTTGTTTTTGCTCGCGATGTTTAACGATATCGCTTCAATATTTAAATGATAAAGGTGATGGAATGGGTCTTACAAGACAAGTGAAAGTGGGAAATGTGGCGATAGGCGGAGATGCGCCTGTTGCCATACAGTCGATGAGCACATTCAGCCCGACAGAAACTTATTTTGCGGCAACGCAGATTAATGCTTTATATGAAGCCGGCGCCGACATCGTGCGGGTTGCCGTTCCTGATAAAAAAGCGGCGGAAGCGATTGGAGAGTTGAGAAAAAGAGTCAAGCTGCCGTTGGTGGCGGATATTCATTTTGATTACCGCCTGGCACTTACTGCTATGGAAGCAGGGGTTGACGCACTTCGTATCAATCCGGGAAATATAGGGAAAAGAGAAAATGTTGTGAAAGTGGTAACCATGGCAAAGGAAAAACATGTTCCTATCAGGATAGGAATCAATGCCGGTTCTTTGCCGGAATCCATTCTGGAAGCATACGGCGGACATCCGACGGCGGAAGGAATGGTGGCCGCAGCTTTGGAGCATGTCAAAATACTGGAAGAAGAAAAGTTTTATGATATCGTGCTTTCTGTAAAATCGACGGACGTACCTATGATGGTGAAAGCGAACCGTATGCTTCATGAAAAAGTGAATTATCCTCTCCATTTGGGGGTGACAGAGGCAGGAACCTTGTACAGAGGTACGATAAAATCTTCCGTAGGAATAGGAGCTCTGCTTTTAGACGGTATTGGTGATACAATAAGAGTATCTTTGACGGACGATCCGCTGAAAGAAGTGAAAGCGGCAAAAGAAATACTAAGTTCTGCCGGCTTGCAGCAATACGGTCCCATTCTGATTTCCTGTCCGACCTGCGGGCGGACACAGGTGAATCTGATTGAAATGGCACAAGAAGTGGAAACCCGGATCGAAGGTTTGAAAAAGCCGATCCGCGTAGCTGTGATGGGTTGTGCCGTTAACGGACCCGGAGAAGCCAGAGAAGCGGATTTCGGTATTGCCGGCGGAAAAGGAACGGGTTTACTTTTCAGAAAAGGAAAAGTGATTCGCAGCGTACCGGAAAGAGAATTGATAGATGCTTTAATGGAAGAAATTGAAAATGATGAAAGCAGAGGAAAATAAAAATGTTAGCATCCAGATTATATAGTCCGACTTTAAGAGAAATTCCTTCTGATGCGGTTGTGATCAGCCATAAGTACATGCTGAAAGCGGGCATGATGAGAAAAATTTCAAGCGGATTTTATGCGTTTTTACCTTTGGCGCTCCGTTCTATACGCAAGGTTGAACATATTGTACGGGAAGAAATGCAGGCCATAGGTTGTCAGGAAATCTTGATGCCGATTGTACAGCCCGCAGAGCTTTGGAAACAATCCGGGCGGTGGGACGTATATGGAGAAGAAATGGTTAAATTCATGGACCGCCACGATCATGAATATTGTCTGGGACCGACCCATGAAGAATTGGTGACGACCCTGACGCATATGGATACATCATCTTATAAACAGCTGCCGGTTTCTCTTTATCAGATACAAAATAAATACCGCGATGAAAAAAGACCCCGCTTCGGGTTGATGCGGAGTCGTGAATTTATCATGAAAGATGCTTATACATTTGACATGGATCAGGAAGGACTGGATAAGCAGTACCGACTGATGTATGATGCGTATACTAAAATTTTTACCCGCTGCGGTTTAAATTTCAGACCGGTAGTGGCGGATTCCGGGGCAATCGGCGGAAGCGGCTCCCATGAGTTTGAGGTGATTGCCGATTCGGGAGAAGCGGATATTGCTTATTGTACAGACTGCGATTTTGCCGCCAATACGGAAGCGGTAGAACCGAATACACTGCCTTGTGATATCCGCAATGAAAAAGAAAAAGAAATTGTGGAAACGCCCGGCAAGCATACGATAGAAACGGTGTGCCAGTTCCTGCATGTACCGGTTGTACAATCCATTAAAGCCGTTGTCTATAAACTGGATGAGACGGTAGTTCTCGCTCTGGTTCGCGGAGATCATGAGGTCAATGAAGTGCGTCTCCAGAATTTATACGATGCGGTTCAAGTGGAGATGGCATCAGAGGAAGACTTAAAACGCTGCGGACTGACAGCCGGCTATATAAGCCCAATCGGTCTTAAAAAAATGAAAAACTTCGATATCATCGCCGATAAAACGGTGATGGAGATGGAAGATGCCTGCTGCGGCGGTAATGCTGTGGATAAACATTTCATTCATGTCAATCCGAAAAGAGATTTTGATCCTGTAAAAGTAGAAACGATCCGTCTTATTACCCCTGAAGATGTTTGTCCTGTCTGCGGAGGAAAGATTGAACTGAAAAAAGGAATCGAAGTGGGTCAGGTCTTTAAACTGGGAACGAAATACAGTGAAAAATTAGGATGCACCTATTTGGATAATAATGGGAAATCCCACCCGATGGTTATGGGGTGTTACGGTATCGGAGTGACCCGTACCGTTGCGGCTTCTATTGAACAGAACCATGATGATGACGGAATCATTTGGCCGGTTGCCATTGCACCTTATGAAGTCGTCATTGTGCCTGCCAATAATAAAGATGAAGGGGTAATGTCTGCGGCAAAGACACTTTACGAGGAAATGACGGATATGGGTGATGAAGTCGTTTTAGACGACAGAAATGAAAGGGCGGGCATCAAGTTTAAAGATGCCGATCTTATCGGATATCCTGTGCGCGTCACTGTCGGTAAAAAATGGAAAGAAAACGGGCTTGTTGAAATTAAATTGCGCCGCACAGGAGAAGTCATAGAATCACCTTTAGAAACCTGTATAGAAAAAGTATCGGAAATCCTTAGTCAACTGCATAAAAATCATTTATAACAGAGGGTTTGTCATGGACGAAAAAGAACTGGAATTTCTTTTAGAAGAAGCAAAGAAAATAGATAAAAATTTGGAGGTTCTTTTTGCTGAAAACATGATGTTTTCCCGTACACCGGCAGAGAAAAAAATAAAAGCGGCTACGCCCCTTTATGATGAAAATGCAGGAATCCGGTGTATAGAAAATATAGCCGATCGGATACGGAGCGGGATAAGCCGGTTCCGGTTTGCGAAATGGTGTCACTTGCCGGTGCGTTTTGATAAAAAGGTGTGATTGTCTATGTCGGAAGAGTTGCGCGGGACAGTGGAATCCGTTATTTTTACAAGCCACGACAAAGATTTTTGTATTTTCCGTATGAATGAACATGAAAGCGGAAGATCCGTCACCGTTACAGGAAATATAACGATTCCTTATACAGGAGAAAAGATATCGGTCAGGGGGTGCTGGGTGCGGCATCCCCGTTTTGGCATGCAATTAAAAGCGGAATTGCTGGAACAGATAAAACCGGAAAAAACGGACGAGATAGAACAGTTTTTATCATCAGGAATGATTGCCGGTATCGGCCCGGCCATGGCAAAAAAAATTATAGGCCATTTCGGAAAACAAACCATGGATGTATTCGAAAATCATATCAGTTTACTTTCTGAAATTCCCGGAATCGGCAAAAAAACACTTGAAAAAATAAAAAAATCCTATTTGGAAATGGGCGCAGTCAAAGAAATTATTCTGTTTTTGCAATCTCTGGGGATCCCGGAACGTTTCGCACGGCCGATGAATCAA
This sequence comes from uncultured Dialister sp., assembly GCA_900547785.1. Taxonomy (GTDB): domain Bacteria; phylum Bacillota; class Negativicutes; order Veillonellales; family Dialisteraceae; genus Dialister. The sequence continues at coordinate 120,416 of URIB01000001.1, forward strand.
ATGTACGGAGAAGATGTCATGCGTGTCGTTCGGGAAAATCCGTATCGCATGATCGGTGAAATAGCAGGACTCGGTTTTAAAGATGTGGATAAAATGGCACTATCGGAAGGAACTCCGGCAGACAACGAGGATCGTATTATTCACGGAATTTTTTATGTATTGACCAAATCGGCGCAAACAGGACATGTTTGCGGACCGGCAAATGATGTCTATGAAGCGGCAGCAGGTCTTCTGAATCTGAGTGCAGAAGATGTGTCTTCCATTGCACAGGATGCGGTGGATACAGGAGAAATACCCTCTATTGTTTATGATGGGGATCGGTATTTATATTTGCCGTATTTATATGAGGCGGAAACGGAAGCCTCTCTGCGCATATGCAGTATGGGGCAAGATGATCAAGAAATAGGGAATGCGGTTTTAGCGATTGAAAAATTTGAGCGTGAGCATGGTTTTTCCTTAGAAGAAAAACAAAAAGAAGCTGTAAAAGAAGCGATGAGATCAGGCGTGATGGTTATTACCGGCGGTCCCGGCACAGGAAAAACAACTCTGATACAGGCGATCATCGGAGCGGCAGAGCAATATGGTCTTGAGGTAAAATTGACGGCACCGACAGGACGGGCGGCGAAACGTCTGGCGATATCGAGCGGACGGAATGCAGATACCATTCATAAAGCGTTGGAAGCATCTATGCGTGAGCAGGGAAGGACTTACTTTGAAAAAAATGAAGCGGAACCGTTAAAAGAAGATCTGATTATTGTAGATGAAGCGTCTATGCTGGATATTTCATTGTTTTATCACCTGCTTTGTGCATTAAAGCCGGAAGCACGATTGATTCTGGTGGGAGATGTGGAACAGTTGCCGCCCGTAGGTCCGGGAATGCCGCTTAAGGATTTGATACAGTGGGGGAACATCCCGGTGGTAAAACTGGAACATATTTTCCGACAGGAAGAAGGAAGCGGAATTATTGAAAATGCGGCCCGAATCAGGACAGGAGAACTTTGCCTATCTGATGAAGAGGGGGCATTTTGTGTCATTTATGTACAAGATGATGAGGAAGCCTATAAAACAGCTGTTGATTTGTGCCGGGAGTTTGATTATGGAAACGAAAAAAACAAAATGGGCATGCAAGTCCTCTCTCCTATGTATAAAGGGGTCTGCGGCGTAGATCATCTGAACAGGGAAATACAAAAGATGATACAAAAAGAGGAATCTGATGAGGGGGCAAGATACAGAGCCGGCGATAAGGTCATGCAGATGAGAAATGACTATGAAAAAGGGGTGTACAACGGAGATACCGGTGTCGTATGGGCGGTAACACCGCAAAAAATATTTGTCCGCTATCTGGAAAAAGAAGTCGTCTATGAAGGACAGGAAAAGACGGATATCCGGCCGGCCTATGCAATCACTGTTCACAAGAGCCAGGGCAGTGAATATGATACGGTGATTTTTCTTCTTCGCCCGTCCCAATACATCATGTTGCAAAGAAATCTTTTATATACAGGCATAACACGGGCAAGAAAAAAGACGATTCTGATTACGACAGAACCGGCATTGAAAAGAGCGGTAAAAAATTTTGAAATCAACAAACGGTACAGTTTGTTTTTGCCGTTGTTACGAAGTGAGGTATCATAATGAGGATTTGGCGTGATATCCGGCAACTTTTGTATCCCGTGACCTGCCTCGGGTGCGGAAAGGTGATGACAGACTCTTTTTGGTGTGAATCCTGTTTGCGGAAGTGCTGGAATCCCAGAATGATTTCAGGTTCGCCGTCGAAATATATGAAAGGCTGTTATACGCTTTGCAATTACAGCGGCGGGGTGCGGAATGCGGTGATTCAACTGAAATACCATGGAAACAGAGCCGCAGGCAAAAGTTTTTTTGAGCTGCTCGAACGTTTTCCTTGGCAGGAACGGATTAAAGATTGTGATTTCGTATTGCCTGTGCCGGTTTCCAAAGACCGATGCAAAGACAGGGGGTATAATCAGGTGGATCTGATATTTCAAAAATGGGCGGAAGAAAAAAACAGGCCCTATCTGCCGCAAGGCCTTATCTGCATGAGGAATACCCACACGCAGTCTCTTTTAACGAAAATGGAAAGGTATGCGAATATGAAAGGCGTCTTTCACATCAATAAAGGGGTTGATGCGAAAGGGAAAACCATTCTTCTTGTAGATGATGTCTATACGACAGGAGCTACGATGGAGGCGGCCGCTCATGAACTGAAATGTGCAGGCGTTGAATCAGTTATAGGATTGACGATAGCAAGCGGAGCAAAATAAAAGCTAATCGTAATCAGCTATCTTTTATGTATTATTTTTTGATAGATAAGCAGCATAGAATATATTTCTACTTTGTATAGGTTTTCTGAAAATTAAATTACATAAAAAGTAAAGTTGTAAATGTGTAAAAAGATTAATTTATGATTATATTTTCTTATTATAGATAATAAAAAAATAAATATCATAGCAGATTTATATATAGTTGAAGCGGCAGAAAATAAAGTGTTACAATAAAATTAGATAATTAATAGTGATAATTATTTGTGAATGTTAGGAGAATAAGTATGATGATACCAAAGGAAAGTAAAAAAATTATTGTACTGAGCATTCTGGCGATAGGGTTATTGACGATTCCTGGTTGTGGGAATAAATATGAGAGCCAGATAACTGAACAAGTTAGGACTAGCTGTGTCATACCAGATTCTTTTAAAAAGGTATCTTATAAAGAGGATCCCAAAAATGGTATCGCATATTTAGATTTTAAGGCAAAAAACTTAATGGGAGTGGAAATACCTCAGCGTTTATATATTGTGCTTTCTAATGATGGGTATCGTTCAATACAAACAGAAGGAATTGACAAGTCGATTTTGGAAGATTTTTTTAAGAATGACCCCAAAAACTTTGAAGGTTGCGTAAGCTCTTATAAAACTTTGACGAAGTTAATAAATGATCTAGCATTTGAACTGCGAATGGTAAATGAACTCAATGAAGAACTAAATACTGTAAATAAAAAAGATTATTATTCTTGGGTGTTTTTCAGAGAAGAGTCAAGAAAATTAAATTTAAAGGTAAAAAAATTTAAAGATGCTTATAAAGCGGCTCCTGAGATAGTACAGAAAAATTCAGAATTTCAAAAATTCAATCAATTGAAATATATGGCTGTTGTAGTTACTGGTGATTGGATGTCTTGGCGTGCAAATAAAGAGGTAGTTGAAGAATATCCTGAAAGCTAAAGCGCGGAATTGTCTAGTTTCTATGGAGTTGAATTTATAAGAAACATAAATTGTGCAACTGACCTATAAAAGGGGGTATTCTAATGAAGAAGTTTTTAATCGCACTAGGGATAATTTCATTAATATCAATCACGGAAGTTTTAGCGGAAGATTGGAAATATTTGGGGGTTTTCTCTGCACCTAGAAGTTATGATTACAAGCATGATCCACTGATACTTAACCATTTAAGACCTTTTAATAGACCGGGAAATAATCTTAGATATTTTAATGTATATTATGACCATAGTCATGAAAATGATGAAAGAAAGGCTAATGAGCATATGGTCTCGGTAAAAATTAACATAAGTGGTAAAATAGTTCCTTTAGATAGAAATACACTAAAGGAATTAACAAGAGGCGGCATTGATAACGCTTATGTTGTTTCAAATGTTGATATTGCCAATAAAGGTGCTTTTGGTGTAATACCGAGAAGTCTTGCGGTGTATGATTCGGTTTCGCATAAGGTTTTATATAATGCGAGTGGAGAAATGGGATCTCAAATTTTATGGTCTAATTCAGCAGCGCTTTATATAGCGAATATATCAGGTCCCCATCCGGTTTGGAATGGGATTATTTCAAGCACTGACTATAGTGAATACGAAAGAAAATATTAATAATTTTAAAGTAATATCTATAGTAAAAGAAGGTAGTGTTGATTGTTAGGCACTAAGGAAGAAAAAACTAGCTTTTCTTCTTGAAATAAAAAACGACTGATTGAAATCAGTCGTTTTTTATTTTGCTGTACTTATTTAGTAATTGCCGTATCATGGAAAATAACTTTGATGAATGCGGATATGACATCCGGATCGAATAAAATACCGGAGCCGCTGAAAATATCTCTCGTGACGTCCGCTTTTGATTTATTTTTAAAATCGGGAGAAGAAAAAATCACATCATCATAGTAACTGGCCAAGGAAATAATTCTTGCGCCCAGAGGAATATTCACTTTTTTCAAGTGTTTGGGAAAACCCGTGCCGTCCCAACGTTCGTGATGAAAACGGATATAAGGAATGAGTTCCTGGCAGCCCGGGCAGGTTTCAAGCATATTGGCGCCGAGATCGGGGTGCTTTTTATAGAGCTGTAATTCTCTTCGTGACAGATACGGATTTTTGTCCAAGATGGAATTGGGTACGCAAAGAAGACCGATATCGTGAAGCAGTCCGGCATAACGGATCAAACGGATATCGTCTGTAGGAAGACGCATATACACGGCAGTGGCTGCCGAATGATTGGAAACACGGACGGCATGCTCATAAAGACGTTCCGATTTCATGTGAAGAAGATCAAGAAAGTGCGAAACAATCGCATCAAGCCGGTACCGGTTGTTTTTGGAAGTATAGGCGGATTGAAATAAAGAAGAGCTGTACATGGGAATTTCCTTATTTTTGTAATTACATCTGTGTATATAGCTGATTATGATACATGGACATGGCGTTTCATCCAGGCGGTCATGTAGGAACATTCAGACCGGATTTGAAATCCTTCGCCTGTCGCCCAGCGAAACGCTTCCGCGGCGAGAGCGGCGGCAAGTCTTTTTCCTGATAATTCCGGCGGGACTTTTGTGTGAAGAACGGTGAAGCAACCGTTTTCTAAAGAATATTCCAAACAGGAGATTCCTTCGGGATTTTCAATTTTGAAAAGACGATTTTCCAAATCGTGAATCACCATAATGAACTCCTTTGCTGATTATAAAATCTATTTTACTAAGGAAGATATCTGCCGTCAAAGAAAAAAACAAAGTATATCAAATTCGTATAACGGCTATCCTTTCACCGCATGGACGTATACGATGATGCGGCAGGACATATTTCTGCGGCAGGACATATTTCTAATGAGACTGTTTGATTATGCTATAATCATTATACGGCTTTATAAAAAATTCCACATCACAGTAAAAATTTATAGGTCTGCAAAAATATTTCAATAAAAAACATCAGTTCGTATACAGTAACGAATCCGGAAAGGACAAAATAAGTGAAAAAATTTAAAATCACCTATCTTCATCATAGCGGTTTTATTTGCGAGTTGGAAAATGCCGTTCTTGTATTTGACTATTATGTGGACAGAGAAGGAAAGCTTGATGAACTTCTCAAAAGGAACGAAAAGCCCTTATATTTTTTTGTAAGTCATTTTCATGCCGACCATTTCAATTCTGAAATCAGCCGCTATGAAAATAAAGCGGCCGGTTATTTTCTCCACAGCGACTGTACGATACCTGTAAAAAACACACTGCATCTTCATTACCTGAATCCCGGGGAATTTACGTCGGTCAATGAATTTCAAGTCAGAATGTACGGTTCGACCGATGCGGGCGGTTCTTTTTGGATTACCCATCCGGAGATATGTATTTTTCACGCCGGCGATTTGAATTGGTGGCATTGGGCGGGCGAAAGCGATGCGGATAATTTAACGGCAAGAGATGAATATTTCAAAGAATTGGAAAAGCTGTCGGGGAAACAGGCGGATATTGCATTTTTCCCTGTAGATGCCAGACAGGCGGTAGCCAGAGAATGGGGTGTAAAAGCTTTTTTGGAAACCGTGTCTGTCAATACGCTGCTTGTACCGATGCATGCGTTTGGAAGCCGCTGGTCACCGTCGTATGAATTTCGCTGGCGGTTTCCCGATACACCGCTTTGGATACCGGAAAAAGAGGGAGATATATTTGAAGGGGATATAAAATGAACTACGCATGGATTTATATTATGATTCTTATGTTGGCCGGCAACTTCATTTTGCAGCTGGTGCCGCTTCTGTATTATTTTGAGGCAGTCATTATCATTAATTTGCTGGTACTTGCCGGCGCCTGTTTTATCTTAAAACGGGCGAGATTTTCCGATTTTCGTGAGAATCTGTTTTTCATGGCAGGTCTTACGGTTATCAATATTCTGACAGATTTGGGAATCATGTCACATTCCCTTTCGTGGATAGCTTTCGGGGCTCTTCTTGTCTGGTCAATCACCGGAGGAGGAAGAAAATAAAAAGGCAAAAATAGAACGGTGTCCCTTTTCACAAAAGAAAAAGGATACCGTTTTTTAATGTCCGTCAAAATCCATCTGGCAGAAATGAAATCTTTACATGCCTGTACCGGCGGGAGAAAATGAAAGCGGAATAAGATATGATAAAACAGTGAAGATATCGAATTTATCGGCCTTCCGATGATTTTATGACCTTGACAATAAAGCCCAAAAAATCTAAAATTAAAACAGTCAATCGGAAGGTTGCACTTTTTTAGTGTTTATTCTCTTACAACAATAAATAATAAAAGAAACGAGGTGAACGAATTGATGAGAGATGAAATATTACTTTATGTCATTGTGTCCTGCATAGTTACTGCCATAGTAAGTGCAGGAATAGGATACTTGCTACGTAAACGTATTGCTGAAGCAAAGATCGGATCTGCAGAAGAAAAGGCGCAGTCTATTATGAAAGAAGCCGAAAAGAGCAGAGAAAGTGCTTTGCGGGAAGCGGAAACGCTGAAAAAAGAAACATTGGTACAGACCCGGGAAGAAATGCACAAATTACGGGAAACGGTGGAAAAAGAAAGCCGGGGACGCCGTGATGAGTTGCAAAGGTATGAACAGCGTCTGGTGCAAAAAGAAAATAATTTAGATGCAAGAAGCGGGAATTTAGAACAAAGAGAACTTTCTTTGGCAAAAAAAGAAGATCAGGTCAAAATGCAAAGAGAGAAAGCGGAAGCTCTTTATGCAGAGCAACAGGCCAAATTGGAAGAGATTTCCCAACTTTCCAGGGAACAGGCAAAAGATATGATTATGGATCGTGTCAACGAAGAACTTGCGCATGAAAAGGCCGTACGAATCAAAGAAAATGAAGAAGAAATCAAAGAAATATCGGACAACCGTGCCAGAGAAATTGTAGCGGCGGCGATCCAAAGAAATGCGGCGGATACCGTTTCCGAAACAACCGTATCCGTAGTATCTCTTCCCAATGAAGAAATGAAAGGTCGTATTATCGGAAGAGAGGGCAGAAATATCCGCACCATTGAAACAATTACGGGTGTGGATTTAATTATTGATGATACGCCTGAAGCCGTTATTTTATCCTGCTTCGATCCGATTCGTCGTGAAATTGCACGGCTTTCTCTTGAAAATCTTGTAAAAGACGGCCGTATTCATCCGGCAAGAATTGAAGAAGTTGTTGAAAAGACGAAAAAAGAAGTAGACAAGGCGATTCGCGAAGCCGGGGAAGGAGCGGTACTGCAGTGCGGTATCCGCGGCATTCATCCCGAACTGGTGAAAATTCTCGGACGACTGAAATACAGAACCAGTTATGGACAAAACGTGTTGCAGCATTGCATCGATACCGCTTATTTTTCGGGAATCCTGGCGGCGGAAGTCGGGGCGGATGCCGATATGGCAAGGAGAGCAGGGCTGCTTCATGATATAGGGAAAGCGGTAGACCGTGAACAGGAAGGTACCCATGTGGAATTAGGCGTGGAACTGGCGCAGAAATATAAAGAACCTGTACAGGTTGTGAATGCTATAGCGTCTCATCACGGCGATGCGGAAGCGATGTATGTGGAATCTGTTCTTGTGGCGGCGGCGGATGCTATTTCCGCAGCAAGACCGGGCGCAAGAAGAGAAACATTGGAAAATTATATAAAACGGCTGACAAAGCTCGAAGATATTGCCAAGTCGTTCTCCGGTGTAGCAAGCTGTTATGCCATTCAGGCGGGAAGAGAACTCCGGGTCATTGTAAAGCCTGAAAAAGTCAATGAAGACCAGGCCGTCATTCTTTCCCATGATATTGCCCAGCAAATTGAAAAAGAACTGCAATATCCGGGACAGGTAAAAGTTGTTATTATCAGAGAAACAAGAGCAACGGATTTTGCAAAATAAGAAAAGAGTTCCTCCGGGGACTCTTTTTTCATGGGAAATTACGATGGAAAAAGGCGGTATGATATAATAATTTCAAGTGAAAAACAGAAATTGAATTGATGAAGAGGTTTGCTATGGATAGAGAAGATTTGGATAAACAGTTGAAAGAAAACGGCATGACACAAGGACGGAAAGAACCGTCTTTCCGGTTGGGTGAGAAAAAACTGGCGCTACTGGCGGCGGCACTTATTATTGCGGGAAGTGCGGGAGGTTGTTTTTTTGGCGGTCATTTCGGAAAAGGAAATCCGGATAACGGTACCCCCGGGACATATACTTTTCCGCAAACGGAACAAAAACAGATGCAGGACCTGCCGACCATCAGAAATACGGCGGTGGTACAGGCGGTCAAAGAAGTCGGTCCCGCTGTTGTCGGGATTACTACGAAAGTATACGATCGGGATATTTTTAACCGCCGCATCGGAGTCGGACAAAGTGTAGGCTCCGGCGTTATATTTGATAAACAAGGATATATAGTCACCAACAACCACGTGGTTTCGGGAGGGATAGATGTCAATGTTTCTTTATCAAGCGGAATGACCGTTTCCGGTAAAGTGGTCGGAACCGATCCTTCCACCGATTTGGCGGTGGTAAAAATAGAAGGAGTTGAAAACTTACCGGTGGCCATATTGGGGGATTCCGATGCCCTACAAGTGGGAGAAACCGCTATTGCCATCGGAAATCCTTTGGGACTTGAGTTTCAGGGAACGGTGACGGTCGGTGTCATCAGTGCGGTGAACCGGTCGCTGGATGATATTGACCAGAGATTTAAATTGATACAAACCGATGCGGCCATCAATCCCGGAAATTCCGGAGGAGCACTGGTTACCGCCGACGGCAAAGTGGTCGGCATCAACAGTGCGAAAATTGCCCGGGCGGGTGTGGAAGGCATCGGATTTGCCATTCCCGTCAATCAGGCGAAAGGAATTATCGAACAGCTGATTGCGCACGGGAAAGTGAACCGTGCTTATCTGGGTGTCTATGCGGCCGATAAAGATATTGCATCCCGCTATGGATACCAATGGGAACATGACGGCGGTGTATTGGTCATGAAAATCGTCAGACACAGTCCGCTCAGCGTGAGTGATGTGCGTGTGGGAGATTATATTATGGCGATCGGCGGAAAAGAAATCCATACGGTTGCCGATATGCGTGAAATTATTGATACCTATCGCCCCGGTGACAAAGTGACCGTTGTTTACGAGCATAACGGAAAAACGTATGAAACGGAAATTATTTTAGCAGCGACACCGGAGAACGGGTAAGAATGAAATTTTCTTTTTTGGTGATCGGGAAAATTAAAGAATCATGGATGCGCACGGGAATAGGAGAATATGAAAAACGATTGAAGCCGATGGTAAAGATGGAAACCATTGAGCATGAAGAAGAAAAGATGCCGGAAAATCCGTCGCCGGCAATCAAAGAAAAAAGGATGGAAAAAGAAGGAGATAAACTGTTGAAATCCGTCGCCGATTCCGATTGTGTGGTTTTATTGGATACGGAAGGAACTCCTTTTTCTTCAGAAGAATTGGCGGACTGGCTGCAAGACAAGATGGTGCAGGGCACGAGTCATTTTTATTTCATGATCGGCGGACCTTACGGAAACGGAACGAATATAAAGAAACGGGCGGATTTAAAAATCTCCATCAGCGCCATGACTTTTACCCACCAGATGGCAAGACTTATTTTATTTGAACAGCTTTACAGAGCCATGAAAATTAACCGCCATGAGCCATATCACTTATAAGCATACGCCTGATAATGGAATACCAGTATAAATACCGCAGTCCGGATTTTTCGGGGCTGCGGTATTTTAGCATGACCGGTGTGGGGAACTTTACAGTTTGTTTTGCCATAACGCAAAAAATCCGATACAATATAACTAAGAAATATTGTCATAACAGGAGGAGTGCGACATGGAAGAAAAAAAGATGAAAGCTAAAGATTTTATGACGAAATATGTTTTCAGTATTCCGCCGGATGTGACGGTACAGGAATTGGTCGGATTGTTTGCCACCCATCCCGTCAGCGCCGTGCCTGTTACAGGAAATGATAATGAATTATTGGGGATTGTTTCGGAAGGGGATCTTCTTTACAAAAAAGTAAAACCAAGAATACCCGCCTATCTGGATGTACTGGGCGCAAATGTTTATTATTGCGGATTCGGACGTTACGAAAAGTCGTTCAGAAAACTTTTGGCGACGCAGGCATCCGATTTGATGACAAAAGATGTACGCTGCGTAACCCCTGAAACGGATATGGAAACGATCATGAATCTGATGATTGATGAACATTTAAAGACGGTACCGGTTGTAGAAAAACCGAACCGGCTCGTAGGCATTATTACCAGACATGATATTTTAGGAGCCATTGCAGCCACTGAATTGGAAGAGGCGGTAAAAATCAAGAGTGAAGAATAAAAGAGGGGAAGCATTCCCCTTTTTTATTTGCGGCTTTTTTGCAAAAGAAAAAGCTCTTTTTTGATTGTCTTGAAAACATTTTCTTTTTTTGCTATGCTACGAGTGATTTTTATCTTATAATATAGTCAATTGTGATATAAAAAATAAGGTCAATTGTGAAAATACTGGAGTGATGTTCTTGGAAAAATTAGTGATTCACGGCGGAAATCCTCTTCGCGGCACAGTTCGTATATCCAGTGCAAAAAATGCAGTACTCCCGATTATTGTAGCGACGATACTCCCGACAACACCGGCAACGATAATAGACGCTCCCCATTTAGATGATGTGATTACCATTTGCAGTGTTTTAGAATCCTTGGGAATGAAAGTATCTTGTCAGGAAGGTCGTATCATTTTTGATGCCTCCGAATTAAATAAAACGGAAGCGTCTTATGAGTTGATGAGTAAAATGAGGGCTTCATTTTTAATTATGGGCCCGTTATTGGCACGCATGGGGCATGCAAGAATTGCGCTTCCCGGAGGATGCATGATCGGAAGTCGTCCGATTGATTTGCACTTGAAAGCCTTTGAAGCGATGGGGGCTGAAATCCATGTGGGAAACGGTTTTGTGGAAGGGCGAGCTCCCGGCGGATTAAAAGGAAATACCATTTATTTGGATTTTCCCAGTGTGGGAGCAACGGAGAACATATTGATGGCTGCCGCTACGGCACAAGGACGAACGGTCATTGAGAATGCGGCGGAAGAACCGGAAATTGTTGATTTGGTGACCTTTTTAAACAGCATGGGAGCGAACATTAAAGGAGCCGGTACCAACGTCATCCGCATAGAAGGGGTGAAAGAGCTATTAGGCGTGGAACACACCGTGATTCCCGATCGCATTGAAGCAGGCACGTTTATGATTGCCGCAGCCATGGCGGGCGGAGATGTGCTTATATCCAACGTTTTGACGGAACATTTAAAGCCTTTGCTGGCGAAATTAAATGAAGTCGGTGTAAAAGTCATAAAAGAAATTGACAGTGTGAGAGTCATCAGTGACGGAAAAATTCGCTCCACGGATATTAAGACCTTGCCGTATCCGGGCTTTCCTACCGATTTGCAGGCGCAGTTTATGGCGCTTCTTACGATCGGGGACGGAACCAGCCGGGTAACGGAAACGGTCTTTGAAAACCGTTTTATGCATGTTGGAGAATTGCAAAGAATGGGAGCTTCTATACATGTAGAAGGAAGAACGGCTCACATACGGGGAGTCCCGTTTTTAAAAGGGGCGTTTGTGAGAGCGACAGACCTGCGCGCCGGAGCGGCATTGACCTTGGCGGGATTGGCAGCCCGGGGACAAACGGAAATCGGAGAGCTGCACCATATTGATCGGGGGTACGACCATTTGGTTGAAAAATTGCAAGGATTAGGAGCTGACATTGTCCGTATCAATGAAGATGGATAAGAAAAAATCGGAAAAAGCATCGACCGATGCCCAGAGGTCGTTTCTTGATTGGATAGGATCGTTCGGTTCAGAAGATATCGGGGTTGATTTCGGGACATCCAATATTGTCATTTATGTAAAAAATAAAGGCTTGGTATTTCCGGAAGCGTCGGCGGTAGCTAAGTATAAAAAAAACGGTAAAATATTTGCCCACGGGATCAAAGCTGATGAAATGGAAGGGCGGGTACCGGGAGAAATTGAAATTATTCGCCCGATAGAAACGAGTGCCGTTGTAAGTTATTCCGAAGCGGTGTATCTTTTAAATTCCGTAGTCAATCAATCCTATTTAAAGGGGATGTTCTTTCATCCTCGTTTGCTTATGTGTATTCCCCGGGGGATATCGGGGGTACAGCGCAGAGTTTTGCTCGAAGCATCTGTTGCGATCGGGGCGCGGAAAACGGTTCTTATAGACCAGCCTTTAGCGGCGGTTATGGGATTGGGCGTAAAGACGAAGAATATGAAAGGTATGCTTGTTGTAGATATCGGCGGCGGCTCGGTTAAAGCGGCCGTTATTTCCAAGCATGGAATTATAACAAGCAATTTTTCCGGAGAAGCGGGACTTAAGATGGATGAGGCGGTTGTCAAACTGATGATGGACAATCATCATGTACGCATCAGCAGAAAATCGGGCGAAGCACTGAAAATTGCTTTAGGAATCGAATGGGACGTAAACAAGCGCTCTAAAGTGCATGAAGTTTGCGGAATTTCCGCTATGACGGGAGTGCCGGTAAAAATTGCCGTTACAAGTGAAGATGTGGCACAAGCGCTAAATCCCGTGATGTACCGGCTGTTTTCCCAAGTGACTGAGATTATTCACCAAACGCCTCCGGATATTTTGGAAAATATACGAGAGAATGGAATTGTACTGATCGGCGGGGGCGCTCAGTTAAAGGGGCTTGCCGAAATGCTCCGGATGGTAACGGACATGCCTGTCCGTGTAGCGGATCATCCCTCCTATGTCAATGCAGTAGGAGCCGGCTCCGCTTTGGAATATATGGATTATTTTCGCGATTCTTTACAAGATTTGCATTAAGTCGGAGGAAGTCAGGGCGGCTTCCTTTTCTGCTTTATCGATCAAAGACTGCAAGATGTGAAAAGATTGAAAAAATGTTAAAATAAAAAGAAAATGTGTATGAAAGTGAGGATATACGATGAAAAAGATGATAAAGACGGGAATAGCGGTTGCAGCCGCTTTGGGCATTTGCGTAGCTGTTATCGCTTATGGGGCGGGGCTGATTGAACAGAAATCCGTTTTAGAAGGAACGGTTATTTCTACAGTCACGCCGGGAACTGCCGTTCACGAAGGAGATGTCCTGGTGACGGTCAATTCTTTAGCGGGACCGGTTCCGGCGGCTCGTGCGGAAGCGGATGGAGTCGTGAAAGAGGTTCTGGTGGCGAAAGGACAAAAAATACATAAGCAGGATCCGGTTGTGATGGTAGAGGCGCGTTAAATAGGAGAAGAAAATGATTTTTCGGAAAAGCAGATATCAATCTTTGGTCATGGCCGTTTGTCTTTCTCTGGGCGGATATATGTCTACGGCGGGCGAAGAATTTCTTCCCGTTTCAGAAGTACAGGAAGGAATGCGCGGCTATGCCAAGACAGTAGTTCACGGTACAGATATTGAAACTTTTGATGTGGATGTATTGGGCGTTATGAAAAAGAAAGGGGCCACCGGCGGCGATTTAGTACTTGTCAAGGTGTCGGGACCTTTGATTGATAAGACGGAAGGGATTGCCCAAGGAATGAGCGGAAGTCCCGTATATATTAACGGAAAACTTTTAGGGGCGGTGGCTTATGGATTTCCCCAATCAGGGGGAAGAATCGGAATGGTAACTCCCATTTCGGATATGCTGGATCTTTGGATGGTTCATGACCGTAAATCCGCTTTTATGCCGCCTGTAGAAGAAGGATTGGTTCCTATACAAACGCCGCTCATGGCGTCAGGTTATGATGAAAGAGCATTGGCGTATCTGGCGGAAAAGATGGAAAATTTTCACATGGTTCCGTTTTCGGCGGCTTCGGTGAATCAAGACGATACGGCAAGACCTTTGGAAGCGGGCGGAGCGGTAGCGGCATCTTTGGTAACCGGAGATTTGAAATTGGGAGCCATCGGCACCGTTACCTATGTTGACAAAGATCATATGGTGGCTTTCGGGCATCCGTTCATGAATAAAGGTTCATCTGATTATTTCATGCACAATTCTTATATATTTACCGTGATTCCGAGTAAAAATATTCCGTTTAAGTTGGGGTCCGTCGGGGCGGAAATCGGCATAGTGAACCAGGACCGCGGAGCCGGTATTGCCGGTATAAGCGGAGTAAACCCCAATTTTGTCACGCTCCACACTTCCGTTACGGATAAAGATACGGGAAATGAAAGAAATTTGCATGTACGAATGATTCAAAACGAGTCGCTGCTTCCTACATTATCCGCAACGTCCATTTATAATGCGATGAGTAATGCTATGGACCGGAGAGGTGACGGAACGGTTTCCTTTACGTATACACTGACTCCCGAGAATTTAAAACAAAAGCCGTTTACAAGAACAAACATGTATTGGTCATCTAAAGACATTGCCGAGAGAAGTGTAGATGAAATTTATCAGGTTGTTAAATTATTGGAGCAAAACCGGTTTGAAAGTTATCCGCTGAGAAATATTTCCATGAAAATGGAAGTGACGAAAGAACGGAGAACCGCACAGCTTTTGGATGCTTCCGCTTATCCTGTCGTGGTCAGTCCGGGAGATACTATTTATGTCCGTGCCCGCCTGCAGGCGTGGAGGGGAGATATTTTTTATAAAGAAATATCTTTTACCGTGCCGAAAGATCAACCTTTCGGAGAAATGATTCTGGAGGTACGCGGCGGCGGAGTGGTACCTCTTCCTTATTTGATCCAGCAGCAAAAATATAACTTAACCGATGAAATTATTAACAGGCTTCATGTATACAAAGATTTTGACGAACTCTATACCAAGCTTTTGAAAGAAGATCAAAACAATCAAATTGTGGTAGAAATTATAGATCCTGAAGTAAGCATGGTATCCAAAGATAAAAATGAAGGAACAAAAGCGGAAATTCAGAATAAGGCGGCCGATAAAGATCCCGCATATCTGAAAGGCAAAGAAGAAACAGGAGAGAAAGACAAGGAAAAAGAAGCGCCGAAGAGTAAAATAGATACGGATTATGTGATTTATGGAGACGGGCAGTTTACATTCAAAGTGATGGCGCCGAAAGACAGAGATGCGGCTTTAAAGAAATTGGCAAAAATTGACAAAAAATTGTCTGTGGAGATGTCTACGAAAGAAAAAGAAACGGAAAAATCCGATGACAGCAAACAGGAGAGCGGAAACAAGCCGGATTCCGAAACTGATAAAAAAGGAAAAGACTGAAAAAGAATTGACGAACAGTCAAAATGTGTTGTAAGTGACCTGTTTTTACGTTATGATGTCAGTAATTGCTTGTGAAATTGCGGAAAGGGGAGTCGGGCATGGAATTTCTTGAATCGCTTGGCAGAAAAACCATAGCTATGTTTCACGAAATCGGTGCCGTTATTTTACTTCTGACCGCATCATGCAAAGAAATAAACCATTTCCGAGGAAAAGAAAGCCTCAAACAATGTTTTGATTTGGGAGTGATGTCTTTTCCTATTGTGGCACTGACCCTTCTTTTTACCGGAATGGTTCTTTCCGTACAAATTGCGGGAGAATTGACCAGATACGGCGCGGAATTTACGGTGGGGGCCATTGTAGCCATCGGTATGGGGCGTGAACTGGGACCGGTCCTTTGCGGCGTTGTACTGGCCGGCCGTGTGGGAGCGGCGATTACGGCAGAAATCGGGACAATGCGGGTGACAGAGCAGATTGATGCGCTCCGTTGTCTGGCGGTGAGTCCTGTCGGGTATCTTGTGCTTCCCCGTTTGTCAGCCTGTATGGTCATGCTTCCGCTTCTGACCGTATTCGGCGTGGCGATTGGCGTCTTTGGCGGCATGGTTGTGGCCTCTTTGACGCATGGCGTGTCGTCTTATACATTTTTACATTCCTTGGATGTCTATTGCGTTCCCTCCGATTTATATATGGGGGTTATCAAATCAGTTATATTCGGCATGATTGTAGCCCTGGTAGGCTGTGACAGAGGAATGACATGTGAGCCGGGCGCCGAGGGCGTCGGAAAAGCGACGACCCAGTCGGTTGTATATTCCATTATCATGATTTTTGTTGCCAACTACCTGCTTTCCTCGGTGCTGTTTTAAGGAGACATATGATTGAAGTAGAGCATGTATATTTATCTTTCGGTCAAAGAGAAATATTGCGGGATGTAAATCTAAAAATTAACGATGGCGAAACAATGGTCATTCTCGGAGCATCCGGCTCAGGGAAATCCACATTGCTGAAACTTATCATTGGTTTGCTCAGACCCGATTCCGGGACAATACGTATTGATGGGAAAGGAATATCTTCATACACAGAGGCGGAAATGAATGAAGAGCGGCGTCGTATGGGCATGGTATTCCAATATTCGGCTCTGTTTGATTCAATGAACGTCTTTGAAAATGTTGCGTTCGGGTTAAGGCAGCATACAAAAATGAATGAAGAAGAAATCAAAAAAAATGTGGAAGAGAAGTTGGGAATGGTAGGATTACAAGGAACAGGGGCACTGCAGCCGGCTAATTTGTCCGGCGGAATGAAAAAACGTGTAAGTCTTGCCAGAGCCATTGCGCTGGAACCGCAAATTATTTTGTATGATGAACCGACAGCGGGACTTGATCCCATACGTTCAACGGATATCAGTTTATTGATGAAACAAATGCAGCAAAAAATGAAAGCAACCAGCGTGGTCGTCACCCATGATCTCAAATCAGCGGAAATGATTGCCGACAGAATGGCATTTTTATATAAAGGATCCTTTTTGGCAGTAGGACGTCCTGAAGAACTTTACAGTTCGGGAGACGGCAGGGTGAAACAGTTTATCAACGGGTGGCCCTCAGATGATACGGGTGAAAAAGCGGGTGATGTCGGATGAAATGGTCTACAGAAGCAAAGGTGGGGGTATTTTCCCTTATGGGGATTCTTGTTTTTGCGATTATCATGATTCAGTTGAGCGGTACCGTTTTGTTCGGGAAAAGCGGATTTCGTGTGACGGCTTATTTTAAGGAAGCGGAAGGGATAGAACCGGGAAATCCGATTCATTATGCCGGTGTGGACGTGGGAATGGTTGACCGCATTTCCATTGAAAATGGAGAAGCGGTTTTAAAGCTGCGGCTATATAATGACACGAAAATCCCAAGAGATGCCGACTTTTCTATACAGACCAGCAGTGTCATGGGCGGCCGTTTTATCAAAGCATCCGGCGGTCACCGGGAGCGGGGCTACCTGGAAGATGGAATGACCGTGCAGGGGCAGGCTACACCCGGGATTGATGCAGCTATGGACAAAATGGACAAGTTAATGGTATCGGCACAAACAATGCTGGATGGAATTAACACAATCATTGGAGATCCGGCGGCACAAAGAAATATGAGGAACAGTATAAATCATTTTGATGCCGTTTCCGAAAATTTGGCGATTTTAACCGCACAAGGCATACAAATAGCCAATCAGATAGAAAGTGTGACATCACAAATGAATGGGATGCTGTATCAGTTAAATGGTGACGGAAAAGCGGCAGCGGATACGAGAAAAATTATAGAAAATTTAGCGGCGGCATCAGAAAATGCAAAGGTCATTTCGGGAGATGCCCGTCAGTTATCGGACAAGCTGCATACCTTGATGAGCCGTGATAATTTGTCCCTGTCGGGAGAATTGTTATATAATACTAAAGAAGACAATTATTCGCCGAATGTATCTTTGTGTATGGGAGATAAATCCTTTATGTTTTTGGGGGTTGAGTCTTTTACCAATATACCTGTATACAATGCACAATATGGAAAGCGCCGGGGAAATGTAGAATTTCGGGGAGGAATCATCCGGAATAAACTGGGAATAGGGTCATCTTATGCTTCGGAACGATGGAAGTTTGATGCCGATTTGTTTAACCCCAACGACTTGACCATGCGTCTGAAAGCGGCATATGAAATATATCCGGATTTGTATGCTGTCGGGCAGTCTATTTTTCCTCATGACCGTCGTGGCGGGGGAGAATATATAGGTCTGGGATATACCTATTGATTCATAATTGCGGAAGGGATAAAAAATAATGAAGAAGATGAATAAAGCCATAGTAGCCGTATCTTTATTAGGGATTCTTTCTGCTTCTACGGTGGTAGAGGCGAGAAATCAAATACACGGAATGACGGATCCGGAATTAACCAAGAAAGCCATTGAAGCACAAATGCGGAAGCCGGAAAATGTACGCACTGTTAATTTTGACAACATGCTTCTCAAAGAAAACTTGGGGGATATTGTTGTAGAAGAGAAAAATTCTCCGGCAGAAACCAGAAATATTGATTTAAGAACGGCAGTTGCTTCGGCAGTCAATAATAACCGGGCAATTCGTCTTTCCGAACTATCTTTGGAGGACGCAAAAGCCACAGTTCGTAAAACGGCAGCCGCTAAAAATCCGTCTTTCGGATACAGTTGGAAACGGGTGGATCATAAAGCACAGACGGTTCCGACCGTGGTGGGATATCGTTTCAATGAAACGGAAAAAAAGGTAGAACCGGTTGTGCAGTTTATAAATACAGGAACGCACGCCTATACACAGTCATTGAGTCTGAATTGGCCTGTTTGGACCGGGGGCGCAGTCGAAGGAGCAATCGATGCGGCACGATACGCGGAAGATATCGCTCATATCAATATTTACCAGACGGAGGCGGATATTAAATTAGAGGCGGTCAAGGCTTACTATCAATATCTGGAAATGAACAATCTGGCGGTTATAGCGGATGAAGCTGTCAAAAACCTGGACGGGCATATGAAAAATGTTCAGCAGCAATACAATGCCGGAATTGTAGCCAAACTAGATGTACTGTCTTCCAATGTATCACTGTCAAATGCAAAAAAAAGCAGTATCTCGGCCAATAATGCCCGTAATTTAGCGGAGGCGAATCTGAATAATGTGATGCGGATTCCTATGGATACAAAATTGATTCCACTGGATACGACATTTCCGGAACCCGGGTTTGATATTACGATGGAAGAAGCCATTGCAATCGGACAAAAATATCGATGGGAGCTGATTAAAGCCGATTATAATGTCCGGATAGCAAAAGAGCAGATCAGAATTGCCAAGGCGGGTTATCTGCCTACTGTCGCTATTGGCGGCGGTTACGGATGGGATACAGCCGGGTTTGACGGATTTGATAAAGATAAATGGTCCGTCTACGGGGTCGTCAACTGGAGCATATGGGACGGCGGAGCAACCGATGCGAAAATTAAAGGAGCCAAAACGGGATTAAAAACAGCGGAAGAAATATTGCTCCAGGCGAGAGAAAAAATAGAGCTTGAAATCCGTCAGGACTATCTGAGCGTATTAGCGGCAAAAGAGCAGATCAGAGCTGCGGAAGCTTCGGTAGCGCAAGCGGAAGAAGCTTATAAAATTGCGACCATCAGATATCGATCAGGGGTAGGAATCAATTTGGACGTTCTTGATGCCCAATTGGCATTAAACCGGGCAAGAACGAATTATGTAACCGCTTTATATGATTACAATATCGGGCTCGCCACTTTAGAACACGCCATGGGCTTACCTGCCGTTGCTTATACTGAAATTATTAAGAAATAATCTGTTTATACAATTTACCATATCAGGAGTCAATTTTGAGTTCAAAAATTAAATGGTATTTAAACGGGATAGCCGGTGCTGTTTTTGTGATAGTCGTGGTCATTTATCTCGTTATACGTCCGGTGGTAGTACAAAATCTGGAGCCTGTTCTGCAGCAGGCGGCAGAAGAAAAACTGAATGGAGAAATATCGTGGCGGTTGATGGACTTGGATCCCCGGTACAATCTTTCTTTCGATGGACTGTTGCTGAAAGATGAAAGCGGTCGGGATGTTTTAAGGTCCCCTAATATGACGATAGACTGGTCTCTTTGCGGACTGTACAATTATTATATGAATGACGGGGCTTTGTTGGACGTTATTAAGGAAATATCGGTAGAAGCCCCTGAATTATCCGTGGAAGAAAAATCTGACGGGACATGGAATATCCAGCATATCGTCAAGGATAACACGGAAGAAGACGAAGGGATTTTTAAAGGAAAAATTTCTATTGACGGAGGAAAAGTAAGAATAGGACTTCTTTCGGGAGATACCTATGAGGTGGAACAGCTAAAAGGAAGGTTTTCCCGGCAAGAGGATAACAAAATAAAAGGTACGTTTAGCGGAATATTTTTGACTTCTGAGCTGAATGGAACGCTTTTGTATACCGATGAAAATAATTTGAAAGCAGAAATCAAAGCGGATTCCGTTTCTCTCGAGTCATTGAAGCCGCTTCTTGAAAAGTTGCCTGATACGGAGCAGCATTTTGATGTCCAATCGGGAACAGGAAAAATAACAGGCGCCAAAATTTGGAGAAGTGACGGCGCCTTTTCTTATCATATAAAAGGCCGCCTGGAAGAAACCGTAGCAAGTTATAAAAATTATATGCTTACGGAGGGGGCGGCTTTTTTTGATATCTATAATAAAAATGTTTCTATAAAAGATTTTAGCGGAAAAATCAATGATCAATCGGTATCCGGGCATATGGAGATTGACTTCACTCATGATGACCCGGGATTGCTGGGACAGATAGACTTTTCTCATGCAGCCGTAGAAAAACTTTTTGCCGATTCCGGGATTGCCGGACAGATCACAGGCCCTATCCATGTAGGCGGTACCGTATCCGAACCTTTACTTGACGGTGCGCTTCGAATAAAAAACGGAAATTATAAAAACCTTGAAATTAAGGATGGGAAAAGTGAATTTTCTTACTACAAAAACAGTGTCAATGTTTCGTCCGTGGAAGCCCATGCAGCGGGAGGATTTGTTACAGGTCGGGGACATTACAATATGGAAGACGGCTATTTTAATATACATGCCGTTGCAGAAGAGTGTTCTTTAGATCAGCTGCCGGTCGAAAGTGTGATGGCAGGGACGGTTAGCGGCTCACTTATTGCAGAAGGAATGTATATAAACGGTGAGTTATTGTCTGTACAAGCTTCTGCGGAAGGAAAAGGAAATGATATTTCTTACCGGGGAAATTCAGCGGACGGCATTTTGGGAACAATTGAGTATAACAATGGTGATTTCCAGGCGGTTTTTACGGGAAACGGTATAAGCGCCGAAGGTGTTCGGGCGGATTCTGTGACAGGGCGGATAGAAGGACAGGGAAAGGATTATCATATTTCCTATTTAAACGGGACGATGGGGCAAGGTACATTTTCCGTAAACGGACTTTGGGGAGAAAATAAAGTAAATCTCAATGTCAGAACATCGGATATAGATATTTCGCCATTTTCAAGTTTAGCAGGAGTTGATATGTCCGGTACGGTTTCATCAGCAATGACGGTCGATGGAACGGCGGACAGCCCGCAAGCCCGGGGAGAAGCTTCTATCTATAACGGACATTTCGACAAGATTTCTTTCGAGTCGCTTCAAGGGAAGTTTGCCTATTCCAATAAAATACTGTCTTTAGATTCTGTAGAAATTAAAGATAAAGAAGGGAAACATATTGTAAACGGATTTATCGGTACGGGGGATGACCATGCGATCGGCTTGCATATCAAAAGTAAAAAAATCCGTATAGAAGATTTACTTAAGATGGGCGATTTATCTTACCCGGTTACCGGCTGGGTAGAAAATACATTACATGTAACCGGAAACTTGCAGGCGCCTGTTATAACAGGCGATTTCCTGGCATGGGACGGATCTGTTTCGGGACAATTATTCCAAAGTGCGTCGGGAATCTATTCTTTTGAAAATAATCATGTGACTGTAAAAGACGGATTGATTTATATGTATGACGGAGTCGGAAAGGTAAACGGAACTGTCAATAATAATAACTTGGATCTCGATATACTGTTTGCAGATATTGAGGCCGGACATTTGTTGGCGGAAAAGGGCATTCAAGGGAAAGTCGGTTTGAAAGGAAAGATTTCGGGAACGTTTGACAATCCTTTATTTCATGGCGCGGTTCAGAGCAGAGAAGTGACTTTGGAAAGCGGCAAACTTCATATGCTTTCTATGGGTATTGACTATAGAGATCACGTGCTGTCGGTTTCGGACGGGAGTTTTTACCAAGGAGAAGGGCTTTTCAAGTGGAAAGGTCTGTACAATGATGCATCAGGCATATTGTCCGGTAATTTGGAATTTAAAAATTGGGATATCAATGAGATTGCTAAAATATTTAAATTACCCATATTAAATTCCGGCGGAACAGTTGACGGAGCCATGTCCATTAAAGGAACTATGGAAAATCCCGACATCGTTTTCCGGGCGAAGATTAACGGGGGACATCTGGCGGATACCGTTGTGGGAGAAGGATACATAGATCTTTCTTATATCAATAAAGCGCTTTCTATCCGGAAACTGCATGTTCCTGTAGGTGACGGCATACTGGCGGCGCAAGGAGAAATGTCCGGTCAAGGGGATTTGGATTTACAAGTAGCGGCTACCCATATGGATATTTCATGGATTTCCCAAGTCATGGGATATGAAGGGGTATATTTTGGCGGAAATCTTACGGCAGCGGCAGACTTAAAAGGAACAAAAGATAATCCGCAGATTGACTTCTCTGTAGGTATAGAAAAACCGCAATATAACGACTATGTATTTGATTCCCTTTCCTTTATGGGGATTACGGAAAATAATACGATACATATTTCACAGGCGCTTGTAAAAAAAGATTCCTATAAGATAAGCGGAAAAGGTTCTATGCCCGTTAATATGATTACCCGCAAAAATTCGGCGGATGCATCACCTCTGGATTTGGAAATAAATCTTGATCATGCGGATTTAAATGCATTGGGGCTGTTTTTGAAACCGGTGACATCGGCTCAGGGACCGATTCAAGGGAAAGTAAAAATTGCCGGTGGATGGAATGATCCGGAAATTTACGGAAATATTTCAGTAAAAGACGGTCAAATGACCTTGGCTACATTGAGCGACCCGCTTATGCCTGTTGACGGAAGGATTGATTTTTACGGGAAGGAAGCCTCCTTAAAAGGTATAGCCGTTTTCGGCAGCGGAAACGCAGCTGCCGACGGTTCGGTGGTTTGGGATCATTCCGAAATAACAGGATATACCGGAGAAGCACATGTTCATGGTGCGGATATTCATTCCACCTATTATAAAGGGGCTATGGATGCGGATGTTACCTTTGGTGATGTTAACGGCATGCCCGGTGTGATAGGAGATTTGCATGTCCATGATGCAACAATTGACGTGCCGTTATCTTTGCTTCTGGAAGAGTCATCGGGAACCGTTCCGGTTGCTGTAGATATGAATATCATTTTAGGTGACAACGTAAGACTTTATAACAGTGCGCTTTATGATATCCGGTTAAAAGGAAACATAGATGCAGTAGGACCGCTTGACGCTCCTTATGTGACAGGGAAAGTCAATGTGGAAAAGGGGACTGTGAAGGTCAATATGACGGAGTTTAAGATTGACTCCGGGCGCGCTGTCTGGGGAGGCGGCATCAACGGTATTTTACCTGATGTCGAAGTGAAAGCATCGACCAAAGTGAGTGACTATAATATTTGGGCGGAAATCAAAGGCGTTCCGGGAAATATGGCAACCACGTTCCGGAGCGAACCTTATTTGAATGATTCACAAATATTAATGCTCCTTACGTTGCACGCAAACCCGAATGGAGAAAATCAGGAAGCCATAGATGCAGCGTTGTTTAATGCGGGATTGACACTGGTGTTCGGTAACGGGGTACAAAACTTCTTCAAAGACACTATCGGTCTTGATATGATCAGTGTTACATCCAGCTTGACGGATTATTATGACAGTACGTCTGCAAACGACAATTATTACTATATAAAAATCGGGAAATATTTATTCAATGATTTCATGCTTACGGCCACGACGGGAGTTAATAATGATCAGAAAAGTATAGGATTCCATTATGATGTAAATTCGCATCTGGGTATTTCTGCATGGTATAATAACGAACATGACAGCTATGTGGGGACTGATTGGAAATTCAGATTTTAGGAGAATATCATGCTGAGTGAGTATATAAAGTCTTTACCTAAAGAAGGAAAGTTATCCCGCGAAGAAGAAAGCCGCCTTTGGCGGGCATATAAACAAGGAAATAAAATGGAAGCGCGGCAAGAAATTATCGAGCATTATCAGCTTCTGGTGTTCCGTGAGGCCACGAAATATCCTCTCCAGGAAACGGTGATTCTTGATCTGATTCAGGAAGGAACGGTGGGATTGATGGAGGCGGCTGAAAAATTTGATCCCGAGCAAGGGGTGGCTTTTTCACTCTACGCGGTGCACCGTATTCGGGGAAGGATTATAGATTTTTTGAAAAAAAGCCAATCAGACGTATTGCTTGGGGAAAATCAGGAAGAAAAGCTATACGCCTTAGAAACAGTACCGGATATGGCTTTTGATATAGCGGACAGAAATTCTTTGCACTCCGCAGTATCGGTAGCGGTTAATCGTTTACCTACTAAGGAACAGGACGTTATACGCAGCATATATCTGGAAGAAAAGACGGCTTCTGAAACGGCTGATCATTTATCGGTAACTACTGCCTATGTGTACCGCTTGCAAAAAAAAGGAATCCGCCGGCTAAGAGGGATGTTGTCAAATCTTATGCATGACAGAAAATAATATATTACCGGCAATTTTTACAGAAATCAAAAGAGAATCGGAGAAAACGGATATTACTCGGAGAAATTGGCCGTTCGTAAATATATATAAGTGCAAGACTATATATTTGTAAACGAAAGGAGGGGCATGATGGTCGGCGATAAACTGAACCGCGTTAAATCAATAAGAAGATGGCTTGACAAGGCGGAAGAATCTTATTCCAGTGATAAAGAAATCTCCGGAGAAATTAATCTCATTATGGCGCAAGCGGAAATGCAAAGACTCAAAGAACATTATCCGCATAAATTGGTCAAAAAGTGGGGCATCCGTCTGGGGGCTTTTGCGCTGGCGATCGGTATAATGTTTGGAATGAATACGGCGCTGACAGTCGGGCAAGATGCAGGACCGGTCATACTTCCTCAAAAGAAAGCAAAGCTATTGGGAAAAGAAATTGTTGCGAAAGAAATCGAAGTGGGTCAAACTACTAAAGAAATATCCGCAAGAAGTATTGTGAAAACGGATAACGAAACAGAAAGTCCGGTTGGCGTTCATGCACGGAAAGAAACGATGATACAGGAGGTACCTGTAATTCCCGTTCCGCCTGTTATGTCCCAACAAGAATTGCAAAGTGTCGTAAGTGAAGCGGGACGAGCCTTACGCGGTCAGTCCTGATTATATATAATATAAAAAATTTAGGGAGGATTATACGATTATGTTAAAACAAAAGAAGATTCTGCTTGCATCAGCGATTATGATTTCCTTATCAGGATTTACAGCAGGGGCGGCTGTGTCTCCTGAATTGGCGGCAAGCGGCAGCGGAATGTCGCAAAGCTCTATGGTCAATGTAAATAACGGGAAATCAATTGCCCCTGTGTCATCGGGCGATGTGTCAGCGGATACGGGATCGATGACGGTAGAACAATCCGAGCAGACCGTAGCGGTCGGAGATGCATCTTTGTATCTTTCCCAAGAGGATAATGCACGGATTGCGCTGCAAGAAGGAAAAACGGTGACGAAAGTGGACTTCATAGGAGTGCCCGAAGAAGTTAAGCCGCAATTGTTTCCTTTACTGCAAAGTAAGCCGGGGAGTGTCATTACCACGGAATTAATCAGAAATGATGTGGCATCCTTAGGAAGCACAGGTGTATTTTCTCAGATTTCCCCGGATTTTTCTCCTGTCCCGGAGGGTGTAAAAGTAGATTATAAGTTGGTATCCAATCCGGTGGTTCATCAGGTGAGATTTTCAGGGAATACCATTTTCAGCGATGAATATTTGAAAAACATTATGGATATTCCGCAAGACAGTGTACTTAATTTTGTTTCAGTGAATCAGAAAGTGCGTCAGATTGAAAATCTGTATCTCCAGCAGGGGTATATTTTGGTGTCTGTTCCCAATGTGCAGGTAACACCGGACGGAATTCTGCATATTGAAATTGCGGAAGGACAAATTGAAGATATTTTATTGGTTGGGAATGAAAAAACGAAAAATAAGGTGATTCTCAGGGAATTAAGATTTAAAAAAGGGCAGCCGTTTAATAAATTCTTGGCGAGCCGGAGTATGGAGCGTCTTTATAATCTCGGATATTTTGAAGATGTCAACATGAAATTGCTGCCCGGAAAGAACGGCGAGCATAATGTAATTGTTGAAATTGATGTAATTGAACAAAAGACGGGGATTATTACTGTCGGTGCCGGCTATTCCGAATCTGACGGCATGGTAGGAATTTTGGAAGTAGGAGATACCAATTTCCGGGGAACCGGGGATAAAGTCAATGTTCATTGGGAATTCGGCGGTGCCGGTCATGGCAGAAATTACCAGTTGTCCTATACCAGACCATGGATTAATTCCAACGGGGATTCTTTAGGAGCCTCCATTTTCAACCGGGTTTATCAGTACAATGATTATAATGCGGATGGAGAAACCATAGCGGAATATGACAAGCGCAGACAGGGATGGAATCTGACATGGGGACGTGTGAGTGATGAATACCGTACCAATTACTTGAATTTTGAGTCGGTTAAAGAATCTTATGATGACAGCGACGGCTTCCAGTGGGGCGGCGTAGCGAGAGAAGCTTTCCAAAAAGATTTCAAAAAGAAGGGCTTTAAAGATCCGAAAGAGATGGAAAAAGACTGGTATAATAAGATTCAAAACAATTTCGGCAGAACAAACAGCCTGACTTTTACGCACGTATTTGATAATCGTGACAATTATTTCAATGCAAGCCGCGGTAAAAGAATATCGTATTCACTCCAGTGGGGCGGTCATGGATTGGGCGGAAAATATGATTTCTATAAATTGACCGCAGAGGGGCGTTTCTATAAGGCGCTCGGAAATGGACATATCCTGGCGCTTCGTCTTATGGGCGGCTACATTGACGGCAATGTTTCTTACGGCAATTTGTTTGATCTTGGCGGATCCAATACACTTCGCGGTTATGAAGATGATCAGTTTAAAGGGAATAAGATGTATGCAGCTACGCTGGAATACCGCTTCCCGATTGCCAAGAAAGTACAGGGCGTTGTATTTACCGACGCAGGATCGACGTGGGGCATTGATAACGGACAAATTCCGTGGTATGAAGACGATACATCCATTCATTTTGCGGCAGGTGTGGGAATTCGTTTGCAAACGCCGATCGGTCCTATCCGCTTAGATTATGGACATGGCGATCGCAACAAATTCCACTTCAGCTTCGGAACACAATTCTAATTTGGAAGGTAAGGAGGTTATATGCAGCCTTCTTTATGGCAACGGCGGGTTATGCGGGCAATTCTTCTTTTGCTCGCAAACCTTGCTTTTGTTTTATTTACGGTAAGAGCGGCACCTGTTGAAAGTGTGGGGGTTTCAGTCAGCGCAGGCAAAGAAGAGATTCCCGTTTCTGTAAAAAAACGTATTGAAGCCAGTATTTCTTCTATAGGAAATAATGTCTTCGTCGGTAAGGATGAAAACATCCTACGATCGCATGGCGTACAATATAACAAAGTGATGGCAGATATCATCAATCGTGTTGTTATCGGATACATGGTGGATTCCATGCAGATTGATTATGGAGCCCACACGGTGGTTACGGTGTCTTTAGCGCCGGCAGGAGAAATTGTTAAAGTTGTTGAAACCACTGTTGATTATGGGAATCTGACACCGGAAGCGGCAGCCTATGTAAAGAAAGATGCAGAAACCGTTCCGCTATTGATGTCCGATTTATTGACAGGGCTTCCTGTTGACTCTGTCGGATGGGCGGAAAGTGTTTCCCGATCAGCCGGAAAAGACTTGGTGGAACAAATTTTACCGGAGTTTGACGCTAAGTTTGAAATAGAATCGGGAAAGACAACGAAAGTGCATATTTCGTTGATACCGAAAGGAGCTATTGTCCGGACCGGCCATCTTGCCTTTCGTAAAACAACGGTACCCAAGCTTTTCATGATACGATCTGCCATGAAAACAGAATCCGCTATGAAAAATTTAGAAGGTCTGCCCGTTCATTTTGTAGACAGGCATAAAGAAAAATTGGCGCAAGAGATGAGAGAGTATCTTCTCTCAGATTATTTTGTAAAAAGATATGACATTGATATTGCAACCGAGCTGATACCGGGGGAAACAACCGTCTTATATGTGGATGCATTGACAGACCATTGGAATATCCAGACGAAAGTCTGGCTGGACTCCGGGCGTGAAGGAAATGAAAATTATGCTTTTTACGGGCAGCTGGGGCATTATATGAGGAAAAACAATCTTGCTTTCGGTGAAGTCTATATTTATCCCAGTCCTATGGAATGGAATGTTTTTGCCGGCTTCAGTCATAAATTCGGAGATGGTTTGGAGGCAGGATATAAATATGATTTTGTAGAACGTATCGGTCATATGTTTGCCATCTTGCCGATTAAAGAAAAAATGGCACTTCGGTATGACCATAGTTTTGCCGGCGATGAAAATGAAATCGGGTTTTCTTATAAGATTCATAATTACATAACAGCGGAATATGTGTATAATAGTGAAGAAGGGAATTGGCTCAGGCTGATTGCCAATTTATAAAAGGAGTGATATTTATCATGATGACAACTCTTGGCAACAAGAAAAATGTGAAGATTTTTTCCTTTGCGCTGGCAGGGATTTTTATTGCATCGGTAGCGGGTATGGCCGTAGTGTCTATGGGAGATATTGCTAATGCGGCACCCACCTCCGATATCGGGGTGGTAGACCAAAGACAGGTGATTTCCAATAACGGGACGATGGCTTTGGATTATCAAAAGAAATTAAAAGCCATGGCGGATGAAATGCAGAAAGATTTTGATGAAAAGTCAGCCGGAATGAGTGATGCGGAGAAAGAACGTCTTTTTGCCGATATGCAGCAGCAATTCAATCAAAAGCGTTTATCCATAGAAAAAGAAGCGGAAGATCAAGTGACCAATGCCGTTAAGTCTGTCGCCTCTAAAAGAGGACTGTCCCTCGTTGTTGACAAGGCGGCGGTGATTTACGGGGGCACAGACATAACCAAAGATGTAAGTGATTCATTGATGCAGTCAACGGCAAAAGCTGAATCGGGACAGACAGAAGCACCGGCTGACAAGAAAACTGAAAGTAAATAGTGAATGGCTATGAATATCCGGAACTGTTTGTCAGCTACTCTGGTTCCTCTTTTGATTGCCGCCGGTCTGGGATGCACCGGATGCGGTATATGCGGAATACAAGAGAAAGAATCGGCGGTGCAGCAGTTATATGGGGTGGCTGATTTGGAAACTTTAGTTAAGTCACATCCGAAGTACAGTGAGTATTTCAAGCGGGAATCGGAATATCATCATTTGCTTGTGCAATATAAAAATGAACAGAAGAAATTGATTGAGATTTCTTCCCGGCAAGCGGATATTAGAGCGGCCGTAAAAGACCAAAGTTTGCGATTGGCGGCGGAAAATGAACTGAAGCTTCGCATTCGCCGAAAAGAAGAGGAAATTAATAAAAAGTTACACGGTTTATATACTGAAATAGAAAGCAAGCACCATCGAAAAGGCGGAAGTCATAATTTAGAAAGTTTGACACCTGAAGAACGGGCACATATAGCAAATTTACAGATGAAATTGGCAGTGTTGGGCGTGTCCGGCGAAGAAAAAGAAAAGGTAAAAGAAGAATTGCAAGCTTTTTTAGATGCCCGCATATTCCCCTCTTTTTCCGCAAGGAGCGACTGGAGTCAAGACGAAATCAGAATCATGACCGCTGCCAAGGAAACGGGGAAGTCGGAGCTGGATGCTTATGCACAGTCAGAGGCGGAGAAAATGAGAACCCGTCTGGAAACGGACAGACAAGAAGCGGTACGGCAGATAGAACAAAATCTGTTTCATACGGGGGCTGCCCCATTTAATGAACAGTGGCAGATGCAGTTGGAAATCAAACAAAAAGAAATGGCAGCTTTAAAAGAAAGTATTATGGAAGATATTCGCCGGGAAGCAGGGCGAGTGGCTTCCGAGAAAAATTTGAAGATGATATTTTCCAAATATCGGGCGAATATCAATGCAGTAGATGTAACTGCCGAAATGGCAGGACGGATGATAAATAGATCCTGACAGGAGGAAACGGAATGAGCAAGGCTTCATGGAAGAAATTGGCATGCATAGGATTTGTTTCTGCTGCAGCCTTAGTTTCGGGTTGTGGAAATGCAAATAAAGTGGCAGTGGTGGATGTGCAAAAACTGCAGCAGGAATCTGCACAGATACAGGCTATACAAAAAGAAATCACGGATAAAGATGTAGAGATTCAAAAGCGGATTGATGCGGACTTCCAATCCGGAATATCAGAGGAAGACATGCAAAAAAAGCTGCAGGAAGCGCAACAGGAGAGAATGATTTTTATGCAAAGCAAGCAAAATCAGATGAAATCTCTTGTCGAGTCACAATGTGCCGTTGTTGCTAAAGAAAAGAATATCGGTATTGTTATGCATCAAAAAGTAGTGCCTGCAGGCGCAGTGGATATTACGGAAGAAGTTTTAGCCAAGCTGAACGGTCATACATCTTCTGATACTAAAAAGTGAGGACAGAATGAAGAAAACCGTATCGGAGATAGCCGATTTTGTCGGTGGGAAACTGTATGGAGACGGCTCCTTGGTGATTGAAGATGTAAGGAGTGCGGAAAGGGCGGAATCCATGCATGTGACTTTTGCCAGAGGAATATATGCAGAACATATAGAAGAGATGCAGGCAGGGGTTATTTTGGTGGATGAACTGCCGGCACACTTCACAAAAAATCTGATTGTTGTAAAAGACTGCCGCCGTTCATTCGGTGAATTAATTGATTTGTACCACCCGGAACCCGAATACACGGGAGCTGTACATTCGACAGCGGTGATAAGTGACACGGCCGTGTTGGGTAAACATGTAACCGTGATGGCCTATGCCGTTATAGATGACGGTGCGGTGATTGGTGACGATACGGTGATTTTTCCTTATGTATATATAGGGAAAAATGCAAAGGTGGGATCCGGCTGTGAGTTAAATCCTGGCGCGGTGGTTCACGAAAACAGCGTTCTCGGAGACCGGGTTGTTTTGCGGGCTCATGCAGTCATCGGCGGCCAGGGATTCGGTTTCTCTACTGATGAACAGGGACGGCACACGCATATCCGGCAGTTAGGAAAAACTGTATTGAAAGATGATGTGGAAGTCGGAGCTTCCAGTGCGGTTGATAACGGAGCCATGAATGATACGGTTGTCGGAAGAGGGACAAAAATAGATAATTTGGTTCATCTGGGACATAATGTGGAAGTGGGAGAGGATTGTTTTATTATCGCCCAAGTAGGGATTGCGGGCAGTAGCAAAATAGGAAACTCCTGTACTTTGGCCGGACAAACGGGGATTACCGGTCATATTCAAATTGCCGATCATGTAACGCTGGGTGGAAAAACCGGCGTACTCGGCGATATTGATAAGCCCGGAGTGTATGTCGGTTATCCGTGCAGACCGCACAGCGTTTGGGGAAGAGAACAGGTTATGATTACCCGATTGCCGGATTTGATAAAAAGGGTCAAGCAATTAGAGAAAATACTTGCTGAAAAAAACGATAAAAAATAATACAATAACAGGGGATTATTTTGTGTCTGCTGTTTCTAAAAAAGGTGCAGCTGCATCTTTTTTTATTACATTGTAAAATGAAGTTGCGGAGTAAATAGGAATATGACTTATATTTTTTTAAAAGCGTTGAGCCGGCTGGCCTGTTGCTTACCCGAATCCGGCGCAAAAACAATGGGAAATATATTGGGGAGAATTTTTTGGTGCTTTGTTCCTCAACGAAGGAAAAAAATATCTTTACAAAATATACTGCGGGCAGGGATTACAACCGACCGCGCAAAGGCGGAGGAGATTTCTAAGAATGCGGCACTCCGTTTTGGACCTCTCGGCGTATCTATGCTCAGATTTCCTTTGTTAACAAAAGAAAATATTTCCGACTATGTGGTGATAAAAAATAAAGAAAAATTGGACGCCCTTGTTAAAGAAAACAAAGGGTGCATTTTGGCAGCCAATCATTGCGGGAATTGGGAAATGGTGGGAGCCGGTTTGTCACTACATGGATATCCTCTACTGTCGGTGGGAATGAAGCAATCCAATGAAGGTTTCGATCAATTTATTTGTGAATATCGTGCCATGACGGGGCAGAAGATAGAATATAAGACGGGCGTCAGGGATATGCTCCGCCGCTTGAAAGAAGGATACTTTGTGGGACTTCTTTGCGATCAGGATCCGGGAAATACGGGAATACTTTCCGAATTGTTCGGACAAAAAACTTTGACGCCGACGGGGCCCGCTCATTTTTCCGTGATGACCGGATTACCGGTCATTACACTCTTCATTCATCAAACAGAGGATTGCAACTATGAAATCATCGCAGGGGATCCGATTTTACCGGATGCGGGAATGGGCAAAAAAGAAGCGGTACAAAAAATAACGGATACGCTTAATAAAAAGATCGAAGCATGGGTACGTACTTATCCGGAGGAGTGGTTCTGGATGCACAACCGTTGGAAATGGACGGATCGTTTACATCCTGAGTTGAAGGAGAACAAATCATGCAGTTGTCGGTAGAGAAAGAAGAAATTGGAAATATTCCTTGTTATATGGTTTATCCACTAAAAGAAACGGGGAAATCCGCCGTTTTTTATCATGGATGGAGCAGCCGGGGAGAATTGCAATTGACAAGAGCCTCTTTACTGGCGCTTGAAGGATATACGGTTTGTGTTCCCGATGCGGTTCATCATGGAGAGAGAGGACCGCTTTCCGACTACTATACAATGGAAAGTTATGATTTATTTTGGAAAACCATTTTTCAAAATACAGATGAATTTTCTTTTGTTCACCAATTTATTGATAAAAAAGGCTATGAAAAACCGGTCATTTTCGGACATTCCATGGGTGGATTTTCGGTACTCGGCATTGCCGCCGCCTATGGAGATCGGATCACGGGAGCGGTATCGTTTAACGGGTCGGGGGACTGGGAACTGTCACACTTATTTATGCAAGCCCGATTCGGCATATCACTTGGAGAAAATTGGAAACTCTACGAAGAAGTAAAAAAACGTTCACCTTTGCATGACAAGGATCGTTTGAAAGGAGTACGGTTACTGTTGCTGAGCGGGGAAGATGATACGTCTGTAGACCCGAGGGCGCAAATGAATTTTTATCATACAATGAAAAATGAGGGGGCGGATGTAAAAAAAGTAACCTATCCCGGGCTCGGACATTTTGTAACGACGAATATGATGGATGAGGCTGTGAACTGGTTGAAGGACGAGTAAATAAAATATATATCACAGTGAGAAAGGAGGTCGTTGTGTGAACAAAAGGAATATAGCGGTCTTGATTGCCAGTATGTTTTTGGTGTCTTCAGGATACACCATGGTCATTCCTTTTTTACCTCTTTACTTACTGGATCTGGGAGTTCCGGCTGAAGAGATAGGTCTTTGGTCGGGACTTGTTTTTTCCATATGCTTTTTCATAGCAGGAATAATGAGTCCCTTTTGGGGAAAGCTGGCGGATTTGGGCGGTAAAAAGAAAATGGCAATCCGTGCTTCCGTGCTTCTGGGCGTTTCGTATCTTTTTTGCGGCATCAGCCAAAACGAATACCAATTATTGGCAGCCCGGGCGTTTCAAGGGGTGGCGAACGGCTATGTAGCGGCAGCGATGACAATTATTTCTGACAGTGCCGATCCGAAGAAAATAGGGGTTACTTTGGGATTTGCACAAACAGCACTGATTGTCGGAGGAATTTGCGGCCCGCTCATGGGCGGGGTGATTTCACACATGGCGGGAATGAGAAATTCTTTTTTTATTTCCGCTCTTTTATTATGGCTTGTCAGTGCGGCTGTTATCTTTTTTGTTGCGGAACCGGCCATGAAACATGACCGAAGCGGCACAGCGGAAAAAACATCTATGGCAGAAGATCTGAAGTATGCATACCGCAATGTCCGCCTCAGAGAACTTTTGATGATTTCATTTATGATTCAGTCTACGATTTTAATGATCCAGCCGGTAACCCCTTTATATGTAGGTGAACTTTTAGGCAGCATGGAAAAAGTAGAAATTGTTTCAGGATTCATCATGAGTGCAGGCGGAATTGCAGGAGCGCTGACAACAGCTCTGTGGGGAAAATTCGGACAAAGTCACGGCTATTATTTTGCGATGACGGTTACCATGATAAGCGCCGGCACATTAACGATGATACAGGCGATTCCCGGGCAAATATGGGGATTTGCGGCGTGTCAGTTCTTAATCGGCTGTTTCTTGGTAGGGGTCAATCCGTCCTTGAATGCGGCATTAGTAAAATATACGCCGGAATCTTTTCACGGGCGTGTGTTCGGATTGGCGACGGCGGCACAGCAATTCGGGAATATGGCAGGACCTCTTCTTGCTGCATGCATTATGTATACGGCTCTTTGGCATGTCTATGCCTTTGCAGGGGCGGTGCAAGTGATTGTAGGCGTTATGCTTTATTATAAATATGTCAAAAAGAGAGAATTAGAGTAAAAAAGCCGGATGATAAGGATATCCGGCTTTTTGAAAATGAAATGACGCATTCGCCGAACTGTGGTATCTTAAAAATAAAGAGAATTTTAATGAAGGAGGGAGGCTGGCATGCAAGTCAGTTGTGAAGGGCAGGTTTATCAATTAAAAAATAATGCGACACCACAAGATTTATGGAACATAGTGGGAAAGGATCGGACTTGGGAATCTGCCGTGCTTGCTGATTGTGAGGGGGAAATTATTGATTTCCAGACCCCCTTTCCGGGCGATACGTCAGTGAAATGGATTCCTATGAATACACCGGCAGCGTACCGGGCGTATCAGCGGTCAGTGATTATGCTTCTGGTGATTGCCGTCAAAGAAATATATGGGGAAGAGGCGGATGTCAAAATTAAACATACGCTCGGCTCTTCTTTATATTGTGAATTTAGCGATTCTCACGGACCGTTTCAAAAGGAATTGGACCTTCTGTACAAGAGAATGAAGTCTATCGCGCAGGAGGGCAGGGACATCAGTCTGATGACTGTGACGAAAAAGCGGGCGGAAAATTTTTTAATCAAAAACGGAAGAATTAAAGATGCGGAGCTGTTGTCGCAAATCAATACCGATACCATCAATGTGAGCCAATGCGGAAATTATGTCGATTATTTTTTCGGGCCGATGCTTCCGGATATGAGTTATGCCAAAGTTTTTGGTTTGAAATCGTATGCCCCCGGTTTTTTATTGCAGCTGCCGCCACAGGGGAGTATGGAGCTGCAGCAAGTGGAGGAAGCGCCTCTATTTTCCAGGGCGTTTTTAGAAACGCAAAATTGGAGTGAATTGATTGGCTGCCACTCCTTGATAGACTTGAATAAAGCGATAGAAAATCATACGGTAGGGCATTTAATTTCAGTGGCGGAAGCTTTTCATGAAAAGAAAATAGCGGAGCTGGCTGATAAAATTTGCTTGCAAAAGCCGGAAATCCGGCTGGTTTGTATAGCCGGTCCTTCTTCTTCCGGAAAGACGACCTTTATGAAGCGTCTGATTATTCATTTATGGGTGAACGGAGTCCGGCCGGTCATGTTGTCACTGGATGATTATTTCAGAAACAGAGAAGAAATGGATAGGAGCATTTGGGAAAGTCCGGAAGCTCTTGATTTGAATTTATTTGAAGAAACGGTGATGAAACTTTTAGAGGGAAAAGAGGTTTGTCTGCCCCATTTCAATTTCATAACCGGGAAAAAAGAGTGGGATGATAAGGCGACAAGGCTTGAAGAAGGGCAGCCGATCCTTGTCGAGGGTCTTCACGGATTAAATCCCGCTTTATCCTATTTCGTCCCCGGCTATCAATGTGTGCATGTATATTTGTCGGCGCTGACGCAAATTACAATCAATAACCATAACAGAATTTCCACGTCGGATACCCGGCTTTTGCGACGCATAGTCAGAGATGCGGGTACGAGAGGGCATGACGTGGAAACCACACTGGCTCATTGGGAGTCTGTCCGTCAGGGGGAAGAAAAACATATTTTTTCTTTCCAAAACAGAGCCGATTTTATCTTTAACTCCGCCTTGATTTATGAATTGCCGGTCTTGAAAAAACTGGCGAAGCCTTTACTGCAAACCGTAAGCAAAGAGAGCCCCGTATATCCTGATGCCCGGCGATTGCTCCGTTTTTTAGAACCGTTTTGTGAGTTGGATACCGATTTAATTCCCGATAACTCTCTTTTAAGGGAATTTGTCGGTGATCGTCAGGCAGGAAAATGACGGGTAAATTGATTATATCGAAATAATACGATATAATAAAACAAAGACATAAAATGGGAGGAAATAAGATGGACATAGCAGATGTGATGATTATCGGCGGAGGACCTGCCGGTCTTAACGCGGCTTTATATGCGGTGAGAAAAGAGTTGACGACGACCCTGGTCAGTACAGATGTGGGCGGACAAATGCTTTTGACAAACGAAATAGAAAATTATCTCGGGTTTTCTTCGATATCCGGCTTTGAACTGACGGATAAGATGCAGGAACATGTCAAGCCATATCCCGTGCAGTTTGTAACCGCGCAGGTGAAATCTTTAGAAAAAGAAGAAAACGGTTATTTTGTAGCCCATTTAGATGATGGAAAAACGCTTGCCGGGAAAACTTGTATCGTTACTGCAGGTAAGCGGAGCAGAACTTTAGATATTCCGGGAGAAATGGAATATACGGGGCGCGGGGTCAGTTACTGCGCTACCTGTGACGGTCCTTTTTATAGAAATAAGACGGTGGCCGTTGTAGGCGGCGGAGACAGCGCGGTCCAGGCGGCTATCGAACTTTCCGTTATTGCCGAAAAAGTGTACCTGCTTGTCAGAAGCCGGATTCGTGCGGCGGAGATTGTAGTCAAACGGATGAATGAAAAAGAAAATATAGAAGTGCTTATGGAACATATTCCGCTGGAAGTGAAAGGAGAAAAGAAAATAACGGCAGTTCGCATCCGGAATAAGAAAGACGGAAAAGAGAGGGAGCTTTCGGTCGATGGATTTTTTGTAGAAGCCGGCGGATTACCGAATAACAGTTTTTTGCCGGAAGGGATCAAGAAAAATGAGCAGGGAGAAATTGTTACGGATAAGGAAGGCCGGACGAATATAGAAGGTCTTTTTGCGGCAGGTGATTTGACGGATTGCAAAAACAAGCAGATTATTATTGCAGCGGGAGAAGGCGCGGCGGCAGCATTGGCGGCCCATGATTATTTACTGAGGCGTGAATCATGAGAGTGACTAAGGCAATAAAAGCCGAACAGCTACGCCGTTTATCGGAGCACTACAAGGACGAAGGCACCATGCTCCACTTTTCGAGTCCTTTTACATTGCTTGTGGCGGTTGTTTTATCAGCGCAATGTACGGATAAAAGGGTCAATATCATTACAAACCGTATGTTTCCCCGGCTGGATACGCCGGCTAAAATGATACAACTCACACAGGCTGAAATGGAAAAGGAAATTCACGATTGCGGTTTATATAAAGCAAAAGCAAAAAATCTTTTGGGATTGTCACGAATGATTTTAGAAGATTTCGGAGGGGAAGTCCCTGAAAGCTTTGACGACTTGGTGAAATTGCCGGGGGTCGGCAGAAAGACGGCCAACGTTGTACGGAGCGTAGCTTTCGGATATCCGGCGATTGCTGTGGATACGCATGTATTTCGTGTGTCCAACCGCTTGAAATTATCGATAGGAGATACGCCGGAAACCGTGGAAGAGGGACTAAAAAAAGCGATTCCCATGGAAGATTGGTCCGCGGCGCATCATTGGCTGATTTGGCACGGGAGAAAAGTATGTCATGCCAGAAATCCGAGTTGTGAAACCTGTTTTTTGGCGGACATTTGCCCGTCCTCTGGCATAGAAGCGGGAAATCATAAAAGAAAAAATAGACAATAAAAAAGCGATTCACTGATGGCGGTGAATCGCTTTTTTCAATTAAAACATATTCAAGATTCCGTTGAATCCGTAGTGACTCTGATTCAGAAAAGCATCAATGGATGCGGTGACGCCTATCGGGTGAGGGGCGGTCAGGAAAAGCAAACAGGCCGCAAGAAGAGTGATGCCCAGGGCGATGCGGTTCATCTTTCCTTTTCCGCTCATTTCATAATAGCCGAAGAGACGGAGTCCGATGGCCGAGCAGAAAACCACGACCATGCCGGAAAGAGAAAATATACTGAACAGAAGATTGGACATGACAAAGGTGATGAAAAAAACCGGTAAAAATACAAAGGGGAGATTGAAAGCCAGTCGTGTGGGATGGACATTTCTTTTCAGGTCGTCAATCCAGTCGGCCATGTCAAATCCGAACAGTCCGGCAGGAATAAAGGAAGCGATGATGACTTTGTCCCATGAAGAAGAAAGCCGATCTCTGTCATCGCCGGCCCACCGGAAAAAAGAACAAAGTGCAACAATCATAAAACCGCCCGCTATGTAGTAGAAAGATTCGGGAATGAATTTCACGGCCGTCATGGAAAGTGTCATCAAGACAGACCCGATGATGATGTAAGGCGCAAGTTCTTTGCAGCTCATTTTCTTTTCAGGGAGCATTTGACTCCGCATTTTGGATAACACTTCCGCCATGAATACAAGTAAAAATACAGCCAGCCCCGCAAACGGATAGAGAAATAAAAAGATTAAAATCAGAGCAACGGCAGGTACGATTTTCATACCTGTAAAAACCTGCATTTTCTTAAAATTGACACGGTTCTTCTGGGTATAAACGGTAAGACGCATAAAAACAAGATAGGTCAGCATCATACCAATCGTTTCCATAGGGGTGGCGCCCATATAAAGAAGCGAGCAGAAAACAAGAACAGATAATACGGCGCCGGTAAAGCGGGCGACAAGTGCGCTGAATAAGCCGATATTCAGAAAATAAACGAGAGTGGTGACAAAGTCCAAAAC
The DNA here is from genome assembly GCA_900547785.1 of uncultured Dialister sp. Taxonomy (GTDB): domain Bacteria; phylum Bacillota; class Negativicutes; order Veillonellales; family Dialisteraceae; genus Dialister. The sequence goes on from URIB01000001.1 coordinate 159,624, forward strand.
AGGCATCTCCTTAATCAATAATTGGTTATATGTACGTTCAAAGTATACCTATAAAATGAGGTTGGTGCAAGCTGGTAAATAAAATTTTGAAGAGATTCATTCAGTTCTTATTATTGTAAGACGATTATCGTGAAAAAATGCAGCCGGAGAGGTCATTTGAAAAAGAGGGATCGGACTGATGCTTTTACACACTTTATGAAAACTGTTAAAATGGAATAGAAAATACAGATGGAAAACAAAGGAGAGGATAGTTATGGATTCTCTGGTTATAGTCGATTGCCAATATGATTTTATTGATGGAACTTTGGCTTGTGAACACAGCCATGAGGCGGTCAATTATTTAATCCGCTTCATAAATTCTCATGATGTGAAAACGATTTATACGGGAGACAGTCACAGTACAACCAACAGGTCCTTTTGCGTCAATGGCGGCATATGGCCCGTGCATTGTGTAGCCGGAGAAAAAGGAGCCGGTATTGATGAGAGTTTTACGGATCAGGTGACGAATCCGGATAATAAGCCCGGCAAGGAAAACATTTTCTTAAAAGGAAGAAATGATGAAATAGAAGAATATTCCGCATTTCACGGTGAAAACGAGCAGGGTGAAGCATTAAAAAACAGTCTGTCCGCGCATGTATATGTGGGCGGCATAGCTTCCGAATATTGTGTCAAGGAAACGGTTTTGGATTTGCTGGAAGCAGGTCATACCGTATCTCTTCTTGAAAAAGGAGTCGGATATGTCGATAAGGAGGCTCATATAAAAACGTTGGAAGAGTTGAAAAAGGCGGGGGCGGAAATCCTGGAATAATGAAAGAAGAAACTGTAACGGACATCGGAGAGTTCGGCTGTATACAACGGATTTTACAGAATCTCATTTACAGACCGGAATCCGTCAAGCTCGGAGCCGGTGATGACGGCGCCGTTTATGTGACTCCTTCCGGGTATGACCAGGTGATATCGACGGATACTATGGTGGAAGGGATTCATTTTACAAGAGAAACGATGCATTTTTCTGATGTGGGATACCGCATTTGTTCCGTCAATTTCAGTGATATGGCGGCCATGGGAGCAGAGCCGGTCGCTTTTGTCCTGTCGCTTGCGCTTCCCCGGAATTTTGCTATGGATGATTTGGAAAATTGTTACCACGGCATCCGCGAATGCTGCAGGAAATACCGGGTCAATCTGCTTGGCGGTGACATGACCGCTTCAAGGGAAGGCGTCATACTGACGGGAACCGTTATCGGTATGGTTCCCTCGGATATGGCGGTGAAACGGAGCGGAGCCGGTCCCGGTGATGTGGTTTTTGTTACGGGAACGGTAGGAGATTCCGCTGCCGGACTGGCGGCCATCCGTCATCAATGGGATGAGGAATTTCCAAATCTCACCAAGCGGCACAGAAGACCTGACGCACAGGTTGGGTTGGGGAAAATACTCCGTGAAGCGGGAGCCACGTCGCTCAATGACATTTCAGACGGTCTTTCGCAAGAACTGAATGAAATCGCAGCGGCAAGCGGAGTCGGTATAGATTTGGATAAGGATAAAATTCCCTTGTCGGAAGAGGCAGTCCGGTTAGGCCATCGCCTTCATATAGAGCCTGCAGATTGGGCCCTTGACGGAGGGGAAGATTATGAATTGGCAGGAACCATTCCCCAAAAAGATTGGGAAAAGATAAAAGACAAATGGCCGGTAACGGAAATCGGCAGCGTTCATGAGAAAGGCGCAGGTCGGGTTTTTATAAAAAGTAAAAATGATGCTAAAGTATTGCTGATCCCAAAGGGATACGATCATTTTCGTGTATAAGGAGGAACGGGAATATGTATACACTTGTAGTTATCAGACATGGAGAAAGTGAATGGAACAAGTTGAATTTATTTTGCGGCTGGACAGATGTGGATTTGACGGAAAACGGATATGCGGAAGCCAAGCAGGCGGGCGTGCTGTTGAAAGAAAGGGGATACCGGTTTGATGTCTGCTACACCTCTGTGTTAAAGAGAGCGATTCATACGGCGTATACGGTTTTGGATGAACTGGATCTGGCCTGGATTCCCATGACGAAAGATTATCGGTTGAATGAACGGCATTACGGAGCGCTTCAGGGATTAAACAAATTACAAACGACAGAAAAGTATGGCGAAGAACAGGTTCATCTCTGGCGGCGTTCGTATGATGTACAGCCGCCGGCATTGAAAGAGGACGACCCGAGAAATCCGGAAAAACAGGCTCCTTACCAAAAAATTAAGGATGAAGTGAAATTACCGATGACTGAATGTTTGAAAGATGCAGTGGCGCGGGTGGTTCCCTATTTTGAAGAAGAAATTAAACCGGAAATTGTTGCAGGGAAAAAGATTTTAATTGTGGCTCATGGTAATTCTATACGGGCATTGAGAAAACACCTGGAAGGAATTTCCGATGAAGAAATCGCGGGCATGAATATTCCGACCGGCGTACCTTTGGTATATCATTTAAACGAAGATTTTACAGTGCAAGATGTTTCTTATCTGGGCGATCTGGAAGCGGTTCAGGCAAAAATTGAGGCCGTGAAAAATCAATCCGCCCGTTCCCGGTGACGGGAAACGGAAAGTATACCCGGTGTGAACGGAAAATTTTTGTAAGATGAGGTGAGGAAATGACGGAAGCGGTCATAAGAACTTTTTCGGAACAGGAAACGGTTGCCTTCGGCGAATGGCTGGGCAAACGTGCGGTGGATCAGTTATTTATCGCTCTTTCAGGAGATTTGGGAGCGGGAAAAACTCACTTTGTCCAGGGACTTGCGAAAGGCATGGGAATTGATGAAACGGTAACAAGTCCTACTTTTACCATTTTGAACTGTTACGAAGGACGATTACCGCTTAAGCATTTTGATTTTTACCGTCTGGACACGGAAGATGAATTGTACAATATAGGATGGGATGAATACAGTACAGGCGGTGTAACGGTGGCCGAGTGGGCAAACCTGTTTCCCCGGATCATTCCTGAGGAAAGCATTTTGATAGACATAAAATACAGTAATGAAACGGAAAGGGAATTTCATATTTCCGGAGGGGAAAAAGCTCCCCTTTCCGTGATGAAGGAGATTTTAGAATATGCTTCTGGCCATTGATACCTCTTCATTCGTGTTAAGCTGTGCGCTTGCAGAAGAAGATAAGCTGATCGCGGAATGGACCGTGCAGAGAAAGCTCACGCATTCCGAACAATTGGTGCCGCATATGGACGCCATGATGAAAGAAGCGGGGGTTAGCAAAAAAGAGATTACCGCCATCGCGGTGGCGAAAGGACCGGGATCTTTTACCGGACTCCGTATCGGTCTGGCAACCGCCAAAACGGCCGCTTATTTGTGGAAAGTTCCGCTGATCGGAGTGAGTACATTGGAAGCGCTGGCTTATAATATGGCAGGCGCCCGGGCATTTATTTTACCTCTGGAAGATGCGCAGCGGGGCCATGTCTATGCCGCCCTTTATGGGGCATTTGATGAAATATGGGAAGAAGCGCCGGCAGAAGCGGCACCGGTAGAAAAAGTCATTGAAGCCGCTGTCCGTCACGGGGGTCCGGTGATAGCGGTCGGCGAAAGTGCGGATATCTACAAAAAAGAAATTCTGGCCGCAGGGATTCATATGGCACCGCCGCAGAACAGGTGCTGCCGTGCATCATCGGTTGCGACGGCAGGTTGGCAGCATATAAAAAAAGGAGAAAGCGATGACCCTTTGACGTTGCTTCCCGACTATATCCGCAGAAGTGAGGCAGAAGTCTTATGGGAGAAAAGACACGGTATAACATTGTAACGGAAGAAGCAACGGCAGAGGACATAAAAAGCATTTATGAAATAGGTTGCCGGTGCTTTCCGGACGCATGGCGGGAAGAAACGATAAAAAATGATATGGACGGAGCGCACAGCCGGTATTTCATTGCGAAAATAAAAGAAAAAACAGTGGGCTACGGGTGTTTCTGGTTTGTGGCGGATGAAGCGCAGTTGGTAAACATCGGAGTACTTCCCGCATTTCGCAGAAACGGGATTGCCGAAGAAATTTTGAAAAGAGGAATTTTGGAAGCCGTAAGCCGACACATGCAGACGATGTTTTTGGAAGTCCGTATCAGCAATCTGGCGGCGCAAAACCTGTACCGGAAATATAACTTCCAAGTGGTCAGTGTAAGAAAAGACGTATATGAATTACCTAAAGAAAACGGATATATTATGTCATGCCCGTTATAAGGAGTCAGAATGAAAATTTTAGCATTTGAAACAAGTTGTGATGAAACATCCTGTGCAGTTGTAGAAAATGGCAGACAAGTGCTTTCCAATATCATTTCCACCCAAGTGCCCATTCACAAAAAGTTTGGCGGGGTGGTTCCTGAAATCGCATCCCGGCATCATATAGAAGATGTATTGCCGGTAGCTATCGAAGCTTTGGAGCAGGGCCAATGTGACTGGGGGGATTTAGATGCGATTGCCGTAACGCGGGGGCCCGGGCTTGTAGGAGCTTTGCTTGTGGGAGTAGCGGCGGCAAAGACGGCGGCTTGGGCGTTAGGAAAACCCCTGGTAGCGGTGAATCATATGGAGGGGCATATTTTTGCCAATCTTCTCCAATACCCCGATCTGGAGCCGCCCTTTTTATCTCTTGTGGTTTCCGGCGGACATACGATGCTTGTGATTGTTAAGGATTATAATACTTTTGAACTTTTGGGACAGACAAGAGATGATGCGGCGGGAGAAGCTTTTGACAAAATTGCGAGAGTCATGGGATTTCCTTATCCCGGAGGGCCTCACATTGACAGGCTTGCCAAATCGGGAAATGCGGAAGCGATATCCTTTCCTCTTGCTTTGCAGAAAGAACAGAACTTTGATTTTTCCTTCAGCGGATTGAAATCTTCGGTGATTAATTACTTACACACAAAAGAAATGAAAAAAGAAGAAATTTCCTTTGAAGACGTGGCGGCGTCTTTTCAAAAAGCAGTCGTTGATGCTTTGGTTTCAAAAACAATGGCGGCGATTGAAAAGACCGGATTAACAACCATAGCTCTTGCCGGAGGGGTGGCGGCCAACAGCGGTCTCCGCGGCGCCTTGCAAAAAGAATGCGGGCGGAGAAATATCCGGCTGTGCCGGCCGGAATCGGTTTTATGCACCGATAATGCGGCTATGATCGGATGCCGGGCGTATTATATGGCACAAGCGGGAGATTATGCGGAAATGACCTTGAACGCAGATCCGCGGCTTCCTTTTTTAAAGAATTGAAAACGGTTGCTTTGAGGAAATCATGAGTCAGCTTTATTCTTTGGCCCGAGAGATGACGGGCCTGACAGATGTGCAAATAAAAATCCTCGACTATCTCCGGAATGCATTGCCTTTTGCGGCAGATGTTTCTAAAAGCCAGGTGTATATTTGTGCCAAAGGAAACAATAAAAAAGTATCCGTCGTCTTATTGTCGGAAAAACCGTCTTACACGGCGGGAAACACATATTTCCGGGCAGGAGATGTCTATTTTGATGAAGAATTTGCTCTTGTCGAAAGTGTATTTGCTACCGGGCATAAAGTGATAGGCAAAAAAGAACTGGACTTCGGACGTATGGTGGCGCTGACGGCATATCCCGTTCTGGATAATGCGGGGATTCCCTTTGCGGTGCTTGCTTTCATGTCAAATTCGCAGAAACAGCAGCAAGTATTGACAGATACGGCGTATATGCTGCTCCAGGTACCGCTGGAGAGGGAAAGTTACCGGAAGATACGGCCGCAGGACGGAGTGGTGATTCTTGATTCAGTAGGGCGGATAATGTATGCCAATGATATGGCGGAAGATTTATATTTTGTATTGGATAAAGAAACAGCAGATAAAAAAGAAATATCCGGCCATACAGCGATTCATTTTCCACTTATAGACACCGTGATGGAAACTAAAAAACCGGCATACGGAGAAAAAGTGTCCGGCGGAATGACTCTTTCCGGATGGGGAATGCCGATCCTTTCCGGCGGAAAGGTAGCCAGAACCGTTTTACTAATCAGCGATGTGACGGCAGTCCGGGAAAAAGAAAAACAGATTCTTGTTAAAGATTCCGTTATTCGTGAAATTCATCACCGTGTCAAAAACTCGTTAAATACCATTGCAGGCATGCTCAGGCTTCAAGCCCGGCGTTCGGAAAATGAAGAAACAAGGAGCGCCTTAAAAACAGCAGTTAATCGTATTGCAGGAATAGCCCGTATTCATGATATTTTGGCGGGACAAAGCGGCGACCGGATTGATTGGAATTTGCTTTTGGATAAGATGTGCAAGCTTTCAGTGGACAGCCTGGCGACTTGCCGGATTGAACTGATAAGAGAAAAAACGGAAAAGCCGTGTATCATTTTGTCTGAAAAAGCGCTGCCATTGGCGATTGCAAGCAACGAATTAATTCATAATGCCATAGAACATGGCTTCAAAGGACTGAAACAAGGGCAATTGCTGGTGGGAACCAAAATAGAAAGCAATGAAATTCATATATACATAAAAAATAACGGGATTCCACTCCCCCCGTCTTTCAGTCAAAAGACATTTGACTTGGGGCTGCAGATTGTTCGTACATTAGTGGAAATCGAAATGAGCGGAGTCTTTGCATTGAAAAATGAAAATGACCTGGTTGCCGCTCACATACGATGTCCTATATCCATACAGGAGGAAACGGATGAGTGAACACTACAGAATCGTTATAGCCGATGATGAAGCTCTCTTATGCATGGATTTAAAAGAAATATTGGAAGAAGCAGGACATGAAGTCGTCGGAGTTGCCGGCGACGGACTTGCTGCTTGGGAACTTGTCAAACAGAAAGAGCCGGATTTGGTGATTTTGGATGTAAAAATGCCCAAACTTGACGGTTTGCAAGCGGCGAAACTGATGGCCCACGAAAATATAGCGCCCGTTATATTACTGACAGCATTCGGAGATGAGGAAATTATCGAAAAAGCAAAGAAATCCGACGTCTTTGGCTATGTCATGAAACCGGTAGAAGAAAGAATACTTTTTCCGGCCATCCAGATAGCGGTCAGCCAGTTCCGGAACAAAAAAGAAATAGCGGACAGGGTAAAAGATATGGAACGGGAATTGGCATCCCGGAAAATTATAGACAGAGCAAAAAGCTTACTGATGGACTGCTATCAGCTGACGGAAAAAGAAGCGCACCATAAAATGCAGCAGATAAGTATGAAAAGAGGCGTATCTCTTTCGGAAGTGGCACAACGCACGGTACGGGAGATTATGAGGAAGAAAAATCATTAAATATTTTATTTGAAAGGAGCGTAAAAATGAAATTTACATTTTACGGACATGCCTGTTTCCAGCTGGATACGGGAAAAGAAAAACTGCTTTTTGATCCGTTTTTATCGGGGAATGATTTAGCAGCCATAAAGGCGGAGAAAGTAGAAAGCGACTATATTCTTTTATCTCATGCCCATGCGGATCATTTCGGAGATGCACCGTCAATTGCGGAACGAACAGGTGCAAAAGTGATTGCCATTCCTGAGATTATCGGACAATTCCCTAAAACGGTCACCAACTTTCAGCCGATGAATCTGGGAGGAACCTATGAAACATCTTTCGGCTTCGTAAAAATGGTGCCCGCTATGCACACAGCGCCGGAGTAGCAGGCGGAGTTGCCGCCGGGTTTATTATCAAATTCAATCAGGGGATTACCGTATATTATGCAGGAGATACAGCATTATTCAGTGACATGAAATTATGGGGAGAGCTTTTTAAAATAGATTATGCCGTATTGCCTGTCGGTGATAATTACACCATGGGGCCGGAAGATGCCTTGATGGCAGCCAAGTTTTTAAAAGCGAAAACAATGATTCCCCTGCATTACAACACATGGCCGGTTATCGCCCAAGATCCGGAAGATTTAAAAGAACGGGCGGGAAAAGAAAATGTTTCCATCAAAATGATAAATCCCGGAGAGTCTGTTGAATTATAAAAGAAGAAACTTACAAATCAATCAATGTATGGAATCAATCATAAAAGACTTCTTGAGTCCGGATTCGGTATTTTACCGGCTCCGGGCTTTTAATTTATATGGGTTTGGTTGTTGTCATACTGAGACTATTGGCTAATGCAAGTGGAGAGAACTTTTATTTATGGAAATTCAGGATAAAACTTATCGATAGAATGAGAGAAATATTTCATAGAAGAATTAAAATAATTATGCTTGCATTAAAAATGGGGGGGGTAGTATAATAAAAAATAATAAACATAAAAAAGAATACAGGCCGCAAGGCGAGCGGGGAATTTGGTGAGAATCCAAAGCTGTCCTGCAACCGTAACGGGAGTTTTTTTATCGCAAGTCTTTCACAAAGAGATGAAAAAATGAAGAACGAAGTCGGAGTGCCGCTATTCAATCTGCAAGATCTGCGAGGTATGGATCGGATTTTTCCCTATCAAAATTTATAGTGGAAACTTTTCGACTGACCTCGATTTTTTTATGACAGTTGCCATTTGACATATCCCATGGCGGTCTTGGGATTTTTTCAAAGGGAGAGACTTTTAGTAAAAATAAACACGAAAGGAAGGGGGGAGCGGCGGAACGAAAAGAAGAGTGTGGGGGAATCATAGTAGAAGTATAAAGTTGTGTAAGAAAGAGGAGAATCTATGAGAATGAAAAGAAAAACAATTCTGAAGAGCGTAGTGCTGGCGGCACTTTGCCTCGGCGTGTCCGGGATGGCCCAGGCTGCCAATTATGAAAGTGTCCTGATCGGTACAGAAGAACACGACAAAAAGGTGATGGGAGATACGATGAGTGTATCAGGGAAAACCGCCACCTATGACTTCAAAGAAGATACGACCATCATCGGTCGTTTTAATTGGCAAGATATGATCAAAGACCCTTATAAAATTTCAACAGGACTCCAAGGATTTTTAGGAGTAATCCAACCTGGCGGCATGTACAGTTCTGCTTACACTCCTAAAGGACCGCACAATGATATGGTTTTTAACCTGCACGGAAACAACATGACCATTTATAACTATACGGATACAGGCATCGGCAAACTGGGAGTACCGGGACAAGGCGCCTATGTAGGAACAACAGCACTGTGGTCATCGACGCCGAATAAAGTAGAAATCAATGACGTAAATAAATTGGACTGCATAGTGAATGCAACAGGATATTACGTGACAGGCATTTATGCAGGCTATTACAGAGGACTGGGAAGCGAAGAAAAAGAACTGGCAGACCGCCGTCCCGGCATTTATATCCATAATAAGCCGGGCTGGGAACATGCCGTCCGCTGCTTTTCAGACGGTGCCCAGTATAGAGAAAATATAGCGGGCATCAAAATTTTTAACCGTGGTGAGCTGATTGTAGACGGATACATCGACTTCTATAAACAGACAACAGACAAACAAGGGAAAAAAGTGGATAATTACTGGAACCTTGACGTGAATACCATGGGGAACGGCTGGAAAGAATACAGTGCCCACTTCAAAGTAGCAGGCGGACGCTGGGGAGGACTTTACGTATATGGCAGATCTCTCCTGGAACTGAATACGGAAATGGATGAAAAAGGAAATGTAAAATCCCTTGGCAACGAAGTACAGATGGTAGGGGACATAAGTTATAATGACGGCTGGAGTAAAGACGAAGGAGTCATTAACTTAGCCATTACAGGGAAAAATTCATTTTGGAGAGGACATGGGACATCTAAACACGGACTGCACCATTTATTCTTGGCAGACGGCGGTCGTTGGGAAAAAGCGGGAGGTCAAATAGACCATTTCCACGGAGGAACAACGGAAAAACAAAGCGGATCCATTTTGATGCAAAGCGGGAATATCCAAAATTCAATCAATATAGACAACTATGAAGGGTGGACAACCGTACTGTATGAACATCCGAAAGATAATCCTGCCAACCTCCTGTCCTCATCTACGGTGACAATCGGAACAGCCAAAAAAGGATCCGGCATAGTCATACAGACAGATGCGGAAGGAATTGATACAGAAAATGAAAAAGCGGTAGACGGCGTATTGGAAGCACTGGCAAGCAGGCTGACATACAGCGGCTATGTAAAAGGAGAAAGAAATCTGACGGGGAAAGTAAAAATTGCCGAAGGGCTGACTGTATCATCGGCAGAGAAAAAAGTGGGAGATATTCTTTTCCGTCCGACGACAGGCCAAGGGGAATACCAAATCCAGACGAAGACAGACTTCACAACGACGCTGACGGGAGAAATGGCAAAAGATACGGAGTATGTAGATGCCCATATACTTTTAGGAGAAGGTTCTTTTATACCTAAGAAACAGGGAAAGATTCAGGTAAAAGAGGCACCGGCAATACGGACAAGCGCAGGACATCCATTGACAATGACTATGGACTCCTTAGATTGGAAAGTGGGATCTACCTATACAAATGGAGGAGATACAATCAATCTGTCCGGCAAGACAGGACAGCTCACGGTAAAAGCAAATCATCGTTTTACCGTAGAATCAAAAGGTGCGGGAGATTTGGTAGGTATTCGGATAAATGAAGTCAAAGGAAAAAACAAGATACTTCCCGGAGTGGACATCGCAATCAAAGGAGTTAATAAGGAGATACCGGCACGGGATATGGCGATTTCTTTTAAGGGAGAACTCGAAGGTAATGGAAGCTATACAGCCGTACGTGCGGAAAATGAGGGAAAAATTAAACTCTTCGGGGTGCTTGATTTTGATGTCACAAAAGCACCGGGAGCCACTCTTTTGGATGCTGCCGGAAAAGGGAACATAGAAGTTGCCGAGTTTGATTATAATTATAGAGTGTTTGGGCAAAATCCCGGAGGAGGTCCGAAACTTGAGACGATAAAAGCTGCATTTGATGCGACGGGATTTCAAACAAACGGGTATTTGGCTAAAGCAACGGATGGAGGAACTATAACGTTTAAAGCTGCCAACGGCTGGATAAAAAAAGGTGATATCTTTACCGGTGAAACCAAAGAGCATGGTGGGACCGTGAAACTGAATTTCGGCGCAGGAATGCAGTGGCACGGAGGCGTACATGGTGAGGGGATACTTGATATTAATCTTGATCCGAACAGCATTTCCGGTGATATGATGTCGAAATCTTTCTGGCACAATGAATGGCAGCAGAAAGAGAAAAAAGGCACTGATTCGGTAGTGTCATCTGTCAGTATCTCTTCTGTAAATTCGAAAAAAGAAGGGTGGGTTCATGCTACTGACAGCGGAAATATTCATATCCAAAAACTGAAATTAAATACGACCAATGTTTCAAATAAAGGAAATTTATTTATTTATTATGATCATTCAGTGCAAAATCCGGATACTTTTACATCGGGAGATATCGTCATTGAGGCCTTAGAAAGCAAAAAAACGGATGGACAATTAGGGATACATGTTCGTACCGGTACCCAAGGGATGGATCTCACTAATGAAAAAGAAATAGATAAGGTATACACAAACCTTGCAAAAAAACTTGTATTTCCTGATGCGGCAAAAGAGGATGGAATCGTTTACGGAACGGTAGGGGTTGCAGATGATGTATACACCGACACAAAAACAAAAATGAAATTTGTAAAAAACATCCGTTTTGATGAAACTGGCAGAGGGTTTTATGCAGCACAGACAGGAAGAGATTTCACCACATCTGTTACCGGCGGGGATGATAAGCCGTATGCGGATTCCAATGTAAAACTTAAAAACAGCTATCTTTTTAATAAGGACAGCAGCATAACGATTGATGGAAAAAATGAAAATGCCGCTATTCATCTGAAAAAAGGGAATAAAATAGACTTGGTCAGCGAGTCTGTACATTTAGATTTACATGTAAAAGGTGAAAGTAATGAAACAGATATGACCGGTATTTTGGCAGAGAAAGAAAGCGAATTGAACTTCCTTTCAGGCAATGTCACGATAGATGTACAAGGAAAAGGGCATGTATATGGAATCCGTGCGGTTGGCTCTGAAGACAAGTCTTCAACAATAAAAATTAACGGATCAGGAACACAAGCAGACTTCAACTATGATAATATTCTCAAAATAAAAGGAACCTCTGGAAAGAAAGACGGATTTACCGCTGTTTCTGCTGATCGGAGAGCAAAGATAGGGATAGAATCAAGAATGCAGGTATCTGAAAAGGGCGGTACAATCTTCTTTGCAGATCACAATGGAGATATCCAGGCCCTGATGGGAAAAACAACGATGAATCCATTTGATGAAGTGTATGGCAGTACATTGGAAATGAAAGGAGGTATTCTGGCTAAAGCCGGAAACGGAGGAAATATTGCCATTAAAACGCCGCATCTCGGCTCTTCATTGATTGGAGATGTATATACAGATATTGATGGAAAAGCCGGAACGGTTTCCATTGATTTAGGGAATCATGGTGTATGGAAAGGGAGCGTTGCTGGTACGGGAAATTTGTCGTTGCAGATATCGGGAAAATCTCAAGCTAAATTAGTAGGGAAAGACGTTGAATATACTAAACGGCATAAGGGGATATGGATTAACCAATGGGAAGCCGGAACCGGTGATAGCGTGATTTCTAAAGTAATCGGCGGTAATCATAACGAAGAAGGCGTTATTTATCAAAAGAGCGCTACATCGCTGACAATAAATAAGATACAGAATCGAGTCCAGCTCTTCTATGATCATGATAAGCAAAACCCGGAGAAAATAATCGGCGGAGATCTAATTGTCAATGATGGGGAAAAGATAAATGGGCAGGCATCCGCTTTGCAGATTCTCACATTTGCAGAGGGAGTAAATTATAAAAATGAGCTGGAGTTGGCAAAAGTATATAATGCTCTTGCCAATAAGGTGTATTTCTATGGGGATAAAAATAACCTGCAAATATCCGTGGGAATAAAAGATGATTTATACGGTCCAAGTAGTTTATTCCGGATAGGTGAGAAGGAATACATATCACCTTCTACAATCAACTTCAATAGCAAAACGGGACAAGGCTACTACTACTATGAAGCCCCTGAACAGATAGCGAATGCCTTTACTACGACACTTACGGGCCATAACAAAATCAAAGACACCAACAAAATGACAAATACCGCCGACTATCAATATGCACAAGGCGGTGTCATCAATAAAGAAACGGGTGCCTATGAATTTAAGACAAAAGGAAATACAGTAGCCAATACCATTCACGTAGGAGACAAAAACACCATCACCTACGGAGAGGCGGCCACACCGGAAACAGCCACTGCAGCCATAGCGGCACAAGACCTGGACATCACCCTCTCCGCAGAAAATACACTCGATATAAAAGCCAAAGCGGAAACGGATAAACAAAATGCTGTCGGGATTTACACAGGAAAAGACAAAACACTGGTCCTCACTGCCGATGACCTTGTGATCACCGCCCAAGCGGAAAAAGGGAAAGCCTACGGTATCTATAACGAAGGAACTGTTACCCATAAAGGAAAACTCACGGTAAAAGAAGCGGACACCGCCCTATGGAACAAACAAGGAACTGTCACCCTTGACACCGCCAACATGACCGCAAACGAAAACGGAATCATCGGCGAACAAGGAACAACGACCGCCGTACGCAACCTCTCTCTCCGCATGAAAGACCACAAAGCAGCCGTTGAAACAAAAGGCGGTATTATTAGGATAGCCAAAGAAGAAAACAAACCCGGAAATGTCGACCTCAAAGGAGATATACTCCTTAACGGAAAAGGAATGGTAGACCTTACCCTTAAAGGACAAGGAAACAACTGGGAAGGCACACTCAAAAACAGTGACGGAACGATGAACCTGACACTCCAAGACAACGGCGTATGGAACAACAAAAACGACATGAGAGAAGACGGCACCTATATCAATAAACTCGTAGGGGCCAAAGACAAACAAAAAGCGGGCACTATCATCCAAAACAATCCAAGTGATATGATTATTGATAACTACCAAGGACATACCAAAGTACTCTATGCCCATGATAAAGAAAACCCGAAAACCGTCATAGGCGGAAACATCACCATCAATGCCGCCGAAAAAGAATCAGGCATTACACTCCTCACCGACAGAGAAAATATCGGGCTTGGAAATGATGCAATCACCCCTGTATTGGAAGCACTGGCAAACAAACTCACCTATAAAGATGCCGTACAAAACAAAGACAATCTCAAAGGAGAAGTCGGACTCACCGAAAGCCTGACCGAATCCTCAGCCATCATCAAACTCTCCGACCTGGAATTTGATAAGAATGGCAAAGGACACCTCAAAGGAAACATCTATGACGTATATGAAGACGGAACCAAAGAAGTCCATACAGGAGACATCGTATACGGAAACAAACAAACAGCCATGATGAGAGGTGCCAAGAGTGCCATGCTTGCCACATCCATGATATGGAGAGCCACAAACAACGACGTCCAAAAACGGATGGGAGACCTCAGACAAGGAACGGAAAATGAAACCGGAGCATGGGGAAGAATCGGCGGCGGAAAAATGACCTTCGACAAAGACGGAGGACAATTCAAAACCACCTTCACTGACTATATGGCGGGCTATGACAAACAAATAGGAAAAGACAAAACAACAAGAGCCGGAATTGCGGTAGGCTACATCAGAGGAAACGACAGCTATGAAAAAGGAACGGGCAAGAGCCACCTGACCACCATAAACCTCTATACGACAAAAACAAACGGAGACGGCACTTATTTCGACGTCATAGCCAGAGCAGGCAAACTGAAAAATAAATACACCGTATACAACGACTACGGCAAAACACTTAAAGGCGACTACAAAACAAACGGATACAGCCTCTCTCTTGAGTACGGCAAACGGATAGAAAAAGAAGACGGGAAATACCTTGAACCGTCGGCAGAACTCACTTGGGGTCGCATAGAAGGAAAAACTTATGAAGCCCAAAGCGACTATGCAGGAGGAACCGCCCTTGCCATAGACCAAGACGCCTACAACAGTCTGATAGGAAGAATCGGAATGAAAGCGGGCATCCGGAAGCAAAACAAGAGCGCCTACATAGGCCTCTCATTGGAACACGAATTCCAAGGAGATTTTGACACCGGCTACAAAACCGCAGGAGAAAAAGCAAAAACAACCCATATGAACCTCAAAGGGACATGGCTTAACATCAGCTTGGGAGGAACATATACACTCTCCGAAAACAGATACATCTACGGAACAGTGGAAAAAGACTTCGGAGGAGATATCCAAACCGACTGGAGAATCAATGCGGGTATGCGTCTGAGATTCTAAGTAAGGAACAGAGGAAAGAAGAAAAACACAAACCAAATACAGAACACTTGCTGCATGAGCAAGTATGGCAGCAAGTATCCTTATCTCCTCTAAGGAAACAAAAAGGCCTCATTACGAGTGGGGTCTTTTTGTGTGTCGGGAGACAAAAATGAAATATGAAACAAAATAATAAAAAGCAAAGATAAAAAATGAAAAAAGAATGACATCATGAGGTGTAAAATATCTTTGAAGTGTTGACATTCTCGCGGGGACGTCATATACTATTATTATATTTAGCACTCGATGATAATGAGTGCTAATAAAAGGTGATTAACATGGAAAATTATAGAATGGATGATGCTCCTCACGGGATGAATGAATTGGATGAAAGAAAAAGAAAAGTGCTGTGGGCGATTGTCCAGGATTATTCATCAACGGCGGAACCGGTAGGTTCCCGGACGATAGAAAAAAAATATAATCTTGGCGTAAGCAGTGCCACCATAAGAAATGAAATGCAGGACTTGGAAGATGAAGGCTACTTGGAACAGCCTCATGCCTCGGCAGGACGGGTGCCTTCTATAAAGGGATATCGCTACTATGTGGATTGGCTGATGCAGCCGGCTTCTGTAACAACGGAAGAAAAAGCCGCTCTTGAGCAACTGCTGACGGAACATGTGACCAAGGTGGATGAAATCTTTAAAAACATGGCTAAAGTGGTATCTATGCTGACGCACTCTCTTTCCGTATCGGCGTCTTCAGGAGAGCGGAGTATCTTCAATTATGCAAGATTTCTTCCATTGGACGGCAAGCGGGCCATTCTGCTTATAGTGACTCGTGACGGCACGGTATCCGATGCGATTGTCAATATCCCGGAAAATTCTTCTTTTGATGAAATGCAGCTGATTGCAGATAAGCTGAATCATTTTCTCCACGGGGAAGATATTGACAGAGTGGATGAAAATTTGATTCTGTCTTTCCAGAAGGATATAGAAACCGATTTGTCAGAGTATATGCCTATTTTTACTGCGATGAATGCGGCTCTGGCTCCTCAAAACAAAGTGTATTCCGGCGGAGCCTCCCGGTTGATTGAGCAGCCGGAGTTCCAGAATGTGGAAAGAGTCCAGGATATTTTAAATCTGCTGGAAGAAAGAGATATTTTAGAAAGTATGCTTTTGTCTTCGATGGATAAGCCGATTGCGGTTCATATCGGAACTGAGAATTTATTTAAAGCATTTTCGGATTTATCGGTTGTCAGGGCGCAATTTACTTCTCACGGCCGGGTGATCGGTTCGGTTGCGGTTTTAGGCCCTACGAGGATGCAGTACAGCAAGATTATGGGGATGATGTATTTTATGCAGCAAAGGCTGAATACGCTTCTCAGAGAAGAGGAATAGCCGGATAATTCTTTACCGGAGAGACGTTGAATAGGAAACAGGAGGTTCCGCGAATGACGGAAAAGAAAGAAAAACAGAAAATTGATATAGAAGAAATAGGGAAAGAGGAAAACCCGGATTTAGAAACGGAATCGGCAAATGTGACTGCTAAGGAAACGGCGGATTTCAAAGAGCGGATAGAGAAGGCGGAACAAGCCGTCGTGGAGATGAAAGAAAAAAAAGAGGAAACGGAAGCGAAATTAGAAACCGCACTTTCTCAATATATAAGACTCCAGGCGGATTTTGACAATTTCCGCCGCCGCACAAGAGAAAACGAAGAAAAAATGACCGATACGGTACAGGCCAATACATTAAAAGCCTTTTTGCCGGTGGTGGATACTTTTGAAATGGCAATGGAACAAATCAAAAAAAGCAATCCCGGAGACAGTTTTATCCAAGGCGTAGAAATGCTGGTGAAACAATTTGTGAAAACGCTCAGTGATTTCGGAGTGACGGAAATAGAGGCACAAGGCAAACCTTTTGATCCTTATTTTCACGAGGCGGTTATGCAAGTTGTATCGGAGGACTTGCCGGACGATACGGTCGCTATGGTCTTGAAAAAGGGCTACATGTATAAAGAAACGGTTCTTCGGCCGGCTTCTGTACAGGTATCACATCAACCGTAAAATAAATAGGATTAAAAAATTTCAAATATACTATCATTCAAAAATTTAAATCATAATGAAAAAGAAAGGGGACATTTTAAATGTCAAAAGTAATTGGTATTGATTTAGGGACAACCAACTCGGTGGTAGCGGTTATGGAGGGGGGAGAACCCGTTGTTATTTCCAATGCGGAAGGTTCACGCCTGACTCCTTCAGTAGTAGGATTTTCTAAAACAGGAGAACGGCTGGTAGGGCAATTGGCTAAAAACCAGGCGGTTTCCAATCCGGACAGAACCATTGTTTCCATTAAACGCCATATGGGCGAATCTGATTATAAAGTGAAAATAGGAGATAAATCTTATACACCGCAGGAAGTATCCGCTATGATTCTCCAGAAATTGAAAGCCGATGCGGAAGCTTATTTGGGGGAAAGCGTAACGGACGCCGTTATCACCTGCCCGGCTTATTTTACCGACAGCCAGAGACAGGCGACAAAAGATGCAGGCGCCATTGCGGGACTGAATGTACTCCGTATCATTAATGAACCGACCGCCTCTTCTTTGGCATATGGTCTGGATAAGGTCAATGACGGCAAAGAACACAGATTCCTTGTTTATGACTTGGGGGGCGGTACATTTGATGTATCCATCTTAAATTTGGCGGACGGTGTATTTGAAGTAGAAGCATCTCACGGTAACGGACATCTTGGCGGAGACGATTTCGATGCCCGTATCATGGATTGGATTGCGACCACATTTAAGGCACAGAACGGGTTTGAACTCCGCCGTGATCCCATGACAAATAAAAGATTAAAAGAGGCGGCGGAAAAGGCCAAAATTGAGTTGTCCAATGTAATGACTACGGATGTAAATCTTCCGTTCCTCACTATGGATATGAATGGGCAGCCGGTGCATTTTGATGCGTCTTTAACCCGTGCCATGTTTGAAAAAATTACCGAAGATTTGGTGCAGGATACAGTGGAACCGATTGATATTGCGCTTAAGGATGCAGGATTAACGGTCAATGATATTGATAAAGTACTTCTTGTAGGCGGATCTTCCCGTATTCCGGCGGTACAAGCATTAATCAAAAATAAATTCGGCAAAGAACCGAGCAAAAGCGTAAATCCTGATGAATCCGTTGCGGTCGGCGCCGCGATTCAGGCAGGCGTATTAAAAGGAGAAGTGAAAGATGTACTTCTTCTCGATGTGACACCGCTGTCCTTGGGGATTGAAACTTTAGGCGGCGTATTTACCACCATGATCAAAAGAAATACGACCATTCCGACATCAAAAAGCCAAGTGTTCTCGACAGCCAGCGATAACCAACCGTCTGTAGATATTCATGTATTACAGGGCGAACGTCCGATGGCGGCGAATAACAAAACGTTGGGCCGCTTTGAATTGGCGGACATTCCTCCGGCTCCGAGAGGTGTTCCGCAGATTCAGGTCACTTTCGATATTGATGCGAACGGCATTGTGCATGTATCTGCAAAAGACCTGGGAACAGGCAAAGAGCAGAAGATTGATATTAAATCCTCGTCCGGGCTTTCCGATGAAGAAATTGAACAAATGCAGCAGGACGCAAAAGCACATGAAGAGGAAGATAAAAAGCATAAAGAAATCATTGAACAGAGAAACCAGGGCGAATCCTTGATTTACCAGGCAGAAAAGACGATTAAGGATTTAGGAGATAAAGCGGATTCCGGCAAAGTTAAAGAAATTAATGAAGCAATCGCTAAACTTCGGGAATCGTTACAAGGGGAAGATGTAGAAAAAATGAAAGCGGATGCAGAAGCTTTGACAAAACCCTTGTATGACATGACAAGTCAAATGTACCAGCAAGCACAGCAGGCACAACAGGCGGCACCGGGAGAACAGGGCGGAAACGGACAGGGAAACCCGCAGCAGGCGCAAAAAGCGGATGACAATGTAGTCGACGCAGATTATAAAGTGGTGGATGATGACAAAAAATAATTCAATCATCAGCAGAAAAATAGTGTGTAGTTAAGTAATCGGCAGCGGGCTGTGCCCTTTCTTTCCAAGTTCTAAAAAAACGGAAAGCCAAAGTGCACAGCTCAAAGCTATTTATTGCAAATCAAAGGATTGAGTTTCCCTAATGGCGAATCGGAATTATTATGAAGTGCTCGGTGTTGAAAAAAACGCCACCGATGCAGATATAAAAAGAGCATACAGAAAACTGGCACGGAAATATCATCCGGACTTAAATAAAGACAATCTGAAAGAGGCGGAAGACAAATTTAAAGAAGTCAATGAAGCGTACCATGTTCTTTCCGATGCCGATAAACGTGCACAGTATGATCAATTAGGTCATGACGCATTCAGACAGGCATCACAGGGAGGCGGCCCCGGACCGGGAGGATTCGGCGGCGGCTTTGGCGGATTTGATTTCAGTAACTTTGGCGGCGGTCAGGGCGGCTTTGATATGGGTGACATATTTGATATGTTTACCGGAGGTCGCCGAAGAAACAGTAACGGTCCCGAACAAGGCGCTGATTTACGGTATGATATGGAAATCACTTTGCGGGAAGCGGCCAAGGGAATCCGCAAGAAATTTTCTGTCGTGAAAAATGAAACCTGCGGTCATTGTCACGGAAACGGAGCGGAGCCCGGGTCATCTGTTGAAACCTGCCGGACTTGTCAAGGCACAGGACAACAGCGGGTGGTCAGAAACAGTCCGTTCGGACAAATGATTAATGTGGTCACCTGTCCGGATTGCGGCGGTACGGGAAAAATTATTAAAAATAAATGCCACACCTGTCACGGTGCAGGAACGGAACGTAAGCAAAAGACGATAGAGGTCAATATTCCCGCCGGTGCTGATTCCGGTGTAAGAATGCGTGTGTCGGGAGAGGGAGAACCGGGGAAAAGAGGCGGACCTAAAGGGGATTTATACGTTTATATTTATGTTAAAGAAGATCCTGATTTCGAGCGTTCGGGCGATGACCTGTATTGCCGGAAAAACATTTCTTTCCCCACGGCCGCTTTAGGAAGTGTTGTCCATGTAAAAACTTTGGAAAAAGAAGTAGAATTGAAAATTCCCGCAGGCACGCAAAGTGGAACGCGATTCCGTATTGCAGGAGAAGGGATGCCTCATTTGCAGGAGAGTCGCAAAGGGAATCTTTATGTAGAAATCAAAGTGGAAGTACCGAAGAAACTGAAAGAAGATCAAAAAGAAGCGTTGCTTACTTATGCCAATTTATCCGGAGAAGATTTGAGCCGGTATAAAGGGAAAGGCTCTTGGTTGGATAAAATCATTGATAAAATAAAGAAATGTTGATCATTTCAGACATGAAAAAAGAGGTTCAATGTCTTTGGAGATTGAACCTCTTTTTAGCGGAAAAATTTGTTTCTTAGAAAAATAAACGCAATAAAGCGATGAAAATAGTACCGGGAACGCCAAAGATGGCGATGACGATTGCATCAAATACGCTCCAGTGCATTTGGATGATGCTGAAAGCGTCCAAGATGTAATATAAGATGCCGCCGGCAATGATATTTCCGATAAGCGGGAATACGGCAAGACTTAAAAACTTGCAGAAAATAAATACACAAATAACGGCGGTAATGATACCGACAATGCCTGCACTCATGATTTCCATGATAATCCTCCTGATCAATTTATTGGCATAAGACTTTTAAAATAGAAAAGCCCTTATTTTTTCATTATAACACAATTTGCCGTGAAGCAGGCTGTATGTATCAGATATGCCGTTCTGGCATGGATAGGAAGGTGAAAGTACTTAGGCAAATCGGAGAGAGTGAATATATTTACATCTCTTTCCGGTTTTCTACGGCGCCGGCCAACGTCATACTGTCAGCATATCCGATATCTCCGCCGGCAGGCAAGCCTCTTGCGATTCGTGTGACCTTAATGCCCAGCGGCTTAATCAGGCGGGCTATATAATAAGCTGTAGCTTCTCCTTCCGTATCCGGATCGGTGGCTAAAATAATTTCCTCTATGTGATTATCGTTAAGACGGGTCAAAAGTTCTTTGATTTTTAATCGGTCGGGACCGATGCCGTCAAGAGGAGACAGCGCGCCATGAAGAATGTGATACAGTCCGTGATACTCATGACTTTGTTCCAGGGCCTGTACATCTTGCGGTTGCTCCACTACGCAAATGACAGAGTGATCCCGGCCGTCATCTTTGCAAATATCACAAGGGTCGGACGTGGAAAGATTATGACAGACGGAGCAATAACAAATTTTGCTTCTGGCTTCTTGAATCGTATGAATGAATGCGTCTACATCTGCTTGTGGCCGTTCCAACATAAAATAAGAAAGTCTGCGTGCTGTTTTTACACCGATTCCCGGAAGCTTGCGGAATTGTTCCGCCACTAATTCTAAATCACTATTCATTAAAACATGCCGCCGGGAAGTCCGAGGCCTCCTGTCACTTTACTCATACCTTTCTGAACCATATCGTCCGCTTTTTTGCCGGCTTCATTGACGGCGGTGGTAATAAGATCTTCCAGCATCTCCGGGTCTTCGGGATCAATGGCATCTTTATTGATTTTTAAAGAAACAATTTGCTTTTCTCCGTTCATTACGAGAGCCACCGCACCGCCGCCTACGGAAATATCGACAGTCTGCTGTTTCAATTCTTCCTGCATTTTTTGCATATCTTCCTGCATTTTACGCGCTTTTTTAAGCATGCTTTGCACTTGTGCTTTGTTACCGAACATTTTATTCCTCCTTAAGGATTACTCTTTAAGTTATTATATAGTATTTTTCTCATTGTGATAAGGGGATTTGCCAAATGGAAATCATTCTTTTTTATAAATATCACAATGAGGGATAATTTTGAGAGCCTCTGACAAAACGGGTTCTTGTTCTTTATTTCGGGCAAGCTCTTCCGGGGAGAGTAATTGGTAGTCCTCTGTCGGGGCGTCAGAGGAACTCTTATCGGGACGTTCTACGTTTTTTTCTCCGGAAGATTGTTTTTTAGCTTCTTCCAGGGCGGACTTTTCTTCTATAGAACCTTTTAATACCGCATGAAATTCCAGCTTTTGGCCTGTAATGTGCGCAAACGCATCGGAAATAACAGATCGGTAGCCCGGGTTATTGGCACCTAAAACTAAAAATTGTTGAGGAAGGGAAGCCACTGCTTTCCGACTATTTACAAGAAGTAAAGTTCCTTTTTGCACACAACTCCAAATATCAATACGGTGAATTTGCTGCAAGTAGAAAGTAAATTGCTCCCATAAAGCGGGATAGGAGTCAGGGGCAACCGGTGGAGAGGTCTTGATATCCGGCTGCGGTGTTTTATTTTCTGTGGAAGCCGCTTTCAGTTCCCCGGAAACGGTGGGACGGCTCTCTTTTTCCTCAGGTACGGCGCTTGGCAGGGGAGCCGGTTTTGAAATGACAGGAGAAGAAGATTTCTTTGACGCCGGCCGTGATGTTGTCAATGACGGCGGAGTGTCTTTAGAAAGACGGGAAATTTCATTTTCCAGGTGCTCTATCCGTTCCGCCAGGCTGTCCAATTCTGCGGAGCCTTTGATACGGCATAAGCGGAGAAGTCCCATTTCCGCGTTCATGCGAGGAGAAGAACTTTTTTTGATGTCCGCCATCGTTTTATGAAGGGAAGAAAATAAAGCATCCAGATACGGTTCACTCAGTTCTTCGGCGTCGGATTTCAAAATATCCAACGCTTTGCCGTAAGCGGTGAGTTCAGGAGCATGAATATCTATCTTACAGATCATGATACTTCTGAGATGTTCCAGTAAATCACGGAGAATAGCTCCGGGTTCTTTCCCGTTTTGTAAGATTTCGTAAAAAAGACGGAGCGCTTTGCCGCTTTCAGAAGAAAAGATATGGTGTGACAACTTGATAATGCTGTCTTTTCCCGTCAATCCCAAAAGATGGTAAACAATGTCAGCGGAAAGTTCTTGCTCATCCGACAAGCTTGAGCACTGGTCAAGGAGAGAGAGTGCATCGCGCAGACCGCCTTCAGAGCGGACGGCAATTAAATCGGCGGCTTCCGGACTGAGGCGGAGAGAAGATTGGCGGGAGACATATAATAAATGCTCTTTAATATCTTTCACGGAAATACGATGAAACTCATAGCGCTGGCAGCGGGATAAAATAGTGAGAGGAATTTTTTCCGGTTCCGTTGTTGCCAGAATAAAAAGTACATGGCTCGGCGGCTCTTCCAATGTTTTTAAAAGCGCATTAAACGCTTCCCTTGTCAGCATATGCACTTCATCAATGATATATACTTTTTTGTTTCCCGATACAGGAAGTGTAGGAATGGATTTGCGGACTTTTATAATTTCATCCACACCGCGGGCAGAAGCTCCGTCGATTTCATAAACATCCATGCCGGAGCCGTTGTTAATTTCTATGCAGCTTGCGCAGGCATTGCAGGGATTTCCGTTTACAGGATTTGAGCAATTGACAGCTTTTGCAAGAATCCTTGCCATGCTTGTTTTTCCCGTACCTCTCGGACCGGAAAAAAGATAAGCATGAGCAAGACGTTCCTGTTCCAATGCTCGCAAAATAGGAATAGAAATGTGTTTTTGGCCGACAACCTCGTCAAACGTACGGGGCCGCCACTTGCGATATAGCGCCAGGTATGCCATCAGGACCTCCATACAGTCACTTATTGAATCTGATACATTTATTATACTAAAAAAGACCTTGCAATTCTCATTTATGACAGCCTTCAGAATACACCGTGGCACATGGAAAGGACCACTTACTGCTGCTTCCTCTCGGACCTGACAGGATTCATGGGATTCCATTGCACGGGACCCGAAGACTGCCACAAATCAAAATTACAAAGCCATGTGGTAATCATTATACTATAGGAATGAAATTTTGCAAAATGAACAGGTTTGGAAATTTCTATACGTGGATGAATCGAATATAGTTTATGATTCACAAAATAAAAAATAAACGGCCGGTAAGCAGGAGCGGTTTTTGAAATGAAATGGTAAAATAAAATCAAAGTTGTTTTATTTATAGAGTGCAAGGAGGCGCAAGAAGTATGGAATATCGTATTGAGCATGATACACTGGGGGAAGTAAAAGTTCCTGCCAATCACATGTGGGGCGCACAGACCCAACGGTCATTTGAAAATTTCAAAATCGGAATTAATCGGATGCCTGTTGAAATCATACGTGCATTTGCCATTTTAAAAAAGTGTGCGGCGGCTGTCAATGCAGAGGCCGGCACCTTATCGGAAGAAAAAGCGAAGGTAATCTCCGAAGCCTGTGATGAAATTATCAAAGGACAGTGGGAATCGGAATTTCCTTTGGCGATCTATCAGACAGGATCGGGGACGCAGAGCAATATGAATATGAATGAAGTCATTGCTCATATTGCCAATAAAAAATTAGAAGAAGCGAAAAGTGAAACAAGGGTACACCCCAATGACGATGTCAATATGTCTCAGTCATCCAATGATACGTTTCCGACAGCGATGCACGTGGCGGCGGTAGAAACTTTGCATAAAAGACTATACGGCCCTCTTGACGAATTGATTCAAACGTTTGAGAAAAAAAGTGAAGAGTACATGCACCTTGTAAAAATTGGAAGAACCCATTTACAAGATGCAGTGCCTCTTACGTTCGGACAGGAAATTTCAGGATGGCTTGTCATGCTTCAAAAAAGCAGAGAAATGATCAAAGACAGTGAAAAATATTTATTGGGCCTTGCTATCGGCGGCACAGCGGTCGGAACGGGGCTGAACAGTCCGGAAGGCTTTGGAGAAAAAGTGGCGGCGGCCATTGCCAAAGAAACGGAACTTCCTTTTGTATCAGAACCGAATAAGTTTTATGCATTGACAGGGCGTGATGATTTTGTATTTTCCCACGGAGCGCTTGAAGCGTTGGCGATGAACTGTATGAAAATTGCAGATGACATCCGCTTTTTGGCATGCGGTCCGCGGGCAGGATTGGGAGAGATTACCATTCCCGCCAACGAACCGGGATCGTCCATCATGCCGGGCAAAGTCAATCCCACCCAGTGTGAAGCGCTGACAATGGTGGCATGCAGTGTTCACGGACACCAGGCGACGATTTCATTGGCGGCGTCCCAAGGGCATTTTGAACTGAATGTTTTTGCTCCCGTTATGGCACAGGATTATTTAGAATCTGTTATCCTTTTGGGAGATTCCATTCATTCTTTCAATGTGCATTGTGCAGAGGGGATGGTTGCCAATGAAGATAAAATGGGAGAACTGGTGGAAAAATCATTGATGCTTGTTACCGCCTTATCGCCCCATATCGGATATGAAAAATCCGCACAAATTGCCAAAAAGGCTTTTGCAGACAACAGTTCTTTGAAAGAAGCGGCACTGGCACTCGGGTATGTGACAGAAAATGAATATGATCAATTTGTTGTTGCCAAAGATATGACAAATATAGACAGACAGTAAAAGTAAAAATGCCTCTATCCCTGTGAATAGAGGCATTTTTTTAGCGTGTGCCGATATTTCTTCTCAGACACACAAAAGACCGGCGAATTGACGATTATACACTTCGTCCCTATAATAATAAAGAATAAGTTTGCGTGTTTATGAAGGAAATAGATATGATTGATTATGTGAAACTTTTTTCTTCTTTTTTAAAAGAAAATCAAATAAAAAT
Source organism: uncultured Dialister sp. (assembly GCA_900547785.1). Taxonomy (GTDB): domain Bacteria; phylum Bacillota; class Negativicutes; order Veillonellales; family Dialisteraceae; genus Dialister. Next base: position 185,438 of record URIB01000001.1, read on the forward strand.
CAAGGAACCGATGAAACGGCATACAACGTTCGGCATCGGAGGACCTGCCGATTGTTTTCTGATACCTGAAACGACGGAAGAACTGCAAAGGATCATTAAAGAAGCCTTTCAAGAAAAACTGCCTCTTTTTATTCTTGGCGGGGGAGCGAACCTGTTGGTCCGTGATAAGGGCATACGGGGAATCGTTATCTATACAGGGCGTTTGCAAAAAATAGAAAAAGAAGGGAATTTTCTTCATGTGACCGCAGGAATACCGACTATCCGTGTTGCAAAAGCGGCTGCCGGATATGGCCTTTCCGGGCTGGAGTTTGCCGGAGGGATTCCGGGAAGCATAGGCGGCGCTGTATATATGAATGCCGGCGCCTATGGAGGAGAAATGTCACAAGTCGTTAGCACCGTTATTTCTTATAATGAGCAGGGCGAAAGGAAAGTTCGTGATAAAGAATCAATCGGGTATAGCTATCGGAACAGTTTATTTATGAAAAATAAAGAAGTGATTACCGAAATTACTTTAGAACTTGTTCCGGGAAACGAATGGGAAATTCAAAAGCGCATGGAAGATTTCAATGCACGCCGCCGGGAAAAACAACCGTTAGATAAAAAAAGTGCAGGAAGTACATTTAAAAGACCGGAAGGTCATTTTGTGGGGCAAATGATTGAATCTCTTCAGATGAAAGGGTTTTCCGTGGGAGATGCACAGATAAGTACGAAACATGCGGGATTTCTGATTAACAGCGGAAACGCCTCCTTTGATGATATGGTTACGTTGATTGAGGAAGTACAAAAACGTGTCAAAGCGGCTTATGGAGTAGAATTAAAAACAGAAGTGCAAATAGTGGGAGAAGAGTAAATAAGGAGCGGCTATGGAAACCATTGCATTTACAGGTCCTCCGGGATCCGGAAAAAGTGACAGAGCACTGGTGATTGCGTATGAACATGGAGCGTCCTGCATTATTGATGACGGAATCTTGATTTATCATAACAGGATAGCCGCAGGGAAATCCGCAAAACGCGAACCCAGCTATTTAGGGGCGGTTAGAAGAGCTTTATTTTGGGACGATACACAGGCTGAAGATGTCCGGCGGAAGATAATGAAAATAAATCCTGCAAAGATTATGATTCTCGGGACCTCCGATAAAATGGCGCAGCGTATCGCAAGCAGATTGAAATTACCGGAGCCGTCCGTATATATTCATATAGAGGATGTAGCGAAGCCGGAAGAAATAGAACAAGCCAGAGAAGCAAGACATAAAGAAGGAAAACATGTCATTCCTGTGCCGACGATGGAACTCCGGCCGTATTTCAAAGGCTATCTGGTGGATTCACTCCGCTTTTTCAGAAGCAAAAAGAAAGACACATCAAAGCCGAAAGGAAGCGAAGAACGCTCGGTTGTCCGTCCCGTATTCAGCTACTATGGAAAACTGACATTTTCCAATCGTGTTATAGAAGCCCTGGTCCGGCACACGGTCAGCGATATGGAAACTGTTAAAATTTACAATGTGTCCAGTGAAAAAAGTACAAATCACATGAACGGGATTATACTGTATATCGATTTAAAAGTAAGACAGGGAACCCCGAAAGAAATAAAAAAAGTGATTCACACGATGCGAGATAAAATACAGAAAGAAATTGAATATACAACGGGTATGTCATTAGAAACAATAAAGTTGAATGTCACAACCGTTGTGGCAAAATAAAAGTCTCTCAAATGAGAGATTTTTATTTTTGAACAAAATGGAAAATAGGGAGAATCTAAAGTCGGAAAATATTCTGAAACCAAGTGACAGAAGAAAACTTCAGATTGATAAATAAATTGATTTTTAAAAATGCGTCATGTATAATAATTTCACATATGGGGCTATAGCTCAGCTGGTTAGAGTGCTTCGTTGACATCGAAGAGGTCAGCAGTTCGAATCTGCTTAGCCCCACCATACGCAAACTGCTTCTGTGGAGGCAGTTTTTGTCTTTAACGGAATAGTATCATACATTAAGATGTTAGGAAACTTATTTAAAAACGGGAAGGTATATATTGAGTCTGTTTGCTATCGGATTTGTCGTTATCGCAGGAGCGATGTGGGCGGGGAGCGGATTGGCGGCGGAACATTTTTTGACACATAACCCGCATACGGCTATGGATTTGACTGTTTTCCGCATGCTTGCAACAGCGGGAGTCATAGCCGTTGGTTTAGCAATGCAAGGCACTTTGAAAAAAGATATATTGCTTTTGTATAGAAATCCCAAGCTATGGAGCGGAGTCTTTTTCTATGGCGTAGGGATTATGATTATGCAGCATGCCTATTTTATGGGCATCCGGGCAGGAAATGCCGCAGCGGCAACGGTTATGCAATACATTTGTCCCGCGCTTGTTATTTGCTGGTTGTCATTCCGCAATAAAAGACTTCCGCATAAGGGGGATCTTTTGTCTGTGGCGTTGGCGATAACAGGGGTGTACTTATTGGTGTCGGGAGGGCATATCAGCCGGTTATCCGTGCCTGCCGAAAGTGTCTTTTACAGTTTGATTTCCTCCGCATTTTTTGCATTTTGCGCTATATATCCCAAGCGGCTGATGATTACCTTGGATAATTCTTTTCTGCTGATGTTTGCGATGCTTTTTGGAGGGGCTTTGGGGTATATCTTTGATCCTGTAACGGATATTTCCGCTTTTTTTGAAAAAGATGTGATTTTCGATGTGTTTATGATTGTTATATGCGGGACGGTGATTGCGTTTATTTGTTATAATGCGGGTCTGGCCTGGCTGAGTGAGTCACAGGCATCGGTAACTGCTGCTGTGGAACCGGCGATTTCCGTGATTGCTTCTTATTTTATATTCGGAACGACTTTCGGGACAGTGGAAACGGGCGGTATATTTCTTGTCATTGCAGCCATTGTGGTGCCGGCTTTTTGTAAAGAAAAATAAAGAGATTTTTTATTTTCGCTCTTTATCCAATTCTGATATAATGCTATCAGTAAAAGATAAAATCAATTACGATAAACTATGAGATCGGGAGAGTTTAATGGACACAAAGCATATCAGAAATTTTTCTATTATTGCCCATATCGATCATGGAAAATCGACACTGGCGGACCGATTGATTGAGATGACGGGCACCGTTCAGAAAAGGGATATGGAAGCCCAGATTCTTGATACTATGGAGTTGGAACGGGAAAGAGGAATTACAATTAAAGAACAGTCGGCCCGTCTGATGTATAGATATGAAGATGGGGATGTCTATGAATTGAATTTGATAGACACGCCCGGGCATGTAGATTTTAATTATGAAGTATCACGGAGTCTTTCTGCTTGTGAGGGCGCTATACTTATTGTAGACGCTACGCAAGGCGTGCAGGCACAAACGCTTGCCAATGTGTATTTGGCAATAGACAATAATTTAGAGATTATCCCGGTGATTAATAAAATTGATTTACCCAGTGCCGATGTCGGGCGGGTGAAAGCGGAAGTGGAAAATGTAATCGGACTGGATATGTCGGAAGCGGTTCCTGTCAGTGCCAAAACAGGAGAAAATATTGAGGAAGTCCTTAAAAAGATTGTAGAGTTAGTACCTCCGCCGGAAGATCATTCTGAAGAACCGCTGCGGTGTCTTATTTTTGATTCGATTTTTGATTCTTATAAAGGGGCGATAGCCTATGTCCGGGTGATGGATGGAGAAGTAAAACCGGGCATGAATATAAAAATGATGTCGTCAGGGAAAGTGTATACAGTGACGGAGGTCGGATATTTTACCCCGCTTCCGAAAACTTGTGATGCATTACCCTGCGGCTCTGTAGGATATATTGCCGCCAGTATAAAGACGGTGGGCGATTGTGCCGTCGGGGATACGATTACATCGGCGGAAAATAGTGCGGAGAAAGCGTTGCCGGGCTACAGAAAAGCTTTACCGATGGTATTTTGCGGATTGTATCCGATTGAAAGCAAAGATTATGACCAGCTTAAAACAGCGCTTGAAAAGTTACAATTGAATGATGCGGCTTTGGAATATGTGCCTGAAACCTCGCAAGCTTTAGGATTCGGATTCCGCTGCGGTTTTTTAGGCTTATTGCATATGGATGTCATTCAGGAGCGTTTAGAAAGAGAATATAATCTAAAACTGATTACAACGGCGCCGTCCGTTATTTATCATGTGTACCAGACCGATGGAGAAATGGTGACCGTGGATAATCCCGCCAAATTGCCGCCTATGACAAAAATTGAGCATATTGAAGAACCCGTCGCCAAGGTGGAAATTCTGGTTCCCTCCGATATGGTCGGAAACGTCATGGAGCTTGTACAGAACCGGCGCGGTGAATTTCAGACGATGACGTATCTGGATGAAACACGGGTCGACTTGTCCTACAAAGTGCCTTTGGCAGAAATTGTTTTTGATTTTTTTGATAAATTAAAATCTGCCACCAAAGGATACGCCTCTTTAGATTACCAATTAAGCGGATACCAGAAAACGGAGGCTGTTAAACTGGATATTCTAATGAACGGTGATATGATAGATGCCCTTTCCGTCATTGTGCACAAAAGTAATGCGGCATCAAGAGGAAGAACTTTGGCACTCCGCTTGAAAGAAATCATTCCGAGACAACAGTTTGAAGTACCCATCCAGGCCGCGGTGGGAAGTAAAATTATTGCAAGAGAAACGATTAAAGCCTATAAAAAAGACGTATTGGCCAAATGCTATGGCGGAGATGTCAGCCGTAAAAAGAAACTTCTTGAAAAGCAAAAAGAAGGGAAAAAGCGAATGAAACAGGTAGGAAGCGTTGAAATTCCCCAAGAAGCATTTATGGCGGTACTGAAAGATGGATAAGCACAAGACACTCGGTCTATATATACACATACCGTTTTGCAAAAGCCGCTGCCCATATTGCGGCTTTTATTCTGTGGCACAAACTCCGGATGACAGATTTATATCCGCCATGATAAAAGAAATACAAATCGAAAGCGGATATTTTAAAAATCGCCAATGCGACACTCTTTATTTCGGCGGCGGGACACCCTCTTCTTTATCCATAGAACAACTGGAAATGATTGTGCAGGCCTTGAAAGAATCGTTTGACATTTCAGCCAATGCGGAAATTACGATGGAAATGAATCCGTCAGACATGAGTGACGAATATATAGAAAAAACATTGGAAATGGGAATAAACAGAATCTCTGTGGGGGTACAAAGTAATCATGACCGGCTATTAAAGAAAATAGGAAGAAATCATTCCGCTGCAAAGGCGGAAAGTGCTGTCAGGCGGGCATTTCACAAGGGGTACAGAAATATCAGTATAGACCTGATGAGTGAGTTGCCGGGACAAAGTGCCAAAGACTTCGAGGATACTTTAAAATGGGCCGTACATCTTCCTATCACACATATGTCTGTCTATAGTCTGATTATTGAAGAAAAGACCGGGTTTGCCCGAATGGATGAAAAAGGAACGCTTCAACGTCCGACAGAAAATGAAAGCTGGGAAATGTACCAGGACATGTGCCGCATATTGCCGCATTACGGTTTTGCGCGATACGAAATTTCGAGCTTTGCAAGAAAAGGGCATGAATCCGTTCATAATCAAAAATATTGGAAACTTGAAGATTATCTGGGACTGGGACCGGCAGCCTGCTCACGAATCGGCAGAAAAAGAATCGAAAATTTGCAGGGTCTACGGAATTATGAAAAAGAAATCATGATTAACGGGCAAGTGCCGCAAGAAGTAACGGTACTTTCAGAAAAAGAAGAGATGGAAGAATTTTGTTTTTTAGGCTTGCGTATGAAACATGGAATTAACAAAAACAGATTCAAAAAGAAGTATGGACAAGATATCCATGCTATATATAATGAAACCATAGGAGCTTTGGTGGAAAAGAAATTGCTTAAAGAAACGGAAGAACATATTTCTATGACTTATAAAGGGGCGGCACTGGGAAATTATGTATTTCAGCAATTTCTTTTAGACAAATAAGATTCATGAAAAAACGGATAATGATGGATTTGATCATTATCCGTTTATATGAAAATAAATGGAGCGCCTAGAGAGATTCGAACTCTCGCTCCCAGTTCCGGAGACTGGTGCTCTATCCCCTGAGCTATAGGCGCCTAACGGAAAATATTATAGCATATCAGTTGCGGATACTCAATTACCCCAGGGGTTTATAGTGGCAGCCCTGTTAAGGAGTCGGGAGGAAATATGAAAGACCTAAAAAGTAATCAAACAGACCGATGGGATGTAGAAGATTTTTCCGAACAAGATTTGGAAGAGCTCATGGCGAGTTATAAAAAAGAATTGGCAAGAATCTATAAATTAGCAAGTGCAAAAAAGAAACTGATGGCAGAAAGAAAAATGCCCAATCTAAAGTCGGCAATTGACCGGTGTAATGAAGAAATGCGTGAAGATATCAATGCGTTGAAGTCTAAATACGGCATTCATTACTAAAGAAAATGAAGCGGTATACAGTTTCAAGTCGTCCCGCACAAAGCGTTTGACAATACAGGTAACCCGATGATATAATACCTTTCGTTGAATGGATCATTAGCTCAGTTGGCAGAGCACCTGACTCTTAATCAGGGTGTCCGGGGTTCGAACCCCTGATGATCCACCAGAACATGCTAATCCGAACTTTTTATCCTGACAGATTTCTGTAAGATGGAGAGTTCGGATTTATTAATTATACAGATTTCTTTTATAAAATTGGAATTATACCGGCGAGGACAGTTTACGGGAGCAACCCGCTTTTGTAGTTGTCTTCTTTTTTAGTGCCTATGGTATAATTAAATATCAAACAGATATAAAATTTAAGGGGGATTGTTGTGGGACTGGAACAACCGGTAAAGAAATATTTTGTGGAAACGTATGGCTGTCAAATGAACGAAAGTGATACGGAACGTATTAGCGGACAGTTAGAAGAAATGGGATATAGTCCTGCAAAAGATTTAAAAGAAGCGGACGTTGTCATTTTAAATACTTGCAGTATCAGACAAAATGCGGAAGAAAAAGTATATGGGAAAATCGGCGAGGTCAAAAAGTTGAAGGAATCCAAACCGGGAGTTCTTCTTGGCATTGCCGGCTGTATGGCACAGGAAAGCAAAGGGAAATTGATTTCCCGGATGCCTGTAATTGATTTTGTCATCGGACCTTATCATATCCATGATTTGAAAGAGATTCTTTCCCGTGAAGATGCCGAGGGATCTCATATTGTCATGACACAAATGAATCCGCACAGAGTGAATGATTACAGTGAGCTTCATTCCGTGAGAAAAAGCAAGATTTTTGCGTGGGTACCTATTATGCAGGGGTGCAATAAATTTTGCACATATTGTATCGTCCCTTATGTCCGGGGCAGGGAAACGAGCCGTACGGTTGATGATATTGTCAGAGAGGTAAAAAGGCTTGCGGAAGAGGGATATAAGGAAATTACATTATTGGGACAAAATGTAAATTCTTATGGACTTGATTTTCGAAATGGAACCGATTTTGGGGACTTAATCCGCGCTGTTGATGAAATTGATGGGATTGAACGTGTCCGGTACATGACGTCTCACCCGAGAGACATGTCATTTTCTATGGTAGATGCTATGGCGGCATCTCCTAAGGTCGTTCATCATATGCATTTGCCCGTACAGCATGGTTCCAATGAAATACTCCGCCGGATGAACCGGGGGTATACGGTGGAACATTTCAAAGAATTGCTGTCTTATGTAAGAAAAAAAATAAAGGGTGTGGCGGTTACTACGGATTTGATTACCGGATTTCCCGGAGAAACGGAAGAAATGCACCGGGAAACGTTGGCGTTATTAAAAGAGGTGCGTTTCGATTCCGCCTATACTTTTATTTATTCGCCGAGAAAAGGAACTCCTGCGGCACGTATGGACAACCAGATTGATGATGAAACCAAGCATAGGCGTTTGCAGGAATTGATGGATGTGCAGAATGAAATCAGTCTGGAACTCAATCAACAAATGGTAGGACAGCGGTACAAGGTGATTGCGGAAGGGGCGACGAAACAAAACCCCGACAACTGGTTCGGCCGGACTTCCGGAAATAAAATGATTATTTTCCCCAAACCTGAAAATGTATCGGTGGGAGATACTCTACATGTAAAAGTAGATGCAGGACAGACATGGATTCTTAAAGGAACAATTGTGGAGTGAGATAAATGGCAGCTAAATCACCGCTTATGGAGCAGTATAAATCTGTAAAAAATGAATATAAAGATGCCCTTCTATTCTACCGGCTTGGTGATTTTTATGAACTTTTTTATGAGGATGCCAAAACCGTTTCTCATGAATTGGAACTGACACTGACAGGGAAAAATGCAGGACCGGAAGGCAGGGTTCCTATGTGCGGAGTTCCTTATCATGCGGCGGAGACATATATTTACCGGCTTATTCAAAAGGGTTATAAGGTAGCGATCTGCGAGCAGATGGAGGACCCTAAAAAGGCAAAGGGGTTGGTAAAACGTGATGTCATTCGTGTCATTACACCGGGAACCATTTTATTTGAGAATGCCATTGCGGACCGGTCGAACAATTATCTTGCCTATATCTATGAAGCGGAAAAAGAAATAGATGCAGTTGTGGCTGATGTGTCTACCGGAGAATGTTGGTGGGGAATCTGGGACAAGAAAAAAGAGGCGGATGCCTTTTTTGACATGCTGTCAATTTATGCTCCCGCGGAAGCGGTATGTCTTGTCAGTGATTCTATGTACAGCCAGATAGAAACATATAGCCGGGCACGCTTATCCGGTTGTCTTTTAAGCCGGGGCAAAGAGAATATAGAAGTATCATCCGTTCCGTCAATGGAAGAAAATATCGAAAATCCGGATATCCAAAAAGTGGTGTATCGGTTGAAAATGTATCTGAAAGACGTCATGAAGACCGATATACCGGAATTTCATTTGCTGCAGCCTATCCGAGAAGAAGATGCTCTTTTGCTGGGAGAGGGGTGTCTCCGGAATTTGGAAATTACGAAAAATATGAGAGACGGGGGGCGGCGGGGAACACTTCTTGAAATTTTGGACTATACGCACACGGCCATGGGGGCGCGTCTGTTGCGGAGATGGCTTGAACGGCCGTTGTCTGATGTCAACAAAATTATACTTCGCCAAAACGGGGTGGAAGAGTTGACGACACATATGACGGAACTGGCAAGACTTGAGGATTATCTGTCCCGTGTTTTTGATTTTGAAAGAATTTTATCCCGTATTGAAGCGAATACAACATCGCCCAAGGATTTACTGGCGTTGAAAATGTCTTTGGGCATTATTCCGCAGGTCAAAGAATTGCTTTCCGGCGCATCTTCCGTCATTCTAAAAAAATTGAATGCCCGGGTAGCTTGTCATACGGAAATCTATGATTTATTAGACCGGTCTATGAATGAAAACGGCACAGGAAATATTAAAGACGGGAAATACATTCGTGAAGGCTATTCCCCGGAATTGGATGAAATCCGTTCTTTAGCGGAAAACAGCAGAAAATGGATTGCCGATTTAGAAGACCGGGAAAAAGAAAAGACGGGAATTAAGCTCAAAATCGGATTTAATAATGTGTTCGGCTACTATTTTGAAATTACAAATGCCAATAAGATTCCGATTCCGTCTTATTACATGAGAAAACAGACCCTGGTCAATGCGGAGAGATATATTACACCGGAGCTGAAAGAGTTTGAGGCGAAAGCATTATCAGCTAAAGAAAAAACGGAAGAGCTGGAATTAAAAATATACAGGGAAGTTAAAGAAAAAATCCGTCCTTTTATTGCGGACATGCAAAAGACAGCACGGTCTTTAGCGGCGTTGGATTGCCTGGCAGGCTTGGCAAGAGCGGCGTTAACGGATCGTTATATAAAGCCGGAAATTGTCAGCGGAAAAGAAAGCTATATTTCTATACATAACGGACGGCATCCTATGGTGGAGCATGCATTAAAAAGAGAAATGTTTGTTCCTAATGACACGGAGATGAATCATACCGATAAGGAAACGTTAATTATTACCGGACCGAATATGGCGGGGAAATCCACTTACATGAGGCAAGTCGCAGTGCTTACCATTATGGCGCAGATCGGATCGTTTATTCCGGCAAAAAGAGCGGCTTTGTCGCCTGTAGACCGTATATTTACCAGGGTTGGAGCTGCTGATGATATTTCTACAGGACAAAGTACTTTTATGGTGGAAATGAAAGAGGTTTCCCATATTTTAAAAAATGCAACCGGGAACAGTCTGATATTGCTGGATGAGATCGGACGGGGGACGAGCACATATGATGGCATGAGTATAGCCCGTGCGGTGGTGGAGTATTTGGACTCCAAAGTTCATGCGTATACCCTGTTTGCCACCCATTACCATGAATTGGCAGATATGGCAAACCATAGCACTCGAATAAAGAATTACACGGTTACCGTGAAGGAAAGAGGGAAAGAGATTACTTTTCTCAGAAGAATCGTTCCGGGGAGTGCGGACAGGAGCTACGGAATCCATGTGGCCCGATTGGCCGGACTGCCGGAATCTTTGTTGAAACGGGCTGACGAAATTCTGGAGGGACTGGAAATAGAAAAAGCAGAGGCAATGCCCGCTAATAAAAAAGAGGAAGAAACGGTTTCCTTAGGATTATTTACCTCGCCGATTATTTCAGAGTTGGCAGATTTGGATGTCATGAGTAAAACCCCTATTGAAGCCATGGAAATTTTATTCAGACTCAGTAAAGAGGCAAAGGAGGGGAGTTAATGTCTTTTATCCATATTCTTGATGAAGTAACATCCAACCAGATTGCCGCCGGCGAAGTTGTGGAAAGACCTGTCAATGCGGTAAAAGAATTGGTGGAAAACTCTATAGATGCAGGAGCTCATGAAATTGAAGTGGAAATTGCAGATGGAGGAATGACTTATATCCGCGTAACAGATGACGGAAGCGGAATGTCTCCGGAGGATCTGAAATTATCCGTTATCCGGCACGCTACCAGTAAAATATCCAGCGTAGAAAATATTTATCATATCTCATCTCTTGGATTTCGAGGAGAAGCATTGCCGAGCATCATGTCGGTATCCCGTGCAACGATTACAACGAGAAGAGCGGAAGATATGAGTGGAACCGCTATTGACGTTGTCGGCGGGAAGGTACAGGAACCCCAAAGTGTCGGTGCCCCTGAAGGAACTACAGTGGAAGTTCGGGAGTTGTTTTATAATGTGCCGGCAAGAAAAAAGTTTTTGAAGTCGGAACGAACGGAAAGCAGCCGTATCAATTCCATGGTGGGAAAAATGGCTTTGGCAAATCCGGATATTGCATTCCGCCTGATTAATAATGGACGTGTCGTTATTGAAACACCGGGGAACGGACGGCTGGCGGATGTCATTTCAGCACTTTACGGAGTTAAAACGACAGGTGAAATGTTGGAAGTGGAAGGAGAAAAAGAAGAAGTATCCGTTTCCGGTATGGTATCAAAGCCTTCTCTGCTTAAAAGCAACAGACAATATCAAACGATTATCATCAACCGCCGTGTAGTAGAAAGTCCTGTCATTACAAAAGCGGCTGACAATGCCTATCATTCTTTGTTGCCGAAAAACGGATATCCTATTATGGTTTTATCGTTTACGCTCCCGCCGGAAAGTCTTGATGTCAATGTACATCCGCAAAAACGGGAAATTAAATTTGACGATGAGCAAAAAATATTCCGGCTGGTTTACCATTCTATTTTAGAAACTTTAACTTCCCAAGCAGCCCCTGATTCCATTGTAAAAGAAATGATTAAAAATCCGGGGCATACGCACTTGGAAGAAAATGGAAGCTTGCCAAAAATTACTATAGAAGATCGGACACCCGGCAGAAATGATATCGGCTTGTACCATTCTGATTTTATGAATGAAAGAGAAACAGAGAAAAGGGTTTCGCAGGAGATTCCCGAATCTTACCGGGCATCATCCGCAAATTTGTTTACGAAATCTGAGGAAAAACAACAGACTTTGTCAAAAAGGTTGACGCAAAGGGAAGCTTTTGATTCCGGGTTGGAAACAGGAGAAATAGTATCTAAAAAACCGGTTTTTATAAATGAAACAGAAGCAACGCCAGATGTGGAGAAGCCTCTTTTTGAAAAGAAACAAGAAGACAGGACGCCCGTCATTCCTTTAGGACAGGTGGCAGATTGTTTTATTTTATGCCAGCATGGAAAAGATCTATTTATTATTGACCAGCATGCGGCTCATGAAAGAATCCGCTATGATCGTTTGGCTGCTAAAGCGGACGGTATCCCGGTACAGGATATACTGATACCCTATCTCATTCATGTCGATCCGGAGGATCTGGACCTGTTAGTAGAGAAGATGGAAGAAGTAAAACGGATCGGAATTACATTTGAGCAGGCGGGACCGGATGTGATCCGTATCACCGGCGCACCGGAAGATTTCCGGGAAAGTGAGATGGAACAGGTTATCAAGAAGATTGTAATGGCTTTCCATGAAAGGGACATACCGTCACCGGAGACGATGCGGCACAGGATGATGGCGTATGCTGCTTGCCGGGGTGCGATAAAAAGAGGAGATCCCCTGAATGTAAGACAAATGAAAGAATTGATTTCCGATTTATTTCACACCACAAGGCCTTTTGTATGTCCTCATGGACGGCCGACCATTGTGAAATTCACACCCGAAGAATTAGGACGGCTTTTTGATAGAACATGAATTTAGGGATTACCACGATACGGAAACCGGATGGCCATGTATTATCTCTGGCAAAAGCAAAATCAAAGGAATGGGCGATTCCTTATTTTAAAAGAGACGGGTTGCTTTTGGAGATGGCAGACAAAAATGGCAGAGAGGGATTTCTTATCTATGGACATCAGCTTCCTTCTTTTTGGACAAAAGAAAGTGTATATAAGTTTCATTTAGGGACTTCTGTTTTACGAATTAAACGTTTGCAAGAGGGGAAAGGCGACCGGCTTTGCCATCTTTTGCCGCGTGACTGCAGCAGCGTGCTGGATTGTACTTTTGGACACGGCGGAGATTCCACAGTTTTTTCTTTCTATTTGGGGAGTCGCGGTAAAGTGGTTTCCCTCGAAAAAAGTTTGCCCATCTACGAAATAGGAAAAAGCGGAATTGAAAGTTTTGCAGACAAAGATGAAAAGATTACGGAGGCCTTAAGAAGAATTCAACTGGTACATGTTGATTTTCACGATTATCTTTCGGAAGAGAGAAGAAGTAAACAATTTGATGTCGTTTATTTTGATACCATGTTTAAACACCCGGTAAAAAGGTTGGAGAATCAAACGGAAGGGTTTCGCCGTGCGGCGTGTTATGATGAATTAACGGAGAATATACTTAGGAAAGCGGTAGGAGTGGCCGGAAAAAGAGTGATTGTCAAAGAAAGGCCGTTTTCAAAGATATTTAAGCTGGGAATATTTAATAAAATATACAGTAAAAAAGGGCAGTCCACCGCCTATGGAGTCATTGACGTATGAAAAAAGAAAAGCTGATAACGATATTAGGGCCTACGGCTTCCGGTAAGACCGAATTGGGCGTCTATTTAGCAAAAAAAATGAGAAGTGCCGTTATTTCAGGAGATGCCTTTCAAATTTATAAGGGAATGGATATAGGGACGGCAAAAGTAACTCCAAAAGAAGCGCAGGGGGTGACACATTATTTGGTGGATGCGTTGGATCCCTCAGAACCGTATTCGGCCGCTATTTTTCAAGAAAAAGCAAAGTTTTATATTGCGGAAGAAAATAAAAAAGGGAAAATTCCTATACTGGTAGGGGGAACCGGGCTTTATATACAGGGACTGCTGGAAGGATATACATTTTTGCCAAAAACAAAGAAATATGCCAAATGGCGTTCTTTATACCGGGAAAAAGGGAAAGAGGCTCTCCTGGAGGAACTTCTGAAAAGAATATCCGCCGATAAAATTTATCCGGATCCGCAGCGCATGATACGTCAGTTGGAACTTCTGGAGGAAGATTGCTCTTTAGAAAGCGGTAAATCAAACGACTTGTTATATGATGGTCCGGTTATCGGTATCAGTATGGACAGGACAGTTTTATATGATAGAATAAATACACGGGTTCATAAAATGATACGGCAAGGGCTTCAGCAGGAAGTGGAAAATCTTTTGGCAAGCGGAATTTCTGAAAACGCACAGGCTTTAAAAGGAATTGGTTATAAAGAAATGGTTTCGGTTGTCCGCGGAGAAGTAACGATAGAAGAAGTCGAAAGAATTATTTCGAGAAATACACGTCATTTTGCAAAACGCCAAATGACCTGGTATAAACGTATGCCTTATATTCATTGGGCAGAATATAAGGAAAATAAAGACATCCGGTTCAGGGAAATAGAAAGTTATATCAATTCATGGTTTAGAGGAGAATGACTATGGAAGGAAAAATGAACCTTCAGGATACATTTTTAAATGAAGCGAGAAAAGAAAATGTATCGGTAAGCATATTTTTGTTAAGCGGAGTGCAGCTGAAAGGGAAAGTAAAATCGTTTGACAGTTTTACGGTTCTTTTAGTCAGTGAAAATAGGTCACAGTTGATCTATAAACATGCGATATCAACGATTCAAAGGATTTGATGAATAACATGAATGATAAGTTAGAAAAGGTGCAGCAGGAAGCTTTATCGCTCTGTGCACCTGTTTTTCATGAGATGAAAGAAATATCTCTTTTCAATATGGAGAAAGTATTAAATGCTTTCCGTAAATGTCAGTTGTCTTCTTATCATTTTGCCCCGTCAAACGGATATGGGTATGGAGATCCGGGCAGAGAGAAGCTGGAAGAAGTTTGGTGTGAGATATTTCATGCGGAAGCTTCTTTGGTAAGACCCCAATTCGTATCAGGAACGCATGCCTTAGCTACCGTTCTTTTGGCGCTTTTACAACCAGGAGATACGATGGTTTCGGCAATAGGAGCACCGTATGACACGATGCAAAGCGTTATCGGGATTTCAGGACATGCGCCGGGAAATCTGATTGAACGCGGTGTTCATTACAAAGAAGTTCCGCTTAAAGGAAATACGTATGATCCGGAGGCCATTGCGGCGGCAGTGGATAAGAATACCAAGCTTGTTGAAATCCAGCGTTCCCGCGGATATATGTTAAGAGATTCTTTATTTCCCGAGGACATTAAAAAGATTATTGATATAGTTAAAGACAAAAATCCCGATGCCGTTTGTTTTGTGGATAACTGTTACGGGGAATTTACCTGCAAAGAAGAACCTTTGGAATTGGGGGCGGACATTATCGCAGGCTCTTTAATAAAGAATGCCGGCGGAGGCTTAGCACCGACAGGCGGGTATATTTCCGGAAGAGCCGATTTAGTAGATCTTTGTGCTCATACATGGACGGCACCCGGGTTAGGTTCTGAAATGGGATCTTATGCAGCCAGTTATCGGCCGTTTTTCGAGGGGCTGTTTATGGCACCTCATGTAACCGTGCAGGCCATGATGAGCGCTGAATTTTGTGCCGCCGTATTTAAAACCTTGGGATTTCAAGTCACGCCGGAACCCGGTCATCTGAGGACAGATTTAATTACTGCGGTGACTTTGGACAGCAAAGAAAATATGTGCTCCTTTGCAGAAGCGATACAGAATTGGTCACCTGTGGATTCTTATGCGACACCGGTTCCGGGACCAATGCCCGGATATGCGGATCCGATTATTATGGCGGCAGGGACTTTCGTGCAAGGCTCAACGATAGAAATGTCGGCTGACGGACCGGTTCGCCCTCCTTATACCATGTACTTCCAAGGAGGACTTGTTTTTGAACATGCCCTTTTGGCGGTCATGGGAGCTGCCGAAAATATTCTGAAAAAGCAAAATAAGTTATGATGCAACAATGATGATTGTATACTATATAAGAATTTTTACAGACTGATTCCGTTTTCATATCGGGTCGGTCTTTTTTGTGCTGCGCTTAAGATCAAAAGACGTATCAAAGAAAAAATGATGAATGAAACGGAGCGTATTATACAGCTTTTATTTAACATATGAGAGGAGAGAAAAAACGTTATGATATAATAAAAAAATACAGTTACTGTTTTTTAGGAGGCATTATGAATGCATTTATGCAATTGGGCATAACAGACAGATTGTCACAACTTCTATATAAAGTGGGAATAAAAACACCGACAGCCATTCAACAGGCGGCAATCCCGGCCATTTTTAAAGGAAAAGATCTTGTGGGCCGCTCGGAAACAGGAACAGGAAAAACGTTGGCCTATTTGCTTCCCCTTATGCAAAGAATTCATGTAGAAACGGAAAATACGCAAGTTCTTATCATGACGCCGACCAGAGAGCTGGCGAAGCAGGTATTTCAAGTTGCCGGCATATTTGCAAAAGAAATGAAGATAGATGTGACAGACGTAATCGGGGGACGCACTATCGAAAATCAGATACAAAAGCTGAAACGGGACCCCCACATGGTGATAGGAACTCCGGGGAGGCTGCTGGATCATTTAAGACGCCGCACGCTTGATGTCGCTAACGTTAAAGCAGTGGTACTTGATGAAGCCGATCAAATGTTGGCGGCAGGATTTAGAGAAGATATTGATGCCTTAATTGATGAAATGCCGAAAAAGCGGCAATTTCTGCTCTTCAGTGCAACGATGACGGAAGAGGCGAAAAAATTATCCCATAAGTACATGAAGTCGTCATTTAAAATTGATGTGGCTGAAAAAGCGGTGGCATCTACCGTTGAGCAGCGGGTATATGAAACGACGAAGACAAGAAAACTTGCGCTGCTTATTCATCATCTCAACAGTATGAATCCCTATATGGCGCTCGTATTTTGTAACACCCGTGACGGAGCTCATGCATTAGCCGGAAAATTACAAGAAAATACAGATTTTATTGTGGATGAAATTCATGGAGATATGACGCAAGGGCAGAGAAATCAGGTGATCCGGGAATTTGCAAAAGCAAAAATCCGGATTCTGGTAGCTTCCGATATTGCGGCCCGCGGTATTGATGTAGAGGGGATTACCCATGTTTTCAACTATGATATTCCCCGGAATTTAGAATATTATATTCACCGTATAGGCAGAACGGGAAGAGCCGGAACCGACGGCGTTTCCATTACTTATGCAACGCCGGAGGACGGAACTCTTTTGAGGCGGCTTGAGAAATCAATTCATGAAACGATTACGAAATATGATGAAAAAGGAAATGTCCGGCGTGTTAGAAACAAAGGACAAAATAAGAAGAGCGTAGTTCCGGGCATGTATAAACCGACGAAGAAAAAAGAACATAAAGCACTCGGTCATAAAGGGATTAATATGCGTCAAAAAAGGAAGAAAGCGGATAAAAATACCATAAAAAAGAAATAGTAAGCGTCCGGGAATAGGATAAAACGGAAGATTTGGATTTCTATATCCTGTATCCATGTGTATATGACAGAGGAAATTAAATAAGATTGACAGCCCTGCCGATTCAGTTATAATACAATGTAATCGGCAGGGTTTTATTTGGATATGCCGGTATCGTTACGAGCCGGACTTTAGATAATCAGGCCGGGAATCATTAATTCGACTTGTATCCTTAGGGAATGAGAACGGAGGTTCATGATGGAAAATCATGTGAGAGAAGAACAAAAGGAAAACCTTTCATTTGAAAGAGAGCGGATTGAACAAGAAAAGTCCTCAGCGGATGGCACAAAGAAAGGATTTATGACTGTCAGAGAGTTGACCGTATCCGGTCTTTTGGCGGGCATTACCATCTTTTTGGGTCTTACCGGTTACGGATTTATTCCGCTCCTCTTTATGCATGCCACGATTTTGCATATCCCTACGATTATCGGTTCAGTGGTGGCGGGACCTAAGGTGGGAATGCTTGTCGGATTTTTATTCGGTCTCTTTTCTTTTATACAAACATTGCGGGCTCCGAGTCTTTTGATGCAGTTTATTCTCCAATACAGTGTCCTGTATGATGCGTTTATTTGTATCGTTCCGAGAATCTGCATCGGATTCATTGCCTGTCTTGTATACCGGTATACGCCGGCGAAAGATTTTGTGAAAGTTGCTTTTGCGGCGGTGCTGGGTTCATTATCCAATACCATTTTATTTTTAGGTTCCATTTTTCTTTTGGTGGGAGTGCCTTACGCGGAAACTCATGAAATGTCAGTCTCCGGGTTTGCCTATTTATTGATGGGGATTGTGACAATGAATGGGATTCCGGAAGCGATTGTATCGGGAATTATTATCGTACCGATCGTTCTCATGTTGAAAAAATCCGGATGGAAAATAAAATAAACAATAAAAACGGACTGTTTCCGGAAAGAAACAGTCCGTTTTTATTGTTTGTCATTGATTCTCTTCGCCTCTCAAACGGGCGTTACATAGTTCTATGAAACTTTTAAAATCGACATCCGCCTCTTTGCATAATGTGCCGATCGGAGTCTTTATTTCTTTGGGCATCTGGATACTTGCGTTTTGGAAAATGGAAAGAAGCTGGGGATATAAAGTCAGGATATCTTCCATAGGTGTTTCTTCGGTAAGAAGAGGTTTATTATATTTGTCGGCAATGTATTCATTCATTTCACCGATGATTTCAAAGACGTCCATGCCATGCGCCCGGGAGGCCTGCCAAAGGTTTTCATCATAAGAGATGAAGCAACCTACACAAGACATTCCGTATTCCATAAGAAACTCTCCCATTTCCGGATATACATCAATGATTTGCATGACATTATTTTCAGGACGGATAAAATCGCCTTCCTTCAAAGTTGGAAAGTTGGAAGCATTCCAAGCGTCATTATAGGTATTTCCGGCGGTTTCAAAGTCATCGGGGGTGGTGTTTCCCAAGACATGATCGCGAAACGATTCATATCCGATGGAGGTAATAAATTCTTCGAGGGATTGCCCATTGGCATTTTCCAAATAGTAGCGGCAAGCTTTCGTCATAATGGAAACGGCATCGGCGGGAAATTGGGCAAACGCAAAAAATGTTTTTCTACCCGTATAAATATCCCATCCGTCAGACATGCCTACCGCCCGGATGGGCAAACCTGTTGCGACGGTGCAGGTGAGAATGCAGGACGGCCACATGCCGAAAGCAAGAAGTCCGAGTTCGGTTAATGTATTTTCAACGCCGTCTTTTGGTATTCCCGAAATAACAGGCCGTGATTTGGAATCGAGAAGGAAAGAAGCGTTCAGCTTTTTTGCTACCGTTTCCATTCTTTCTTGCAAGTCTTTCCGGCCGTCTTCTATATCGGGGATAAAATCTATTTCAAAAGAAAAAGTCAGCTCGTTTATGGTCATGATATACTCCTTCAGCACTCTGATTACATAATTATTGTAGCATATCGATACAAATCGAAGAAGAGTATAAAAAGACTATAGACGGACCGACCCATTATTTATTTTATGAATGGACATAAAAATGGTAATATAAATGAATAAAAACGGTTTTATCGTTGAAATAGAAATGCAAAAGATATTATGGAGGAGAAAAAATATAAATGGAAAGCAGAGTCGACCGGATATGAAACAAGAAGTGATGAATAAAAGGAAAAAGAAGAGAGGTTGTTTCCGATTTTTTATAACCGGTATTTTTTTTGTCGTTCTTTTTATGAGTCTTGGTATAGGAGGACTTATATATATCACGCCTCCTCCGCCCAAGCCCCCCGTGCTTCCGAACCCTCCTGAAATTGGTGGCGTGGCCGCTTCTTTGCTGGATGCAAACAGAGGAGATCTGATTGCTGAAAAAGACGGGACATTAAAGATTTATCCGGCAAGTACGACTAAAATTTTGACAGCCATCATTGCTTTGGAAGAAGGAAAAGAAAAGTTGGGGGAGACTGCGGTGATTTCCCAACGGGCCATGGCACAAGAAGGAACGAATATAGGCTTACGTCCGGATATGCCGGTTTCACTTTATGAGCTTCTGTACGGAATGATGCTGGTTTCAGGAAATGATGCGGCCGTTTCGGTGGCGGAAACGGTAGGCGCTTCTTATGATCATTTTATAGAAATGATGAATGAGAAAGCTGTTGCCGTCGGCGCGCTCCATTCACATTTTACAAACGCGAACGGATTGACAGATCCGAGCCACTATACGACGGCCAATGACATGGTGAAAATTGCGCAGTATGCCATGAGGAACCGGGACTTCAGAGATATTGTTTCAAAACAAAAGTATCCGATGAAATATCAAAACGGGATATTCCGGAACATAGAAAACAGAAATGAATTTTTAAGCAGCGGATATGAGGGCGCTAACGGAATCAAGACGGGAATGACGGAAGCGGCCGGAGATTGTCTGGTGGCATCGGCGGAAAGAGACGGGCAGCTCATTATAGTGGCGGTTTACGATGATGAAAACCGGTGGGAAGATGTGCAGAAATGGCTTGATTACGGATTTGAGGCGGTAAAGGCATGGGAAGCCTACGAAAGGAAACTTAATGAAGAACCGGCCATTTATAAATTAGTCAATCAGACGCTGGGGAAGGAGCCGAAATGCGAAAAAGAAAAAAGACGGGATTATTAGCGTGGCTGAGCCGGAAATCGCCGGCCTTCCGGATATTTTTTGTGATTTGCACCTGCATCACCGTTTTGATTTTATGTCGGAATTTATACAGCTTTTATCAAATTCAAAGACAGGAAACACAACTGTTGGAAGAACGAACGAAACTTTTGGAGGAAAAAGAACAACTGATGAAAAAAGCGGATGACCTTAAAAATCCGCAGGTGATAGAAAAAAAAGCCAGAGAAGATTTAGGACTTGTGAAAGAAAATGAAGTTCCTTACATCAAATAGCCGAGGGGACAGATCCGGATAAAGAGTATTTTATTCCATGTAATTACGCTCAGTATACGCATAGAGAATTGTATTGCACATTGACAGGAAGTTTCGTATAATGACGTATATATATTTACAATTTCAGGGAGGGTGTTTATTTATTCATGGCTGTTGAAGTCGGAAGTGTTGTAGAAGGGGTTGTCACAGGGGTGGCAAAGTTTGGCGTGTTTATTGAACTCAGTGACAAAAAAGTGGGATTGGTACATATTTCAGAAGTGGCAAGTGAATATGTAAGTGATGTCAATGATTATCTTAAAATTCATGACAAAGTGAAAGTCAAAGTCCTGTCTGTGGATGACAAAGGAAAAATGGCTTTATCAATTAAGCAAGCACAAATGGGAGAGAACAAAGGACAGAAGAGAGAATCTTTCGGCAAAGAACGTTCTTTTGAACATGGTGCAGGGCGGAGTGACGGCCTTCGTGATTCGTTCGGCAATAAAGGCGGCAAACATACTTTTTTATCGAAAAGCATGGGTTTTCGGAATGTCAATAAACCGGGCGGGGTGTCTTTTGAAGATAAACTCAGCCGGTTTTTAAAAGACAGTGACGAGCGGCTTCTTGATTTAAAAAGAAATGTGGAATCAAAACGTGGCGGACGGGGCGCAAAGCGATCCGATTAGTGTTATGAAATTGCATAGGAAATAAAGACCGCTGTTCATTGAAATGAAAGGCGGTTTTGTTTATGTTAAAATGCAATTGAGCCTTTTGAAGAGTGTATCGACAACCGGAGGCAAGGAGGCTTGTATGAAAAGAGCTGTTATTGATATAGGGACAAATTCGGTTCGTCTGTTGGAAGCCGAAAAAACTGAAAATACGGATTGGAAAGTTTGTAAAAAAGAAATAAACAGTACCCGTTTGGGAGAGGGAATGACTGATAACAGTAAGATTTCCGATGCGGCCAAAGAACGGACATTGCAAGCCATTCGTGAATTTTCGGATACGGCAAAATCGGACGGATATCAAAATATACAGGGATATGGAACATCTGTCATGAGAGAGGCGTCTAACGGAGCCGAGTTTGCCAATGAAATTGCGGAAGCGACAGGAGTTCCCGTTCGTATTCTTTCCGGTCGGGAAGAAGCGTTTTACAGTTATATCGGTGCGGTCGGTCAATCAAGAGTGATTACATCGGTTGTAGATATAGGCGGAGGGTCTACTGAAATATGCTTAGGGTTCGGAAATGACATAGGCATGCGTTACAGTTTTCGCATGGGAGCGGTTCGTTGTTCTCATTTATTTGACTCTACCTCACCTCGCGGAGTGGGGGAAATAAAGAAGTACTGTTTTGAAATGTTACGGCATACAGATTTGATTAATGAGGTAAATGCCGTGAAAAACTGGATCATTGTAGGAGGAACCGCAACTACCATGGCTGCCGTTTTGCAAGAAATGGAAGTCTATGATTCCGGTAAAGTACAAGGATACACAATGGATCAAAAAACGGTAACCGGTCTTTTAGACCGATTATGCCGCATGACATATGATGAAAGATGTCATTTGCCGGGACTGAAACCGGAACGGGCAGATATTATTGTTGCCGGTGCTGTCATTTTAGATGCACTGATGGAATATTTCGCGATTCCCGAAGTTCATGTAAGCGACAGAGATTTGAGTGAAGGCTTGCTGGATGCGGATATGGTTATGCCGAAAGATTAATTGGCCAAATGACAAATCAAAAATCATTTATTGAAAAAATTATCACTTATGCAAAGAAGAATAAGCTTTGGAACAAAGGAGACAGGATACTGGCCGCCGTGTCCGGCGGACCGGATTCGCTGGCTCTTTTGCTTGCTTTGCATCAAATGGCAGAGAAAGAGGAAATCACCGTAGGCTGCTGCTGCGTGAACCACCACTTAAGAGAAGCGGCGGGAAAAGAGGCGGATTTTGTCAAGGCAGTGTGCAGTGAGTTAAAAGTTGATTTTTTTTTAAAAGAGATTGACGTATATAAAAAAATTCAAACTGGCGGTTCTGTTGAAACGGCAGCAAGAGAACTCCGGTATGAAGCACTTCGTGAAGCTAAAAATGAAGGGAAATATGATAAAATCGCCATTGCCCATCACGGGAATGACCAGGTGGAAACCATTCTGTATCACATGATT
This sequence comes from uncultured Dialister sp., assembly GCA_900547785.1. Classification (GTDB taxonomy): domain Bacteria; phylum Bacillota; class Negativicutes; order Veillonellales; family Dialisteraceae; genus Dialister. The sequence goes on from URIB01000001.1 coordinate 208,286, forward strand.
AAAGGAAGCGGACTGACGGGCCTTTCGGGAATGAAAGAAAAAAATGGAGATTTGATACGGCCATTTCTAAGAGTCGGCAAACAGGAAATCTTGTCATTTTTAAAAATGTTTCCATATCAAGCGTGTCACGATGAAACCAATGATGTGCCGGATGCCGTGAGAAATAAAATCAGGCTGGAGCTGATACCGGCATTAAAGGAATATAACCCGGGCGTGGAGCAATCCATTTTACGGATGGGAAGTATTTTAAGGGAAGATGATCTGTTTTTAGAAGAAGAAACGAAAAACTTTATCAAAGAAAACGTGATTGCCGCGCAAGGAACATATATTTTTTCGGTTAAGCGTTTCTTGGATTTAAAATTGTCATTAAAACGGAGAGTCCTGAGAGAAGTTTGCTTTCGTGTTTCAAAAAGAACCCCCGGGTTTGAGGGGGTAGAGAAGTTTATTCATCTCATTACATACGGAAAAACGGGACATATGTCATCATCATCCGGAAATATAATCCGGCTGGTTTACGGACAGGTACATATTCAAAAAGGAGATACCCATTACGGGCCCGAAAGAACCGGAATAAGCAGCTCCATTGATTTCACGGATATTCATTTGCCGAATACTGATATAATAAATAGCATATCCGGCACGAAAGAAAAGTGGATTATGCGGATTGACGAATATGCTTGCCGGCCTGAAAAAATATTTCGCAATCAATTGCTTCTTGATGGGGAACGAGTGGGCCGCCTTGTCCTGCGGAATAAAAAAGAGGGCGATATCTTTTCGCCTCGGGGAGCAGAGGGATCCAAGAAGCTGACACGGGTCATGCAGGACCTGCATATTCCTTCAATGAAAAGAAAAAATTGGCCGCTTGTAGCGGACGAAAACCACATATATTGGATTTCTTTTTTAAGAGGAAGTCGTTTCGGAAATCCAAGCGAAACCACTCGAAAGTACTTGCTCATCACACTGGAAAGGACGCCGTAAGAAAATGAAAAATTTGGAAAGAGACATTGATAAAGTATTGATTACCCAATCTATGCTTACCCATCGTATCCGTGAACTGGGGAAGGAAATAACAAAAGATTATGGCGGGAAAGACGTTGTCCTTGTAGGGATACTGAAAGGGGCGATGCCTTTTCTCTGTGACTTGATGCGTGAAATTGATTTGCCTTTATCTTTGGACACCATGTGCATTTCCAGTTATGGCAATGATACCGTTTCTTCAGGAAAGGTAAACATAAAAAAAGATTTAGATAAAGACGTACAGGGAAAAAATGTCATTATAGTGGAAGACATTGTAGATACGGGAATAACGCTTTCTTTATTGGTATCTCTACTGAAAGAAAGAGGGGCGGATTCCGTGGAAATTGCTGTTTGTTTGAATAAGAAGGAAAGACGGCAAAAGGAAGTTCCCTTAAAGTATATAGGGTTTGATGTACCTGATGAATTTATTGTGGGATATGGATGCGACTATGCAGAAAAATACAGAAATCTTCCTGATGTCTGCACATTGAAAAGCTCTGTTTATACTGATGTGTAATTGGTTGGAGTCATAAAAACGGCGTGATGCTTGGCGGTGTGTCAAGTTGCTTAAATGAATAGGTCTATGATAAAATTAATCACTGGAACTGTAATATAAATTTACTCTGAACAAGAGAAGGAGGATCAGCTTGAATAAGTTTGTAAAGAATGTGGCACTCTATGTTTTTCTAATGGTCATAGCGGTTGCGATATTCAATACCTTTGTTCATCCCCAAGAGAAGTTTGCAGAAATGGCATATAGTGATTTTGTTTCTCAGATTGAAAAGAGAAATGTGGCATCCGTTGTCATGACTGAAAACTCCATCAAAGGAAAATTAAAAGACGGAACAGAATTTTCTACATATATTCCCAATAATGACATGCAAATTGTAGAAAAAATGACGGAAGGAAATGTTGTCATTACGGCAAAGCCTCCGGAACAGCCGTCATGGTGGATGAGTCTTTTATCATCTTTGCTTCCCATTTTGATTTTAGTAGCGGTTTGGTTTTGGATTATGAACCAGACACAAGGCGGCGGCGGACGTGTAATGAGCTTTGGGAAATCCCGGGCTAAAATGAGCGGAGAAGGGCAAGTGCATGTAAACTTTTCCGATGTTGCCGGTGAAGATGAGGCGAAAGAAGAATTATCGGAAGTGGTAGACTTTTTAAAAAATCCGGGGAGATATACCGCGATAGGCGCTAAAATCCCGAAAGGCGTTCTTTTGGTAGGACCGCCCGGGACAGGAAAAACACTTTTGGCAAAAGCGGTGGCGGGAGAAGCGAAAGTTCCGTTCTTTTCCATTTCCGGTTCCGATTTTGTAGAAATGTTTGTCGGGGTAGGCGCATCCCGTGTAAGAGATCTTTTCATGCAGGCCAAGAAAAATGCACCTTGCATTGTGTTTATTGATGAAATAGATGCGGTCGGTCGTCAACGCGGTTCAGGGCTTGGCGGCGGTCATGATGAAAGAGAGCAGACACTGAACCAACTGTTGGTTGAGATGGATGGGTTCGGCGCCAACGAAGGAATTATTACGCTTGCGGCGACAAACCGTCCCGATATTTTAGATCCCGCCTTGTTGCGTCCGGGAAGATTCGATCGCCGTGTGGTGGTAGGTCGTCCTGATTTAGCCGGCAGGATTGCGATTTTAAAAGTACATGCTAAAAACAAACCGCTGGATCCCGATATTGATTTAAAGACGATTGCAAAAAAAATTCCCGGATTTACCGGTGCGGACATAGCTAACCTTTTGAATGAAGCGGCACTTCTTGCAGCCAGACAAAACAGGAAAACAATCTCTATGGCGGATATGGAAGAAGCGAGCGAAAAAGTCAGTTACGGTCCGGAACGAAAGAGCCACAAAGTCAGTGATGAAGAAAGAAAAATTACGGCGTATCATGAATCGGGGCACGCCATTATGGCTACCGTTCTTGAACATGCCGATCCGGTGCATAAAGTAACCATTATTCCTCGCGGACAGGCGGGGGGATATACGATGATGCTTCCGCAGGAAGAACGTTCTTTCATTACGAAATCCCACTTGCTGGCACAGCTTCGTGTAGCACTCGGAGGCAGATGTGCGGAACAGATTATATTTAATGAAATTTCCAGCGGAGCCTCCGGTGATTTGCAGCAAGTGACGGCTATTCTCCGTAAGATGATTATGGAATGGGGAATGAGTGATCGTTTAGGACCGATGATATTCGGTGAGCATCAGGAGCAGATTTTTTTAGGGAAACAACTCGGATCTGAAAGAAATTACGGGGAAGCGGTTGCAACGATTATTGATGAAGAAATGCATAAATATTTGGATGAAGCATACAATGATACCATACAGACGCTGACCGCCCATATAGATGTATTAAAAGCTATGGCGAAAGCACTTCTTGAGGTAGAAACAATCAACAGCCGGCAAGTGGAAAATTTATTTAAGTATCATTCCATTTATGCGCCGGAAGACCCGGTGCGGGAAGGCAGTGATGTTGACGGAAGCAAAGAAGTTTCTTCATCTTTTATGGAAGAAAAACAGGCATCGCTATCGGATGAATAACTGAAATATTTTAAGAGTAAACTGCATGTTCCCGAACGGATAGTGTATGGGAATATGCAGTTTTACAATGAAAGCAGTTAGTTTTAGGCGCATCGGTGAATGGGAATAAAGAGTACCGTCTTTGCCGGTTTCCTATTTGTGCAAAGGCTTTCTCCGCTTGACACGGCTATTTATAAACGATATAATACTTCTCGTGAGATTTGTCCGGAACCCACTAGCCCCGGAGGAAGGATTTATCTTGCGGTTCTGTTTTTTATTAGGAGGATCTGTAATAATGAAAAGTACATATATGGCCAATGCGGGCAATGTGACTCGCAAATGGTATATCGTTGATGCGGAAGGACAAACACTTGGACGCTTGGCATCCAGAGTGGCGGAAGTTCTTACCGGAAAAAATAAACCTACCTATACACCGCATGTTGATACAGGTGATTTTGTCATCATTATCAACGCAGATAAAGTCGTCTTGACGGGTAAGAAATTATTGAAAAAAGAATATTTCCACTATACCGGTTATATTGGTGGAGATAGATATCAAAAGGCCGGAGATGCTCTTCGCGAAAAACCGGTTTGGGTTGTCGAACATGCTATTCGCGGCATGCTTCCTAAAACAAAGCTTGGCGATCAAATGTATCGCAAGCTGAAAGTATATGCCGGTAAAGAACATCCGCATGCAGCGCAACAGGCTGAAGAATTAAAGTTTGATATCCGTTAACCGGAAGGGAAGGAAATAAAAATGGCAGAAGCTACATACTACGGCACAGGCCGCAGAAAGACATCCGTTGCCAGAGTCCGTCTGGTAGCAGGACAGGGAAATATTATGATTAACGGTCGTGAGCTTACAGATTATCTGGATCTGAAAACTCTTGAACTGATTGTAAAGCAACCTCTTGAACTGACAGGTACGACGACTTCTTATGATGTAATTGCATCTGTAAAGGGAGGCGGAGCATCCGGTCAGGCAGGTGCGATTCGTCATGGAATCAGCCGTGCTTTATTGGAAGTGGATCCGGAATATCGGAAAGTATTGAAAAGCGCAGGTCTTTTAACACGTGATCCGAGAATGAAAGAACGTAAGAAATACGGTCTTAAAAAAGCAAGAAAAGCAAGCCAGTTCTCGAAACGTTAATCGAAATATAGGAAAAACGTACATGATTATCTCGTGTACGTTTTTTATTTTGCTCCCTCTTATAAAGATATACTATATATTTAAATTGTGGATTTTTTTAAAACCACATCGTATAATAAGTGTAGTTTTAGGAGGACATCATGACGGAAGAGGAAATTTTAAAAGCAAAGAAGACTTTTGCACAATGGGGAGTTTCGGAAAATCGTATTTTTTCAGAAATCATGCGTGCCCGCTATTTGGATTATCACTTGTTTTCGGATCCGACCAATGCCGAATATGGAGTTACAACGGAAGATTTGTATAAAAATATGAAAATGACAGCAGAAAAAATGGGGGATTTCGATGGAAGTGAAGACGCCTATGCAGATGTTTATACACTGGCTATGAGAGTGAACCCTATGGACTTTGCGGAAGGTGTACCGCGGGCAACAGAAGAAATGAAAGCCCTGATTTTATCCGTTATAGAAAACGTAAAATCGGCAGGACAGACGGTTTTACTTGCCGGAGCTGATGCCTATCTTTATATGTTGCCCCAGATTTTTTATTATTTAAACGACAAAAGGATTGCCGTATCTGTAAATTCGCAAGAATGGAAGGAAAAATTATCTTATTTATTTCCTCGCGGACGATTTATGCACTCTGAAGAAATCATGGGAGACAGAGAGCTTTATGACTATATATTCGATATAGAAAAAGAAGATTTACTGCATATAGAAGCATTGCAAAAACGATTAGCGGAGAATGCAGTTTTGGACGCATTGATTCCGATGCCGGTTATCATATCGCGAAGCAATAAGAATGTATTGTCAGAGAGCCGGCTGGCTTCTTCTAAAATGATGGAAGAATATTACAATGCGGTTCTCGATAAAGAAGAGTTTGCTTTTATCAAAATGAGGAATTGCGAAACGGAACGTATTTCGTTCGGAGAAGCATGGCTTGAAAACGGGAGCGTAAAAAAACATGAAGCATTAAAAGTCGGTGCGGATGTATTTATAGAGGCTCATGACTGGAATTATGATGTTTACCGGTATAACGGATCTATTGCATTACAAACGCTTCTTGCGGCTCATGTGGTCAATTTAGAGCATACGGTGGAAAGTAAATATACGGTGGTTCAGCCGGAACATAAGATGGCAGGTGTCTGCCGGTTATTAAAAGAAAATGCCATTATTGAAGATACAGGCATAAGAACTGAGCTTGCGGAGACGTTGGAAGTATCAAAAAAAATGTCACTTACACGTATACAAAACGGTGATTTATTGTTATTTCCGGGAAAAGAAAAAATTCACACGGCCGTTGCCTATCATATAGATGAAAATACCTATGTGTCCGATGAAATTACAGTTATCCGTCCGAAAGAAATGTATACGTCCGAATATTTAAAGGTGTATTTAGAGGGACCGTTGGGGCAATTGTTTATGGACACGATGAAAGCGGAGAATCAGCTTGTTTTTCAAGGATCAAGATTGATGAGATTTCCATTACCGGAAGCAACGGAAAAGGCTGTCACATGGATAACGGAAGAATGCAAAAATGCAGTTCAGCAATTATCTCTTGCCGCTAATGGGTGGAGGCATCTGAAAAAAGAGGCGGTCCATGTGATGACGAGGCGATGAGTCTTGGAAAGGAAATACCATGAGAATAGTTCTTGCGACACACAATAAAGGAAAAATACGGGAGCTTCAGAAATGTTTTTCTGAAATTGGCTGGGAAGCGGTTCCGATAAGTGAAATACAGGATGTAGAAGAACCGGAAGAAACGGGAAAAACTTTTAAAGAAAATGCATTGCTTAAGGCACATTATTATTCAGAAATCATTCATATGCCGGTACTGTCCGATGACTCCGGTATTATTGCCAATGCTTTGGGGGACAAACCCGGAATTTATTCCGCCCGGTATGCGGGAAAACATGGCGATGATGAAGCGAATAATAAAAAGTTGATAGAAGATTTAAAAACATATGCAGGTGATAAAAGAGCGGGGTATTATGCCTGTGTCATTGCGCTTGTATGGCCGGACGGTAAAGAGATAACGGCGGAGGGGCGATGTGAAGGGGTCATCAGAGATTTCTATAAGGGTGACGGTGGGTTCGGGTATGATCCGCTGTTTTATTTGCCGGCGCTTAATAAAACCATGGCGGAACTTTCTATGACGGAAAAAAATAAAATCAGTCACAGAGGGAAAGCACTCAAAAACTTGCTGGAAAAATTAAAGCATATGGATATTTGAAATTGTATTTTTATAGATTCGTAAATTTATGCTATAATTGTGCGGTAAAAATGTCCTATGATATAAAAGGCAGATTCTATGTATTATTTACTGGTCAAAAATAGTTAAGGGAGGAAAAAATGGATATTCGTGAAGAAGCAATGAAGTTAAGAGAAGAAAAGCATCAAATGATTAAAACAACGCTGAATGCAAAAATGGAAGATCTTCATGATTTGGCGGTGGTGTATACACCGGGGGTGGCGGCACCTTGTCTGGCTATTAAAGAGGAAGAAGATAAATCTTTAGAATTGACATGGCGGGGAAACGTTGTGGCTGTCATTTCTGACGGAACCCGTGTACTCGGTTTGGGAGATATCGGCGCCGCTGCGGCTATGCCTGTTATGGAAGGGAAAAGTGCTCTGTATAAAAAGTTCGGAAATATTGACGCAATTCCGATTGTGATTGACAGCAAAGATAAAGATGAAATTGTACACACGATTCAATTGTTGGAAAAATCATTTGCCGGAATCAATCTGGAAGATTTTTCTTCGCCCAAATGCTATGACATTGAAGATGAATTGAAAGCGACCATGAATATTCCGGTATTTCATGATGACCAGCACGGAACGGCTATTGCCGCACTGGCAGCGGTTATCGGTGCTCTTCGCCTGACAAAAAAGAAAATGAATGAAGTCAAGGTTGTTGTTTCCGGTGCAGGTGCCGCCGGAACGGCTATCGCCCGTCTTCTTTTGGAGGACGGTGTCAGACTGGAGAATATGACGATGCTGAACAGCAAAGGGATTTTGCACGATGACGGGAAGCTTAACCGTGTTCAAAAAGCGCTTGTGAAAGAAATCAATCCTGAAAACAGGCAGGGAACTTTTGCAGATGCGGTCAAGGGCGCGGATATTCTTGTAGCAAGCTCATCGCCGGCCGCATTTAAAGAAGAACATAAAGCGGCTATTAAAACCATGGCGGAGAATAATGTTGTCTTTGCTATGGCGAATCCGATACCTGAAATGATGCTGGAAGATGCAAGAGCGCTCGGCGTTTATATTTTCGGCACCGGCCGGAGCGATATGCCGAATCAGGTCAACAACTCGTCCGTATTTCCCGGATTGTTCCGCGGTGCCTTAGATGTTCGCGCCCGTCAAATTAATGAGCCGATGAAACTTGCGGCAGCGCATGCGTTGGCGGAATTGGTTTCCGATGAAGAATTGAATCCGGATTATGTGGTGGTCAATGTATTTGATAAGCGTGTTTCTCACGCCGTAGCAAAGGCATCTGCAAAGGCCGCTATTGAGTCGGGCGTGGCCCGGGTGAAAGAACTGCCGGAACAGTATAAAAATTAATGAAAGAAACAGTTTTACCAAGTCAAAACGCTTATCCATAAAGAGGGCAAGCGTTTTTTCTTGCGCCTCCTCATAAAATCATATATGATTTAATCAACGAAATGACTGAAAGGTATTACAATGGGTCTTATGAGTCATAGGGAAATAGACAGCGAAAAAATATATGGGAAATGATGAAACGGGAAAGATAGATCAAGGGGCGCTGCTCATTTTGCGTACGTTGGAAAAAGAAGGGTTTGAGGCATACATAGTAGGCGGTTCCGTCAGAGATCTTCTTTTGGGGAAAATTCCGCATGATTGGGATATTACGACTTCAGCACGTCCTGATGAAGTGATTTCCTGCGCAGAGAAAAACGAATGGGAAATTATGAATCATGGCGGCTATCGTTTCGGTACGGTAGTTATTGCATGGAATGGGAACATATATGAAGTGACAACTTTTCGCAGGGAGTTTTATGGACTTGCCAGTCATAAACCGCAAGAAGTTTATTTTGCCGAAACATTAAAAGAAGATGTCTCCCGTCGGGACTTTACGGTCAATGCCATGGCGATGGATGCGGATGGTGTTATTTATGACTATTTTGGCGGAGTTTCTGATTTGGAACGCCGGATTTTGAGGACTGTCGGCGTAGCGGAAGAACGGTTCCGGGAAGATGCACTGCGGAGTTTCCGGGCTTGCCGTTTTTTAGGAGAGCTTGATTTTGTGGCAGATCAGGAAATCGTCCGGGGTGTGTCCCGCACTTTAGCGTGTGGAGAAGGTCTTTCTTTATCACGTGTGAAATCAGAATTACAAATGCTTTTGGTGTCGGAGCATCCGGCCCGCGGATTGGATGTATTGGTAAGAACAGGTTTGAATCAATCAAGCTGCCGTGTGACTGTAAATCAAAAGAAATATGCGGTGCCGATACTTCCGGAATTGTCGCATTTGGTCAATTTACCGCAGGAAAAACGGTTTCATCAATTTGATGCATGGTATCACACACTGGCAGTAGTGGAGGCCGTGCCGAGAAATGAGGTATTACGGTGGGCGGCTCTTTTTCATGATGTAGGAAAAGGAATGCCCGGGGTAAGAGCGGTCAGGAATGGAAGATATACGGATTACGGGCATGATTCGGAAGGCGCCCGGATGACTCAGACTGCACTTATCCGGCTTGAAATGCCTGCAAAATTTATTTCCCGGGTTGTCTGGCTTGTGAAGAACCACATGAAGTTTCATTATTTTGCCAATACAGAAGAAGCTGACGGAAAAAAATGGATTCGGCAAGAGGCAAGAAGCGGTGAATTTAAATCTTCAACAGAAATGAAAAGCGCATTTCAAGACCTAATGGAGCTATGTAAGGCCGATATTATCGGATGCGGACGTCCCTATTCGGCTACAGACGGGCATCAGGCATTTGGAGAGTATATGATGGACTTGTGCCGTGAGATACCGGTATCAACAAAAGATTTAAATTATGATGACCGATTCATATCAAGCTTGGGAAAAAACATAGGAGAGGGCATGAAAAATTTACTGTTCCGCGTGCAAAACGGAGAAATAGAAAATCATCCGGATGTACTTTTACGGGCGGGCAACAGGTACAGGAGACGTCATAATGAGAAGAATTAATCCGAGAGGAATCATGCGGAGAAGGAGCGTATGGGCGGCTGTTTTATTTACGGTCCTGGCAGTTCTTTTAAGCGTCCGGCTTTTTCATATACAGATTATCGACAGTGATAAATATAAAAAAATGGCATTGAACCAAACGGAAGGCGTCCAGGTTTTATATTCTCCCAGAGGAACTATTTTTGACAGAAACGGAAAACGATTGGCATTTTCCGTTATGGTCAAATCACTGTACTGTGACCCGGGAATGATTCACGGAGATCCGAAAGAAATTGCCGGAGAGCTGTCACCGCTGTTGCATCAGTCGGAAGAGGAACTCATCGAAAAATTAACAAGAGATACCCGCTTCGTTTGGATACAGCGGCTAATGGACCCGGAAGATTCCGACCGTGTTATTTCTCTTCTGAAAGAGAGGAAGTGGGAAGGACTCCGTTTTGTTGACGAAAGCCGGAGATACTATCCGAACGGACCGTTATTGGCGAATGTTTTAGGCTTTGTAGGGATAGATGACATGGGGCTGGACGGACTTGAAATGTCGATGGACGATTTAATAGGAGGCACTGAAAATAAGCAAAGATTACTGATGGATGCGAGAGGCAATCCGATTCTTCAATCCGCATTGGCACCTTACAAAGCGGAAGGAGAGCGATCCGTACATTTGACAATTGATCAAAATATACAGTTTTATGCAGAACGGGCGCTTGACAGAGCGATGGAAAATACACGGGCTCAAGGAGGATTGATTATTGTTATGGATCCCCAAACCGGCGGAATTTTAGCTTTAGGGAGCCGCCCGACTTATGACCCGAATCATTTTGATAAAGCGAAAGAAGAAGATTTTAAAAATAAAGCGGTGGTTGATATTTATGAACCGGGTTCTACATTTAAGCCTATTATTGCGGCAGCCGCATTGGAGGCGGGAACGTATTCTGCGGAAACCGTTTGGTCTGATCCCGGAGAGATCAGAGCGTCCGGGCATGTGATTAAAAACTGGAATGACGGCTCGTATGGCGATGTAAAGTTGGTAGATATTATTAAATATTCTATTAATACAGGATTTGCTCATATCGGTCTGCTGACAGGAGGAAAGACATTAACTGAATATGCAAAAAAATTCGGTTTCGGCAAAGTGACAGGCATAGAACTTCCGGGAGAAGAACCGGGGCTTTTATTTGATCCGGAACATATGAAAGATATTGACGTGGCTACCATGTCAATCGGGCAAGGGATAGCGGTAACGCCTTTGCAAATGTTGCAGGCTTACAGTGCGCTTGCCAATGGGGGAAAAATGGTAAAACCCCATGTTTTGGAATCGGTCAGAAATCCGGACGGAACTGTTTATAAATCTTACGAAACAGAGTATGCGGGCGAACCGGTATCCAAAGAAGTGGCGGATCAAGTTAAGGATATGATGGAAAAAGAGGTTTCCGAAGGAGGCGGAATGAATGCCCGCGTGCCGGGGTATCGCATGGGAGGAAAAACAGGGACTGCACAAAAATTGGATGCCCTTCGCGGCGGCTATCTGGAAAACGAATATATAGCATCATTTTGCGGTTTCGGTCCCATAGAGAATCCCCGGGCGATTTGCCTTGTTGTTTTGGATAATCCGAGAGGCGTTTATTATGGCGGGTTGGTAGCGGCCCCTGTATTTAAGGAAGCGATGGGACAAATTATGAGGTACTTGGAAATTCCATCAAATGAAACAAGAGAACAATCGGAAGAGAATGAAAGTGGGTATGGAAATAAAAATTTTCCTGAAATACCCGATGAAAACACAAAAGAATTTCGCTTGCCGAACTTTTACGGTTGGTCAATAAGAGATGTCGGGTCATGGATCGGCAGAGCCGGACTCGGATTTAAACCGGAGGGAACGGGATATGCCGATGCCCAATCGCCGGGGCCTGGTGTGACTGTCAAACGGGGCGAAGATATTACGGTTCACTTTTCAAAATAAAAAATAACCTGTCATTTGATTGGCGGGTTATTTTTATGTGTTTATATCATAAAAGAAGAAGAAAAACGAATCCCGCTGCGGAAGTCTGTGATATAATGTAAAAATAAATAAGAATTATCCATTGTTTTCTACAAGCCGGGAGGGATAAGAATTGTTAAGTGATATTGAAATTGCGCAAAAGGCGAAACTGTATCCCATTGCAGATATTGCTGAAAGTATAGGGATTCCGGAAAAAGAATTGGAAGCGTATGGCCCATATAAAGCAAAAATTTCCCTTCAATTTTCGGAGTCACTGAAAAATAAACCGATGGGGAAATTGATCCTGGTGACAGCCGTTTCCCCGACACCTGCCGGTGAGGGTAAGACCACTACGACGGTGGGGCTTGGGCAGGCATTGTCAAAGTTGAATAAAAAAACAATGATTTGTTTGAGGGAACCGTCTCTGGGGCCTTGCATGGGAATTAAAGGCGGCGCCGCCGGCGGCGGATATTCGCAAGTGGTGCCCATGGAAGATATTAATCTTCATTTTACAGGGGATTTGCATGCCATTACGGCCACACATAATTTATTGGCGGCGATGGTGGATAATCATATCCATCAAGGAAATATGTTGCATATAGATCCCCGCAAAGTCGTATGGAACCGCGTTATGGATATGAATGACAGAGCGCTCAGACATATTGTCGTCGGTCTTGGCGGACATATAAACGGAGTTCCGAGAGAAAGCGGGTTTGACATTACCGTTGCGTCAGAAATAATGGCGATTCTTTGTCTTGCAAATTCAATCAAAGATATGAAAGAACGGTTTTCAAGAATTATAGTGGGATATACGTATAATAATGAGCCGGTCAGAGCGGGAGATATTCATGCGGAAGGCGCTATGACGGCATTGATGAAAGAGGCATTGAAACCCAATTTAGTGCAGACACTGGAACATGTCCCTGCATTTATTCACGGCGGTCCTTTTGCTAATATTGCTCATGGGTGTAATTCTGTAATAGCGACACGGACAGCACTTCATTTAGCGGATTATGTGGTGACGGAAGCCGGTTTCGGCGCCGATTTGGGGGCTGAAAAGTTTTTAGATATCAAATGCCGTTTTGCCGGACTTCATCCGGACGGAGTTGTTTTGGTGGCTACTCTTCGTGCATTGAAAATGAACGGGGGAAAGCAAAAAAATGAATTGTCGGCATCGGATCCGGAAGCGGTGAGAAGGGGGCTTCCCAATCTGCTGCGCCATATTTCCAACTTGAAGAAATATAAGATTCCGATGGTTGTTGCGTTGAATATTTTCCCGACCGACACGGAAGAAGAGAAACAAGTTGTTTACCGGGCTTGTCAGGAAAACGGTGTTATGGTTGCCGATTCCGATGTTTTTGCGAAAGGCGGGAAAGGCGGGGAGGCTTTGGCGGAAAATTTGCTGAAAGCTATGAAGAAACCCTCGGAATATGAGCCGCTTTATAAGTTGGATATACCTCTCAAGGAAAAAATTGAAACGATTGCCAAGGAAATTTATGGAGCGGCCCATGTGCAGTATGATGCGGCGGCAGAAAAAGAGTTGAAGCATATTGAAGATATGGGGTATGGCGACAGACCCGTCTGCATTGCTAAAACACCGGTTTCTTTTACTGACGATCCGTCTGTATTAGGAGCACCGGAAGGATTTACGCTGCACGTGAGGGATTGTCATGTATCCGCCGGTGCGGGATTTGTTGTGATATTGACAGGAAAGATTATGACAATGCCGGGACTCCCGAAATGTCCGGCGGCAGAAAAAATTGATGTAGATGATGAAGGAAATATTACAGGACTTTTTTAAATGAGGGATAGAATGGTACTTGATGGAAAAGAAGTGGCGGCGGCACTTGAAGAAAAGCTAAAGGGCCGGCTGGAAAAATTGAAAGAAAACAGTTATATTCCCAAGTTAGCCGTTATTTTAACGGGAGATCATTCCGCGTCCGCCATGTATGCCTCTTTTATGCAAAAAGTGGCTCAAAAATATGGAATACAATCGGAATTGATAAAAAGAGGAAAAGATATCACTGAGAAAGAATTGGAAAGTCTGATTTCAGACCTGAATGCGGATGCTTCTGTTACGGGAATTTTAATGATGATGCCGCTGCCGGAGCATATATGCACGCAAAAAATGATTGATTGCATAGATCCGGATAAAGATGTGGACGGGTTGACAACAGTCAATGCGGGGCGGCTGTTTTCGGGAAGAGACGGCTTTTTCGGGTGTACGCCCCGGGCGGTTATGGAGATACTTAGACATTATAAAATTCCGTTGGAGGGGAAAGACATTGTAGTCATAGGGAGAAGTAATGTCATAGGGAAACCGGTTTCCATGATGCTTTTAAATGAAAATGCAACGGTTACGATTTGTCACTCCCGGAGCCGGAATTTGAAAGATATGACAAGAAAAGCCGATGTGATTGTTGTTGCGGTCGGACATCCTTGCAGCTTACAGGGAGATATGGTGAAAAAGGGAGCTGTTGTCATTGATGTGGGGATTAACCGGATAGACGGCAAAACCGTGGGTGATGTAGATTATGAATCCGTATTTCCTGTGGCGGGAGCGGTGACACCGGTGCCGGGCGGAGTAGGTGCCGTTACGACAACGATGGTCATCGAATCCGTTATAAAAGCGGGAGAACAGGCGATTCATAAGAGATGATTCGTTGTATTTAGAAGAAAGGTGTTTACATAGTGCAGGATAATATTGTCGGAAAACTTGTGGAAGAAGAGGTTGATTTTACCAGAAATCTTATCCAGAATTTCGAGGGCTTTATCATCAATAAAGGCGTCGATATCATCCAGGCCGTTTTGATTTTGGTTGTCGGATATATGATCTGCCGATGGCTGCGGAGCGGGATTCAGCGCGTTTTAAGCCGGAGAAGCGCAGATCCTTCTGCAAACAGCTTTGTATCGGAAATCATTTTCTTTTTTTCGTTGGCCATCGTTTTAATTATGGCACTGGAAGCGGTAGGGGTGGCTCCAAGCACATTGGTAGCCGCTTTTGGCGGATTGGGTCTGGCAATCGGGCTGGGACTTAAGGATAATGTAGGAAATGTCGCGTCAGGGATATTTATTTTGATATTTCGGCCCTTTAAAGTGGGAGATTATATACAAATCGGAACGAACCAGGGGACTGTAGTGGATATACGTATCATGTATACGGAGATGTCTACATTAGGAAACCAGATGATTTCCATTCCGAATTCACAATTGACAAACAGTATCATAAAAAATTACTCCAGCTTTATTACACGAAATATAGAGTTTGTTTTCGATGTAGGGTATGAAACGGATTTAGTTAAATGCATTGAAATTTTAAAAAAAGTATTTCGCGAAGATGAGTATGTCTTAAACGGCGCTGATTTACCTATTTACGTAAGCTCTATGGCGGAATCAAGTATTCGCATTTATGTAAGAGCACAAGTGGAGCGTATAAAATATTATGATGCACAAAATCAGTTGTACATTAAAGTGAAAAATGCATTTGATGATGCAGGGATATCCATTCCGTTTCCACAACTGGTTATTCATCAGGGAGATAAAGAATCGTAAAAAGTTTGACATAAAAAAAACGGAGTGATATACTCTGTCTAATATCAGTGATTGGGAGTAGTAGTAATGATTTGATATCATAGAGAGCCGGCGTATGGTGGAAGCCGGAATATCGGTTATTATGAATGGACCCATGAGATGCAGCCTGAGCCGTAATCGGGGTAGGAGCTGCCGGAACTTCCGTTAAAAAGAGATGGATAACCATGAAGTTGGACTTTCAGTCAATTAGGGTGGCACCGCGGAAACATTTCCTTTCGTCCCTTTGCAGAAATGCAGGGGAATGGAAGGATTTTTTTATTTCGTAGTTTAGGAGGGATGGTTATGGAAGCGGTAAAAAATGTATCACAACCGGTATTTACTAAATCAAGAGGGGGAAAATTCCGCTGGCTTACGATCTCTACCTTAATGCTGGCGATCGGAATGCTGCTTCATCTGGTATCACCCTCTGTGGCGGGGTTTACACCGAATTGGATGATTGCGACGTATGTAGTGGCAATTCTTTTGACAAAACCGACTTACAAACAGTGCTTGGGGATTTGCATGGTAGCGGCTCTCATGGAAGTATTTACATCAAAGTCGGCTTTTCCTTACGGAGATTTTTTCAGTGAATTTGCCGGGGCCTTTGTAGCAGGTTTCTTTGCTCATTCCGTGCCGCCTATTAAAATCGGAAAATTTTCTTTGCGGCCGATGCTTGCCGGATTTATTACGACTTTGGTAAGCGGATTTATCTTTGTATCCATTCTGACTTTAATTGTAGGGATTCCCATCAATGTATATTTGTATGTCATGCTTCCCATGGTTGCTTTAGTGGGTGTCGGGAATGCCGTTATTACACCTTTTTTGTATTTCCCTGCATTAAAATTGTTTAAATCCATGAATTATATGACAGCATCCGATGTAGAGGACAGTGATCACAGCGGATTTCTTTTAAAACAGAAAGAGGAAGGCGTCATCAGTGTGGAGCATCTGACTTATTCCTATCCGTTTTCTAAAAATCCTGCACTGACGGATGTTTCCATGACAGCGAAGCAGGGGGACTTCATCGTGGTAACCGGACCTAACGGAGCCGGGAAAACGACATTGCTGATGTCCATGGCGGGAGCCGTTCCTCATTATTATGGCGGCAGAATGGAGGGAATGGTCTTTACCGGAGGTAAGGCGGTCACACAAACTGAAATTGCCGATTTGGCGTCCAGTATAGGGGTTATTTTAGCGGACTATTCGGCGCAGATTGTGACACTGACAGTGGGAGAAGAAATGGCGTTCACATTGGAAAATCACGGGTTTCCTCCGGAAGAAATTAAAAAGCGGTCAAAACAGGCGCTGAAAAAAGTTCATTTGGACGGTTTGGAAGACAGAAAAGTGGCGACTCTTTCCGGCGGGCAAAGGCAGAGATTGGTTGTGGCGGCCGTATTAGCGGAAGAACCTCAAGTGATTGTTTTTGATGAACCTACTTCCGCTTTGGATCCGGAAGGGGTCAAAGAATTTTATGAAATGGTGGGAGAACTCAATCAAAAGACGGGAGTGACCGTCATTGTGGCGGAGCATCATTTAGAGGCGACATTGCCTTATGCCACACGATTTATTTTGATGGATGAGGGAAAGATTATCAGTGACGGTAAACCGGAGAATGTGATGAAATACATGAATCGGAATCATATATATGAAGAAGCTATTCCTGATATGTATAAAGCACAACTTTTATTGGAAGAAGCGGGGGTTACATTTGAAAAACCGTTTTTGAATATTCATGATGCGGCGTTTTCAGTCGTTAATTCCATAAAGAAAGAGGGGGAGAATCATGCTTGAATTGGATCATGTAAGTTTTCGGTATACAAAGGACAGCCCGCTTGTCTTATCAGATATCTCTCTTTCATTTGGTAAAGGAGAATTTGTTGCCGTTACAGGAAGAAACGGCAGCGGAAAAACGACAGTGACTCGTCTTTTGACCGGGTTGGAAAAACCTGTCAAAGGATTTGTTATCTATGATGAAAAAAATGTAACCAATGAAACTGCCGCAGAGCGAAGCCGTTTCATCGGTTATGTGTTCCAGCAACCGGACAGACAAATGTTCATGCCCACGGTCAGAGAAGAAATTGCTTTTGGACCTTATCAACAGGGGAAACGGGGGCAGGAACTGGATGAAATTGTCAATCAGGCAATGAAAGATACGGATATTTTTGAGCTGGCTGATGAGTATCCTCGGACATTATCCCGGGGGGATCAGCAAAGAGTGGCCATTGCATCGGGATTGGCTATGAATACGGAGTATCTGGTGCTTGATGAACCGACCAGCGGGCAGGACGGAGCGGAAAAGAAAAAATTGATGAAATTAATGAACCGCCTGAAGGATCTGGGAATTACGATTATTCTTGTTACGCACGATATGGATATAGTGGCCGCCGAGTGTACAAGAGTGATTGTCGTTGCCGATAAAAGTGTTGTTTTTGACGGAAAACCGGAAGAACTCTTCTCTATGGAAAACAGACCTGAAAGCTGGGGATTGGCATATCCTCCATCGGTTCTTCTCGGACGCAAACTTCCGGGAGCTCCTTATTGCAGAAATATGTCGGAGTTCTGTGAAGCCTATTTACACTTGAAGGGAGCGATGACGAAATGAGAAACCTGGTGCCGATTACAAAAATTATCCTGACTTTAGCTACCGCTGTTTGGGCAATTGTTTTGAGGGAACCGATGAGTTTGGGAATCCTGTGCCTTTTTGAAATCTGTATTTTGATTATATCGAAAGAGTTTTTTAACAATTTGAAAGCGTTCTTCATGCTCGTGGTCTTTGCTTTTTTCCTGGGACTTATAGAATATATCGGGGGCGGTACGGAAAAAGGCGCCGTCGTGGCCGCTTTGCGCATGCTCGGAATGACAATCATATTTATTTATCTTCTTGCTACCGTAAAACTGCAGGATTTGACCGCCGCTATGGTTATGCAAATGAAAGTGCCTTATGAATATGCATTTATGTTTACCGCCGGGCTCCGGTTTGTTCCCGATTTTATAGAAGAGAACAGAGCGGTGGCGGAAGCGCAGGCATGCCGCGGGCTTGCTATAGAGGGGAATTTTATTAAACAAATTAAACGATATATGTCTGTTGTAAGGCCGCTCATGCTTCGTTCTCTCGGCCGCAGCGAAACAATGGCGCTTTCATTGGAACTTCGCGGATTCGGCGGATCCAAACGTACGTTTATGGAAAGTGTAGCACCGAAAATTTCCGATTATGGAATGATGGGTCTTATCTGTGTCATTACGGCAGGTGTCATCGCAGGGCGGATTTTTTACAATTTCTAAAGCTGTCAGCTTGACATGGAATCACACATAAAAAGGAGACTGCGTAATGGAAAGACAGGGAATTGAGGATTTAAAGTCTTTAGGAAATCAAGATACAAAATATGATTTGGCGTATAACCCCGGTGTATTGGAAAAGATACCGAATGCTCACTCGGAAAATGATTATTTCATAAAATTCAATTGCCCGGAGTTTACCAGTTTGTGCCCGAAAACGGGACAACCGGATTTTGCGGTTATTTATATTTCTTACATTCCCGATCAATATATCGTGGAAAGTAAATCACTTAAGTTATATTTGTTCAGTTACCGAAATCACGGGGATTTTCATGAAGATTGCGTCAATATGATTATGAAAGACTTGATTAAATTGTTGGCGCCCCGGTACATAGAAGTTTGGGGGAAATTTCTTCCGCGCGGCGGTCTTTCCATCGATCCCTATTGCAATTACGGTATGCCCGATACCGACTGGAAAGATTTTGCCAGGTATCGTCTTTTGAATCATGACCTGAGTCCCGAAAGCATTCATAACCGGTAATGGCATAAGGCGGCAGATGCATAATAAAACATCCTTTTTGTTTGGAGAATTGTTTCCAAACGGAAAGGATGTTTTTTCGTGAAAGAATATGCTTGAAAATTTTATAAAGTGTCTGCCAGGTCTTTAATCAATGATTTTTTTTGACTGCCGGGAAACCATTGGATAGATAGAGGAGAACCTGTTAATTTTTCAAACGATGAGGAAATCTTTTGCGTGGCATGGGCAGGTACGTGGAAATGATCCCGGTCAAGGTAAATCCGTAAATCATATCCGGCAGAGCAGGTACAGATAATTTGAGAAATGCATTGTTCGTAACTTTCATCAAGACCTTCCGCTAATGAGAGAAAGCAGGATAAAAGTTTGACTTGCCTAATATCTTCTGCCGTGAGCAGGCGGGATTCTTTTAACGATTTCAGAACTCGTCCGGAAAAACCGTGATGGAATGCGGCCACTAAAGAACACATAATTTGTTCTTTGTGAGACCAACCGAAAATGTGAGCATTGGCGATTATATACCCGCTGTGTCTGGCATGTCCGTAATAATTAACGGTCTTTCCGGCGTCATGAAGCAAACCCGCCGTATAGAGAAGCAGGCGCATTCTGTCGGAACAGCCATGCTTTTTTTGCCATTGATCAAACATGGAAAGCGCCAGGGCCGTTACATATTTGGTATGGAAAGATTCTTCCGGAGAGAGCGGCAGGGCATAATTTTTAGCGGAAGAAATGAGCATGTTGCGGCAATGATATTTGTGCTTGTCATATATAGGATCATACCAATGATAAAATATGCCTTCCCGAAGACCGCAGCCCGAAACGGTCAGTTCTTTTGCGTGGGTATATTTTATGATTTCCCCGACCAGGAGAGCGCCGGCAATAATAATGTCTGCTCTTTCAGAAGAAAGACCGGATATTTTTTTTCTGTCTTCCACCGTTGAAGCAGTGATGGTGTCGATAACGGAGAATAATCCGTCTGCCGGCATTTGGTAATTGTGAAGTTTAGGCAACGGATATCCGGTACGGCGTTGATAAATCTTGGCAAGATTTCTGACGGTTCCGCCGACGCCGATGACAGGTAAGGGCTTTTTCGGCATCCACGGAACAGCCTTGAGTTTTTCTAAAATATGCGATTGGATATTCTTGACCGTTTTTGCGGAAACGGTGCCTGATGATTGGAATTTTTCCGTCAAAGTGATGGCACCGACAGGGATGCTGACGGAATGCATTCTTTTTTTATCTTTGACCAATGATATTTCCACGCTGGCCCCGCCCAGATCGAAAAGAAGAAAATCATCGGCATCTATCGTATGAATGACTCCTGAAAATCCTAAAGCGGCTTCCTGCTTTCCGCTTATAATCGTCATGGGAATTTGCGTGTCGCTTCGGACCCGCTTTAGGAAAGAAGCGCCGTTTTGGGCGTTTCTTACGGCAGCTGTTGCGACTGCCAATATGTTGGTGACGTGATATATATCGGCAATGTGGCGGTATACTTTTAAACAGTTAATGGCTTTCTGTTGGGCCAATTCTGTCAGAAAAGGAGAAGAGGAAGTCATTCCTTCCGCCAGGCGGATTGACTTTTTTTCCTGATAAATCAGTTTATACGTACCCGACGGGTTGACTTGCATAATGACAAACCGGATAGAGTTGGAACCGAGGTCAATGACAGCTATATGACGCATTGCAATCTCCTTTATGTATATTCTTTATTTATTGTACAATAAATACCCGTTGAATTGAACAAAAATACGTTTTGTTGTGAGGGTGAAAATCGTTTTTATAAAATACATATAAATGGAATGAATCTGGAAAAAGTGAAAAACAAAAATAAATTCATAAATTTTATCTGTTTATCCTGCTTTTTAGTATAATAGAGATAACAGGATTATTTGATGTCGGTGTAGCGGATTTTTGGAAATGAGGGGTGCAAATGGCGGGCATGGAATCGCTGATTTACGGAATGATTCATATCGGATCATCGAATCTTTCTATGAGAATTGTAGAATATAGAAATATAAATGATATTCGCATTATAGAAGAAGTAAGGAAAGAAACGGCGTTTGGTGAGGAAGTTTTTATTCATAAAAAGCTATCCTTTTCTTCCATACGCCGTCTTTGCGATATGCTCAACGGACTCAGACAACTTTTAAACGATTATCAGGTCAAAGAGTATAAGGTATATGCCACTGCCGTATTACGGGAGGCGGAAAATTGGCGTCTCATTTTAGATTTGATACGAGTCAATACAGGATTTTCGGTACATGTTGTAGATATGCCGCAGGAAATTTATTACAAGCATTTTTTATTGCAACATCATGTGAGGCAGTTTATTAATGAAAAGAAGTATGCCCCGGAAAAAAGTTTCCTTTTCATAGACATTACGTCCGGCTGTGTAGGAATGACAATTTGGAAAAACGGTTCTCTTCAGTATCAGCATAATGTACACATAGGCACGCTCCAGGTTTTGGAAACGTTTAAAGCCAGCCAAAGGGATTCCAGGGAGTTTCCTTTGGCTATGGCGGAGTATCTGCATGCCATTTTAAAACCGTTGTGGGATGAAATCCGTTGCTACAATCCGTTTAATGTCATTTTGTCAGGACGTGAGGCGAGAATTGTAGCGGGTCTGATGAATTTCCAAATGGATAAGACCGATAAAATCGAAATCCGGAAGGACAGTTTCCAAAAATTGTATGAAGAGGCAGGCTTTCTGTCACCGTCCAGCATACAGCAAAGATATAAAATCAGTGAACCCCGGGCCATGACGGTTTTACCGACGATTCATATATATAAAGAAATACTGGATAATGTATGGCCCGAGCATATTATTTTATTCGGCACGACTTTCATTGAATCGGTATCTACTTTCTATGGAGCCATCCGGACAAGAGATGATTCTCTTGCTTATATGAGAAAGCAAAATATAGAGCTGACACGGGCCATTGCCAATTCCTATTACTATGAACCGCTTCATGCGGAAGCGTTGGAGCACTACAGTCATGTGATTATTTCAGGATTGGGAAGCAGGAGCGGGCTTACCGGGAGAGAGGAAGTATTGCTCCGCATGGCTATCATCCTTTATCAGGTGGGGAAATATGTAAATTTACTTAACTCGCAGGAACATGCATGGAATATCATAAGAGGAACCGACATTTTCGGGATATCCGATAAGGAAAAGGATATTGTCGCCTGTGTCGTTTATTATGATCATAAACGGGTGCCCGGAGATGAGGAGGAAGCATTCCGTATATTGCCGGATTCGGCTAAAATTGTGGCGTTAAAGTTAATTTCCGTTTTCAGATTGGCGAGGGCCATGGATATTTCACGGCGGCAAAAGATGACGGATATAAGTGCCCGTATTTCAGGGGCGTCATTTATTATTGAGTATGACGGGAAAGAAAGTACGGCACTGGAATCATGGACATTTGAAAAGAGCAAAGAACTTTTTGAAAACGTGTACGGACTTGAAGTTAAATTGGAACGGAGATAGTGATCATGGATAGGGAAATCAGTGAACAGAAGTATTATCTGAACAGGGAATTATCATGGCTGCAGTTCAATAAACGGGTTTTGCAGGAAGCGGTTGATGATTCCAATCCGCTTCTTGAAAAGCTGAAATTTTTAGCGATTACAAGCTCTAATCTGGATGAATTTTTTATGATTCGTGTATCCGGATTGAAACACCAGACCGAAAATAATATCACTCGCCGTGATATTGCGGGTATGACTCCGGAAGAACAAATTGAAAACATATCCGAACTTTGCCAGCAACTGGTAGCCAAGCAGTATATTTATCTGAAAGATATCCTGCAAGTTCTCCAAAAAGAAGGATTATCTTTTGTAAAGCCGGATGCCATAGACGAAGAGCAGAAGAAATGGCTGGAAAATTATTTTGAAAGAGAAATTTTTCCGGTGGTAACACCTATGGCTGTCGATGCATCACATCCGTTTCCTTTTTTGGCGTCCAAGAGCTTGAATATTGCCATGCTTTTAGAGCGAAATGAAAGAGATAATCTGGTTGATGAAGAGAATGATATAGACATAAAAACCGCCATTGTGCCGGTACCATCGGTATTGCCCCGAATTATCCGCCTTCCGGATACAGACAAAAACAGTAAGAGGCACCGGTTTATCTTTTTGGAAGATGTATTAATGCATTATGCACAGCGTCTGTTTATCGGATACGATTTGTTGGAAGCAAGAGCTTTCCGAATCACCAGAGATGCGGATCTTTATATTGACGAAGAAGATGCCCAGGATCTTCTGGTAGAAGTGGAGCGTCAATTAAAAAAGAGACAGCGCGGGGCGGCGGTTCGCATAGAATTTGAGGTGGGGACGAGCCGTTTTATGCGAAGATTTATGACCCAGGAAATGAATCTTGCCAAAGAGGATATGTATGAAATCGACGGGCCGGTTGATATGACAGTATTCTTCAGTTTCTGCGGCATAAAAGGGTATGACCATCTCCGCTACAAAGAAGCGAAGCCGCATACACCATGGAGTATGATCGAGATGAAACGGGAGAAAAAGACGAACATATTTGATATGATTCGTGAAAAAGATATTTTGATTCACTTACCGTATGAATCCTTTGACGAGTCGGTGGTGGAGTTTATGCTGGCGGCGGCAAACGACAAAAATGTTCTTGCCATTAAGCAAACGCTTTATCGGGTCAGCTCATCCAGTCCTATTGTGCAGGCCTTGGAGAAAGCGGTGCAGAACGGGAAACAAGTGACGGTTTTGATGGAAGTAAAGGCACGTTTTGATGAAGCGAACAACATTCTTATGGCAAGACGCTTGGAAAAGGCGGGGGCTCATGTCATTTATGGGCTGGTGGGATTAAAAACCCATTCAAAGTGTACCTTGGTGGTTCGCCGAGAAAAAGACGGGATTCGCCGGTATGTTCATATAGCAACGGGAAACTATAATGCCTCTACAGCAAAACTGTATACGGATATGGGATTATTGAGCTGCAATGATAAATTAGGTGTAGATGCATCAGCTTTCTTTAATTTGCTTTCCGGTTATTCCGACCCGCCTATATGGGATTCTTTTATAGTGGCACCGATCAATTTGAGAGAAAGATGTCTCCAATTGATTGACAGAGAAATAGAATTTGCCCGAAGTGGAGAATCTGCACATATGATTGCTAAAATGAATTCTTTACTTGATAAAGAAATTATTGATAAATTATATGAAGCGTCCCGGGCGGGCGTGAAAATTGAACTGATCGTCAGAGGGATTTGTGTACTCATTCCGGGGATCCCGGGGGTGAGTGATCATATTACCGTTCGCAGTATAGTCGGCAGATTTCTGGAACACAGCCGGATATTTTGGTTTCAAAACGGCGGAAGAGAAGAGATTTATATCGGAAGTGCGGACTGGATGCCGAGAAATCTTAATGACCGGGTAGAGTTGATGGTACCTGTTTCCGATGAGGAACTTAAACAGAGAGTGAAAAAAATGATTTTGCTGGAGTTGGCGGATAACCAGAAAGCGTACGCCATGCAGTCGGACGGCACGTGGATAAAAAATGTTATGGAAGAGGATCGGATTTGCGCACAGGAGATATTTCAGCAAATAGCGGAAATACGGGGGAAGGAAAATAAGCTGACCCTGGCGCAGAAAATGGAACCGTACGTACCGCTTGTCGGGCATGGTGAATAAAATAGAGAGTTTTCCGTGATTAACCACTTTTCTTTTATATTTGATTCATTTTTGGGCGTAAGACCTTATAATGAGGCTAAATAAAAAAATACCACCCACATTTAAGTGATTTTTAATAAATCGAATAATAAAAAACATCTGATAATGAACTAAAAACAGGTCATAAAATGCAACTTGCGTATGCGCTTTATGAATCCGTTTTTTGATTTATGGAAAAATCAGGGTATTAATTCCAAATACTTAAAAAGCAAAATTGCAAATATGAAAATAGAGATGTCCATTCACAGTGAACAAGATTGACAATTTGATAAGTCAATAAAATCTGATATTATATGATTTATTTGATAGAAAGTAAGTGGTCTCAAAATGAGGATATAAAGGAATAAGCGAGATGGGTTTTTAAAATAATAAGATTTTATCGAAATAGATTAGATTATTATAATTGTAAACGTATATAAATTTGACAAAATGTCTTCCTGTGGTAGAATGACACCCGTAGGAGAGATATTTATGAAAAATACATTTCACAAAAAAGTCCGAGCGGTGATGGCAGGATCACTCTTGATTTCCATGGCGGCCATGATGCCCGGGTTTGCGGTGACAGATCAAGAAACACCGTCTTCAGAAATAAAACAAGTAGTTATTTGTGATGGCGAATCCAGAGAAGTTCTGCATACAAGCGCGAACAACTTTATATACGTATTAAATGATTTGAAAAAACCGCTGCAATCACATGATAAATATTGGACGACCACGCCCGATATAAAAAACGGATCGGTACTTTATATTGAGAGA
The DNA here is from genome assembly GCA_900547785.1 of uncultured Dialister sp. Classification (GTDB taxonomy): domain Bacteria; phylum Bacillota; class Negativicutes; order Veillonellales; family Dialisteraceae; genus Dialister. Next base: position 233,956 of record URIB01000001.1, read on the forward strand.
GCCATTCCTGTTACCGTGGTAGAAAACGGTATTTCAAGAGTGGTTTATACAACACAGCAAACCGTACAAGGGGCAGTGAATGATGCAGGGTATGATTGGCGCAAAGTGATGCCGTTGGAAGACGGGCTTTTAAAAATTCATAAAAACATGAAAATCCATGTAGTCCCGTATATGGTTCGTACGGTAGAACGGGTTGAGGAAATGCCGCAAGAATATATAAAATGGTATGATGATACCTTAGGAACAGACGAGACCGTTGTTGTTGAAGAAGCCGTTCCGGGGAAACGAAAAGTAAAAGTGGAAGAATTTTTATCAAATGGGAAGATTATAAAGAAAAGTACACTCAAATCGGAAGTGATCAAAAGCGGCACCAAAGGGATTGTCAAAACAGGAAACAGAGAAGGTGCTGTCGGATGGGTAACAACAATGAACGCTACGGCATACCATCCCAATGACGGTGGCGGTGCAGGCATTACCGCAACCGGTACACGGGCAGGATATGGCACTGTTGCCGTAGATCCTGATGTGATACCCTTGGGGTCTAAAGTATATATCCCCCAGTACGGTGAGGCTGTAGCTGCCGATACGGGCGGTGCGATTATAGGGAAAAAGATTGATTTGTGTATGGAAAGTTATGAAGAATGCTACCAGTTCGGAAGACGTGATGTTCAAGTATTTGTGAGTTATTAAACGAAAGATGACCTTGCGGGGTCATTTTTTTTTGACCGAAAAGCTATGATATAATGATGAAACAGGAGGGTGTATGCTTACGATTCTTAGTGCCTTGATAACAGTTATTTTAGACCAACTGGTGAAGTATTTCGTGTATACCTATATGGAATTGGGAGAAACAATTCCTGTGATCAGAAGTATATTTCATTTCACCTATATATCAAATCCGGGAGCTGCTTTTGGTGTCTTGCCTCACCGGAACTTTTTTCTTCTCGGTATTGTAGGAGTGCTGTTTATTGCTTTCTTTTGGCTGAGAAAAAGGATTCCTGCCAAGCCTCTGTATTTTCCGCTGGCGGTGGGGTGTGTACTTGGCGGGGCATTAGGAAATGCTATAGACAGGGTTCGGTTTGGCGGAGTGGTAGATTTTATTGATTTCAGAGTCTGGCCGGTTTTTAATGTGGCGGATATGGCTATTTGTTTAGGCGTGACACTGATTATGTTTTATTTTTGGAGATATGACAGATGAATATTCATTCATATACAGTGGAAGTGGAAGAACAGGGACAGCGGCTGGATCTGTTTTTAGCAAGAAAGACCGGTTTGACCCGGGCGGAGGTTCAGAAATGGATTAAAGAGGGAAATGCTGTGCTTTCGTCGGGCAAGGTTGTCAGACAAAATTATCATGTGGAAGCAGGGGAGCAGATCAAGTTTCGTTGGGAAGGAAAAACGGATATCGAGTTGATAGCGGAAAATATTCCGTTACATATTCTTTATGAAGATGAAGACATACTGGTTATTAATAAAGCGCGAGGGTTGGTTGTTCATCCGGGGGCAGGAAATACGAGCGGCACTCTGGTAAATGCACTTTTATATCATTGCGGGGATCGTATATTATCCGTAGGAGATAAGAAAAGACCGGGAATTGTTCATCGCTTAGATAAAGATACGTCCGGAGTCATGGTGGTTGCCAAGTCGGATAGGGCATACGGTCCTTTGCAAAAGCAAATTGCAGCTCATGAAGCACAGCGTTGTTATATAGCACTGGTTCATGGGCAAATGGAAGGGACTACGGGGATTATTCGATTTCCTATTGGCAGAAGTACGAAAGACCGGATGAAATGGGATGTACAACCGGATTCCGGAAAAGAAGCGGTCACTCATTTCCGGGTATTGAAATATTTAACTAATTATTCATGGATTGAATGTAAGTTGGAAACAGGAAGAACTCACCAGATCCGGGTACATATGGCACACATCCGCCATGCGGTGGTTAATGATCCTTTGTACGGATGGAAGAAAGACCATTTTCCCATTGAAGGACAGGCTCTGCACTCTCATACTTTGGATTTAAAGCACCCGGTAACAGGAGAACCCATGCATTTTGAAGCGCCTGTTCCGGAGGATATGCTGCAATGTCTGGCTTTAGCCGAAAAAGGAAGTCTTGCGTGACCGGAATGCAGTCTGAAAGAAGAGAATGCAAATAAAACGCAAAGGATATAGTGATGCCCGGCTTTGCTTTTGACAAGAAGAAAAGATTGTTTTAAAATGAGGGTGCTTCGGGGATGTACCGGTTTCGACAGGAGATTCCATATCATAAATAGCGAGTCGGGATTCCATCAACCCCGCTAAACGGTGGAAAACCTTAAACGCAAAACAAGATTTTGCTTTAGCAGCTTGATCTGCTAATGTCCCTTGTTGTTTTCCTATGACGGCAAGCTGACATCAACGAATAGGATACCGAAAATGGAAGTTCAGGACATTGGAGGGAAAGCCATTCTGAAATCGGTAAAGGAAGTTTGTTATTGTACGAAACTTTACTTAAATTAAAACAATAACTGCACTCGGAGAAGTTTATGGGGTGGGCTTTTTGGACAGGGGTTCGACTCCCCTCATCTCCACCAGAAATAAAGACTGTAATAATGGATTACAGTCTTTTTGTTTTTAATAAATTGACATTTATCGATTTGTTAAATATAATTGAAATATACGAATTACAGTAACAGGAGGAAATGATCATGATAGAATCAATAACCGGAGTGGAAAACTTTGATAAAGCGATTGCAAAAGGAAATGTTATTGTCGGATTTAGCGCTCCCTGGTGCGGATATTGCCGGCGGCTGCATCCGATTGTGGAAAAGATTTCCGGAGAAATCCAGATTCCCATATATGGTGTAAATTGCGATGAAGATAAAGAAATAGCCGCCCGCTATGAAGTGGATACGATTCCCAACTTAATTTTTTTCCGTGACGGTAAGCCGGTAGACAGTATTATCGGATTTGGAAATGTGGGATATTCCGAACTCATGGAATTTATAAAGAAAAATGATGTTAAATAGTATTAAACCCATTTAAAAGCCTTCCTTGATGGAGGCTTTTATAGTGCTTTTCAAAGCTATATAATAAAAAAAGCTATATAATAAAAAATAAGAGTAACAGAATGAGCGACATATTGTTATGGAGAGACAGATGATACCGGATATTTTCAAAATGCTGGAGACTATAAAAAAGCGTAGACCTCTTGTTTATCAAATTACGAATTTCGTATCGGCCAATGACTGTGCCAATGCTGTTTTGGCGCTGGGGGGGACTACGGTTATGAGTCAGGCGCCGGAAGAATTGGAGGAAATACTGATTCATGCAGATTCTTTAGTGCTTAATTTGGGAACTCCTTCAAAGGATAAAGTCGATGTAATAATAAAAGCGGGGGAAATCGCCAACAGGCTTGAAATTCCTGTGGTACTGGATCCCGTGGGGTGCGGATCCACCATGTTCCGCCGGCAGGCAATGGAAAAAATGTTACAAAAAGTTCGTGTGTCTGTAGTACGAGGGAATTTTTCGGAAATATCATTTTTATTTAACGGAGAATCCCATTTTACCGGCGTGGATTCCGGTGTGATAGAGATTCAGGATATCTGTATGAAGATCGAAGCAACGGCCGAACGGTTCCGGTGTATTATCGCAGCAACGGGAGAAACGGACATAATTACAGATGGAAACCGGACTTATATTTGTAAGAACGGATGTCCTGAGATGGCTGCTTTAACAGGTACCGGCTGTATATGCAGTGCACTTATAGGAGTTTTTGCGGGCATAAAAACGGAGCCTTTTCTGGAACTGACGGCAGGAGCGGTAACATTCATGGGCATCAGCGGAGAGTGTGCATGGGAAGAAAATAAGAACGCAGGATATGGACATTTTCATATGGGACTGTTTGATCAATTCGGCAAAATGAAAAAAGAAACGCTTTCAGAAAGGAGTCAGCTGCATGAAGTCGTTTGATACAACTTTATATCTGGTGACGGATAGAGGTGATATGGAAGATCACGAATTTGAAAGCAGAATACGGGCGGCGATAGAGGGGGGCTGTACGATGGTGCAGCTTCGTGAAAAGGATATAAACAGCTATCTGATGTATGAAAGAGCGTTGGCAGTAAAAAGAATAACAGATGCCTATCGAATCCCCCTGATTATCAATGACAGGCTGGATATCATGCAGGCTGTCGATGCATCGGGAGTACATTTGGGACAACAAGATATACCGGTTAAAATTGCCAGAAAATTGATAGGAAAAGATAAAATCATCGGAGCGTCTGTACATAGCAAAGAAGAAGCTGAAAATGCGGAATCGGCCGGGGCGGATTATTTGGGCGTCGGAGCTATATTTCCTACCATCACAAAAAAAAATACGATTGCTACGCCAATCATTGTGTTAAGAGAAATAAAAAAGAATGTTTCGGTTCCCGTAGTGGCTATTGGCGGGATTAATAAAGGAAATATAAGAAAGCTGAAAGATAGTCATATTGATGGAATCGCAGTCATTTCAGCAATTATGAAATCAAAAAATCCCAAGTATTCTGCAGAAGAATTGAAAAAAGAAACTTGTCTATTGTAAATCAAGTGCTATATGAACAGGAAATGAAGAGCGTTAATATACAGGCAAAAAAGAAAAGTAAAAAAAGAGGGAAAGAAAAACTTGACAAAAGAAAAGTGCCGTGATAAAGTAATTAAGTCGCTTAGAGCGATGGTTCTTTGAAAACTGAACAGTACAGCGAACAAATGCCGATGTGCGAGTTTCATGAAAAAAGGAAACCGCAATACATTTGAGTAAGTAAGGCAAGAAAAAATCGAGCCGAAACAAACATCTATCATGGAGAGTTTGATCCTGGCTCAGGACGAACGCTGGCGGCGTGCTTAACACATGCAAGTCGAACGGGAAGAGATAAAGAGCTTGCTCTTTATCAAATCCAGTGGCAAACGGGTGAGTAACACGTAAACAACCTGCCTTCAGGATGGGGACAACAGACGGAAACGACTGCTAATACCGAATACGTTCCACGGGCCGCATGACCTGTGGAAGAAAGGGTGGCCTCTACCTGTAAGCTATCGCCTGAAGAGGGGTTTGCGTCTGATTAGGCAGTTGGTGGGGTAACGGCCCACCAAACCAACGATCAGTAGCCGGTCTGAGAGGATGAACGGCCACACTGGAACTGAGACACGGTCCAGACTCCTACGGGAGGCAGCAGTGGGGAA
>URIB01000002.1 GCA_900547785.1 uncultured Dialister sp.
GCCGGATTTAAGGTTTGATATGCACTTTTATAATATTTCCGACTTACTTCGCGATACCGAATTTAAGGTTTTCCGTAATGTGCTGGATCATAGAGGAGTAGTAAAAGCTATTACAGTTAAAGGAAATGCAAGTATTCCTAGACGACAGTTGGATGAGCTGGTCGAATATGTCGGACGCTATGGCGCCAAAGGTTTGGCATGGATCGGTTTTAATGAAGACGGAACCTTAAAATGCCAAATCACAAAGTTCCTCGGGGAGGAAAAGATTAGAGAAATTGGAAATTATTGTGAAGCTGGCAAAGGTGATTTAGTCTTAATTATTGCAGATAAACCTAAGGTTGTGGCACAAGCGCTGGGAGAACTGCGCCTTGAAATGGCACGCCGCATGAATCTAATTGATGAAAAAGAGTTCTGCTTCCGTTGGGTGACAGACTTTCCAATGTTTGAATATAGTGAAGAAGATAAACGTTGGGTAGCCGAACATCATCCGTTTACGGCGCCGCGTGATGAAGATATACAATATTTATCGTCAGATCCTTCTAAGGTATATGCAAAAGCTTATGATATGGTACTTAATGGAGTAGAAGCCGGTGGTGGATCATTACGTATTTATCAAGAAGAACTGCAGGAAAAAGTATTTAAGGCAATTGGAATTACCCGGGAGGAAGCACAGGAAAAATTTGGATTCTTATTAGATGCATTCCAATACGGGGCACCACCTCATGCCGGCATCGCACTTGGCTTAGATCGCTTGGTTATGTTAATGCTTCATCTAAACTCCATTCGTGAAGTTATTGCATTTCCTAAAACACAGAGTGCTATCGACCAAATGACACAAGCTCCGTCAGAAGTTGTTGAAAAACAATTGAAAGAACTTCATATCAAAGTGGATATAGAAAATAAGGATGATTTACTTATTTAAGAGAGTCTAAAACAGGTGTTTTAGTTGTAAAAACACCTGTTTTTTGATAAGATAATATAAAAGAATAGAACCCTGCTGTGCACGTGCCGCTTTATATTTTGAACCAACACCTTTATAAAGGGAGTTTAGAGGAGGCTCTTGGAAGCAATGCCCTTGTAGGGACTGATGATAAGAGCCGCAAGAACACCCACCTGCAAGTATGCAGACTCAAAATACAGCTTTAAACGACATGGTGGGGTCAAATGAATATAAAGTCGTCAAGTGTAACTTGGCGGCTTATTTTTATGTGAGGATCTTATATGGATTCATTATTTGACAGAACTGAATCAGATATTAATAACTATGCTCCTCTGGCAGATCGTATGCGCCCCAAAAATTTTGATGATATAGTTGGACAGGAAGATGCTATAGGAAGACAATCATTTTTGTATCGGATGATAGAACGTGATACCATTCCGTCCATTCTTCTTTTTGGTCCCCCTGGTTGCGGGAAGACAACAATAGCAATGACTATTGCTAAAGTAACTACATGTGCTGTCATAAAACTGAACGCTACATCCAGCGGGACAAAAGAAATAAGGGATGCTGTTGAAAATGCAAAAAAAGAACTAAATTATTATGGACGGCGTACTATTGTTTTCATAGATGAAATTCACCGCTTCAATAAAAACCAACAAGATTTATTGTTGCCTTATATAGAAAACGGTACTTTTATTTTAATTGGAGCCACCACAGAAAACCCTTATTTTGAATTGAACGGTCCGCTACTTTCCCGCATTCGTATTATAAGACTGAAACCATTGTCAATTCATGCGGTTGTTGAAGTACTGAAAAAAGCATTATCCGATAATGATAGAGGCTTGGGAAAAGGGCGTTATAAAGCTGACTCAAATGTACTTGAGTCTATAGCCAATTATGCACTGGGAGATTGCCGGATCGCATTAAATCTCTTAGAACAAGTTGCAACAATACGTACAGAGGGATCCCTATTAACGAAAAAAGACATAGAAGAAGTTGCAGGAGAACAAATGGCTGTGTATGATAAAAAAGGTAATTATCACTACGACATTGTTTCCGCTTTTATAAAAAGTATGCGCGGGAGTGATCCTGATGCAGCATTACATTACCTTGCACGAATGATTGACGGGGGCGAAAAAACTTCTTTTATATCCAGGCGCATCATGATTTGTGCGGCAGAAGATGTAGGACTTGCAGATCCGCAGGCATTACAGATTGCAGTGGCAGCAGCTCAGTCTGCGGAAATGATCGGTTTTCCTGAGGCCAAGATCCCATTGGCCGAAGCTGTCATTTATATCTGTTTAGCCCCTAAAAGCAACAGTTCAATTGTAGGGATAACAGAGGCATTATCGGAAATTAAGCAAAAAGGAAATTGCTCAATCCCAATGCATTTACGTGATACCCATTATATGGGCGCTGCGAAATTAGGATATGGAATCAGCTACAAATATCCTCATGACTATGGGGGATGGGTAAAACAACAGTACTTACCGGATGAGATTTGTGAGTCAAGATATTATCATCCGATTTTGCAAGGCACTGAAGAAAAGCTGAATAGTATATGGAATCTGATGAAAAGAGACAGAAAGGCACATTTGTAGATGAAGGAAAATACAAAAAGGACACAAGAAAAAAAGAATCCTCCTGAAAGAAAAATTGAAATTACCGGAATTATCACATTTTTATTCGGGTTCTTTATGTGTTTAAGTTTATTCGGTTATAGAACAGGAATTGCCGGAGATTTTTTTGTGGATGGGTTCCATGTTCTTTTTGGCGCATCTTCCTTGATTATTGCGGTAAGCTTTATCCTGATCGGAGTTAAATATACTTTTTGCGGAAACGGTTTGGAACTTAACCGGAAAGTAATATTATCTTTATTCTTATTTCTTATCATGTTGTCAGGCTATCATCATTTTATGACGCCACTTGGGTCAGAATTGCGCATAGAGTATATTGTAAAATATGGCGGATTTTTAGGGGGAGTGCCTGTTTGGGGGATTCGCAGACTTTTTGGGCTTACAGGAACAACATTATTTCTAACCGGGTGCTTTATTATTGATATCATCCTTTTAACACATTGGTCTGTATCCCGAGGCGCAAAGAAGATTGGGGATAAGACAGAAGAAAAAATAGGTTCTGTTAAGGTGAAGATACAAGAAAAGCGGGCATCTTATCGGGCTGCTCTTAATAAAGAAGGCATACATGATGTAAACGCATACCAATTAAAGGACTTTATTTTCAAAAAAATACAAAGAGATATTACGAATGAAAATCAGATATTACAAGATGAAGAGACGGACGGCACAATAAATATTGAAAGAGGGATTATTGGAAACGATTTTCCCGCAAAGGAAATAGAAGAGAATAAGGAACAAAGTTTAGAAGAACAAATGATTTTTGAAAAAAACAATGGTAATAAAGAAAGAATCATTGTAGGCGACGATTCGAATGAGATGATATCGGAACATGAAACAAAGGCGACAACGTACCAATTTCCCCCACTGGCTCTTCTGCATGAAAGTAAAGAGATGGGAGAGAAAGAAAATGATATGGATGAGAAAGCGGTTCGCCTTGAATCTACATTAAAAAGTTTTGGTGTAAAGGCAAAAGTAAAAGATGTATCTGTAGGCCCCACCGTCACAAGATATGAGCTGGAGCCGGCGCCCGGAGTCAGAGTATCTAAAATTGAAGGGTTATCAGATGACATTGCACTCCAATTAGCGGCAACCAGCATAAGGATTGAGGCTCCCATACCGGGAAAATCGGCAGTGGGAATAGAAATCTCCAACGCAAAACCGAGTTCTGTTTCTTTAAGAGAGGTTTTGTCCAATCAATTATTTCAAAAAGGAAAAGGGAAAATCCTCGTTGCATTGGGGAAAGATATTGCCGGAAATACAGTTGTTACCGATTTGACCAAGATGCCTCATCTTTTGATTGCGGGGCAAACGGGAAGCGGTAAATCTGTTTGTATAAATACTATTATTACGAGTATTTTGTATCATAGCTGTCCCGAGGACGTGAAGATGATACTGATAGATCCCAAAGTGGTTGAGCTATCCGTCTATAATGGTATTCCTCATTTAAGAATCGAAGTAGTGACAGATCCTAAAAAAGCGGCAGGAGCTCTGAATTGGGCGGTAACGGAGATGGAATCCAGATATAAATCTTTTTCAGAACATAATGTTCGTGATATTACCGGGTTTAATAAACAGAATCCGGAAGAAAAAATACCGTTTATTGTAGTCATAATAGATGAGCTGGCCGACCTGATGATGGTGGCAAAAGACAGTGTGGAAAACTCTATTTGCAGGCTTGCACAAAAAGCAAGAGCGGCAGGCATTCATCTTGTCGTTGCAACACAAAGGCCGTCTGTAGATGTTATTACGGGTTTAATTAAAGCAAATATTCCAAGCCGCATTTCTTTTGCGGTGTCTTCCCAAGCAGACTCACGTACCATTTTGGATAAGTCGGGAGCAGAAAAATTGCTGGGAAAAGGAGATATGCTTTTTGTTCCTTCCGGTGCTCCGAACCCTGTTCGCGTGCAAGGAGCCTTTGTGTCGGATGAAGAAGTATCAGAGGTTGTTAATTACATAAAGACGCAATCTTTATGTCAAGAAGAGACTTTTAAATATGATCCTATTGAATTATCTTTGCCGGAACAATCAGTGCCTGAAAATGAAGAAAATTTTCGGGATGAATTGCTTGAGGAAGCAGCAGAGTGGATATTAGATACCAAAAGAGTTTCCGTTTCCGCACTTCAGAGAAGATTTAGAATCGGATATACTCGAGCGGGTCGTTTGATGGATACAATGGAGTCTATGGGAATTGTCGGACCGTCTGAGGGCGCAAAGCCAAGGCAGTTACTTATTTCTAAAGAACGGCTTTCAGAATTATTTTCTCATCAATCGGCGGAACAATAAAATGATAGAAGTATCTATGTGAAAAGAAAGGCGGTGTTATTTATCGTGAAAAGATTAGTACCTGTTTTTCTTTTTATTTTTATTGCGATAGCCTCTTTTGGTGGAATTTTAAGTTTCATAAAACATCAAGATCAATTAAAGCATCAGCAGAATAGTGAAAATGATACAATATCTATTGTGACAGATATGCAAGAAGATATGTTAGAAAAGTTGGGGAATCTTTTTTATCTAGAAAGTGGAGTGCACATAAAAGTTATCCACTTTAATGAAAGAGAGCTTTCTTCTGGGAAAATTGAAAAAACAGATATTTACTTGACATCACAACAAAACCTTTTGAAGCTAAAAAAATTAAAAAAGTTACAACCATATTCATCAGAAAGCACAGATACCATTTTCAATTTGTTCAAAGACCAACAAGATTTTTGGACAGGCTTGTGGATAGATCCGATCGTTTTTGCAGTTTCCTCTAATTTTGAAGGAAAGCATCCGAATTTTAATTACAACTGGACTGACGTGATGATAAGGGATGAAATTAAATTATCTCTTACTGATTTTATTGCAACAGAAATGTCGGAAGATTTTTTGATGTCCTTGGTAGAGCATTTTGGGGTTATTGAGACTTTTTATCTTTTAGATCGCGGACAATCTCATATAGTGCAGTATGGAAAGTACTTATCAACACCGGCAAGAATGGTGGGGATGGGAAAATGTGATATTGGCATATCAAGTTATAATGAAGTTAAAAAGATGCAAAAAGAAAAAATACCGATGTCAATTATTTATCCTACAGATGGAGTGCCTTGGTATTTGTATGGAATTGCAATATCTTCAAATAGTGCTTTACCGGATAAAGCAAAACAATTTATGAACTGGTTATTGGATCCTGCGAATTATAAAGATTTGATGACAGAAAACGGTTACCAATATATTTTTGTTAATGATATAAGTGAAAATCCGGATAGTCACGGAAAGGAATTAAAATATTGGGACTTAAAAAAGGAATATGATGATATAGGGAAAAACGAATTATTAAATCAATGGATGGAAAAAATACGTTTCGGGAGGAACTGATAAGTGGGGAAAAGATTAGGTGTAATCAGTTTAGGGTGTTCAAAAAATTTAGTTGATACGGAAATGATGATTGGAATTCTCCAAGAAGGGGGATACGAAGTAGTTGATGAATTAGGTGATGCTGAAGTCATAATCGTAAATACATGCACTTTCATTGATTCTGCAAAAGAGGAATCTATTGAAGGAATTTTAAAAGCTGCTGAATACAAGAAAAGCGGAAAATGTGAAAAATTGGTTGTGGCGGGATGTTTGTCACAACAATATAAAAAGTCGTTAGGAAAAGAAATTCCGGAAGTAGATATTTTTATAGGCACTGATTCCTGGCAGCATATTTTAAAAGCGGTTAATGAATCCTATGGCCAGGGGAATGGACAAATATACATTATAGATACTGCTCCCTGTGAGCATCAGGAACTTATTCCGCGGCAAACTTTAACGCCAAAATATACTGCATATGTAAAAATTGCAGAAGGATGCAGTAATGGTTGTACTTTCTGTTACATTCCTTATGTAAGAGGCCCCATGCGTAGCAGAACAATAAGTTCTGTTATTCATGAAGTAAGAAAACTGGCAGCCTCAGGTGTTAGAGAATTTAATTTAATTGCACAAGATTTAAGTTACTATGGGCGCGATCTGAAAGACGGTACAACTCTTGCCAAATTATTGAAAGAACTTGTAAAAATTAATGAAGTTAAGTGGATTCGTTTATTTTATTTATATCCTACTTATTTTGATGATGAACTTTTAGAAGTAATCAATAAGGAAGAAAAAATTTGTAACTATGTGGATATTCCTTTACAGCATATTTGTGATTCAATTTTACAACGGATGCGTAGAAAAGATTCCTCTAAAGACATCAAAGCTTTACTGAAAAAATTAAAAACTGTTACGAATAAGATGACAATCAGGACGACACTTATGCTTGGATTTCCGGGAGAAACTGAAGAAAATTTTAGAGAGTTATGTGATTTTATTCAGAAAATAAAATTTGATCATATGGGGGCATTTGTTTTTTCACCCCAAGAGGGAACCCCGGCGGCTCGTATGCCTGATCAAGTCGAAGAAGATGTTAAACACAACAGATATCATGAATTAATGTCCATCCAAGCCAAAATCTCCGAGGAAAATAATGAAAAATTGATTGGTACTGAAACGGAAGTTCTTGTGGAAGAAATTATTACTGATGACAAAGGTCGCATGAAAGCGAAAGGGAGAGGAAAATTCCAAGCGCCGGAAGTAGACGGAAATATTTATATTGAAGATCCTAAAAATTTAAGCCCCGGTGATTTTGTCAATGTGGAAATTATAGATGGTTATGCCTATGATTTAATTGCCAAGGAAATTTAATCTTACAGAGGTTTTCATGATGGAGAGATTTAATCCCGAGATACATATAAGAAATGAATTGATTGATGTACTCAAAAAAAACAAAATGACTTTAAGTGCTGCAGAATCATGTACCGGAGGATTGATAGGAAAACTAATGACTGATTGTCCGGGCAGTTCAGATTATTTTAAGGGAAGTGCAGTGACTTATTCCAATGAAGCAAAAGAAAATATTTTAGGAATATCTCATGATTTACTTGCCAAGAATACGGCAGTAAGTGCTTCCGTATCGAAACTTATGGCAGAAGCAAGCAGAGTGATGTACAAAAGTGATATTGCTGTTTCAACAACTGGTTATGCCGGTCCCGGAAAAGGGGATAGAGGCGAATTGCCCGGGACCGTATATATTGCGGTATCCGGTAAAAATGGCACACAAGTATTTGAAAATCATTTTGTGGGAGATCGAACTGCTATTCGCTATACGGCAGCAGAAAAAGCATTATATTATGCTTTAAATTATATAAAAGCATTGTCAGAAAATTAAGGAGGAGAATATGGCAGACAAAAATCAGATGGCAAAGGTGAATGCATCTAAAGAAAAAGCATTGGAAAGCGCAATTAACCAAATTACCAAAGAATTTGGTGCAGGTGCTATTATGCGTCTTGGCGATATGAACGGGAAATTGGACATTGAAGTGATACCGACAGGATCTTTGGCATTGGACATCGCAGTTGGCGTTGGGGGGTATCCGCGAGGGAGAGTAATAGAAATCTATGGGCCGGAATCTTCCGGAAAAACGACATTGGCTCTTCATGCTATTGCAGAAGCTCAAAAAGAGGGCGGCGTAGCAGCGTTTATTGATGCGGAACATGCCATGGATCCCATTTATGCCCACCATCTGGGGGTAGATACAAAAGGATTATTAATTTCTCAACCGGATAGCGGAGAACAGGCACTTAGTATTTGCGAACAATTGGTAAGAAGCGGTGCTGTAGATATTATAGTTATTGATTCTGTTGCGGCATTAGTGCCGAAACAGGAAATTGAAGGTGATATCGGAGACCAATCAGTCGGTTTACAAGCACGTTTAATGAGTAAGGCACTTCGTAGACTTACAGGTATCATAAGCAAATCCCGTACTATTGTCATTTTTATCAATCAGATTCGTGAAAAGGTCGGCGTAGTATATGGAAATCCTGAAACAACCACAGGCGGGAGAGCACTTAAGTTTTATTCATCAGTGAGAATTGAAATTCGTCGCGGAGAAGTGATTAAAAATGGTACAGAGACTATCGGAAACAGAACTCGTGCCAAAGTGGTAAAAAATAAAGTGGCGCCTCCATTTAAAACGGCAGAATTTGACATCATGTATGGTGACGGTATATCAAAAGAAGGGACTCTTTTAGATATTGCTACCAATATGGATATAATTCAAAAAAGCGGTGCCTGGTATTCTTATAAGGGAAACCGTATTAGCCAGGGAAGGGAAGCGGCTAAAAATTATTTGAGAGAAAATCCGGAAGTCACAAAAGAAATAGACAAAATTATACGCGATACATTAGTAGTTGAGCCGGAAACTTTTGTAGATGAAATCATTGCAGAAAATAAAAATGAAAAATGACAGAACGGCTTATGAAGCGGCGTTGCATCTTTTGAAATATCGTGATCAAAGTACATATGAATTGCGAAAGAAATTGAAAATCCGAAAATATTCGGATCAAGAAATTGAAGAATGTATTCGTAAATTGGATCATTATGGGTATATCAATGATACTGCTTTAGCACAAGAAGTTTTTAAAAATTATAAAACCAGAGAAATTTATGGAGATCGGTATATTCACGAGAAAATGAAATCCAAAGGGCTTGTAACGGATCAACATTTAACTTATGATGATGAAATGGCAGCCGCATTACGTGTGATGCAAAATAAAATCAAAGTGATTCCCGGGTTTAAAAGTAATTATAAACGTGCAGCCGCTTTATTATCACGCAAAGGATTTTCGTTTCCGGTGATTCGCTCTGTTCTGGAAAAGCTAAATATTTCAGATTTTTAAAGAAAAAATATCTCATAGATTAAATTATGGGATATTTTTTTATTTGACTATTGACTTTTTGATTTATTGATTTATTATATAGAAGAGGTGAATTAATTATGATGAATACAATGTTATCTGATCGTATAGAAAATATGATTTTAGAAATGCTTGAACGTCAAACGTCGGATGAATTACTGATAAAAAGAAAGGAAATGGCAGATTTGTTAGAATGTGCCCCCTCGCAAATTACTTATGTCATAAATACCAGATTTTCTAGTGATAAAAGATTTGTAGTGGAATCTAGAAGAGGAACCGGAGGGTATATAAAAATTGCATTGAGAGAAATGTCAGAAAATACTTTGCCGGATGGCAGTGGAATAAAATTGCAGAATAATAGTGATTCATATATTGAAAATCGGAATCAATTCGATATTACAACTATTGAAAACAGCCTAAGCGGATACTTTCAGATGCTTATTGATTATGACATCATTTCTAAAAGAGAGTACAAGATTGTTCGTTCTTTATTGAGGACGATGTTAGAGTTTTGTCCGCCGGAAGATCGAAAGCGGGCGGCTAAGACGGTGATTCATCGATTGGAATGGTCTTTAAAAGGAGAATAGTTATGTTTTGTGAAAATTGTCATGCAAGAACAGCCAATGTTCATATTGTGAAAATCATGAACGGGGAAAAAACAGAAATTCATCTTTGCAACGAATGTGCGGTGAAAGAAAAGCAGACGCATACGTATACAAATATATCAAGAAACATATTTAATTCACTTTCTGATGAAGGATTTCTTTTTCCCTATAGAAGTATAAATTTTGCTGATATTTTTAAACATAGGCAAGATAATACTGGAAATATCGAATCCGGCGGCTTGCCCGGAAGTGAGTCGGATTATAAAAAGTTTCGTAATAATCTGAAAAATGCGCTCAACAAGCATTATAAAAATACGACGGCAGATAAGTTTTCTAAAGCATCTGAGGAAGATCCCGTTTTATTTGATTTAAGAAATCAGTTAAAGGAGTGCATTGAAAAAGAAAATTTTGAAAAAGCGGCTCAACTGCGGGACAAAATAAAAGAGTACAAAGAAAAACATTCTACAAAATGATGCATCTTAGAAGGAGGGATTACAATGGATAACAGATATACGGACAGTGCTAAAAATGCATGGAAGTTTGCGGCTGCAGAGGCGGCAAAGCTTGGAAGTGAATATGTAGGTACAGAGCATCTTTTAATAGGAATTTCCCATGAGAAAGACAGTATAGGCGGCAAAATACTAAATTCTTTGGGATTGACGGTAGAAATTTTGGAAAAGTTATTATCCGAATATAACGGCAGTAATTTTTTTATACAGCATGAATTGTATATAGCCCCCAGAACAAAAAGAGTTTTAGAAATGGCAGTAGAGGAAGCTAATGAACTGGCAAATAACTATGTGGGTACAGAACATTTGCTTCTTGCCATCATTCATGAAGGTGGCGGAGTGGCACTACAAATTCTTGAACATTTTAATGTAACGGAAAGTAAGTTACAGCACGCATTTGAACAATTTATGTCAGAAGAAGCAAAAGGAGAGCGAGGCGTAGAACTTGGAGAAATTGAAGATTTTGCTATAGATCTGAATGAAAGAGCAAAACAAGGAAAGATTGACCCGGTGATTGGGCGTCAGAGTGAAATAGAACGGGTCATCCAAATCTTGTCAAGAAGAAATAAAAATAATCCTGTTTTAATAGGAGAGCCGGGTGTGGGAAAAACGGCGATCGCGGAAGGTTTGGCTCAACGGATTATCAATAATGATGTTCCGGAGATTTTAAAAAACAGTCATATTATTTCATTAAATATGTCGGCTGTTGTAGCCGGAACAAAATATAGAGGTGAATTTGAAGAGCGTTTAAAGAAAGTGTTGGATGAAGTAAAAAAACATAGTGATTGGATTCTATTTATTGATGAATTGCATACACTTGTCGGTGCCGGATCCAGTGAGGGATCCATGGATGCCGCCAATATTATGAAACCGGCTTTAGCGCGCGGAGAGCTTCATTGCATAGGGGCAACCACACTCAAGGAATATAAAAAATATATAGAAAAGGATGCCGCATTGGAAAGACGTTTTCAACCGGTTAAGGTAGGAGAACCCACTGCAGCGGATACGATTGATATAGTTATGGGGTTGCGAGATAGATATGAAGCATTCCATAAGACCAAAATCACTGATGAAGCTATCAAAAAAGCGGTCGAATTATCTTCTCGCTATATTACAGACCGGTTTCAGCCGGATAAAGCCATTGACGTCGTCGATGAAGCGGCGGCAAAAGTTCGGACGGATGCGTCATCAGCACCTAAAGAGTTAAAAGAAAAAGAAACATTGTATTCTTCATTGCAAAAAGAAAAAGAGGAAGCCGTTTCTTGTCAAAATTTTGAAAAAGCAGCTATTTTAAGAGATCAGGGAAAGAAACTGTCGGAGGAAATAGAAAAACTAAAAGAGAATTGGAAAGGCGCCGATCATGAACATCTGGTAGTGACAGAAGAAGATATTGCGGAAGTGGTAGCTAAATGGACGGGAATACCTTTGCAAAACTTAAAGCAAAAAGATTCAGAACGACTTCTTCATTTAGAAGAGGAACTTCACAAAAGAGTCATTGGCCAGGAAGAAGCCGTAAACGCGGTGTCCAAAGCGATTCGGCGAGCAAGAGCGGGGCTTAAGGATCCTAAGAGACCTATAGGGTCATTTCTGTTCCTGGGTTCTACAGGGGTCGGTAAAACAGAACTGGCAAGAGCATTGGCTGAATCCATGTTTGGCAGTGAAAAAAACATGATTCGTTTTGATATGTCTGAATATATGGAAAAACATGAAGTGTCACGTCTTGTAGGAGCACCTCCGGGATATGTAGGCTATGAAGAAGGCGGTCAGTTGACAGATGCAGTTCGCAGAAATCCATATTGTGTCATTCTTTTTGATGAGGTGGAAAAAGCACATTCTGATTTCTTCAACATTCTTTTACAGGTGTTGGATGACGGTCGTTTGACCGATGGACAGGGGCGTACTGTGGACTTTACAAACGCAGTCATCATTATGACGAGTAATTTAGGATCCCGGTTGTTGAACAATAGAGATAAAACAATGGGATTTTTATCGGCAGAAAAGGGGATAGAAAAAGAATTTGAAAAGAGCAAAAAAGAAATAATGGATACAGTGAAAGTACATTTTCGGCCTGAATTTATTAACAGGATTGATGAAATTGTTGTGTTTCACCCGTTATCAAAAGATGATTTGACGGAAATTTCTAAATTATTATTGAAAAATGTAGAAGATAAATTAAACAGTCTTAATTTAAAAATTGTTATTTCTGATGAGGCCAGGGATGGATTAATTGCCAAAGGATCTGATTTTGAGTATGGAGCCCGCCCTCTAAAAAGAACGATTCAAAAAGAAATTGAAGATCCTGTTTCAGAATTGATTTTAGCGGGAAAATTACAAGGGAAGTCTGTGATTCATGTGGATATAACGGATAAAGGACAATTAACATTTACGGAAACTTAAAAAAAGAAAAATGGAGTTGTATAATGGAGATGAAAATATTTTCATCTCCATTATTATTTTTGAGGTTTTTATGAGTCAAACGGTAAAGCAGAAGAAAAAATTTATTTGTGCGAATTGTGGTGCCGAATATATAAGTTGGATGGGAAAGTGTTCTCATTGCGGAGAGTGGAACTCAATTACGGAACATATAGAACATGCATCCCCGAAAAATGTTTATATTTCTTCAGAAGCAAATATAAAGCATCCGAAAAAACTTTCAGATATTCAACTAAATGACCGGGGACGAATCTCTTTGGGCATTTCTGAAATTGATCGGCCTTTGGGTGGTGGAATTATTCCGGGATCCGTAATTCTTTGGGGCGGAGAACCGGGAATCGGTAAATCAACTCTAATTCTACAAATTTGTGATGCCTTTTCCAAAAAAGAAAAATTAGTCCTGTATTGCAGCGGGGAAGAGTCGGAAACGCAAATTAAGCTACGTGCGGAGCGATTGAATGCCAATACGGACAGCTGTTTAGTTTATGGAGAAAATAATCTTGAAAATATTCTTCAGCAAGCAGAACAAATTCGTCCATCAATGATTATCATAGACTCTATACAGACAATGTATCTTCCCGGTGTGGATTCCGTGATGGGAAGCCCTGCGCAAATAAGAGATTGCACTGCATCTTTAGTACGCATTGCCAAAGAACAAAATATTACAGTCATGATTATCGGGCATGTGACTAAAGAAGGAAATATTGCAGGTCCTCGTATATTGGAGCATATGGTGGATGTTGTTTTTTATTTGGAGGGCGATCGGAGTTACCAATTTCGAATACTGAGAACGGTAAAAAATAGATTTGGATCCACAGCAGAATCAGGGTTATTTGTTATGGAGAGAAATGGTTTGAAAGGGATAGAAGATCCCTCAAAATATTTATTGAGGAATGATATAGATGATAAAACATCAGGAAGTGTTATTGTTCCCTGCATGGAAGGATTGCGTCCGATACTTGTTGAAATACAGGCATTGACCGTTCACTCTATGACAGCAATTCCAAGACGAATCGCATCCGGATATGACTTTAATCGTTTAGTCATTCTATTGGCGGTTCTTGAAAAAAAAGCGAAGATTCATTTTTCTTCCGATGATGTATACGTGAGTGTTGCGGGAGGGTATAAAGTTCGGGAAACAGCAGCGGATTTATCCTTGGCTTTGGCCTTGATTTCGGTGAAATATGATATTCCTCTGCCTACGGATACGATAGCTCTGGGAGAAATCGGTCTTACCGGCGAAGTTCTGCCTGTTTCTTTAATAGAAAACCGTTTAAAAGAGTCTGTAAAAATGAATTTCAAGAAATTTATACTTCCGGTTCGTAATAAAAAAGATGTGGTTCGATTTTCGGAGACTCATGGAGTTCCTTTGTTAAAAGATGTAGTTTTTGTAAAAAACATTCAAGAGGCAGTCAATTATATCAAGTGAAGAACTAACAACTTATTATTATTTTCAATGTGCGAAGAAGTGTGATATTATAGTTATCGTCAAAAACTATACGTTTTTATTATATTTATGTTGAAAAGGAAATTGTCAAATGCCTGAAAAAATATTAAGAGTCACATTTATTTTGCTCTTTAGTGTCATTGGCATTGTTTTATCTATACAAACCGAACCATTGCTTACTTCTGTTATGGACAAAAGTATTTTAACAGAAACTGTTTGGGGGATTACTGTATTATCTTTGGTAACAATGCTGGTAGGTGCTGCAATAGGGGCAGTTATAGGGATTGTGATATCCCCGTACCTTATAAGAAGTCTTTTTGGGCTTACTTCAAAAGTGGAAAAATCTTTATCGTCCATCTCAACACAGGATTTATTGATTGGAACAATAGGATTGTTTTTGGGACTCCTTATTGCAAATTTGGTGGGACTCGCATTCGGAAGTGTTCCTTACATAGGTCCTTATGTGTCGGTTGCCCTCAGCATCGTGCTGGGGTATATCGGCATGCATTTGGCGATTGCAAAGAAGACGGAATTTATCGGATGGTTTCATTTCCGTTCGGAAAGCGGGAATAAAAATAAAAAAAGAAATGAATCACTTGGAAAACTGCTGGATACTAATGTAATTATAGATGGGCGAATCATTGATATTTATAAATCGGGTTTTTTAGAAGGACCAATTATTGTGCCTGTATTTGTACTTGAAGAGTTGCAGAAAATAGCAGATTCTTCTGATGTATTAAAACGAAATCGTGGCCGGCGAGGTTTGGATATTCTAAATCATATAAAGAAAAGTAAAGATGATATTGTTATTGTTACGGACGATTTTGATGAAATATCAGAAGTGGACTCCAAGCTGGTAAAATTGGCAAAACTTAAAGGGTATAAAATTGTAACAAACGACTATAATCTCAATAAAGTGGCAGAATTACAAGGAATCTCCGTTTTAAATATAAATGACCTGGCCATTGCCGTTAAACCCGTTGTTATCCCGGGTGAACAAATTTTTGTACAATTGGTTAAGTATGGAAAAGAAGAAGGCCAGGGCGTTGCTTATTTGGAAGACGGAACAATGATTGTTGTTGAAAATGGTGCACAGGCTATTGGCAAAGAGGTTTCCGTTATAATAACATCGGTACTTCAAACAGCAGCCGGAAAAATGATTTTTGCAAAATTAGAAAGTATATCCTATGAATAGTCTTATACTTGTTGCGGCAGGACAGGGGACAAGGATGGGAAGTTCCGTTAATAAATTATTGATGGAAACTAACGGACATCCTTTGATTTGGTATACCCTTCATAATATATTTAACAGCCGGCAACTGGATGAACTGATTATTGTTACAAGAAAAGAGGAACGACAGCTCTTTATAAAAATTGTAAATTCCTTTCATACAAATATATCTGTCAAATGGGCTGATGGCGGAAATACAAGAAGCGACTCTGTCAAAAACGGAATCCTTCAAGTTTCAAATTTCTCAAAAATCCTGTTAATACATGATGGAGCCAGACCACTTATAGAAGGACAGGCCTTCGATAAGATTTATGAGTACATTGATGAAAGGCATCCTGCGGTGATTTATGCGTTGCCTTCAACCGATACATTGAAAAGTGTCCGTCAAAATTTTATAAAAAACACAGTGGACCGGTCCAAACTCTATAGGGCACAAACACCACAGGGCATTTTAACAAAACTTTATAAAGAAATTTTATTAAAAAAAGAATTTGACAGTTCTCTTGTTACTGATGATTCTTCCATATGGGAAGAAGAAAACATACAAGTCGGTGTTTTAAAAGGAAGCGAAAAATATTTTAAAATAACGACTTGTGAGGATTGGAGACGGTTCAAGACCATGATAAAAAATAATCATTTCCCTATACGAATCGGGCAGGGATATGATATTCACCGGTTTGATAAATCAAAACCGCTATATCTGGGCGGAATAAAGATTTCCGATAAAAATGGACTGCTGGGGCATTCAGATGCAGACGTACTCATACATGCGGTGATGGATGCTTTACTTGGAGCTGCAGGATTTCCTGATATAGGACATATTTTCCCCGATACGGATCCGATATATAAAAATGCATGCAGTTTGAATTTGTTGGAAAAAGTGAGAGATATGATCACTGAAGCAGGTTATCATATCGGGAATATAGATACCACTGTTCTGGCAGAGAAGCCCAAACTGGCAGGATATATTGAAAAGATGAAAGAAGCAATGGTCGGTGTATTGAATTTAGATCTGGAACAAGTTAACATAAAAGCGACAACCAATGAAAAAATAGGCGCTATCGGCAGACAGGAAGGGATAGCAGCCATGGCATCAGTAATACTATATGGGAGGAATATATAATGAATAAACCATTCAAAGTTCGTTTTGCCCCCAGTCCGACCGGACCGTTTCATATTGGAGGCGCCAGATCCGCATTATTTAACTGGCTTGTTGCCCGTAACAAAAACGGGAAATTTTTGGTCAGGATAGAAGATACCGACTTGGTAAGGTCAACAAGAGAATCTGAAGAAAATATCAAGGCTGCACTGAGATGGTTGGGCTTGGATTGGGATGAGGGGATTGATGTAGGCGGAGAACAAGGACCATACAGGCAGACTGAACGTTTAGACATATATCATAAAGAAGTACAACGCCTTTTAGATGAAGATAAAGCCTATTATTGTTACTGTTCAGAAGAAGAATTGGAAGAAAGCCGCAATGAACAGTTGGCAGAAGGAAAAACTCCCATTTATAACGACCACTGCCGTCATTTAACGGAAGAAGAAATTGCTGAATATAAAGCTTCCGGAAGGAAGCCCGTGGTTCGTCTCCGTGTTCCGAAAGAAGGCGTATTTGCTTTTGATGACATGGTTCGCGGGCATGTGACGTTTCAAGCTTCCGGAGTTGGTGATTTCATCATTATGAAATCTGACGGAATCCCTGTCTATAACTTTGCGGTAGTTATTGATGATGCTCTTATGGATATTACTCATGTGATTCGTGCAGAAGAACATTTATCAAATACTCCGCGTCAAATTGCTATTTATCAGGCTTTGGGATATGACATTCCCCAATTTGGTCACATTTCTTTAATTTTAGGAAGTGATCATAAAAAAATGAGCAAACGCCATGGTGCCACTTCCGTTGATGAATATAGAAAAATGGGGTATCTGGCTGATGCCGTTGTTAATTATTTGGCGCTTCTCGGATGGGCACCTAAAGGAGAGAAAGAAATATTTACCCGGGAAGAATTAATATCTCAATTTTCCATGAAGCGTGTTTCCGCCAATGATGCGGTTTTTGATATTGAAAAATTGAATTGGATTAATTTCCAATATATGAAGCAACTTTCTCCTGAAGAGCTGCTGGAACTTGCTCTGCCCTTTATTATTGATGCAGGGTATATTGCGATACCGGTATCCGATGAAAAGAAAGAATGGTTGAAACAAGTGGTATGGTTTGTACGAGATCATTTATATTATGGAGCGCAAACTCCTGAAAATGTAAAAGTCTTTTTTGAAGAATTACCCCCTATAGAGGATGAAGATAAACTTGCTATCATGCATCAGGATAGCAGTAAGGTGATTATCAGGAGCTTTGCAGAAAAGTTATCTCTATTAGAGCCTTTTAATGAAGACTCCATTAAAGATTGTTTTTCAAAAGTCATGAAGGAAAGCGGAGTTAAAGGAAAATCCGCATTTGAACCGGTTAGATTGGCATTAACAGGAGAAACTCACGGGCCCGGACTGTATACAATGATTATGCTTTTTGGAAAAGAAAAGACAATCCATCGCTTAATTGACAGTCTTTCTTCTCATGAATGATTTTTAATGAAAAAACGGGATCTGAATCATCCCGTTTTTTGTATTCTATTGACGATGAGCACGATAAATTATACAATATATCAAATTTATATACGCAAATAATAAAATATAAAGGAGTTTTATATGGATTTTGAACTTATCCGAAATGCATTGCCTGTCTTGATTTTAGGGGCGGGTGTTACTATAGAAATTACTGCATTTAGCGTAGCGGTAGGTTTTTTTATTGGATTATTTGTCGGAATCGCCCGCATATCCCAATTTAAAATATTGCGGGTATTAGCCGCCATTTATGCAGATTGCATAAGAGGTACACCATTATTGGTGCAAATATTTTTAATTTATTTTTCTTTACCGATAGTAACCGGGCAAAGAGTAGAACCTTTTATTGCTGCAGTTGCTGCATGCGGAATCAACAGCGGAGCTTATGTTTCTGAAATTTTCCGTGCCGGCATACAGGCCATTGATGTGGGACAGATGGAAGCGGGGCGATCTTTGGGGATGACATGGTGGCAAACCATGTATTCTGTCATATTACCGCAAGCTGTTAGAAATATTTTACCGCCTTTAGGGAATGAATTTATAGCCATGCTTAAAGACTCGTCTTTGGTATCTGTTATAGGGTTTGAAGAGCTGACCAGAAGAGGACAGTTGATCATTGCACAAACATATGGTTCTTTTGAAATTTGGATGACAGTGGCAGTTTTGTATTTAATGATGACTTTAGCCATCTCAAGAATTGTGGCATTACTGGAAAAGAGATAATTATGGAAGAACAAAAGTATTTGATTGATGTTAATCACATCAGCAAAAAATTTGGAAACTTATCAGTGCTGAAAGATATAAGCGTAAAAATAAAAGAAGGAGAAGTCGTTGTCGTTATAGGGCCATCCGGCTCAGGGAAAAGCACTTTTCTCCGTTGTATTAACGGATTGGAAACTGTTACGACCGGAACTGTCACATTTGATGATATGCTTTTATCCGGTGAAAGAAATATAAATGCTGTAAGAACTGAAGCCGGCATGGTATTTCAACGTTTTAATTTATTTCCACACATGACAGTCCTTGAGAATATCACGCTTGCTCCTGTTAAAGTCAGAAAATTATCAAAAGAAGCGGCTCGTGACAAAGCAATCCATCTTTTACGGAAAGTCGGATTGGAAGATAAGGCTGACTGTAAACCCAATCAATTATCGGGAGGCCAGCAGCAGCGTGTGGCCATTGCACGGGCTTTGGCTATGAAACCCAAAGCTTTACTGTTTGATGAACCGACATCTGCTTTAGATCCTGAAATGGTTCATGAGGTACTGGATGTGATGAAAGAAGTTGCATCGGAAGGAATGACAATGGTTGTAGTAACTCATGAAATGGGATTTGCTAAAGAAGTGGGAACAAGAGTCTTATTCCTTGATGGCGGTGTTATTTTGGAAGAGGGAACACCGTCCGCGCTTTTTGAAAATCCAAAAGAAGATCGTACAAAAAATTTTTTGGCACAAGTATTATAAATACATATTTATAATTGACGGTATTCTTGTTATATGGTATTGTAGAAGCATGTCCAAATCGGACTATGTAGTAATATTTTTAGGAGGAACATTTATGAAAGGTACAGTTAAGTGGTTCAGTGCAGACAAAGGCTTCGGTTTTATTGAAAGAGAAGAAGGCGGCGATGTTTTCGTACATTACTCTGCCATCCAGACTGAAGGATTTAAAACACTGAATGAAGGTCAGAAGGTTGATTTTGACATTATTGAAGGCGAAAGAGGTCCGCAGGCTGCTAACGTAAAATTGGCAGACTAATCACTTACTGAAGCGATAAAATGCAAAACTCTAAATAAAAAAACAGGGATAGTCCCTGTTTTTTTATTTAGAGTACAAAAAGAAGAGGGAATATAATATAATAAGAACAGAGGAGATTGTGTTTTTATTTATGAAAGGGGGATTCACTCATGGAATTAACCGTTAGAGGAAAGAATCTTGAAATTACTGATGCATTACGTGCTTATGTTGAGAAGCATACAGGAAAAGTTCAAAGATATTTTGATAAACCCATTAAATTAAATGTATTACTTCGTATTTCAAACATGACAAAGACTTGTGAGGTAACAGCTTTTGTAGACGGTACCATTTTACGTGGCGTAGAAAAGTCTGATGATATGTATAAATCAATTGATCTTGTCTTTGATAAAATTGAAAGGCAAATCCATAAATATAAAACACGTCTGGCTAGGAAATTTAAAGGCAAAAATGTATTAAGTAAGCAATTTGTCGATCAAAAGGATACAATTAAACAGGAAAGTGAGTTTGAGATAGTAAGACAAAAGAAGTTTTCTATGACACCGATGTCTCCGGAAGAGGCTATATTGCAAATGAATTTATTGGGACATAACTTTTATATGTTCTTAAATGCAGATCTGGATACTATGTCTCTTATTTATAGACGGGATGACGGCAAGTACGGACTGATTGAAGCGGAGAAATAATTAAAGTGATAAAAAAGAGCGGATAATACCGCTCTTTTTTGACTACAGCTGCTTATTTTGATAAAATAAACTAGATATTCTTGTGGTTTATCATATTTTATTTAACAGAAAAGTAAGGGGTAGAATTTATGTTTAATAAGTTTTTGGATCGACTATTTAACGGTTCGAATGAACGTGACATAAAAAAAATGAGGCAGCTTGTCGAGCGAGAAATAAATCCATTGGAGGAATCATTGAGAAATTTAAGTGATTCTTCCCTGGCAAATAAAACCAATGAATTTAAAGACCGTTTGGCTAAAGGAGAAACTTTAGACGACTTATTACCGGAAGCATTTGCAGTTATTCGTGAGGCCTCTCGACGCGTTCTTGGCATGCGTCATTTTGACGTGCAATTGATTGGCGGAATTATACTGCATCGGGGAAATATTGCTGAAATGAGTACCGGTGAAGGGAAAACTCTTGTGGCAACGGCACCGGTTTACCTTAATGCGTTGGAAGGAAAAGGCGTTCATGTAATTACAGTCAATGATTATTTGGCTAAACGTGACAGTGAATGGATGGGGCAAGTATATAAGTTTCTCGGTCTTTCTGTCGGGTTAATTGTTCATGATCTTGATTTTGAACAGAGAAAAATAGCTTATAACTCGGACATTACTTACGGCACGAATAATGAGTTTGGTTTTGACTATTTGCGTGATAACATGGTTACTCGTCTGGATGAAATGGTTCAACGTCCACTTCATTACTGCTTAATCGATGAAGTAGACAGTATTCTGATTGATGAAGCAAGAACACCGCTTATTATTTCCGGACCCGGTCAAAAATCCACTGATAATTACTATGTGATGGCCAAACTGGTACCTCAGTTGAAGTTAGGGGAAGACTATACGATTGATGAAAAGCAGAAAACGGTTGCCCCTACGGAGACCGGTGTTGCAAAGATGGAAAAACTGTTAAACGTTGAAAACTTATATGATACAGCCAATTTGGAATTGAATCATCTTTTTGTACAGGCACTCCGTGCACAAGCTATGATGGAGCTTGATAAAGACTATGTCGTTAAAGATGGGGAAGTTGTTATTGTAGACGAATTTACCGGACGTTTGATGTATGGACGTCGTTATTCCGACGGATTGCATCAGGCGATTGAAGCTAAAGAAGGGTTGCAAGTGCAAAGAGAAAGTCAGACACTGGCAACAATTACATTCCAAAATTATTTTAGAATGTATGATAAATTAGCCGGCATGACAGGAACCGCTAAAACGGAAGAGCAGGAATTTATTAAAATTTATGGACTTGAAGTTTTTCAAGTCCCTACGAATAAGCCTATTCAACGTACAGATTTATCCGATGTCATTTTTAAGACTAAAAGAGGTAAATATAAAGCTGTAGTACGGGAAGTTCAAAGGCGGCATGCCACAGGACAGCCGATTTTGATCGGTACTACGTCTATAGATCAATCTGAACAATTAAGCCATATGCTTAAACAAGCCGGCGTTGTTCATAATGTATTAAATGCAAAATATCATGAATTAGAAGCCCAAATCGTGGCACAAGCCGGACAAAAAGGACAGGTAACAATTGCGACTAATATGGCCGGTCGCGGTACAGATATTGTTTTGGGGGACGAAGTTGCTGATTTAGGCGGGCTTGCTATTCTTGGAACAGAAAGGCATGAAAGCCGTCGTATTGATAACCAGCTTAGAGGTCGTGCAGGAAGACAGGGGGATAAAGGATCCAGTCAATTTTTCTTGTCATTGGAAGACGATTTAATGCGCATTTTTGGCGGTGACAATATTAAAAAATTTATGGAAAAAATGGGACTTGAAGAAGATGAAGAAATCAAGAGTGGCATGGTTTCCAGTGCTATACAAAAAGCACAAAAGCGTGTCGAAGAAAGAAATTTCGATATCCGTAAATATGTCCTTGAGTATGATGATGTCATGAATCAGCAGCGTAAAGTTGTTTATGAACAGCGCCGTAAAATCCTTGAAGGAGAAGATATGAAAGCGCAGATTCTGGACATGGTTGATTCTTTGATACAAAGAGGGCTTGATGCTTATGCCGATGCAAAACTCTATCCGGAAGAATGGGATTTTGAGGGATTATTAAAGTATTGCGAGAAATACTTCTTGGCACCCGGTGAAGTCAAATTGGAAGACATTGAAGAAATGAGTCGTGAAGACATTCAGAAAAAGCTTGTTGAATTGGCCCATGCTACTTATGATGCCAGAGAAGAGTCCATCGGAAAAGAAATGATGAGAGAATTGGAAAAAGCGGTTATGCTTAAAGTTGTAGATTCCAAATGGATGGAACATCTTGATGATATGGATATGCTGAAAGAAGGAATCGGACTGCGCTCCTACGGCCAGAGAAATCCTATTGTGGAATATAAAGTCGAGGCGTTTGACATATTTGAAGAGATGCAGCATGCGATGATGGAAACGATTGTCCTTTATCTTTATCATATTCAAATCCAATTTACGACTGATCAAGTGCCGGAAAAGCCGGTAGAAGAGAAAAGTATACTGGAGGGAGCAGAAGATCATTACGTGGAAGAAAATGGTGAAACATCTGTTTCTCCTGAAAAAAATAAATAAAATAAATGATGAAAGTGAGATGATGAACGGATGTTGGAAGATTTAAAGAAAACATTAACCGACCTGCTTACACATGAAAAAGAAATAAGGGATTCACTTTGACTTGCCTCAGCTGCAAGAAAAAATAAAAAGTTATGATATACAAATGAGTGATCCCTCTTTTTGGGATAACATGGAAAGAGCCAAAGAAATTTCCCAAAAAGCAACCGAAGCTAAAGAAGCTTATGATACATATACAAGGCTTTTTACTCGTGCCGAAAACATGAAAGATTTATTAGACATGGCGATTGAGGAAAATGATCAGGACATGGAGCCTGAATTGGCGGAAGAAATCAATGAATTAAAGGAAATTCTTGAAAAAAAAGAAATAGAACTTCTTTTAAGTGATACTTATGATTCCAATAATGCGATCATTACATTTCATGCCGGCGCAGGAGGAACAGAAGCCCAGGACTGGACAGAAATGCTTATTCGCATGTATATGAAATGGGCAGAATCCGAGGGATTTTCCCTTGAAGAATTAAACATGCTTCCCGGAGACGAAGCCGGCATAAAAAGTGCAGAATATATGATCAAAGGAAAATTTGCATATGGGCTTCTTAAATCTGAAAAAGGCGTCCATCGTTTAGTACGGATTTCCCCGTTTGATGCGGCAAAGAGAAGGCACACTTCATTTTCTGCCGTGGATGTCATGCCTGAAATCAGTGATGATATCGAAGTCAATTTGAATATGTCCGATGTACGGGTAGATTATTACCGGTCCAGCGGTGCAGGCGGACAACATATTAATAAAACAAGTTCTGCTGTCCGGATGACACATATTCCTACAGGAATTGTCGCGGCCTGTCAAAATGAGCGTTCCCAATTCCAAAATAAAGAACAATGTCTCCGCATATTGAGAGCTAAATTGTTTGAATTAGAAATGGCAAAGCATGAGCAAATGAAAAAAGGAATTGAAGGAGAGCAGCAGTCCATTGAATGGGGAAGCCAAATCCGTTCCTATGTTTTCCAGCCATATACATTGGTCAAGGATAACCGGACAGGCATTGAAACGGGAAATATTCAAGCGGTTATGGATGGTGCTTTAAATCCTTTCATAGAGGGATTCTTAAAACAAAAAAAGTTTTCAAAGGCTTAACAATCTATTCATGAAGGATAAAAAATGATAATTCATTCAAAGTTTGTTTATAAAGTACTTTTTCTGCTGATTTTTATCGGTGCTGTTCTTGGTGGCTATATTTCTTGGGAACGGTACCATATAGAACGAAATGCAACAACTGTAGAAATGGTATATGATTATAATCATATTCTGGAAAGTGCTTCTGTAGAAAATACATCGGGAAATGCGTTATTTTCCCTATATAAAAAAAGCGGCATAACATCCCTTGCCGTGTATGATGAAACTCCTGAAAAGTTAATAAATCTCGGTTTGGTTTCAGCATATCAAGGTTCAGATTTTATATTGAAAGATGACACAAATCCTCAAATAAGATCAGATAGAATCTACATTCAAGCGTCTACCTCCAAAGACAATCATTCCTACTTTGATGAGCTGAAACAGCATATTCTCTATCTTATGAGACCTGAGGATGTGAAGTTTTTATCCATTGATGGAAAAGAAACAATTGAAATTCATGCAAACTATGAACGTTTTTTGAAAATGCCTCTGGGAATATTCAAGACGACGGTATCTGAGGTGGCGGAAAAAGGTTTTTACGCTGTCTTACGACCGGTAAATATCCCTCATAGTGATCCAAAAATTATAAACTTGTTTTTTGAGGCAGTTGATTCATCAGACAAAGTAAGTGCCGTTCTGTTCCAAGGAAAGACCGTTCTCGGATATAAAAATGAGTTGGATTATGTTGAAAGGGAACTAAAAAAGAGAAATTTACCGGTGGTTCTTATTGAAGCCCAAAATCAATTAGGCTTTGAGCGGCAAGACGGACTTATTCCTTTAACGGAAAAAATAAACTATAATGCCGTGCGCCTTTATGCCATGTCAAAAGATGAACTGATTAAATTGGATCAAAAAGAAGCAGCTTCAAGATTTTATATCAGTACTATTGAACGTAATATAAGAATGAATTTATTTCCCTCCTATAAATTTGCAGCCAATGGGGAAACATTATCTGAAACCAATGCAAGATATATTTCGGATGTAAAATCCCGTTTAGAAAACCATGGTTTTAAAATAGGGAAAGCATCCGTCATGGAAAATTACTTTCCAAATAAAATTTTAAAAGCTATGATTTCTGTGGGAGCCGTTTCACTGATCGTCATGGTTTTAATTTTATTAATCCCTTATTTAAGCAATTATGTATGGAGAATCGAAATTCTCTCCATTCTTTTATCACAAGGTTTGTATTGGGGTGGAAAAGAACTTTTTGTTTTACAAAGCCTGGCTTTAGGAGCGGCTATATGTACTCCTGTTCTGGTTGTTACCTTATTTATTAAGTATTGTGTTTTAAAAAAGGAGGATACTTATTCTCAAAAAGGATACGGTCCGTTATTTTTCGAATCATTTATACTTCTCTGGACGGGAGGCATTTTATCTTTAACGGGAGCTTTATATATCAGCGGATTATTAAGTGATTCCCGTTTTTTCTTGGAGATGGATATCTTCAGAGGTGTCAAATTAACATTTGTACTTCCGCTCATTCTGATTTCTTTAGTTTATATACAACATTTCCCGTTTTTTGGTAAGTCAGTATCTTCCGATAAGGATTTTGTCCGGTTTATAAAAAAGTTTTGTGCCATTGACATTAAACTTGGAATACTGGCGGTATTGGGATTATTGAGTATTATAGGTTTTGTATTTGTAGGAAGAAGCGGAAATAACGGAGCGCCTGTTCCACAATTTGAAATTACGTTGAGACGCTTTCTGGAATCTGTTATGTACGCCCGGCCGAGAGAAAAAGAATTCCTTTTCGGGCATCCTGCCGTGTTACTTTCATTAACCGCGTTATACCGCAAGTGGCCACAAATTTTTCATTATTTATTTATAATGGCCATCACTATAGGGCAAGGTTCCATGGTAGAAACCTTTGCCCACATGAGAAGTCCTTTTATTTTGAGCTTTATGAGAGGATTTAGCGGATTGGCTATGGGATCGCTTACCTTACTGGTCGCTCTGATTGGTATCATTATTTTAACTCATATGACTAAGTTTTTCGGAGAACGCTATGGAAAATAAAAAAATAGTGATTTCCGGATATTATGGATTTAACAACTCCGGCGACGAAGCAATGCTGTTTGCGATATTGAAAGCACTATGCGAACGTTTTGGGAAAACCGATATAACTGTTATTTCCGGCAATGCAGAAAAGACTTCCCGTACTTTCGGGGTTAAAGCGGTATCCCGTTTTGACGGTTTTTCCATTTTAAAGTGTCTGTATCATTCGGATCTTCTTATTAGCGGAGGAGGCAGTCTTCTCCAAGATGTAACGAGCTGGAAAAGTTTAGTCTACTACTTAAGCATTATCTTCACCGGAGTTTGTTTCAAAAAAAAAGTGTTCCTTTATGCCCAAGGGATCGGTCCTGTTCGGCACCGCTGGGTCAGGTGGATTCTCAAGTTTGTCTTAAATCGAGTCAGCGCCATTACGGTTAGGGACGATGAATCAAAAGGTTTCTTAGAATGTCTGGGCGTTAAAAATCATATTTTTTGTACTGCAGATGCTGTTTTATCTCTGGAACCCGCATCACTTGAAGCAGGAGAATCTATATTAAAGCGTAACCACATACCGCCTGATAAAAAAATAATCGGTATTTCGATTCGACGTTGGATGAATACACCTGAGTGGATGGGACGACTTAAATTATACATGGCATACATGAATAAAAATCATGAGTATAATTTTATTTTTATTCCTATGCAATTCCCCGAAGATTATCAAACAGCGAAAGAATTTTGCGAACAGTTACCCGATGTGTACATATTATCGGAATCTTATAATACAGAAGAGCTGATGTCACTTATAGGAAATATGGACGTATTGATTGGCGTCCGGTTGCATGCATTGATTTTCGCAGCACTTATGCATATTCCTTTTATCGGTATTTCTTATGATCCTAAAATTGATAACTTTCTTCAATCAGCTAAGCAATCTTCCGTTTTTTCTATTGAAAACTTTGATGAAAACATATTATATAAGGAGTCTGTTTTTTCACTTCAAAACGCAGAAAGAAACTATGATTGGCAACATATCGATCGTTTAAGAAATAAAGCGCGGGAAACAACAGATATTTTGCAACGTATCGTTTATTTTAAAGGAGAAAGATAATGGAGTCACTATCTAAGGAAAAATTGGATTTCTTACAAAAAAAAGCAAAAGATATCCGGATAGAAATCATAAAGGAGATAACAAACGCCAATTCCGGGCATCCGGGAGGTTCATTGTCAATTGCCGATTTACTCACATTATTATTTTTTCATGAAATGCATGTTGATATCAAAAATCCCAAAATGGAGAACCGGGATCGTTTAGTTCTGTCAAAAGGACACGGAGCGCCTGCTTTATATGCCGTTTTGGCGGAAAAGGGGTTCTTTGATAAACAGGAATTAAATTACTTGCGCCAAGTAGATCATATTCTCCAAGGGCATCCGGATATGAAACATATACCAGGTGTTGATATGACGACAGGTTCTCTCGGTCAAGGCTTTAGTGCCGCTTGCGGTATGGCACTGGCCGCTCATATTGATCATGCGGAATGGAGAGTTTTTGCGGTTCTCGGAGACGGGGAACTTGAAGAGGGGCAAATTTGGGAAGCGACTATGTATGCATCGCACCATCATTTAGATCATTTAGTCGCTTTTATAGACAATAATGGATTACAAATAGATGGAAAGATAACAGATGTAATGTCATCTTTACCTATTGAGGATAAGTTTAGAGCGTTTGGCTGGCATGTGATTTCTGTAGACGGGCATAATATGCTTGAGCTGCATGAAGCTATTAAGGAAGCTGAAAGTGTGAAAGAAAAACCATCTATGATTGTGATGAAAACGGTCAAAGGAAAAGGTGTTCCTGAAATTGAAAATAAAGTGGAATGGCATGGGAAAGCTCCTTCTAAAGAAGAGGCTGAACGTTTTATAAAAGCATTGGAGGCGCAATAATGGGGAAAGCAACACGTGATGCATATGGAGAAACACTAAAACGTTTAGGCGCTGTAAATCCTGATATTATTGTTTTAGATGCTGATTTGTCTTCATCAACAAAAACATCCGTATTCGCTAAAGAATATAAAGATCGCTTTTTTAATACAGGAATTGCAGAAGCGAATATGATTGGCGTTGCAGCCGGATTAGCTTCTGCAGGAAAAATTCCGTTTGCTTCGACCTTTGCCGTTTTTGGAGCAGGTCGCGCATATGAACAAATTCGCAATTCCGTTTGCTACCCGAAGTTGAATGTAAAAATTGCCGTGACACATGCCGGATTAACCGTCGGTGAAGACGGTGCTACTCACCAAATGTTGGAGGATATTGCTTTAATGCGTGCCCTTCCTAACATGACTGTTGTCGTACCTGCCGACGCAGCGGAAACGGAAGCTGTTATTACCTGGGCAGCTTCTTATGACGGTCCTATCTATATACGTCTCGGTCGAGCAAAATGTGAAGATATCATGCCGGCGGAGATGACATTTACTCTGGGGAAAAGTACGAAATTAAGTGACGGAAATGACCTTACAATCATTGCATGCGGAATTATGGTGGCGAAAGCGGTAGAAGCGGCTGCCATCTTAAAAAAGAAAGATATATCCGCCCGTGTGATTAATATGAGTTCTATTAAACCTATTGATGAAGACGCAATTATCAAAGCTTCTAAAGAAACAGGAGCTGTTATTACTTGTGAAGAACATACTGTCATGGGAGGATTGGGGAGTGCCGTGGCGGAAGTCATTTGTAAAAATACCCCTGTTCCTATGTCCATGATTGGAACGGAAGATACGTTTGGAGAATCGGGAAAAGCGGATGATCTTTTGAACAAATATGGACTTTCGACTGAGCATATTGTAGAAGAAGCGATACGTATCCTGGAAAGGAAATAATTCTTTATGATTACTTTTGAAAATGTATCTCTCAAGTACGACGCCCGTCATACGGCACTGAGAGATATTAATATTCATATCAACAAAGGTGAATTTGTTTTTGTGGTCGGTTCCAGCGGTGCGGGGAAGTCAACCTTTGTTAAAATTATCACGCATGAACTTACCCCTGCAGAAGGAAATATAATTGTAAACGGAGTAAAGATTAATAAGCTGAAAGAGAGTAAAATTCCCTATTATAGAAGGACACTGGGGATTGTATTTCAAGACTTCCGTCTTTTGTCAGATAAGACAGTGTTTGAAAATATCGCTTTCGTATTGCGTGTAACCGGAGTAAAAAGTAATGAGATTCGGGCTAAAGTAAATCGTGTACTTGACTTAGTAGGATTGAAAAATCGTGCGAATGAGTTACCGACAAAACTTTCCGGAGGAGAACAGCAGCGTGTAGCTATAGCAAGAGCTCTGGTTAACCATCCGATACTATTAATAGCAGATGAGCCTACAGGAAATCTTGATCCCGCCACTTCCGATGAAATTATGAAATTATTTAATGAAATTAATCATATGGGAACAACCATTATTATGGTTTCCCATAACAAAGAACTTGTTAACTCTATGCACAAAAGAGTCGTCAGTATTGAAGACGGTCATATTGCAAGTGATATAAAACGAGGAGGATATGATCGCCATGTTTAGTTCTCTTAATTATTTTTTTAGAGAAACCGTTAAGTCGCTTTTCAGAAACAGATTTATGGCTATTGCTTCTGTTTTAACAGTGACTCTTTCTATGTTTATTTTAGGCATATTTTTAAGTGCAGTTTTAAATATCAATCATATGGCGTCTTACCTGGAAAATCAGGTTGAAATGACCGTTTATTTAAAGGACGGTCTTAAAACACAGCAAGTCATGACGGTAGGCTCCCGGTTAAAATCGCTATCCGGACTTAAAGAGATTGCGTTCACTGACAAAGATCAAGCAATGGAAGAGTTTAGAAACCGGATGGGGGAGCAGGCAGGTCTTTTGGATTCCATCAACGGAAATCCTTTACCGGCCTCTTATCAGACATCCTTTAATTCGCCGGATGAATTGAAAATGGCGGTTAATATTGTCAGAAATTATTCTGAAGTAGAAGAGGTACAGTATGGTCAGGATGTAATCGAACAATTATATCGAATCGCTAAAGTCATCAGAATCAGCGGGATTATCCTTATCCTGTTTTTAGCGGCCGCTGAACTGTTTATTATTTCAAATACGATCCGACTGACTGTATTTGCCCGGAGACGGGAAATTCAAATTATGAAATATGTAGGAGCCACTAATGGTTTTATTCGTTGGCCTTTTCTTTTTGAGGGAATGATTATCGGACTTATCGGTTCAACGATCGCTTCTATCTTATTGTGTCTCGGTTACAATCTTATTTTAGAAGAAATGACCGAGGCTGGACTGGTATTTTTTTCCTTGATTCCTTTTTGGCCGTTTATGCCTTATGTTTCACTATTTATATTAGCCTCCGGAATCATTATAGGCGCTTTGGGCAGTGCTATTTCTTTACGCAAATATATGAAGGTATAAAATATGAAACGTAATCAACGCTTGATAGCGATGTTGGCATACGGGCTTTTACTGGTTTCAGTTTCCACCATATCAATGGCAGATGACTTAAATGATAAATTGCAAAATTTACAAGAACAAATCAATGAATCCCGTGTTCAGCAGGAAAATTGGCAAGTTGTTATTAATGAAATTACAGAAAAGCTGAAAATTATCCAGGTAGAATTAAACGAAGCTGCCGAAAGACTCCGTTCCATACAAAATGAACAGAAAGCCATTAATAAACAAATTAAGCAAATGGAGGAAGAAATCCGAAAAGCCGAAATTCATTTAAAGCAACGTCAGGATATTCTCAACAAACGGGTTCGTTCTATTTATATGCACGGACAACTAAGCTATCTTGAAGTCATTACAGGAGCTAAAAGCTTCAGTGATTTTGCCAACCGACTTGAATTATTGAAAAGAATCATTCATTCTGATTTTAAGCTTATTCAAGAAATACAAAAGCAGAAAGCGCTTATAGAAGCAAAAAAAGATGAATTGCAACAGAAAAAAAATAAATTGGATGCCTTAGCAGAAGAAGCAAAAAAAGCAGAAAACCAGATTCGTGCAAAAAAAGAAGAACAGCAACAGATTATGAATGAAGCTAAGCGGCAAAAGGATGCTGCTGCCGCTATGGAAGCGGATTTAATTGCAGAAAGCAATAATGTTCGTCGATTGATTCAGGCTCGTTCAGGTTCTTTACAAGGAGAGGGAACCGTTGTTCAGGGAAGCGGAACCTTTATTTGGCCATGTAACGGTCCTATTACGTCCCCGTTCGGCTATAGAACCCATCCTATATTTGGAACTACGATTTATCATGCCGGTATGGATATCGGTGTTGATTACGGTACACCCATTCATGCAGCAGACGGCGGGACCGTTATCTTGGCAGGCTGGTGCGGCGGATATGGAAATGCCGTTATTATTGACCACGGAAACGGTTTACAAACATTATATGGACATAACACTTCCGTTGCCGTTTCAGAAGGCCAGGCGGTTTCCCAAGGAGAAGTCATTGCCTATGCAGGTTCTACCGGATACTCTACCGGACCGCATTGCCATTTTGAAGTCAGAGAAAACGGAGAAGCCGTTGATCCCATGGGATACTTATGATGCGTATGAAAACAAAGATAAATATCCTGCAAATTATTTATTGGGTGGGTTCCGTTATTTTATCGTCATTTTTAATTCTTCTTATCGGTATATATTCATTGACTGATAATCCGAAAGCGGCATTACAATTTATGCTGAACTACCGAATCATCAAGGAAAACTATTTCCGTACAATACCTGATGAAAGACTTTTTGAGAATGCTACATTGGGAATGATTTCCTCTTTAGATGATCCATACTCCACTTTACTTTCCGGGAAGAATTTTGATTTCTTTCAGCAATCAACCAGTGGAGAATATGGCGGAATCGGAGTGGTTATCGGTAAAAATTCTGATGGCGGTATTTATATTTTATCTGTATTTCCGAATAGCAGTGCTGAAAAAAACGGCTTACAAGCGGAGGATAAAATTATCTCGGTAGATGGGGAGATACTCTCCGTGGCAGAGTTGGAAGATATTTCCAAGCGTTTAAGAGGGAAAGCGGGTACTCATGTACAGATTGAAATAAAGCGTGGCGATGAAAATTTATGCTTTGATGTAGAGCGGTCCAATATTATCATGCCTACCGTTCAAAGTAACATCATAAAAAATGATATAGGATACATTCACATTTATTCCTTTACCAAACATACACCGGAAGAGCTGTCCGACCAACTAAACGTCTTAAAGAGTGACGGAGTACAGAAGTTAATTATAGATTTGCGTATGAATCCGGGTGGACTGGTTGATAGTGTTGTATCGGTAGCCAATCAATTATTAACTGCGGGAACGATAGTCAGCTATCACACTAAAAACGGACATATAAAAGAATTTAATATTGAGGGAACAGATCGGGTCATGCCGATGGTCATTCTGATTGACGAACATAGTGCCAGTGCTTCAGAAATTTTGGCGGGAGCTGTACAGGACAAAAGAGAAGGCACGGTCATTGGAAAAACAAGTTACGGAAAAGGAACGGTACAAACGGTTATACAAAATGGAGATCGTTCTGCTTTAAAAATTTCTATTGCCGAATACAGAACTGCGGCGGGACGAATCATTGACAAAGTGGGCATCATTCCCGATATAGAAGTCGAACAAACGGGACGTGTTTTTGATAAAAACAATGATAGTGTAGTAAAAAAAGCCGTCGAAATTTTAGAGAAATAATATAAAATCGCAGCAAATTTCAAAAAGATAATTTGTATGCGGTTTTTATTTATAATTGATTTCCATGACAGACTGTTTTATTTTTTGTATAATAAGGAACAAGCAATTTAAAATATGTAGTTGTGTACGTTGAGGAAATTATGTTCATAGATAAAGCAAAAATTACGATTATATCCGGAGCCGGCGGAGATGGGATTGTAGCATTCCGGCGTGAGAAATATGTTCCCCGCGGAGGCCCCAGCGGCGGGGATGGAGGCAAGGGCGGATCCGTCTACTTGAAAGCCAACAGCGAATTGAATACCTTAATTCATTTCAGGCGAAAAAGAAAATTTACCGCAGAAAAAGGAGAAAATGGCGGCGCAAAAGAAATGTATGGAAAAGGCGGGAAAGATATTATCATTGATGTACCGTTAGGGACGATGGTCTATGATAATGAAACCGATGAACTCCTGGCGGATATGGTACATCAAGCGCAGACGGTTCTTATTGCCAAAGGCGGAAAAGGCGGACGGGGGAATACTCATTTTGCAACCAGTGCGGTTCGTGCACCTACTTATGCAGAAAAAGGTGAGCCGGGAGAATCAAAAGAAGTCCGTTTAGAGCTGAAAGTTCTTGCTGATGTTGGGCTCATCGGCTTTCCCAGTGTGGGAAAATCCAGCTTAATAAGAAAAGTATCCGCTGCCCGTCCGGAAGTGGCAGCTTATCACTTTACCACTCTTACTCCCAGCCTTGGTGTTGTAAATTTAGATGAAACAAGAAGTTTTGTTATGGCAGATATTCCCGGACTTATAGAAGGGGCCAGTGAAGGCGTCGGTTTGGGCCATGAATTTTTGCGTCATGTTGAACGAAGCAAAGTATTGATTCATGTACTGGATATTGCCGGCAGTGAAGGGCGGGATCCGTTATCGGATTTTGAAATCATCAACAATGAGCTTGAAATTTATAGTCCTGCATTGGCAAAGAAAAAACAAATCGTTGCCGGAAATAAAATTGATTTAATAACCGATTCAACGGTTCTGGAGCAATTAAAACACAAAATAGAATCGAAAGGATATGCTTTCTTCCCCATTTGTACTTTAACAGGGGAAGGAATTAAAGCATTGCTTGAAAAAGCATGGATTATATTGCAAGAAACAGAAGCTGTCACTTTTTATACACCGGAGAAGGCGGTCGTCTATGAAATGCCGCAAAATGAATTTAAAGTTGAAAAAGACGGTCAAGTCTACTCTGTTACAGGAAAACGGGTTGAGAAACTGGTTGCCATGACTGATTTTGATAATTCCGTTTCTCTTCGCCGATTTAACAAGGCCTGGAAGTTCATGGGCTTGGATAAGTTATTAAAAAAAGAAGGGATCAAAGAGGGCGATACGGTAAATCTTTATGGGATAGAGTTTTCGTTCTCGGAAAAAAACTCGTCTTTTGAAGAAAGTGGGAATGATTAATGCTTACAGGAAAACAAAAACAATATTTAAAGGGAATCGCAACTTCTTTTCCTGCCGTTGTACAAATCGGAAAAGACGGATTAACGGATTCGGTCATAAAAAGTGTATCTGATGTATTGGAAGCACGGGAGCTTATTAAAGTTAAAATAAATCAAAACTCTATGGAAGACGTAAGAAACGCAGCTGTACTTCTTTCAGAAAAACTTCACTCTGAAATCGTACAAATTATCGGAAGAAATTGTATCTTGTTTAAACAAAAAAAGGAAGACAAAAAATCCCATTATGAGCTTCCTTAAAACGAGGGCGGTATGAAGAGAATCGTTGTTAAAGTCGGAACCAGTTCTTTAATTTACCCAAACGGGGAAGCTAACATCCGTTTTATCGATTATTTAGCACGACAAATCTCCGATCTCAGAAACAGGAATTTAGAAGTTATTTTGGTTTCTTCCGGAGCAATCGGTGTAGGGCTTCCGGTTTTAGGTTTTAAGAAAAAACCGGATTATATTCCTTATAAACAAGCCATTGCAGCAGTGGGTCAAAATGTTCTTATGAATCTATACTCCAAAATGTTTCAGGATTACGGGCAAACGGTAGGACAACTTCTTTTTACAAAAGGAGATGCTTTAAACAGCAAAAGGTACATGCATATGAAAGGTGCTGTTTCCGCTTTGTTTGAATTGGGGGTGATTCCTGTTGTCAATGAAAATGATGCGGTAAGTACCGATGAAATAAAAATAGGAGATAATGATACTTTATCCGCCATGGTTGCCAGTATAGCGGAAGCGGATTTATTAATTATCCTCTCTGACATTCAGGGATTGTACACTGATGATCCGAGAAAAAATAGCAATGCCGAATTAATCCATGAGGTTCCGAAATTTTCCAGGAATTTATTTAAAATAGCCGGAGATGCAGGAACTCCGGGAGGTACCGGAGGAATGTATACAAAGCTCCAAGCCGCTGAAATATGTGTTCATTCCGGCATTGACATGATCATTGCGGAAAGTAAAATCCCCGGAGTTTTGGAGAAAATTGTGGATGGACAACCTGTCGGTACTTTTTTTAAAGCGGAAAACGTACATCCCCAAATGAAGCGGCGGGAGATCATTATCGGCTCTGCAGTGAGAGGAAAAATCTTTGTAGATCAAGGCTGCAAAGATGCTTTGCTTCATAAAGGTTCCAGCTTACTTCCTGTCGGAATTGTTGCCGTATCCGGAGATTTTGATGAAGGGGACACCGTATCCATTTATTTCGGCGAAGAAGAAATTGCAAGAGGAATCACTCATTACAGTAAAGACGATATCCTAAAAATTAAAGGGGTACATACAGGAGAATTACTAAAAAGATTGGGGTATCCCGCACCATATGATACTGTGATTCATCGAGATAATTTGTTTGTGATGTATTGATTGAATAAAATACAATGAAGCTTTCTTATAAAATTAACAGACTGATCTATTACTACAAACACACCCCAAAAGGACAATTTGAGTGGAAACATATTTGTCAGTTTATTTATTTGATTTCAGCGTGTGTTATTTTTTTTGAAATGGTACTGTATGTATGGAAAAACGTATAGGAATATTTGGCGGCTCTTTTAACCCTATTCACATTGGACATTTAATTATTGCGGAATCCGCTTGGCGTGAATTTAATTTGGAGAAAGTCATTTTTATCCCAACGGGGGATACTCCTCATAAAAGTATGAATCACATAGACAAAACAGACCGGTTTGAAATGGTTAAACAGGCAATTCGTGGGAATACACACTTTTCGATTTCACCTATTGAAATTAAAAGAAGCGGACCTTCTTATACAGTAGATACCATTCATGAAATAAAGCAAGAATTACATAGAGATTATCACCTCTATTTTATTGCCGGAACAGATGCGGTTGCTGATTTACCGCATTGGAAGTATAACAGAGAACTTTTAAACTCCTGTCACTTTATTTGTGCAAGCCGTCCGGGCAGCCTCAAAGAAATGGAACGTTCTGTGAATTATTTCGGAGAACTTGGAAAGAAGAAAATTCATTTTTTAAAGACTCCGGAGTTAGAAATTTCATCAACAGTTTTAAGAGAATGGATTAAGATCGGCCACTCTGTAAAATACATGATTCCAGATTCGGTCATTCAATATATAAATGAACATAATCTTTACAGAGGTATCGAATGAAACTTGAAGATATAAAAAAAGATTTAGAGAAAAGATTATCAAAAAGACGTTTTATCCATTCTTCCGGAGTAGCAGCTTCTGCTGTTACACTGGCAGAAAGATATGGTGCTGATCCTGATCAGGCGTTGTTGGCAGGATGGATTCATGATTGTGCTAAGGAATTATCCTTGAAGGAAATGCAGGAAATAGTTGATAGCCATGGCATGAAAGTAGATATATTTTTGCGGAACAGTCGTGCACTCTTGCATGGACCGGCAGGAAGCATTTTGGCGCAGACACGATATAAAATTAATGTTCCGGAAGTACATAACGCTATTTACTATCACACAACCGGACGCCCACATATGCATCTGTTGGAGAAAATAATTTTTCTTGCAGATTATATAGAACCAAATAGAAACTTTCCGGATGTTGATATACTTCGCAAAAAAGCGGAAGTAAATTTAGAAGACGCTCTATTAGCGGCATACAATTCTACAATCAGCCATCTTTTGTCGGAAAATAAATATATTTATGATTTGACATTTGCAGGTCGAAATGATTTAGTTATGAAACTGGGATATAAATGAAAAAGATAAAAGGGAAACGTAAAATCCGTTACGGAAAACTGCTTATATTCTTAATCATTGTTTTTATGCTTTTATTTTTAGCATCCTTGGCAATTAGACAGGGATATAACTATGCTGTAAATTATTTTTCTTTTGACAATAATGACCAACCATCCTATTATTTATTGGTTGGTATTGATAATCAAGCTGTACCGGAGGCAGACGCCGTTATCATTGCGGCACTGAATCACAAAAAAGAAGAACTGACGTTGATTTCGATTCCCGGTAACACTTTGATCAATAAAGACGAAAATAAACCGCTCCTATTAAAAGAATCTTATAAGGAAAGCAGCATAGAAACAACCAGAAGTGCTGTAGAAAACTTACTCCATATACGGATCAATCATTATGCGGTCTTTGATTATAATTCATTCCAAACCGTACTTGATAAGGTGAGTCCCGTTGATTTATATTTGGAAAAAATGATGAATCATGATAATGAAGAGGGCGAGTCTGAAATATTTTTACATCAAGGCTATCAGTCATTGGATACGAATCAAAGTCTTGCATACTTACGGTATGTTGATGAAACAGACGGAGAAATCGGGCGTATCCAGAGAGAACAACGATTTTTAAAGCACTTGTTAATCAATTTACAAAAAAATACTGCATTGTTTAACTGGGGACTGTCCAGATATTATTGGTCTGCTTATGACACCAACTTGAGCAATTCCGACGTAGGGGATCTGGTCTATGATATAACAAACTTTTCGATTCAAAATTGTCGGTTTCTTATCTTGCCGGGGGAAATGCAAAGAGTTAGAAATCAGGAAATCTGGGTCACCAATCCGGTAGGTATTCAAAAAACTATTGCATTAACATTAAATGAAGAGTAAATACAAGGAGGGCATTATGGAAAAAACGATTGAAATAATATGTAAAGCTTTATCAGATAAAAAAGGGGTATTGATTAAAGTGTTGAATGTCAGAGACTTGACATCTATTGCCGATTACTTCGTGTTATCCTCCACTATGAATAAAAAGCAGGCACAGGCGGCCGCTGATGAAGTAGAAGAAAAATTAAAAGAAATTGGTGTTTCTCCGCTTAGAAAGGAAGGCTATCGGGAAGGGGATTGGATTCTTCTTGACTTCGGTGATGTAGTTGTTCATATATTTACAGATCAGGAACGAACTCACTATGATTTTGATACGTTATGGAAAGATGCTCCCACCCAAGATTATACGGATAGTAATGAAAAATGACAGAATATAATAATGAACAAAAAGAAACACAGCACACAGTGTTGAAAGAAAACTCGATTGCAGAACTGCCGGTGGTAAGAAAATCTTCTTTTGGCGTTTTCTTATCCGGGGGGACCGGTAACAGTTCTGATGACATCTTACTTCATAACGGACAACAAACAGGACCTATTGATGTGGGAGATACAGTCAGAGTGTTTTTATATCACGACCCGAGGCACAGGTTAACAGCCAGTATGCGTTTACCAAAATTGAGTATTGACGGAATCGGC
Source organism: uncultured Dialister sp. (assembly GCA_900547785.1). Taxonomy (GTDB): domain Bacteria; phylum Bacillota; class Negativicutes; order Veillonellales; family Dialisteraceae; genus Dialister. The sequence continues at coordinate 38,816 of URIB01000002.1, forward strand.
TATGCAGAAGTATTACTGACTACCCGGTTCGGTGCATTTGTAGATTTAGGTACAGAACGAGGTATTTTTCTTCCGTTCTCTGAAATGATTGCACCGGTTCGAAAAGGACAGAAAATCTGGGTTAAACTGTACTTGGATAAAACCGGCCGTTTATCCACGACCACTTATGTGGACGAAGAGATGAGAAGAATTGCCATACCTTGCACAGAGCGCAAGGAGGGGGATATAGTTACAGGAACAGTGTACAATATTACCCGGCAAGGCGCTTTTCTTATAACCAGGGAACGATGGATAGGATTTCTTCATCAAAGTAATTTCCCCAAACTATTGACTTTAGGACAGAAGCTGTCCGGTAGAATTACTTTCATCAGAAAAGACGGACATTTTAATATTTCGCTACGACCGCAAAAAGAAATAGCAATGGATGATGATATGGATATCCTTTTAGAACATTTACAAAAGCATGGAGGGATACTTCCTTATACGGATAAAAGCGAACCGGCTATCATCAAAGCAAATTTAGGAATCAGTAAATCCGCATTTAAAAGAGCAGTAGGACATTTGCTCAAAACAAACAAGATAAAAATGCATGAAGGTAAAATAAAATTGAATTGAAAAAGACATACGACCATTTTACTGTCGTATGTCTTTTTCAATATCTGTTTTCTTAAAGATGTCTGTATAGTCCGATGACACGACCACGAATTTTAACATTTCTGGATATAATTGGTTCATAATCATCATTTTCTGGTTGCAAACGTATATGATCCGCTTCACGGAAAAAACGTTTTACCGTTGCATCATCATTATCGACCAAAGCGACAACTATGTCACCGTTTCTGGCCGTTTCCTGCTCTGCAACAATCAGATAATCTCCTTCTTCAATACCGGCATTAATCATACTGTCTCCGCGAACTACCAGAATAAAACAATTGGAATCATTTCCTACAAGTTCAGCCGGCAGCGGATATACGGATTCAATATGTTCATCTGCAATAATAGGATCTCCGGCACGAACGGCACCAACCATCGGCATAGGAATCATTTTTTTCTTGCGCCATGAATAATCATCGACAACTTCTATCGCACGGGAGCTGGCGGGATCTTTTTTAATCAGGCCCATTTCTTCTAAGCGGGATAAGTATCCATGTACGGTAGAAGTCGATCGCAAGCCTACCGCTGTGCAAATTTCGCGTACAGTAGGAGGGAATCCGTCTTGCCATATCTTGCTGCGGATAAAATCCAAGATATTTTTTTCTCTTGTTGTCAGTTCTCTGTGTAATCCCAACTTTTTAGCCACTTCAAGAACTTCCTTTCCATAAAATCTCCAATTGTCATATAAAATCTGATTTTATTCATTATACAGTAACAAATAGCATAAAGCAAACAAAGGTTCACCGGAACATATGATGGGAAATCATAAAACAAATTTTATTTTCACTTGACCGAACATTCATTCTGCATTATTATATAGATAGAATAAATGTTCTATAGAATGAATGTTTCAGTTAGGGGAGATACCATTATGAAAAAAATGATATTTTTGTTTATGACAACAGTATTTCTTTGCGGATGGGGTGTTAATGCCTCTGTCGTCAGCGAACAGATTATATTTAAAAATATTATAGTAAAAGAAAATGATACACTCTGGGAAATTGCTTCAAGAGAAATAGATAATCATCAGGATATACGAACATATATATATAGAATTAAGCAAATCAACCAAATTACAGATTCAGGTGATCTCGTGCCGGGCCAAGTTCTTCATATACCTGTAAATAAATAATATAAAATAACCAAACAAATGTTTTTTTAAGAGGATGTATCTCTGAAAGGAACAATTGTTTGGTTATTATTTTGTCATATATTATTTCTTATTTTTCTCGAAAATCATGGTAACCGGATTATTTACGAAAAGATCGGCCTCATTAATATAGTGTCTGACCATTTCTACCGATCTGTGCCTTGTCTGTTTCATAATCAACCGCTCTTCAATACCGTTTAATGCGGCATACGTGGCAAAACCGTGTCTTAAACTGTGGGCGCCATATAAATCGGGAGATAAACCAATACAGGTAATATATTTTTTCACAATTAAGTTGATACTTTTATCACTTAAACGTCGGGAAGCGGCTTTTTCATTTTTTAAAATGCTCCTAAATAGAGGTCCTTCACTGATATTTGCTTTTTTTATCCATTCATTAACCGCTGTTATGGCACACATATTTTTATCTGCAATATAGGGGATTCCCACTTGCTGACCGGCTTTTTCCTGATCCGTCTTTGAATGAGTCAATGTAACTACTAATCCTTGAGGGTATCTGGTTAAATCTTCTATATTTAAATTAGAAATTTCACTTCTCCTAAATGCCCCAAAAAAACCAAGCAATAATATGGCTTTATCTCTTACTCCTGCCAGATGGGCAGAATCTATATAAGAAATCATTTGCTCAAGTTCTTCCCAATAAATAGGGGTTTTACCTTTTTGAACGATTCCTTTAGTTCTATTTAATCCGACTAATGCTTCTCTCACAATCCATGCATGACAAGGATTGGTTTCTGATAATCCTGCAGCATTATAGTTTTCGGATATAGCACTCACACGTCTTCTTATGGTAGAAGCTTTTGCATAATCAGCTAAATCATTGATATAATTGACAATTATTTCCGGTTGGGCAGGAAATGCAATTTCATTGTGATATTGGCACCAGTCACAAAAATCATTCCAATCAGATTCATACGCATCTATTGTGCTTTTTGATTTTGTTTCGGATAATGTAGCAAGGCTTTTATCAGATAGCCCAGTATGAGTATCCGATTTAATAAAATCTCTTATATAAAAGTGATGGGCAGCAACCATAATAATTCTCCTGATTAATGTAAAACGATTAGTTCCGATAATTTAATGTTATCGGAACTAATCGTTTTCGTCAAGTCATTTTTTATATTTTATCAAAAAACGTTTTTTCAAACTCTATTTGTTCACGGTAAATGAATATAGCTTATTTGTCACACGATCAACTTCCGAATAAAGTTTTTTCGTATCAATAGTTAAAAATTGTTTAGATCGAAGAACAAGTTGACCATTTATGATAACGGTGTCCACATCCATTGAATTTCCCGCATAAACCGCTAAGGAAACATTGTCAAATCCGGGTTTCCAGTGAAATCCGCTTCTATCAACTAAAATAATATCCGCCAGATAACCTTTTTCTAACTTTCCCAAATTATCATATCCCAGGCATTTGGCACCTTCCACGGTTCCCATTTCAACGGATTCATTCGCTGTAATTGCAAAAGGATCATACGTTGATGCTTTATGAATCAATGCGGCCAATCTCATTTCAGCAAACATGTCCAATTTATTATTGCTTGACGCCCCGTCTGTTCCGAGTCCTACCGTAATACCCGCCTTCCTCATGCTAACAATCGGTGCGATTCCTGATGCCAGTTTTAAATTACTTCCCGGATTATGAGCAACTTTCACTTTTTTTTCAGCCAGAATTTGGATATCATCATCCGTCACATGAACACAATGAGCTGCTAACGTGGGACATTCAAACAATCCTAATTTATTCATGAGGGCAATCGGAGTAACTCCATGTTTTTCAATGCATGTATCCACCTCATTTTTAGTTTCACTTAAATGAATGTGTATCGGAATACCGTATTTTTCTCCCGCATCTCTTACTTTTTTTATATAAGAGGAAGGACATGTGTAAGGAGCATGCGGTCCCAACATTACTTTGAAACGACCGTCACCGGCACCGTCCCATTTATGAAAAAGTTCAATATTTTCTTCTAATGCTCTGTCTCCATTGGAAGTAACACCGGCCAGCCCTCTTGCCAGATTTCCTCTTATACCTGCCGTATCCGCTGCTTGTGCACAGGAATCCATAAACATATACATATCACAAAAAGAAGTAGTTCCGCCACGAATCATTTCAGCAAATGCAAGCATACTTCCCCAGTATACGATATCCTTATCCAAGTGTTCTTCTACCGGCCATATCTTATTTTGCAGCCAGTCCATAAGCGCTAAATCATCTGCATAACTTCTAAAAAGGGTCATAGCTACGTGGGTATGAGTATTGACCAGACCGGGAAGTGCCAGCATTCCTTTCCCGTCAATTACCTCATCATAATTTTCGGGTAAAGGTTTTTCCGGAAACCCCTTTATATATTTTCCTTCAATTTCAATATTTTTTTTCTCAGTGACCTTGCCATTTTGATAGAGTCCTACATTTTTTACCAGTATTGACATCTTCAATCTCCTATTCCATGCCCAAATACTTTTTCTGGGTGTCGCTTAACGTATCAATTTGATAACCCATAGATGCCAATTTGATATCCGCCACCTTTAAATCCAGTTCTCTGGGAAGCAAATAAAGTTTAGATTCCAGCACATTCTGATGTTGGCATAAATAAGATGCGGCTAAAGCTTGCATTGCAAAGGAAAGATCCATAATTTCTGCCGGATGTCCGTCACCGGCGGCTAAATTAACTAAACGACCTTCTGCCATCAGATAAATAGTATTTCCATTCGGTAATACATATCCCTCTATATTTTTACGGGCTTCATAATGAGAAGTGGAAATTTCCTCTAAATCATTCTTATTGATTTCACAATCAAAATGGCCTGCATTCGCACAAATGGCACCATCTTTCATGGAAAGGAAATGTTCTTTCGTAATGATATCTATATCTCCGGTAACGGTAATAAATATATCCCCTTTCTTTGCTGCTTCCGACATGGGCATTACGTCAAACCCGTCAAAAACCGCCTCTATCGCTTTAATCGGATCGACCTCTGTAATAATTACGTGAGCGCCTAATCCTTTAGCTCGAAGCGCCACTCCTTTCCCGCACCAGCCGTAACCGGCAATAACTGCCGTTTTCCCGGTGACGGTCAAGTTTGTACTTCGTATAATCCCATCCCATGCGGATTGCCCTGTTCCATAGCGGTTATCGAATAAATATTTACAATACGAATCATTGACGGCAATCATAGGAAATTGCAGTTTCCCCTCTTTTTCCAAAATTTTGAGACGATATACACCGGTAGTCGTTTCTTCCGCACCGCCAATCAGATTCTTTTTTGCATCTTGCCGTGAAGTGTGTAATAAATGAACTAAATCTCCTCCGTCATCAATAATAATATGAGGCATAGAATCAAGTGCTTTATTTAAAAACATTGTATATTCTTCTTCCGTGCATCCATGCCATGCATAAACGGTCACTCCACTTTTTACAAGTCCGGCAGCAATAGGATCCTGCGTAGACAGAGGGTTACTTCCCGTGACAACAACGTTTGCTCCGGCCGCTTGCAAAGATAATGCAAGATAAGCAGTTTTTGCCTCAAGGTGAATGGACATGACAATTGTTTTACCCTTAAAAATCTGGTTATTTATAAAATCCTTTCTAAGCGTATTCAAAGCCGGCATAAATTTCTCTACCCACTGTATTCGCTGCAACCCTTTATCTGCCAGATTAATATCAGAAATCATAGAATCATTCATTATACAAACTCCTTTCAAAATTCTTTATTGACCTATCAAAAGGTGAAGTAAGGACTCCTCTTTCTGTAATAATTCCTGTAATTAATTCATGCGATGTTACATCAAAAGCAGGATTACAAACGGAAACAGACTTGGGAGAAAAATATCTTCCCTGATATACACGGATTTCATCAGGATTTCTATCTTCTATTTTTATGTCATTACCTGATTCGATTGCAAAATCAAAGGTGGAAAATGGAGCGGCTATATAAAATGGAACATGATGATATCGGCATAATACCGCCAAACCGTAAGTACCTATTTTATTTGCTGTATCTCCATTTATCGCAATCCTGTCAGCCCCGACAATTACTGCATCAATTTTCTTGTTTTTTAAAATAAAGGCAGCCATATTATCTGTGATTAATTGACAAGGCACATTTCCTTCTAAAAGTTCCGTTGCTGTCAGTCTCGCTCCTTGCAGGAGAGGACGTGTTTCATCTACATAAATGCATTCAATTTGATTCCTGCGGTGTAATTCAAAAATAACACCAAGGGCGGTCCCCGCCCCTGCCGTTGCAAGAGCACCTGTATTACAATGCGTTAAAATATTTAATTTCTTTTTATCTTTAAATAAATCAGCACCATATATAGAGATGGCGGAGCAGGTCTTTTTATCCTGTGCTTCAATAAACTTGGCCTTTTTTTCCAAGTTTTCATACAAGTCTTTCTCTCCAGATTGTGTGAAGACTTTATTCATTTCATCAATCGCCCAAAAAAGATTGACTGCCGTAGGGCGCGAGGATTTTAGAGAACCCGCGGCTTCTATATATTTTTCTTTAAGTTCTTCCCCGGTCAGACCTTTTTTTATAATTTCACCCGCGGCAAGTACCATTGCATAGGCGGCGGAGACCCCAATAGCCGGTGCCCCTCTGACAGCCAGTGTGCGGATTGCCTCTGCTACAGTTCTATAATCTTCACAGGTTATATAAGAAATCGTATCAGGCAATTTCCTTTGGTCTAAAAGAGTCAGTTTACCTGCGTCCCAACATAAAGATTTCAATCTCATAGACGAAAGCCTCCAAAATCTTTTGCGGCATGATGAGATTCTACATCTTGTTCTACATCAAATGATTCACAGAGGAATTTTGTTATTTTACGGAAACTTTCTATATTACGATTCATGCATTCAATTACTTCTTTATGAGTTAAACAGGTTGGCGAAATACCTGCTGCAAAGTTTGTTACCATAGAAATAGTAGCATAACCGATTTCCGCTTCTCTTGCTAACGGACATTCCGGAACGTTTGTCATGCCGACTATATCCGCCCCCCACATACGGAAAGCTTTAATCTCTGCCGGTGTTTCAAATCTGGGTCCTTCTGTACAAATGTATGTTCCTTTAGGATGGATATCCAAATTCTCTTTTTTCCCTGCTTCCAAAATGGCTTGACGCAATTCTTCGCAATAAGGATGGCTCATATCAATATGTGCCACACCACGAAATTCCCCATCAAAGAATGTTCCTTCTCTGCTTTTTGTTAAATCAATAAATTGATCGACCAAAACAAGTTCCCCCGGTTTATACTCCGGATTGAGAGATCCTACTGCCGTGGTAGAAACAATAAAAGAAACATCTAACATCTTCAATGCATAAATATTAGCTCTATAGTTAATTTTATGTGGAGGTATCGTATGTTTAACTCCGTGGCGTGCCATAAATATGATTTCATTCCCGCCAAATTGGCCGACTTCATAAGGCACTTTACCAAAAGGCGTATCTATCACTTCTGAATAAACGCGTGATAAGATTCCGGCATCATAAATACCGGTTCCTCCGATAAAAGCTAATTTACTCATGCGAATGACCTCCTGTACATAAAAACCAATTTTTCAAAATATCTCTCTGTATTTTATAAGCTTTCCCGCAATGGCGGCATGATATTTCTGTCACTTCCTGATTCAGCAATTTTTCTTTTTCCGTTTTCGGCAGTGATAATAAAGTATTCTTTATTTTTTCTTCTGAACAGGTACATTTAAAAGAAAGGGGTGTTTTTGATAATTCTTTAAATTTTTCAGCCTTCAATAACTTTGATAATGATTCAATATTGCTGTCTTCAAATAAAGAATATTCCTTTTCTTCGAATAGAAGATGAAATAAATTATGATCTCCTTCCGGTAATAATTGAGCCATATAGGCGCCGGCACGAATTATTTGTCCATTCTTATCCGTTTTTACATCTGCTTTTATAATAGACCGGGTTTGCTCCGATTCTTTCAGATATTGCATAAAACAATCAGAAATATCCCCTTTACTTAGCAGAATTGTGCTACTGTACGGTCTTTTAAGAAGAGAGTACCGGGTGACTGTTATTTGGGAACCCGGAGCGCTGACCACTTCTTTTTCATTATTCCGGGTATGTTCTACATCCGGATTCATTACATGTTCAGGATATCCTCTGACATATCCGCCTTTATATACATCTGCATGGATAGTTCCCAAATCAGAGGTCGTTCTCCATAGCAAACTGATTCCTTCCTCATTTTTAAAATCAGCGGCTAAAGTAACTGTACCTGATAAAATCTTTCCCATGATATATGCCGTCAGTGTAGGCAAACTATGATTTTTTTGTATTTCGATGGCTGCCGCTGACACATCTGCCACAGTCATTCTGATTCCCTTTATATGCAAATAGTGGGCAACTACATTTATATCAATCAAATTTTTTCTCTCCTTTATATAATCATATCTATTTTACAACAGCTGAAGAAAAACAAAAACCTGTACAATTATCATCCGACTGTACAGGTTTTTTTAATTGTTTTATCTCCGGAGCATTTGAATGGCTTGTTTACGATCCGGTTTACCAAATACAGATGATCCCGCCACCAAAATATCGGCCCCCGCTTCTTTTAATAATCCGGCATTATCAGCGGAAACCCCTCCATCCACTTCGATAGGGATGGAAATTCTTTTTTCTTCCATCATTTCCTTTAATTTTTTTATTTTTTCTACCGTATAAGGAATGAATTTTTGGCCTCCGAATCCGGGGTTAACAGACATAATAAGGATAAAATCGACCAGTGGCAAAACGGTATCTACCATCGCCAAGGAAGTTCCCGGGTTGATGGCAATTCCGGATTTTATATGCCTTGATTTCAGATTATTAATGATAGAGTCTGCATGTATCACTGCTTCCATATGAAAAGAAATCATGTCTACGCCTATTTTTTGCAGAATATCAAAATAATTTTCCGGATGATAAACCATGAGGTGAACATCAAAAGGTAATTCCGTATATTTTCGTATAGACTCAATCACAGGCGGTCCGTATGAAATATTGGGAACATAGGCGCCATCCATTACATCTAAGTGAAGAAGATCCGCCCCTCCCCGTTCAACATCTTTTAACTCCGTATTCAACTTTCCAAAATCTGCGGCCAGCATAGAAGGTGCAATTTTCATGATAACATCCTCCGATGAATTATTTATACTTCTTTATTTCCTTTAACTCTTGATATACATGAACGTAGGATTCATATCTCCTTGTAGCAATATGTTTTTCTTCTACCGCTTTCCTTATACTGCATTCCGGCTCTGAAATATGGCGACAGTTATTAAAACGACATTTCCCGAGATAAGGTCGGAACTCTATAAATAAAAAATCTAAATGATTTATGTCCATATGATCAATGTTCAGAAACGTATATCCCGGAGTATCCATCACATAGCTGTCATTATTGAAAGAAACCAATTCGGCATGTCTTGTTGTACTTTTTCCACGTCCTGTGCGTTGACTGACATCACCTGATAAAAAATAAGAAGTATGCAATAGATAATTTAATAAACTTGATTTCCCTACGCCGGACGGTCCGGAAATAGCAATAATACTGCTCTTTATTGTTCTCAAGCGTGTTTCCAGTTCATTTAATCCCCTTTTTTTCGGTATGGAAGTGCATAAGGAAATATAGCCTGATTTTTCATAATGAGATGCAACTATCTCCGCTTCCTTTTCCGCCAAATCACATTTATTAATGCATATAATCGGTGTCATTCCTGCATTTTCAGCTGATAATATCATCCGATCCAAAAGGAAAAGATTTATATCCGGCATCCGTATGGATGATACAAGCAGCAGATGATCTATATTAGAAACAGGAGGCCGATACAGTTGGTTTTTACGAGGATGTACTTTTACAATAACAGCCTTACCGGGGGCATCTGTTTCATATTCTACTAAATCTCCCACAAGAATATCAGTTTCTTTTTTAAGTGTTCCTTTGGATCGGCAAATCATTAATCGTCCATCTTTTCCCGAAACAGTAAAATACCCGTTTTGATTTTTTAAAATCCGTCCGTACATGAATTACAATTCCCCATCTTGTACTATATTTCCGTCAATAAGTACTTGTACACGAACAACGCCCTCTCCTTCGACAGTTTCACGGATATTTGTTCCCGCTTTAACCTGTTTATCCAATACTGCCGATTTCCCGTTGTCATCAATTACGTAGATAATAACATGACGGGTATCTCCGCTTTTGGGAATACTGATATTAACCGTTCCGCTTTTTTTCCTGGACTTCTCTTTTTTACCGAGAGTAAGATCAACTGTTGTTTCTGTAGTAGAAATGCCTCCTGCCGGGTCTTGCGAAATAACAACAGCTTCTCCGTCGTCAGCCGTGCTTCCATCCAGGAATGTAACTCTCCCTAAAGTCATATGTGCGGCATTTAAGGCCTTTTCAGCATCATTTAATGACATACCTGTCAATTTAGGAACTGTAATTTCTTGTTTCACATTAACAACGATATTAACCTGTGTCCCTTTATTCACTTTAGTGGACACTTGTGGACTTTGCGAGATAACGACATCCGAGGGCTGTGATGTGTCATTTCCGTTTTCAATAGCCCCCAAAGTCAATTCCAGTTTATCCAGTCTTTCTTTGACCTGTTTTAAACTCAATCCTTTGAGGTTAGGAATGAGAATCGCAGCACCGCCCTTACTGACTGTCAAGTGGATAATTCTTTGGGCTTTTACACTGGAACCCGGGGCAGGCGTTTGTGAAATTACCTGTCCTGCCGGTATATTTTCACTGGCAATTTCATCAATAGATACTTTAAGGTTTACGTCCTTTAATGTTTTTTGAGCAACTTCTACCGGTTTTCCTACCACAGAGGGAAGGTTTATATTCTCTGTACTCCAAAAATTGCCAAAGCTGAAAAATGCCCAAATGAAACAAATCAAAAACAAAACAATCATGGCAAGCCAAATATACTTTTGGGGAAACTCAGTAATGAAGCGGTTAAATTTATTTTCTTTGTCCGCCTGCAATTGTCTGTTTTTCTTTGCCGACAGCGGTTTTGCCATTGTTGAAAAATCATGATGTGCCGGTTTATATATAGATGTTGTAAATCCTTGTGCAAGCTTGAGTTCTGCTACAAAATCAGAAATGGAATGATATCTTTTTTCCGGATCTTTTTGCAGCGCCGTCAGCACGCACTCTTCCAACATAGGTGAGATAGCGGGATTTATTTTCGCCAGTCTGGGGACTTCTCCTCGCATATGTTGCAATGCTATGCTGACTGCCGTTTCTCCTTCGAACGGCAAATGGTGCGTAAGCATTTCATAAAGAACCACTCCCAAGGAATAAATATCGGCTTTCTCCGTAATTTTATCTCCTGCCGCCTGTTCGGGTGACAGGTAATGCACCGACCCCAATACCGCTCTCTTATCAATGACCGTGGCTGAATTAATAGCTCTGGCAATCCCAAAATCTGTGACTTTAACTTTTCCGGTTTCTGTAAGTAAAATATTATGAGGTTTAATATCACAATGGACAATTCCGTTTGCATGAGCGGCTTCTAAAGCACTTGCTATTTCTATAGCAATTCTCACTGCCGTATCGATAGGAATTGCAGGATGTGTTTGGATATATTGCTTGAGTGTAATTCCCTCTACAAATTCCATGACAATATAATGAATCCCCTGATCATTGCCGACATCATAAATCCCCACAATGTTCGGGTGCATTAATTTTCCCGCTGATTGTGCTTCATGTCTGAAGCGCACTATAAAATCATTATCTTCACAAAAATTGCTATGTAAGATTTTTACGGCAACTACTCTATCCAATAACAGATCTTTCGCCATGTATACATCGGCCATGCCTCCGGATCCGATTCGTTTTTCCAGCCGATATCGATCATCAATTGTTTTACCGGTCATTTTTGTTCTCCGATTTTCTACTCCAGTAATCAATAAGTATTAAGGAAACGTTATCTGTTGCCCCTTTGCGATACGTCTTTTCAAATAATTCTTCTCCGCAATCGGCAAGGGCCTCTTTCGTTTGATTTTTATATTCTCCTAAAACTTTTGAAATTTCTTCTTCGGGAACCATCCCTGTTAATCCATCTGTACACAACAGTATCAATGTACCGTTTTCTAAAGAGATACTTCCTGTATCCACTTCCAATATATCTTTAACGCCAACTGCACGCGTAATTTCATTTTTTCTCGGGTGTACGGACATTTCCTGTTCCGTAATTTTACCTTTTGCCAATAGTTCCATTACAAAGGAATGGTCGGTTGTCAATTGTCTCAGTTTCTGCCGTGCATAGATATATAACCGACTGTCACCCACATGCGCCCAACTTAAAATCCCATCCCGGATAACCGTTAATATCATTGTGGTTCCCATAGAAGCCAGATTCTGATCTTCCGATTTCTTTTCGAGAATCGTTTGGTTGGCAAGTAAAATAGCTTCTTTAAGTGTTTCTTCCGAAATTTCATTTAAAGAAGTTTCTTTCAAATAATTCTCCGCACACTCTACAGCAAGACTGCTTGCAACTTTTCCGCCTACATATCCTCCCATACCGTCTGCTAAAATAAAGTATGGTCCGGTACAGTCGGAAATACAATCCTCATTCACTTTACGAGTGAGACCGATACGAGAATCTCCGTATGCAATAAACATAAATTTATTCTTTCCTTATGCAAAATATCCGGCATTCCGCTCTTAACAGTTTCATAGTAGCATTTTGAAAAAATACCGTCAATCAAGGTCATTTCTCTATGTGTTTTCCCTGAGAAATCTTCTCTTTAACTGTCCACAAGCCGCCTGTATTTCATCTCCCATTTGACGTCTTACCGTTGCTTCTTTTCTATGTTTAAGTAAAATATCCTGGAATCTCTTTATGACTTCCGCCTCCGGCGGATACAATTTAATATGTTCTGTACCGTTAACAGGAATTAAGTTAAAATGGCAGGGAAGTTTCCCTACAAGCCGGCACAGCTCTTCCGCATTGTCCGGACTGTCATTCATTCCTTTAATAAGAATGTATTCAAAAGTAACTCTTCTCTTTGTTTTTTTGAAGTAATAGACAGCCGCTTTAATGACCTCCGTAATTTTAAAGTTTTTGCTAATCGGTAATAATTGATTTCTGATTTTATCATTGGGAGCATGAAGAGAAATTGCTAACGTAACCGGAATATTCTCATCTGCCAGTTTATAAATTTGCGGCACAATCCCACAAGTAGATAATGTTATATTCCGATAACTCATATGTAATACATTTTTATCATTAATCAGTTTTAAGAACTTAAGAACTTCTGCATAGTTGGTTAAAGGCTCGCCGGATCCCATTAAAACCAAAGAGTGAATTGCCATGCCGCAAGTTTCTTTAAAAGCATATATTTGGGATAAAATTTCCCCGGCAGTCAAATTACGATCCCATCCTTTCAGTCCGGAAGCGCAAAATATGCATCCCATGGCACATCCAACCTGTGTCGAAACGCAAATAGAATTTCCATAGCTATGATGCATACAAACAGTTTCCACTAAAGATCCGTCTTTCATTTTCAATAAAAGTTTGGTTGTATTTCCATCATCAGACTGAATCTGCCCGATGATTTCAGCTTTATGGACACAAGCATTTTCATTCAACCATTTACGCATATCAAGTGGAAATTGATCCATTTGGTCAAATGAAAAAATAAGCCTTTTATACAAATAATCTATAAGTTGTTTTGCCCGATACTTTGGAAATTTATTTTCTACAAGCCATTTTTCTATTTCCTGGAGATCCGCGCCCCAAATGTTATATTTCATCATATACCTTTCTTAATTTGGCCAAAAAAAATCCGTCACTTCCAAATTGTTCCGGCCAGAGTGTCATCATCCCGCTTTGGGATTCACCTGCGGTAGGAATAGAAAAATCAACACTGGCAAATCCGGGGTGTGATGAAAGAAATTCTTCAATTATATTTTCATTTTCTTTTTTATTCAATGTACACGTACTATAGACCAATATCCCGTCCTTTTTTAAATAACGGCAAGCCTTTTCCAATAATTTTTTTTGTATTTTGGGAAACTCGAATAAATCAGCTTCAGAGCGTTTCCATTTCATTTCCGGCTTATGACCTATAACCCCGAGCCCTGAACAAGGAGCGTCCACTAAAACCCTGTCATACCGATTATAGCGCGACGGATCCGGAACCGTTCCGTCTCTAACTTCCGCATGAATGATAGAAATCCCCAAGCGTTTAGCGTTTCCTTCAATCAAATTTATTTTATGCGGATATATATCCCACGCATCAATAGTTCCCCGGTTATCCATGCAAGAAGCTATATATGTAGTTTTACTGCCTGGCGCCGCACACATATCAAGTATATTCTCATGAGGAGCTGCACCTAAAATGACTGCAGGCATCATAGAAGAAATACTTTGTATATAAATAAAGCCTTTTTGTAATAAATCTCCAAAAATCAAATCCGCTCTTTTTTTAATCAGGAGTGCCTCTTTTATATATGGGACGGACTCAAAAGAAACGCCTTTATCCGATAACTTCACTTTCAAATCTTCTACAGAAATTTTAAGAGTGTTAACCCTTATACACATATGGGGCGGTTCTTGAAAAGCAGCTAAAATTTTTTTTGTTTTAACGGTACCAAATGATTCCATCCAATATTTAACCAACCAGCCAGGCACACTATACTTTAATGAATCATATAATACCGGGGCTTCATTTTCTTGAGGTAAGGCAATTTGATTCTTTTTTCTTAAAAAATTACGTAATATGCCGTTTATAAATTTTGAATTTCCTACATGTGTAATTCTCTTTGATATTTTTACCGTTTCATTAACTGCCGCTGATTCCGGAATCCTGTCCAGATAAATTAACTGATACAATGCAATACAAAGAAGAATGCGCACTGTGGGGTGCATTTTTTTTATGGGACGGGCGCTTAATTGACTGATTATCCAAAGCAAATAATTATATCGCCGGCATACCCCATAGACCAATTCGGTCAAAAGATTTTTTTCCTCTCTTTTTAAAGGGAATTGCCGTAAAATTTCTTGAATTGCCAAATTAGCATATGCATCTTTTTCAAAAATCTGATATAACACATCAAACGCAAATTGCCGGGCAGATTTTATTTTTTTAACTGTCAAATCTGTCATTTTCTTTCACCTGATAGCCATTGATAAAATCAGTTGCACTCATGAGTTTGTGATTTTCCGGCTGTAGCTCCGTAATATATATAACTCCGGATGAAGTGGCTATGCCGATACTACCATCTTTGATGCTGATTACTTCTCCGGGTGCATAGGCTGATGAATTGAGATGTCTAAAAAAGGCACGATGAATCTTAATTCTTTTTCCACGAAAAAATGTATACGTCCCCGGATTAGGATACATACCACGGATTAAAGAGTCCAAAGTGCATGCTGATTTTGTCCAATCGATACGCCCCATCTCTTTTGTTATTTTTTCTGCATAAGTTGCCTCTTTGTGATTTTGCGACACAGCCTTAGAAATCATATTGGGTAAATCACCTAATACTTGCAGTAATTTTTCAGCCCCCAAGACAGCCAGTTTAGAAAAAAGTTCTCCTGCTGTGACGTGCTTTTCAATTTTTGTTTCAGCCACGGTAATGATATCTCCGGTATCCATGCCACTATCTAATTTCATAACAGTAATGCCGGTTTTATCTTTTCCGTCAATGATTGCACGTTGTATAGGTGCAGCCCCGCGGTATTCCGGAAGAATAGAAGCATGAACATTAATAGCACCGTATTTAGGAATACCAAGAACCGCCTGCGGTAAAATCTTTCCATAGGCAATCACGATAATTATATCGGGCTGCAATTGCTTCAATTCCTGAATCGTGTCTTCCTCGTTAAAACCCAATGGCTGGTATACAGGAATATTTTGTTTCAATGCTAATTCCTTGACCGGTGAAAAAATAACTTTTTTACCTCTTTTATTAACCTTATCCGGTTGGGTATAGACTGCCACAGGGTGATACTCTTTTTCGCATAGAACCTTTAGAGATTCAGCAGCAAAAGCCGGAGTTCCCATAAAAACAATACGGTACCGATTATTCATTTGCTGTCGATCCTTTGTGTAACGAATGTGCTTTTTCAATAAATAAAATTCCGTTTAAATGATCCGTTTCGTGTTGTATACATCTTGCCAATAATCCGGTTGCATTCTTTTGCTTTTTTTTACCGTGAACATCAAGGTATTTCACGTTCACTTTGGCATACCGTTCCACTTCACCATATAAATCGGGAACGGAAAGACACCCTTCCGTATCAATGACTTTTTCATCTCCGTCAGGAGTCCAGACCGGATTGATATATGCTTCAAACCCGGACTCTCCGTCATCGGCAACAAAAACTCTTTTCGATACGGCAATTTGCGGAGCCGCAAGCCCTACACCATTAGATTCATACATCGTTTTTTTCATGGTAGCAACAAGGAATTTCAGCTTTTTATCAAAAACAGTTACAGGGGCTGCCACCTTTTTTAAAGTGGGGTGACCTGCTTTTATAATTTCACTCATTTTACTTTCTCTCCTTAATCCGATTATATAATGATTCTATATAGGATCCACATCTATAATTATAGCATTTTCTTTAAAAACAGGACTTCCTCGCATCCATGTCTTTATATCTGATAAGTTTTTACCTTTAATTAATATAGAAACATAGTAAAAATTACGTACTTTCTTTATGGGTTCATCAAAAGGCGGGCTTATTTGAATTTGGTCTTTTCTCATTTTTATCTGCATCAAAATATTTTTATAAACTTTTTCCGCTTTCCGCCTTGCCATACGTTCCTCTTTATGAAAACATGTAATTTTCATCATCCGTACAAAAGGCGGATAATTCATTAATTTTCTAAATTCAATTTCATGATTATAGAACATCTTATAGTTGTGATTAACTGCTGCACGAATGACGTAATGATCAGAATTAAATGTCTGTAATATGACTTGCCCCTGCTCTTTATTTCTTCCTGCCCGTCCTGCACATTGAGTAATTAGATTAAAAGTTTGTTCTGCCGCCAAATAGGTCGGCATGTTCAATATGTTGTCAGCAGCCAGTATGCCTACGGTTCCGACATCGGTAATATCATGTCCCTTTGCTACCATTTGCGTACCAAATAATATATCAAATTTTCCCGTTTGAAAGTCACTTAATATTTTTGACGCACTATTTTTTCTGCTTGTACTGTCCAAATCAAAACGCTGACATTTAGCTTCCGGTAATGCTTTTTCCAAATCGGATTCTATATGCTGCGTTCCCGTTCCTAAAAATAAAATATTCTTCTTATTGCAATTAGGACAGCTTTCCGAAACAGGAAAAGAATGTTCACAATAATGACACTTTAAACTCCCTGAATCTTTGTGATACACAAGAGATACATCACAATTCGGGCACTTAAAAATATATCCGCAGTTTTTGCATAGAAGTGTTGTTGAAAACCCTCGTCGGTTTAATAAAAGAATGGCTTTCTTTTTATGATTTACTGTTTTGTACAGTAAATTAAGTAACGGACGTGATAAAATGCCCCGATTTCCTTCCTGATACTCTTCACGCATGTCACATAAATGAATATGGGGAAGCGGCGTATTATGAATCCGGTGATTCATTTCTATGAGTTTAATCTTTCCCTCTAATGCGGCATGATAAGTTGCTATGGAAGGAGTCGCAGCCCCTAAAACAATCGGGCAGTGATAAATTACCGCCATAAATTTCGCCACATCTCTTCCATTGTACCTCGGACCGTCACTTTGCTTGTATGAAGTGTCATACTCTTCATCAATAATAATAAGTTTTAAATTTTTAAAAGGCATAAATAGAGCGGAACGGGATCCGATGATGATATTACTTTCTCCATTCGCAATACGCTGCCGATTGTTATATCGTTCTCCTTTGCTCAGATTACTATGCATAAAAACAACTTTTTCACCAAATCGTTTTGCAAAATAAGACACCATTTGATTAGTCATTGCAATTTCCGGAACTTCAATCAAAACAGATCCTCCCGTTGCCAATGCATGTATTGCCGCACGCAAGTACACTTCTGTTTTCCCGCTTCCGGTTACCCCATGAAGTAAAAAACCGTCATAGCAATTCTTATCTATGGACTCACAAATCATTTTTACGGCCTGTTTTTGTTCTTCTGTCAGAAAAATAGTTTTATCGTTCGAGTGGTTCTCTACCAATGAAAAAGTTTTCTTTTTTTTATAGAAGAACCGCCCTGCGCCCTTCTCACAAAAAGATTTAACAACCGCTGAAGAAAATCCCAACTCATTTAGTTCGGAAACTTCTGCTTCTTTATGGGTTTCCAAATATGTTAATAACTGAATTTGTTTAGGACTTCTGCCCAATTGTATTTTTCTCCGTCCCGATTTTAAAGCAATCCATTTTTCAAGCGGTTCTTTATGCACAGCTGAAAGTAACTCTCGTTTTATTAAAAAACCGGCCTTAATATAGGAAGAAAGCAATTCTTCCCCCCAAAGCATGACAGCATCCTTCTCAGAAACGGTCTGAACCGAATCATCAATCAATCCGGCTATATTTTCTATATTCCCGCATATGTCCCATGAGATTTGATAAAAAACGGATGTCGTTATCCCTTTTTTGTCAATAAAAAATAAACGAAGTGCTTCTATATAAGTACACATGTAGTATTGTGAAATCCAAAGAGCCGTTTTCAGCATTTCTTTACTGAACCAAGGAAATGAATCCACCACAGAGTGAATATCAAGAAGCTTATAGGATAATCTTGAAACATCTTCTTGCCTTGCCGATATAATAATTCCTTCCTCCAGCTTTCCTGAAAAGGGAACAACGCAACGCCAACCGGGACCAACATTTATAAAATCAGGAGGAATCCTATAAGAAAATGTTCTATCCAAATGCTTGGAAGGACGGTTAATTAATACTTCAGCAACAGTATCCATATAAAGGTCCTCCCCCTGTCAAATTCATTAGCATATCCAATATTTTTAGTTTATTATATCATATCTATAAAATTGAATATAAAAAATACCACAGTATTTCCTGCAGTATTTTTAGGTTCAATCTGATTATAAACCGGCTTGTTCTTTTAATGTGTCGGCTTTATCTAAACGTTCCCACGGTAAGTCGGTATCCGTTCTCCCAAAATGTCCATATGAAGCCGTTTGTTTATAAATCGGTCGTCTTAAACCAAGCATATCAATTATTCCTGCCGGCCGAAGCTCAAAATTCTTTTCAATTAAAGAAACTATTTTTGTATCATCAATTTTACCTGTACTAAAAGTATCAACAAATATTGAAACCGGACGGGCTACACCAATTGCATAAGCAAGTTGAATTTCACATTTATCCGCGATTCCGGCAGCCACTATATTTTTCGCTACATAACGAGCCGCATAGGCGGCAGATCGATCTACTTTTGTCGGATCTTTACCGGAAAATGCACCGCCACCGTGCCGCGCCATGCCGCCATAAGTATCAACAATGATTTTTCTTCCGGTTAAACCTGCATCTCCCTGCGGTCCGCCAATCACAAATCGCCCTGTCGGATTAATAAGATACTTTGTGTTCCCATCAATAAATTTTTCCGGAATTACTGATTGGACAACATGATGAATCATATCTTTATGAATGGTTTCCTGTTCTATATCAGGATTGTGCTGCGTAGAAATAACAATCGTATCTACCCGAACCGGTTTTCCATCATCATATTCTACGGTTACCTGCGTTTTTCCATCCGGTCTCAGATATGGCAACAAACCTGTTTTTCTGACTTCTGCCAACCTGCGTGAAAGACGATGTGCATAAGCAATCGGTAGCGGTAAATATTCAGGAGTTTCGTTGCAGGCATATCCGAACATCATTCCTTGATCCCCCGCACCGATATCATAATTATCGGATTGTTTTTGCTTGGATTCCAAGGATCGGTTCACGCCCATAGCAATATCCGGTGATTGCTCGTCTAATGAAATTAAAATGGCACAAGTTTCACTGTCAAATCCGTAGCGACCATCTGTATAACCGATGTTTTTAATAGTTTCCCTGATGATTTTATTAATATCAATTTTGGCCCTACTTGATATCTCTCCAAATACATGGACTTGTCCGGTTGTTACAATTGTTTCACAAGCAACGCGTCCGTTCGAATCTTCTTCAAGAATGGCATCTAAAATACCATCAGAAATTTGGTCTGCTATCTTATCAGGATGTCCCTCTGTTACTGATTCTGAAGTAAATAATATCTTTTTAGGCATAATAACCCCCTTATAAACACTGCTTAATAAAAAAAGCCTCCACGCAGGGAGGTTTACCTCTCATCTGCCAGCACCTTGCTGATGGAATTAGCACCTTTTCCCTATATGGAATGGTTGCTGCAGCTTCATCGGGCCATTTCCCTCTGCTGCTCTGGATGAGTTATTTGCGTTTCATATTATAGCATACTTATTGTCGAAGTAAAATATTAAATGAAACTTTTTTATAAAGATGTAATCTGTCATTGTAAAACGTGATATAGATAAGTTTTTGATTTACAGGCGTTCCGCCAATTTTTCAATAATAATTTTTCCCAACTCTTCTTTTGTCATCTTCGGATACTCTTCCATTGTTCCATCACTATATAAAATAGAAGCAATATTGGTCGGAACATTAAACCCTGCCCCGGGCATAGCTACATCGTTCGCAACCAGCATATCCAGATTCTTCCTTTTTATTTTCTCTTGTCCGTGCCGGATTACGTCATCCGTTTCGGCAGCAAATCCGACAAGAAACTGATGAGTTTTTCTTTGCCCTAAACCACACAATATATCCGGATTCAATTCTAATTGAATTTCCAAAGAATGATTCTCTTCTTTTTTTATTTTATGATCAGCTTGACTAACCGGACGATAATCGGAAACGGCAGCTGCCATAACAACCGCGTCATTGGAATCATAATACGCATTCATTACTGTATTCAACTCCCTGGCATCTTCTGCATATACCATATGAACTCCATCAGGAATCGGTAAATCTTTAGTGCAACTAACCAAAGTAACCTCTGCATCTTCCATGGCAGCCGCTTTTGCAATAGCATATCCCATACGGCCGCTGGAACGATTCCCGATATATCTTACAGGGTCAATATTTTCTTTTGTTCCTCCGGCGCTTATAATGATTTTCTTTCCTTTTAGCAAATGCCTGCTGAAAAGTATCCTTTCCATTTGGAACATAATCTTTTCTAATGTGGGAAATCTTCCTTTTCCCTTTGTATTACAAGCCAGATGTCCACTTTCCGGTTCCATAAATTCATATCCCAAATCCTGTAATTTCCGAATATTTTGTTGGACAATTGGATTTTCATACATATTGGTATTCATTGACGGAACAAATAGAACCTTTGCTTTCGTTGCCATAATCGTTGTCGAAAGCATGTCATCAGCAATACCGTTAGCCACTTTTCCAATGATATCGGCAGTAGCCGGAGCAATCACAAAAATATCCGCCAATTTCGCCAATGCAATATGCTCGACATCCCATTTATATATATTGGAAAACATGTCCACCGTTACATCATTTCCGGAAAGTTCTCCAAAAGTAATCGGAGTAACAAATTTTGAGGCATTTTCCGTCATGATGCAATGTATATCTCCACCTTGCTGGCGAAGACGGCTTACAAGCCCGGCGGCTTTAAAAGCGGCAATTCCTCCACAAATTCCGACTACTATATGCTTGTTTTTGAACATTATAAATTCCTTTCAATGGCAGATATTTATTAAGGCAGAAAAGCCAGATAAATGCCGGCACTTTTTATTTATTTCCTTCCGAATACGTAATTTTGTCTTTAAATATCTCCTCTAAGGCTAAAGTAACTGTCTTTTTTCCTGAATGATCGAGCAAAGGAGCTGCACCATCCGTTAACTCACGGGCCCTCAATGCTGCTAATGTTACCAGTGTATATTTGGTATCTAATTTCTTCACTAAAACATCTATAGACGGATAGCACATCATTTTAAAGGAACCTCCTTATTTATATACTGTCGAAAAATAGTTTCTACGTGATTTTCATTTCTGGAAAGTTTGCATTTTTCAGCTTCTAAAATGGCAGATGTTTTACGAACCGCTTCTTCCAGTACATCATTAACAACCATATAATCATACTTATGAGCCATCGACAGTTCATTGGTAATTTCTGCAAGACGTCTTTCAATAACATCTTCCGAATCCGTCCCCCTGCCGTACAAACGGGCTGACAGCGTTTCTAAAGAAGGAGGAACAATATAAATAAATACCCCCTTTGGATAACGTGCTTTCACCTGCATGGCGCCTTGTATATCTATTTCTAAAAGTACGGATTCTCCCGATTCAATTAAATCCAAAACTTTTCTTTTGGGCGTCCCATAGTAATGATCGTACACACACGCATACTCTAAAAAAGCATCTTCCTTAATTAATTTTTCAAATTCCTCATTGCTTCGAAAAAAATAACTGACTCCCTCAACTTCTCCGGGACGAGCCGCTCTTGTTGTCATAGAAATGGAATAATGCAAGTCCGGATACATTTTCCGTATGGCATTACAAATAGTTCCCTTTCCTGCACCGGACGGCCCCGAAACAACGAGTAAAATTCCCTCATCTTTTTTTTCAGACAGCATATCAACCTTCTTCGGTTGCTTCCGCAACAATTGTATCTTTATTCATTAATCGGTGAGAAATTGTTTCCGGCTGTACTGCAGAAAGGATAATTTGACCACTGTCCATAATTAAAACGGCTCTTGTTTTTCTTCCGTAAGTCGCATCAATTAATTCTCCTTTGTCACGACAGTCCTGTATCATTCGTTTTACCGGTGCCGACTCCGGACTGATGATAGCTATCACTCTGTCCGCTGTTGCCATGTTGCCAAACCCTATATTAATAAGTTGAACTCCCATTTTCTGCTCCTTACTCAATATTTTGAACTTGTTCTCTAATTTTCTCAAGTTCTGTTTTGATTATTATAACACAGTTAATCACATCCATGTTATTGGCTTTAGAAGCAGTTGTATTAACTTCACGCTGGATTTCCTGAATTAAAAAATCCAATTTTCTTCCTACCGGTTCCATACTTGATAAGGCGGATTCAAATTGAGCCAAATGGCTTTTAAAACGAACGATTTCTTCCGTAAAATCTGTCTTTTCAGCGTAAATCGCCACTTCTTGCAAAAACCGCCCCTCTTCAACTTGTCCGTGAACATCCTCTAACAATTTTTTCATTTTTGTACGAAGACGGGTTTCATAATCAAAAACAATCCGATCTTGTTTACCTTCAAGAAACTTTAATTTTTCTTGCAAAAGATGAATACGACCTTTTATATCGGCAGATAATTGTAATCCTTCTTTTAATCTCATGTCATTGAGTCCTGACAAAGCTTCTCCAACAGCCCGCTCTGCCAGGGGAATTAATTCTTCATCTGTAACTGTATCTTTTTCTACATGCAAAAAAGGTTCCGGTAAGGCCAGTAAATCCTTGATTTCAAGCTTATTGTTTTTTATACATTTCAGCTTTCTTACTTCCCTTAATGTATTTAAGTAGGCAGTAAGCAAGTCTTTATCAATTGACACATGAATATGATCATTCCCTGCCAATGCCTCGAATGAGAGATTTACATAAACTTTTCCTCGTTTAACCTGATTTTTGATCAGTTTACGGATATGGTCTTCCATTGTGGCTGAAATCTGACCGGTTCGCATATTAATTTCTAAAAACCGGCTATTTATTGCTTTTATTTCCGCAGTCATAACTCCTTTAGCTCCTGTAACAGCAGATTGCCCGAAGCCGGTCATGCTTTTTATCATTTTTATACTCCTTTATTGAATACCGAAATATTTATTTTATAGAATAAGCTCCTTCAAAAACTTTTTCTGCCGGACCTGTCATAAAGACGGAATCCGATTCTTTTCCTCCCCAGGAAATATGAAGCTCTCCGCCATCCAAAATCACTGTAGCTTCCTTTTCCACAATCCCGTTCAGTATGGCAGCAACAACAGCGGCACAAGTTCCTGTACCACAAGCCATGGTAATTCCGCTGCCTCTTTCCCAAACACGCATGCGTAAAAGATTTTTATCCAAAACCTGGACGAACTCTATGTTTGTTTTTTGAGGGAAATGTTCATTGTTTTCAAGCAAAGGTCCGACCTTTTCAAGTGGAATACTTTCAATGCAATCCGTAAAGATGACCGTATGCGGATTCCCCATAGATACACAAGTAATTTCAAATGTACCTGCCTGTCCGTCTCTTATGACTTTTTTTATAATTTTTCCATCTCCTAAATCGGTAGCCGGTATATCCTTTGCCATTAAACGAGGCGCCCCCATATCTACTCTTACATGACCGTTATTTAAAACTTCCGGATATAAGATACCCGCTCCGGTTTCCACGGAAAAACAAGGTTGCTTGATTAATTTCAATTCAAAAGCCCATTTGGCAAAAGCACGAATACCGTTACCGCACATTTCCGCTTCACTGCCGTCACTGTTAAAAATTCTCATTTTCAAATCAGCCTTATTTGACGGTAAGATAAAAATGATCCCATCCGCGCCGATGCCGAAATGACGATCACAAAGTGTTTTTGCATGATTCACAGTTTCTGTTATATCAAAAGTCATCGCATTTATAAAAATAAAATCATTTCCGCAGGCTTGCCATTTTGTAAAGTTCATTCCCATATCCTCCTGATTAAATTGCTTTTCTCACATTATCTGCTCGCATAGTATTTATTTCTTCCTATTGTATAATATACTTACCTTGAATAAAAGAAGGGAGTCTATTCATGCAAATTGACAGTGCTACTCTTTATGTAATTACAAAGTGTTTAAACGATATGCTTATACCGTCACAAGTCCGTCAAATTCATCAAATCGACAGTCGTATTGTGGACATTGAACTTTTTTGCCCTGATGCAAAGCCGATTCATTTAATATTTGATACATACAAACCGGCTGTATATGTATCCGACAAGAAAGAAAATATATACTCCCCTTCTCAAACTTTTTGCATGACCTTGAGAAAACATTTAGAAGGAGCACGCTTATCCTCCATTCAGCAGATCAATCTTGATCGTCTGGTAAAGTTTGATTTTGATCGCATTGAAGCAGCCGGAGAAATCATCACCAAATCAATATACGCCGAATTGATTCCATCTGCCCCCAATCTTATCTTAACCGAACAGGGCATAACCATAGATGCCTGCCTAAAAGGAAAAAAAGCAGGCCGGTTTTTGATGAGCGGTCAACCGTATGCACTCCCCTCCAATTCTTCACGAATGAATTTTTTTCACTTTACAATGCAGGAATTATCAGAAATTATCCTGTTTCATAGAAATACCGAGATCTCTGTGCAAGAGTACATATATGAAAACTTTCACGGATTCAGTCATCTTCTTTTGACGGAACTTTGTCATAGAGTAAAAATAACCCCCTCGTCAACCATTTCATCCTTATCGGATGAAACAATTCATTCACTGTCAAAAAATATATACCTCATCGGTCAAGAAATAAAAAACAGTGTCAATTTGCATATTTATTCTTACCGGAACAAAGAGGTAATAAGTCCCATATATCTTTCATTTCCCCAGTTCGTAAAATCGGTCGCCCCTTTAGAATGGCTTGAAACGGAACTGCAAAATGGCGGTACCGGTCTTTCTGCAGAAATAAAAAGTATTCATAAAAAACTTCAATTGCTTATAAAAAAAGAAAGCCGCAAAGTAGATAAAATCAATGAAGAATTGAAAGAAACGAACAGAATAGAACAATATAAATTATGGGGAACATTACTTTCCATATATGCGTATGAAAAACCGCAAGGCAGGGAAAAGATTATATTAAGTAACTTATTTAGAGACCCTCCTGAAAATGAAATCATTTCTATAAATCCTATGTATTCTATGACAGAGAACAGTCAAATTTATTTTAAGAAATATACAAAAATGAAAACCAGGCTCCAAATGGGAGAACAAAAATTAAATGAATGCTTTTTAAGAATTAAGTATCTGGATGAACTATCTTATTTCTGTGAATCCATACAATCAAGAGATGAGCTTGAGGCATTCAAAGAAGAACTGCGAAATAGCGGTTTAGAAAAAAATTTCGACAGCCATAAAAAAATAAGAAAAAAAGATTCTCCCCTATCATTAACGACAGTAACAGTTGACGGATTTAATGTATTTATAGGGAAAAACAATATACAAAATGAGTTTTTAACCCTTCGCAAAGCTAAAAAAAGTGATTTATGGTTTCATTCAAAAAATTTGCCGGGTTCACATATCATTCTTGAAACCGAAGGAAAAGTTATACCGGAAGACACTATAGAAAAGGTTGCTTCTTTGGCCGCATTCCACAGTAAAGGACGGGCCTCCGGAAAAGTTGATGTTGACTATACGTATGTTAAATACATCAGAAAAATCCCTAACGGACCGCCGGGTTTCGTCAATTACACCCATCAACACACTGTTACTGTACCTCCAAAAGAAATACAAACCTAAAATATAAAAAACGGAGATTTTCATCTCCGTTTTTTATATTTTAAAGAACAATTCCATAATCATTCAGCATTTGCCGGATTCTATTCAATTCCTCTTCACAAGGTGCAACCATGGGAAGCCTGAATGTCCCGCCCGGTTGTCCGATTAAATTAACAGCAGTCTTTATTGGAATCGGACTGGCTGTAAAAAACATTCCTTTCATAAAAGGATACATTTTCAAATGAAGTTTCCTGGCAAGAGATACGTCTCCTTTTTCAAAAGCTTCTATCATTTTTAATATATCATCACCGATAATATGACTTGCTACAGAAATAAGACCCACTCCGCCCATAGAAAGAACCGGCAGCGTAAAGGCGTCATCTCCGCTATAAATCATAAAATCATCAGGAAGGAGCAACTTTTCTTTCGTAAGCTGATCCCAATTCCCCGTAGCATCTTTAATGCCCACAATATTGGGACAGGCATCAACCAGCCTTTTAATTGTTTCCGGTAAAATACTTGTCCCCACCCTGCCGGGAACATTATATAAAATAATCGGCAGCTTCGTTGCGCTTGCTATCGCTTTAAAATGTTGGAAGATTCCTTCTTGATTCGGTTTTACATAAAAAGGTACAATCGCAAGCAATGCATCAATACCGGTTTTTTCCGCTTTTTTTATAAAATCAATCGTTTCTGCCGTGCTGATTGTTCCCACATTACCCATAATAGGAACTCTCTTATCAGTTCCTTTTTTACCGGCGGTATTAACAATCATTTCATATAACTTCAGCTTTTCATCACTGCTCATGGTCGCACCTTCTCCGGTTGTCCCGCCAACAAGAATCCCTTCCGACCCGTGATGAATTAAATATTTTGCAAGCTTAGCTGCACTTTCATAATCAACATCACCATTTTCTTTAAACGGTGTAATCATTGCCGTAATTAGACGACCGAATTTTGCTACTGCCATCTTTCATCCCCGCTTTCTTTAAAGATTCAAATCATGCCATGAGAAATTATGTATTCTGCAATTTGCAATGTATTCAATGCTGCTCCCTTTCGAATCTGGTCACCGCAAACCCATAGATTTATTCCGTTCTCATTATATAAATCTTTTCTAATCCGCCCTACGGCAACTTCCGTTTTATCCGATGTATCCAGCGGCATCGGGTATATTTGATGATCAACATCATCGACAAGAATTATTCCCTCAAAACTTGTAACGGCTTGTTTTATTTTATCAATGGAAATAGGCTCTTCCGTTTCTATATAAATGGACTCCGCATGACTTCTTACCACCGGTACACGGACTGCGGTAGGCGTAATCTGAATGGTGTCGTCATGAAAAATTTTATGCGTTTCATGAACCATTTTCATTTCTTCCTTGGTATATTGATTTTCAAGGAATATGTCAATTTGGGGAATTAAATTATAGGCAATCTGGTAATGTTTCGGTAAACCTGACGATGGAAGGATTTGCGGAGTATATTCTTTACCTGTGAAAACAGCTTCCGTTTCTTTAAACAATTCATCAATTCCATCTTTTCCCGCCCCCGATACAGCCTGGTAAGTGCTTACAATAATGCGCTTGATGGGAGAAATATCATGAATAGGTTTCAGTGCCATAAGCATAATAATGGTTGAACAATTAGGGTTTGCAATGATTCCTTGATGTTTAGCAATATCTTCCGGATTAATTTCCGGAATGACAAGAGGTACATGGGGATCCATGCGGAAAGTACTGGAATTATCAATAACGATTGCCCCTCTTTTTACCGCTTCAGGAGCTAAAGTTTCACTTATTTTTCCTCCGGCAAATAAAGCAATGTCTATCCCTTCAAAGGATTCCGGTGTTGCCTCTTCCACCACATAATCTTTTCCGCATACTTTCAGTTTTTTCCCTGCCGATTTGGGCGATGCTAAAAGCTTTAACTCTGCAAACGGAAAATTTCTTTCTTCCATAAGTTTGATAAATTCTTGCCCTACGGCACCGGTAGCGCCAAGAATAGCAACATTCGGTAATTTTTTCATATCAAGTACCTCAATCTAAATAATTCTCAAGACCATAAACTAACCCCGGCTTCTCCATAATTTTTTTGCAAGCCGTTATAACGCCCGGCATAAATGATTTTCTATCCATTGAATCATGACGAAGTGTTAATATTTCTCCGTATCCGCCGAAAATAACCTCCTGATGTGCTACATAACCGGGAAGCCGTACGCTGTGTATAGGAATACCTTTATATTTCCCGCCTCTTGCACCGGCGATATTTTCTTTGGTTTCGTCAGGTTCAGGTTGTAATATTCTCGCTCCCTCCATTTTTTCAGCAGTTAATTTTGCCGTACCGGAAGGGGCATCGAATTTATGATTATGATGTAATTCAATAATTTCTGCATTGGGCAGATACCGTGAAATCTCAGCAGAAACTTTCATTAATAGTACGGCACCGAGAGAAAAATTAGGCGCAATCAGGCAATTTGCACTATTTTTTTCAGCTATCGCAGCCAATTCATTTCTCTGCCCGGAAGTAAGCCCTGTCGTACCTATGACCATATGTATCCCGGATGTAAGAACTGTTTTGGCATTTTCATAAATAACAGCCGGGGACGTAAAATCAATAACCACATCCGGCGTTACTTCATGAAATGCATCTTGCAATGACCGGGAAATCAAAACTCTTGTTTTCCCCCATCCGATAACTTCACCGATATCCTGTCCTTCACATTTAGGATCTACTGCCCCAACAAGCTGCAAGTCCTTCTCTTGTATGACTGCCCGAACCACTTCACTTCCCATTCTGCCGCCGGCTCCGTTCACCAGAACTTTTATCATTGTATCTCCCCTTTCCGTTTTATAAATAAAAACAGATAATACATTTACTATATCATAAATCATTCAAAAGACACTTCAATTGTTAACCGCTTTTTTCATTTCCAAAGCAGATTCCATAGCACTGACAGATTCCTCCGTCCCGGAAATCATTTGCGCGATAGCATGAATATGTTCTTTTTCTGTAAGAAGAATGGCTTTTGAAGAAGTACAGCCGTTGGAAACAATCTTGTCAATCTTATAATGTCTGTCTGCCACACAAGCTGTTTGCGGTAAATGCGTAATCACAAGAATCTGTACATTTTTAGACAATTCTTTGATTTTTCTGGCTACTTGTAATCCGGCCTTACCGCTGACTCCTACATCGATCTCATCAAAAACCAATGTTTGCTGTTTTAATAAATGGGCCGTAATTATTTCTACCGCCAAGGCAATACGGGAAATTTCCCCTCCTGATGCGACTTCCCTCATTGAGCGAAGCGGCTCTCCCGGATTGGCGGAAAAATACAACTCCATTTCTGTATTTCCTGATGGGGAAGGAACATCCGAAGGTACCAAGTGGAGCTTTATAGACGCATGTTCCATCCCCAATTCATGTAAAATAGAAGTTATTTTTTCTATAAGTTGTCCTCCATATTTTAAGCGCAACTGATTCAATTCTTTTGATTTTTCCATCAGCCGGTCATGCATATCTTGTAACTGTGCCCGCATGTGATGATTTTCATAAATTAAATTTTTCAAATCATCATATTCTTCTGTTGCTCGCCTGTTATATGCAATGACGTCTGACAGAGAAGGACCGTATTTCCGCTTCATTTCGAGAAAGACTTCACTTCTTGCCTGTAAAATCGATAACTCTTCTTCGGAAAATTCTGTATCAGAGAGATATGTTCCCAGTTTTCCTATAACATCTTCTATAGTATAAAGTGCCGAATTTACTGATTCACCAATTTCATTAATTCTTTCATCATAATCAGACACTGAAAAAATCTGTTTTGCTGCAAGCGCCAAATGATCCCGAGCCCCAAAATCCTCTACCAGAGATTTTGACGCTTCATGAAGTGAATTGATAATTTTCTCATGATTTTGCAAAACGGTAAGACGGTTTTCAATTTCCTCATCTTCTCCCTCTCGGATCTCCGCATCATGAATTTGTTTAATCTCCCACTCCAATACATCAATGCGACGTTCGTTTTCTTGTTTCTTATTATCAAAATCATCCAGTACTCTTTTTAGTTTTTTCCATTCTTGAAACATGTCATCATATGAATTTCTTAATTGCTGTAGTAAATCGGAAGAGCAGTCAATAATTTTTTCACAATATTCCGGCGATAAAAGTTCAGACATATCATTTTGTTCGTGAAGACACACCAGTTTTTCCCCAATAAATTCCAACTGCTTCACTGTACAAAAATCCCCGTTAATCCGACAAATACCGCGACCATTTCTATTTAGCCGTCGTGATAAAATAATTTCTCCATTTACAGGTTCATATCCCATTTCCCGAATCAATGTACACATCTCTTCATCACAAAGAAAGATTCCTTCTACTTGGAAAAAGTCAGAACCCGTTCGTATCAAGTCAGTCTTTGCCCGCCTGCCGGTCAGTATTGCCAATGCATCAATCAATATTGACTTCCCTGCTCCGGTTTCCCCTGTAAAAACATTGGCTCCCGTAGTAAAATCAATAATAGTGTCTTCAATAATCGCAAAATTAATGATATGCAAATTCTGAAGCATATGACCTCCTATGATTGCATCATCTCTTCAATCCGTTTTTTAAATGTTTCTACTCCTTCTTGTGATCTTGCAATCACCAAAATGGTATCATCACCTGCCAATGTTCCCATGATTTCTTCCAATCTTGCCTGATCAATAGCAGCTGCTACAGACTGGGCAGATCCCGGCAAGGTATGAATAACTACAAAATTCATACTGCTGTCAATTTTTGTCACCGCTCCTTGAAATAAGAGTGCTGTATGGTTTCTCGACATGATACTAGATTTTTCTGTTGATAATGCATATCGGTAATGCCCGTCACGATAGGGAATTTTAACAAGCATCAGCTCTTTTATATCACGCGATACGGTTGCTTGTGTAACGGCAATCCCTTCTTTTTGCAATGCCTGTGCCAACTCTTCCTGTGTTTCTATAATCCGGTTTTGGATAATTTCTTTGATTTTCATACTTCTATATCGTTTCATAAAATCCTCCAAATATTTAATTTTTATACAATTCTATTGTTTAATTTTAAAGTATTTAATGCATACGGTCAATAAATATGCATATTTTATTATCCGTGAAATTTCAATAAAAAATTCCTTGATTACCGTTTCCGGATAACAAAGGAATTTTTAAATTTATATCTTTTTTACTAATTTATCAGATAATATTTCCCAAAAATCTTGATCATTAAATCGGACAAATCGTATTTTTTTGTGAACCCCCTGGACCACCAACGCTTCTCCCTTTTTCAAGTCATAATCGCCATTTCCGTCCAAGGATATATGTAAGAGTTCTTCTCTATCGGATAACGTAATCTTAACTCTGTCCCCTTTTGAAAGTACCGATGAAAATTTAGCAAGTGTATGAGGGCATATAGGAACAACAATCATTTCCTGTGCTGCAGAATGAAGTATCGGTCCTCCGCAAGAAAAAGCATACCCTGTAGAACCGGTGGGCGTAGAAATAATCAGACCGTCACAAGGGTATTGTTGGGCAAAATTATCATTAATCCACAAATTTAACCGTATCATTTTCCCGATCTGATTCTTTCCTATCACCACATCATTTAGTACAACCGGCAATTTTATGGAATGATCTTTTCCATCAATAATTTCAGCTTCCAGAAATAACCTTTCTTCCACCATGTAATTTCCGTTAATCAGTTGTTTTATTTTACATTCTGTATCATTTTCTCTGATAGAATTGAGAAATCCTAATTCTCCTAAATGAATCCCTGTCAAAAAAACCTCATAATCAGAAAATACTTTGGCCGTATCCAAATAGGAACCGTCTCCTCCTATTGATAATATATGTTTTAAATGTGTCCCCATCCAATCAGTACTCTTGTATAGTGAATGATCAATATAGATATTTTTTTCTTCAAGTTTATTTTTGACTTCAGTTGCCATAAAGTATTTTACTTGTTGATTTTCCAATATTTCGATTAACTGGGGAAGATATTGATAAATTTTTTCTTTTTTGATATTTGGATAAATACCAAACTCCATAGTTCTCACCCCTTTAATTCAAGATGTGCTTTTTCTACAATGGCAGGAATCCTGCCCGGATCAAATACATTTTGGGAATGAAATTTTAATAATGCTAAAAATTCAATATTTCCTGCTCCCCCTTTTATCGGTGAATAAGTCAGATCGCAAATCACAAAACCTTCTTTTTCAAACCGTTGAACAGTATCACTGATAACCTCCTGATGAATCAACGGATCACGAATCACTCCGCCTTTCCCTACGTTCTCTTTTCCCGCCTCAAATTGCGGCTTAATAAGAATCACCAATGATCCGTCTTCTTTCAGTATAGATTTAACGGCCGGAATAATACGTAACACGGAAATGAAAGAAATATCAGTTGATACAAAATCAACCGGTTCTCCTAACATATCTATAGTTACATCTTTGATGTTTGTTTTCTCTAAATTAATAACACGGGAATCGTTCCGCAATTTCCAGTCTAACTGATTTGTTCCCACATCAATGGCATATACTTTTTTTGCTCCGTTTTGTAATGCGCAATCGGTAAATCCACCTGTGGAAGCACCTATATCTGCCATAATTTTATCATTTAAATCAAGATGAAATGTTTGGATGGCTTTCTCAAGTTTATATCCGCCGCGCCCTACATAAGGCATGACATTTCCTTTTATTCTAAGACGACAATTGGAGGGAACTTTTGTACCGGCTTTGTCAACAGGAACATCATCAACTAATATAATTCCTTCCATGATATGGCGCTTAGCCATTTCACGACTATTAAAAAAGCCTTTTTCGACAAGTAATGTATCCAGCCGTTCTTTTTTTACTTTAGTCCTATCTTTCATAAATACTTATATTCCTACTGATAATTGACAAAACTTTATTACTTTGTTCTTACGTAAATGAAATCAAGTAATTCACCCAATATACGATTATAATTGATATTTTCTATAACTTTTTTAGCATCTTTTATTTCTTTTTCCGCCAGATATTTTGTCTGCTCTATACCAAGCATTGTAACATACGTCGATTTTTTATCCATAATATCCTGCCCGGGGTTTTTACCCATCACTGATAGATCCCCCGTTACATCCAATAAGTCATCCGTAATTTGGAACAGCATACCTAAATGTCTGCCAAATTGATGCAGTGCGTCTTTTTCTTCTATTGAAATATTTGATGATATGGCTGTCGCCATATCAATAGGAGCACATAACAAGCACCCTGTTTTGTAGCTGTCAAGAAGTTGTAATTCTTTTAAATCTATCTTACGCCCTTCCGCAGATTTATCATGAGCTTGTCCCGCTACCATCCCGAAAGGTCCTGCTGCTATTGACAGTAAGCGTATAAGTTCAACTTTTTTACTTGCACTCAAAACTTTATTTTCGGAAATCAAAGTGAATGCTGCTGTCAAAAGTCCATCTCCCGCCATTGTCGCTATACCGGAACCGAACTTTTTATGATTTGTTAACGTTCCTCTTCTGTAGTCATCATTGTCCATAGCCGGCAAATCATCATGAATCAGTGAGTAGGTATGAATACATTCGATGGCCGCTGCCACATCTAAATATTTATTCGACTCATTTCCCAAAACGTCCAATATGAAAAGAAATAAAAAAGCGCGTATCCGTTTTCCCCCTGACAACAAACTATAGTTCATTGCGTCGAATAAAATTTGATGCTCTTTATGCACAGGCATTAGAAGCGTTTCCAAATACCTATTAATCAGTTTCCGCTTTTGTAGAATTAATTCCTCTATCATCTTTACGTGCTTCCTCTTCCCGGATTAATTTTTCAATTTCTAAAGAAATATCATTCATATCATTTTCCGTTTCTCTTAATATGGATAAACATTGCCTGGCTGCATCAGTTCCTTCTTTAAAGACATCCATCATTTCATCCGTGGAAAGTCCTCCCTTTTGAAGTATCTTTACCGTTTTGTTAAGATTTTCCATCGCTGCTTCAAAATTTATTTTATTATCCATAATTTCACCCTTTTATCCGGTAATTAATCTTTCAATTGACGTCTTCCGCTATACAGTAAAACAAGATTTTCCATTATTTTAAATGTCTTTCTATTGATTTCGCTCTTCATTATTCCCTGTAACACAAGCCATTTTAGACATGTTTCTTGTCTTTCCCGGGTAAAAATATCCGATCTGGATAAATAACTCAAATCTTTTAACGAAAGCATCAAATGCAAGTGCTTTGCAGACATGTATTTTTTTACTTGCGCTTCCGCAAAAATAATTTGTCTGAAAATTTTCTGCAGGATATATTTTTTCTCCGGAATGGCAATTTCCGCCGCCTGGGTAGGTGTAGAAGCCCTTACATCCGCGACACGATCCAGCAAAGTATAATCATTTTCGTGTCCTACTGCTGAAATAATAGGAATTTGTGATCGAAATACTTCGTCCAATAAGATTTTTTCATTAAACGGCTGCAAATCTTCCTCCGCTCCGCCGCCGCGGGCAAGAATAAGCACATCCGGCGGATTTGTTTCTTGATTAGCACTTTTAACCATGTTTGCCATCTCCGCAGCAGCACCGACTCCCTGTACAAACGAGGTATATAGACTGTAAGAAACGGAATTATTTCTCTTATTTCCTGTCTTTAAAATATCATAAATAACCGCACCTGAACCGGATGTAATTATACCTATATGAAACGGAAAATCCGGAAGTTTCTTTTTGCGGGAGACTTCAAAATAACCTTTTTTATCCAACTCCGCTTCCAACAAATCAACGGATACGGTTAAAGAACTTTCTGTTATCGAAATAATACGCTCTACATATAAAATAGGAGTTCCTCTGCTTTTATTAAATCTTAAATCACCAATAACAGAGGCTTCCGTACCATTCAATAAATTTCTCCCCAAAAAATTGCTGCGCATTTTCCTGATTTTACAATAAATGCGAGAATTTCCATCAATCAATGAAAAAAATCTTATGCCGGAGAAGTGAACAGTTAAGTTGCTGATAGTTCCTCGTACTTTTATATTTTTAAATGCATACTCCTTTTGAAATGTCGATGTTACAAGAGAACTACATTCCTCAACGGTGTAAACTTTCATTTTTATACCTCATATATGCACCGAAAGCATTGCCCGTTGCATTGTCACTGCTGAATTTGGGATCCGTAAATACGGGAGATATGTTTTTTTCTTTACAAATTTCTCGAATCATTTCCCTTAAATATAGATTACTCATAACTCCGCCGACAGATATAAAAGGCATATGTTGGTGAAAGGGATATGCGCCTATGACCTTCTTTAAAGAACTTGCAATAGAGATAAATACGCCTCTCGCTATATCTTCTTTCGAATATATATTTTTCAATATATCTTTTTGTACCTGTGTTTCTGCGCCTGAATAACTGAATGCATCTTTTATTTTTGCTACAGGAACTTGATAACCACTTCCTCCTGAGAGAGAAAGCTTTTCAAGATTTTTTCCGGCGGGGAATGAAAGCCCCAAAGACACACCAATTCTGTCAATGAATTGTCCGGCAGTAATATCTATAGAATGAATCAAATCGATGATTTCCATAGTATTCCTTTTCCAATCAACAGACAATATTTCCTGTGTTCCTCCGGAAAGGTGCATCATATAAAACGGTTTGTTCCACAAGTCGGGGAATCCCCGGATGGCTGCGAGTGCATGATTTTCCTGATGACTGAACATGAAAAGCGGAATGCCCCGGACCATTGCTATCGCTTCAGCAAATCCTTTTCCCACAAGAAAAGCGGGCATGTAAGAATCTGCCCGCCGGCGTGGTGATACCGATACCCCAACTCCATGAATATCCTGAAAGCAAGAGCCTATTTTTTTTAAAATTACAGGAAGATTCTTTGTGTGTTGAAAAACCATTTCAGACTGGGATAATCCCCTATTCCCTGTTTTAACGGTAAGAACGATTCGTTCTTCCGCAACGATTCCTTCATTTTCATCAAATACAGCAGCTGAAGTGGTATAGCAGCTGGTATCTATTCCCAAAAACTTAGACATCCGATTCCCTCAGTGCCGAATTCAGGATACCGTTAATAAAACGATATGAATTTTCTCCTCCGTACTTTTTAGCCAGTTCTACCGCTTCATTAATGATAACCTTTTTGTCGGAAGAATTTTCACTATAGCTAAATTCGGCTATAGCCAGTCGTAAAATACTCTTATCTACAATATTTAATTGCTCGATAGACCAATTTTTTAAATATTTTACAATACTTTTATCAATTACGGATAAATTTTCAGAAACAGAGGACACAAGAGACGTTGCAAATTGTCTGTCCTTCTCCGAGAAGGATTCTTCATAATCCGGGATAATTTCATCGCTTGCAGGATTGACATCATTGGAATATACAACCATTAGTGCATATTCTCTCGCACTACTTCTGCTCATTCTCTACCTCTTTTATTTAATAACCTGAGTAACGGCAACGTCAATACTCAAAATCATTTCATCTGTTATCTCTTTAACTATAGATTCAATTTTTTTCTGTATTTTTTGACCTGCTTCCGGAATCCGGCAATTATAAAAAAGAGCTACAGAAACATCAATGCACATTCCTCGCTTTGTATGGCGGATAAAAATTCCCTTTGGCGGTCTTTTTTTGAAGGCAAAGGTAATTTCCTGCATAATATCTTGAAATCCGTCAGAAGTAAAACAATATACCTCCGTCATCATTCCGATTTCTTTTTCTATTCGTTGATAGATGACTTCGTCAGATATGGAAACGTTTATTTCATCTGCCATTTGGGAACCTTTTATCGGAGAAAACGATTTGTTCGATGTTTACATTCACTTCCGATACCGTAATTTCTGTATGTGTGTAAATATTTTCCTTAACAGATTTTTGCAGCTGTAGTGCAATTTCGGGAATCCGCCCTCCATATTCGACACATACATATAAATTAAGTGTAACCAGATTTTCTTTGACAGATACACGGACTCCCTCTGCATCCTCATCACTGATTACCGAAGAAATTCCATGAGAATACCGGTCATCCATCCCTATAATTCCGACAGTAGATAGCGCCGCTTCTCTTGCAAAAATTGCAATGACCCGATCAGCAATAGAAATTGTGCCCAGTTCATTTTTAATATTGGCGGCTTCCATGAAAACAGTCTCACTTTACGCGCTCAATATAAGCCCCTGTACGGGTATCAATGCGTAGCACTTCTCCCTCATTAATAAAAAGCGGCACAGAAACAGTATATCCTGTTTCAAGCTTTGCCGGCTTGGAACCGCCGGTCGCTGTATCTCCGCGGATTCCGGGATCCGTTTCTACCACTTTCAGTTCTACGGAGTTCGGGATATCCACCCCGATAATGTCTCCATTGAAAAACATAATGGAGCATTCCATCTCTTCCTTTAAGAAATTAATCTTATCCGATAACTGGTCTTTTGTCAGCATAATCTGATCAAAGGTTTCGGTATCCATAAAGCAGTAAGCCCCATCTGCTTCATAAAGATACTGCATGGGCTTACGTTCAACAACAGCAGGCTGTAATTTAATTCCTGCATTAAACTTACGTTCTACAACGGAGCCATTTACAAGATTTTTCAGTTTTGCACGTACAAAAGCCGCTCCCTTCCCGGGCTTTACATGTAAAAACTCCACACACTGCCATACGGAACCATCCAGTTCGATAGTAATCCCCGGTCTTAAATCATTACTAGAAATCATTTACTTTTTCCTCCTGCTATACTCTTATGAATTTCTTTGAAAATTTCGTCAAGACTTCTATGCCGTCTTTATTTATAATAACCGTATCCTCAATACGGACGCCACCTGTACCGGGAATATATACTCCCGGTTCTACCGTTTCTGTCATCCCTGCCTGCAAAACAGTATGATCTTTAGGAGATAATGTCGGTGATTCATGAATTTCAAGGCCTACACTATGTCCGAGCGCATGAATGAAATAGGAATCAAGCTCCAATTTTTTTAAATAATTCCGCGCTTCATGATCCATATCTGAACAAATAACACCCGCTTTAAGTAGAGTTTCTATATATTCATTACAGCCTAATACCGCATCATATATGTATCTTTTCTGTCCAGATATATTTCCTACCGCTATAGTTCTCGTAATATCGGAATGGTAGCCTTTGTAAGTGGCACCGAAGTCAAAAGTAACGAGATCGCCTTCTTCGATCATCTTTTCTGTCGCCGTCCCATGAGGATAAGCGGACCTTTCCCCGGAAGCAACAATGGTATCAAAGGACTTTCCTTCCGAACCGGCCTCAAGCATGGCACATTCAAGAATCGTCCGTAAACGTGACTCTGTAATACCGGCTTTAATATAAGGAATCGTCTTTTCAAAGGCTATATCTGAAATGCGGCAAGCCTCCCGCAAAAAATCCAATTCCTCGGCAGACTTGATTTGCCTCAATTCGTCTATTCTGCAAACAGTAAATTCTGCATCTGCATATTCCCTGACAAAAGAAAGATACATCTTATGAGTGATGCTCTCTTCTAACCCGATGGTTTTTATGTTTTCTTTTCGAGAGAGTGTTGCTACACATTCTGCTAATTTCCCAGCATAATTAACAATCTCAAACCCTTCCGCTTCTTTTTTTGCCTGTTCTATGTATCTATGATCTGTTAAAAGGTAAAAGTTTTTCCCGGTTAAAAACAAAAAACTGTCTGATCCTGTAAATTGGCTTAAATATCTGCAATTTTCATCTTTTAAAATAAAAACGGCCTCTAAAGAATTATTTTCTAAAAACTTGATAATTTCGTCTTTTTTCGTCATTAAACCACCACTTTTCCATTTCATTATCATACAGTAAAATATATTTTTTGTCTATTTTTCTTTATTCTGTATATACCTTTTCCCCGATGAATCGTGTTACAGATTTGACGCTCCCGAAAATTATGAAATAATAAAAGCACTCTTTCGTTTAATACTTAAATCCAAAATCCAAAGAGTGCTTTGCCAAACCTGTTCTTATTTCAAATGTTCGGTGGAATTATGAAAAGCTAAAATCGTACGATCTCCAATGTAGTGTTTCATGCAAGTAACGCCTGCGTTGGAAAAACTGAAATTCCAGGATTTTTCTAAAGAAATTCCTAAAAGTCCGCAAATCATTGTCCGGATTGCCGCGCCGTGGCTTACAATCACATATGTTTTGTCATCACCACGCCCTATTATATCATTCATCATTTTCATTGCCCGGTTTTGCATATCTGAAAAAGATTCTCCATGAGGAAGTCTAAGATTTTCAGGGTGATGATACATTTCATCAATCATTCCGGGCCATTTAGTTTCTATTTCTTCATAAGTGAGCCCTTCCCACTCTCCGAAGTGAAGCTCCTGCAGTAAATCATTTTTTTCAATTTCCAACTGATGGAATTGATTAATGCTTTTGGCTGTCTGAAATGCACGATCCAGTGTGCTGGATATTATGCCGTCCAAATGAATGTCTTTAAATCGTTCTGCTGTTTTCTTTGCCTGTTCATATCCCAATTCGCTTAACGTCACATCTGTAGTGCCCTGATATCGGCCGGATTCATTCCATATGGTCTGGCCATGTCGTATAAAATAAAATGTAATCATTGTTCGAATACCTTTCTCAATGTTTCCAACAGTTTTTGATTTTCCCTGCCGGTTCTCACGGCCAGCCTGAAATAACTTTCATCCAATCCTGTATAATTTCCGCATTGCCGGATTAAAATATGATATGGCAACAGAGCATCCTGGAGTTCTTGTGCATTTGAAAATTTACCGTTCAACCGGCATAAGACAAAATTAACAGTGCCGTCATATACTTTTATTTCTTTTATCAAACTGAGGCCGACGAGCATCTTTTTTCTTTCTTCCAAGCAATATTGAACCGTTTTCTCCTGATAGGATTTATCTTTCAATGCAGATGTCATATACCTTTGCGCCAATCCGTTGACATTCCATGGTATTAATATCTTTTTTATTTTGCAGGCTAAGTCAGGCGATGAAAAGCTGCATCCGATACGAAGACCGGGGGTTGCATAAAACTTCGTCAACGAGGTGATAACAATCAGATTTTCATATTTTTTACATTTTTGCCGATAAGAACGCTCATCTCCCAGAAAATCAATAAATGATTCATCTAATATAACAACGCTGTTATTTTTTTGTGCCGCTTTTATAATTTCATAAAATGATTCTTCTAATAGGCATTGCCCATCCGGATTATTGGGATTCCCTAAATAAATGGCTGAATGATTTTTCATTCCCGAAATAATTATAGATACAGGTACAGAAAATCCGTTTGATTTTAATAAAGGAAATTCTACGGCTTCTATTCCTATAGATTTTGCAGAAAACTTGTATTCACTGAAACCGGGAGCAGGAATATAAACTGTATCAGGCGTTAACACACGAAGAATTGCATACATGAGTTCTGTCGCTCCGTTTCCGACAGAAATAAAACTTTCATCCATGTTATATCTTACGGATAATGCTTTTATAAGGCTCCTGCAATTTATATCAGGATAACGAAGAATATCTGTTTCTAAATATTTGAGTAAATTCTTTTTGCCTAAAGGAGACAATCCTACAGGATTAATATTTATGCTGAAATCTAAAACGTTTTCCTGCTCTTCAGCAGCAAAGCTGAAAATATCTCCCCCATGTCTGCTTTCTGCAAAATTCATAGGCTTTCACGCTCCGTAACCAGCATTCCTTCGTTTGTTAAGCGAACGGTATCTAAATATTTTAAACTCAGATGATAATGATTTATCATTTCTCTCGCCTTCGCCGGTGATATTTCCATAGGCAAAATCAAACCTAAAACGGTCCCGCTATGGGCACAAATTATCCCCTTCCCTCCCACATGCATGCCTGCTTCATAAAAGCCATTCAGTTCTTTTTTATAAAGAATTGTTTGATTTGCAAAAGCACTGATGGTAGAAGCCTCCCCAATAAGATTTAGAGATTTTTTCTTCATCCCTTCTTTGAATAATTCCATTGCTTTTATGATCTCGGCTTCATTTTTTTTCTGCAACTCCGGTAAATCATTTCTGGAGTTAAATGCCATCGTATCAATTTCCCCACCACAGTCATAAATCAGAATCTGCATGTCCGGGGCATTGCCGATTTCACGGATTACCTTTCCATAACGATAATCAAACTCGACAACTCCTTTAAAAAAAGTGGCATCACTAGGCTCAATAGCTAATGCGATTCTGGTAATTTCCAAATTTGATAACCGTACGCCAAAATTCAGTGCCGTCGCCTGACAAACTGCACTGATATCTGCTGTACTGGATGCCATTCCTTTTCCCCGGGGAATATTTGATTTTAATTTTATAGATACATCATCATTTTCGTGGTGAATATATTTTAACGTATGTATAACTGCCTCTTTTGCTTTTTGAGGTAAAAAATCTCCTTCCCCTGCAAAATTACTTATTGCATAGGAATACCGGTTGATAGGGCAAGTCACCATAAATGATGTGCCGTCTGCGTATCCTTGAATAAATTCTCCACATGAGCCGGGAGATGTGACTAAATATGCCATGTGCTACCTTTAAGTAAAAATACAAATAACAAAGCTATACAAGCTTCTGTAATTTCTGTAACAAATCCATAGGTATCTCCTGTAGTACCTCCGATTTTTTTCATAATCCAACGGTTCAGACATAGCCCGACAAACAGACCGCCGCCAACCAATGCCAAATATCTCCACCCGAAATATAAAGCGGGAAGTATTGTGATGATAAACGCAAAGGGTACAGCGTATTCAGATCTGTAAACGGCAAAAGCCTTTCCTAAGCCATAGGGTCTTGCATAGGGATATTCACAAATACTGATCACTAAAATCAAACGCCCGATTGTAGGCATAGCAACCAAAAGAAGGTACATGTCACTATCAATAGATGCCAGCGAAAATGTTTTTAATAAAACAAAAATTAAGATGGAAAGAACACCAAATGCACCTGTCAGACTGTCTTTCATAATAGCAAGACTGCGTTCTTTAGTTCGTCCCGAAAAGAGCCCGTCTGCTGAATCCATGAGTCCGTCCGCCAACGTCGCTCCGGTTATTAACAAATCAGCCATGACCAGAAAAAAGGCGGTTAACATCGGGGCATGAAGAGGTTCCATAAAAAAATAGATCCCGCACAAAAAAAGACCGATAATCCAACCAATCAAAGGAAACCATTTTACACTTTCCCCAAAATTCTTTTCCTGCCATTCCGTTTGCTTTGAAATATGGATTCGCGTAAGAAATTGTAATCCGACTAAAAAACTTTTCATGAAATCACCAGATCATCAAAAATAAAGATTCAATAGCAATAAAAATGGCTGTCGCTGTATACATCATTATAATGGATTTTTTTATATGATTGCCATTTAATGCTTCACCGGGATCTCCCATATATTCCCGAAATTCCGGCTTACCTTCATAATAATTATATCCCCCGAGACGGATGTGCATCGCACCTGCAACGGTAGCTTCTGCATATCCTCCGTTAGGACTGGGATGTTTGGACGCATCCCGGCGACCGATATAAACCGCATTTTTCCAATCCAAGCGCAATATAAATGCAGCCGCAATAAATAACAAATACGTAATTCTTGCGGGTACATAATTGAGAACATCATCTATACGTGCTGCGGCACGACCAAAAAAGAGATATTTTTTATTTTTATACCCCAGCATGGAATCCATCGTATTTCCTGCCCGATACATCATCGCTCCAACAGGTCCGAAAAGTAAAAAATAAAATAAAGGGGAAATAATACCGTCTGTGGTATTTTCCGCAACTGTTTCAATCGTCCCTCTGGAAATTTCCCCTTCATCAAGTTGATCCGTATCACGGCCTACAATCCACGACATCCGGCTGCGGGCAGACCTGAGATCTTCCGATTTTAAAAGATGATAAATCTCCATCCCGTCCCGGGCTAAAGCTCTGGGAGTGATGGTAAAATATAAAATAATAGAGCTGACGGAAAAATAAAGTAATATCCCTCCTGCTTGTGATAAATAAACCAATCCGTGTGTAACAGTTCCTATTGTAAAAAAAACTAAAAACACTTCTATGCAGCCACGGGTATACATATTTTTATCACTTGTCTTGATTTTCGGGTATAATTTAGATTCCCAAAAAGATATGACACGGCCGATAAGCACAACAGGATGATAATCCGATCTCGGATCTCCATAAATCGCGTCTATCATAAAAGCCGTTACAGGAATCAGTGCATACAGTATATTTTCCAATTATTCCCGCCCCAAAATTTCATAGAATTTTTTCATATCAAAATGCTTACGTACGG
Source organism: uncultured Dialister sp. (assembly GCA_900547785.1). GTDB lineage: Bacteria > Bacillota > Negativicutes > Veillonellales > Dialisteraceae > Dialister. The sequence continues at coordinate 82,416 of URIB01000002.1, forward strand.
TAGCGGCCAGACGATCAAATTCCGCCTCCTTGTACTCCCGATATTTGAACTTAACCTCTAACGGAGAAAGTCCTTTTCTCTTGCGGAGCGCGTTAATAACAGCTCTCCTGAGATGATCATTGTCAAATACACCATGACAATATGTACCAAATACATGATGTTTGTCATTAATAAATCCATCTTGCAAATCAACAGGTGCATGACTTCTGCGAACAATATGAAATAAACTTTCAGCGGTTCCCGTCAAGGTCGTCTCACCCATATGAATTTCATAGCCTTTTAAATGTTCAGCAGAAAAATCCATATCAAGGAACGGCAGGTTTTCACAACTGAATTCCACCTGATATGTGTTCTTTTCTCCCCTCATAGTTGTAATATAGGGAAGTAAACCCAAACCGGCAACTTCATCATGATTACTTTCCACATGCAAGGGATCACAAACCTTTTCCCCGAGCATTTGATAGCCGCCGCAAATACCGATAACAGGAGTTCCCCGGTCAGCAAGTTCTTTTATTTCATTGGCATAGCCATGGCGCTTTAGATATAATAAATCTTCTGTTGTATTTTTACTTCCCGGTAAAATAATTACATCCGGATTTCCCAGTAAATCACCTTGCTGAACAAAACGAACATTGACATCCGGTTCATGAGTGAATGCGTCAAAATCCGTAAAATTAGAAATTTTAGGTGTCTGAATAACTGCAATATGAATATCCCGCATGACAGAGTCTTTTGGCATATCCTGCAAGGAAACTGAATCTTCATCATCAATTCCCAGGCGGTCAAGATAAGGTATTACGCCAAGTACGGGAATTTTCGTGCGTTCTTCTAAAAAGGTCAATGCCGGTTCGAGAAGTGTTATATCTCCACGGAATTTATTAATAACAAGTCCCTTAACAAGTTTTCTTTCTTCTTCATCTAAAAGTTCCAAAGTTCCAACAATAGATGCTAATGCTCCCCCACGATCAATATCTGCAATAAGAAATACCGGCGATTGGCATTCTTTGGCAATTCTCATATTTACAATATCATTCTTCTTTAAATTAACCTCAGCAGGACTGCCGGCGCCTTCAATGACAAGAACATCATAATGCGTTTCCATATAATCAAGACTTTTCTTAACCGAGTCCCATGCCTGTTGGCTATACTTATTTTGATAATCGGACGCACTGTAATTTCCGACCGATTTCCCAAGTAAAATCACTTGAGAACACGAATTTCCCGTCGGTTTTAATAAAACAGGATTCATTTCTACAATAGGTTCTACTCCCGCCGCTTCCGCTTGTGCTACAGTAGACCGGCCAATTTCTCCTCCCGAGCGTGTTACATAAGAATTTAAAGCCATATTCTGGGCTTTGAACGGTGCCGTATTGTATCCGTCCTGTGTTAAGATCCGACAAAAAGCAGTTGTGAGAATACTTTTTCCTACATGAGAGCTTGTTCCCTGGAACATTACTTTTTTTGCGATTTTTTTCATTATAGCTGCACTCCTCTGCTTTTGAGTTCTACTGTAATTCCTGCAATCGACATATATACCATATCCGCTTTTTTTGAAATATACTGGTTGGCAAGTCCTACCAAGTCACGGTAGACCCGGCTCATTGCATTGGCAGGAACAATCCCCATGCCTAATTCATCCGAAACAAAAATAATATTCCGGTTTTCCATCTTTGAAACCGCCTCAAACATCTTATTTAAATCCTTCTCCAGCAAAGTTTGCAAAGCGGTCAGATCATCGACGCAAAGAGTCTCATCCGAAGTATGTTCTAAATGATCCATTAAAATATTATTCACATACATAGTGATGCAATCAAACAGCAAGGTATCTGCCTTCAATAATATATCTCCCATAATATCTCCTGCCGTGTGGAAAATCTCAAATGTTTTCCAATCAGAAGACCTTCTTTTTTGATGAAGAAGCACCCTGTACTTCATTTCATCATCTAAAATCCGGCTCGTGGCAATGTATCCCTTCCTTTCCCCATCGAAGTGATACATTAAATTTTCTGCAAACTCACTTTTTCCGCTTCGTGAACCTCCAATAACTAAAATAATTCTATTACTCATGGATCAGCTATCACCTCACAGTATGCTTACTTTCTTTACATCATACCATATGTCATATTCTTTCGCTGTTCCTATTTATTCATATTCATTAAAAAGGTCAATAAAATCTTTTTTTTGATCTTGAATTGTCAAGTCAAGAGATATATAAAAGCCTAAAAGATATCCCTCTATCTTAAAATAAATGATAAAATGAAGTTATCAAATAAAAGGAGGAACTTATGTCAGAAGAATTAAAACAAGACCCATACCGCATCGATCTGATGCGAACATTATGGGAAAACACTTATAGAGGGACTATTTTTAATTATAAAGAAGAGTATGTTGCGACCGTTCGTCTTATATTGGGCATTCCTCTTGATAGGAGTGAAGTTCCCGAAAATGCACCGGAAGTAGCTCCTAATGTTATTGTGCTTGTAGAGGACACTATTCTTTCCCCTCTTGAAGTCATTGAATTCGAACAGGCCATGTCAAAAATAATTGCCAAAAAGGTTTCTAATGAATACTTTTATCCGGATCGTATCATGTATTTCTATCCAAGTCCGGAAGAAGGCGCAGAAACCAATTTAATTTCAAATATCTCCGAAAAGAATTAACCTGGAATGCAATAAAAAACTCAGGCCGTTATTCCTGAGTTTTTTATTGCATTCATTTTCTATTCTACAGAGATATATACAGGATACAAAGGCTGTCCTCCAGCATATATATCAAATTCGATATCCGGATACATCGTTTCAGCTTGCGCTACTTGTGCCTGACACTCAAATTCCGAAAGCCCCTCTCCATAATAAACCGTTACAATTTCTGTATTTTCATCAATTAAACATTGTAAAAGTTTGATGAAACAGCTATCAAATTCTTTTTCTGCAAAGATTTCATGATGCTTTGTTATCCCCATGAAATCCCCTTTGTGAATCGTTGTTTCTCCGACAGCACTGTCTCGTACAGCTGTCGTAATCATACCTGTCCGTATTTCGTTTAAACGCTTCTCCATTCCTTTCAAATTTTCTTCTACCGTCATGTCCGGAGAAAATGCCATTGCTGCGGCAAGCCCTTCCATAGGGTTTACAGACGGTACAATATTTATTTTTTCTCCCAACATCTTTTTAAGCTGTTTGGCCGCTAATATAATATTCTTGTTATTCGGAAGAATAATATAGTTTTCATATTGCCCGTTTTCCATGCCCAGTTTCAACTCCTGGACGGAAGGATTCATAGATTGCCCGCCTGATACAACATCACATCCCAGTTTCCTGTATAATTCTGTCCAGCCGTTTCCGGAAACAACAGTTAATATACCGAAAGGTTTTTTATTTTCTCCTTTTTTTTCTTTATTTTTATGAAATTGGTCAATCATATTATCGCACTTAATATCGTGGAGCGTTCCCCAATCTGCAGCCATATCCAGCACATGCCCGGGTCTTTGTGCATGAATGTGAACTTTAACAAGATTTTCTCCTTCGGCTACAATCATTGATTCTCCCCAGGGATTCAATTTTTCTCTTACCGTTTTAGCATTATATTTGCACGGGCTAATGATAAATTCCGTACAATAGGGATAATCAATGGAAAAGGATTCCCCTTTAATTTCAAGTTGTTTCACTACCGGTTGTACTTCTACACTTATATTTTCCACCTTACCCGTAAGCCCTTGAAGGCACCCCGATAAAAAGAAAATCAGCCCTTGTCCGCCTGCATCAACGACGTTGGCATCTTTTAAAATTTTTAATTGTTCCGGAGTCTTTGCTAACGCTTCATTACCATGCTCAATGGCAGATTCCAAAACTTTACTGAAATCCGGTTCTGTACGGATAACCTGATGTGTTCCTTTCGCAATTCCTCTCGCCACCGATAAAATAGTTCCTTCTACAGGTTGCGTGACTGCGCGATAAGCATACAAAATCCCATACTGAAAAGCTTTTCCCACCTGGGTTGAAGATGCTGTCCTCTTTCCGCTAAGACCACGACTGATTCCATGTAAAATCTGTGACAAAATAACACCGGAATTTCCTCTTGCCCCCATGATGGCTCCCGTTGCAGCTTTTTCTGCAATAATACCAATAGGTTCTGAAGAGTCTACATCAGCAATCATGCTGTACATAGATTTCAATGTGTTTAGCATATTATTTCCCGTATCGCCGTCAGGCACAGGAAATACATTTAATTCATTCAATATTTCATACTTTTTTTCAAACATCTGATAAGCGCCTATCAGCATATTCTTAAAACAACCGCCATCAATTACTTTATGCATACAGATTCCCCCATTTTAAGCACGTTCAAAAATAATACCAACCAGCCCGGGTCCTAAATAGCATGTTAAAACCGGGGTACCCTCCGTTACGGTAACCTCAACATCAGGATATTCAGATTGTACTTGCTCCTGTAATTCTTTTGCACCTTCTATATTTTGGATATGAACAATTCCAATGTGTTTGCAAGGCGAGTTTTCGCGCAGATAATTCAATAAACTGGCTACCGCTTTTTTTCTTGTCCGTACCTTATCCAAAACATCAACTTCATTATTTTTATTTAAATAAATGCACGGCTTAATTTTTAGAATACTTCCGATAATTCCTGCCGCCTTGCCTATCCGCCCGCCGCGGCGAAGGTATTCCAAGCTGTCTACAGTAAAAGTAGTCCTCATCCGGTCTGCTGCATCCAACATCTTTTTCACTAAATCATCAAAAGAAATCCCTGCTTCAATAAATTCCAAAGCGTCCTGTGCCAATTGCAAAATTCCGACCGCTGTCGTTCTTGTATTAATGGCAGCTATATGTTCCCGCTTCGACTGTTTCGCCGCTAAAACAGCGCCATTATATGTACCGCTGACAGCCGTAGTGATACATAAAATAATGATACCGTCTTCTGCCGGAATCTTACTAAACAATTCCAAAAAGTCACCCGTACTCGGTTGACTGGTGGGAACCGATTTTTTGGTAGCCTCTGAATACGCAATCACCTCTGAAACAGTCGCTTCCGTTTCCGGCACATATTCTCCATTAACCGCAAGCGTTAGCGGTATGACATGTAAATTTCTATGTTTCGCCAGTAATTCCTGAGAAATGCCGGATGTGCTGTCGACAATGACATGGATCATTCAATTCAAATCCTTCCTGTTATTATTTATGATTCTGTCTTTCTTTAAATTCTTTCAATAATTGGGTATATGCATATTCATCATACCCGTTAGTCGCTAAAATATACTCTTTTAATCTTTTTCGTTCCATTGCTACTTTCATCGCAGAGAGTTCAAACGGATCAAGCGAAATCCTCGCCAGCTGTTCACCGGTGGAAGAATACCCGACAATCCCTTCTCCAAGTAGATCTAACAACGGTTCTTTTTTTATAACTTCACAAAAACTCATAAAAAACTTTTCAGCTTCTTTTTCCATTTTTGCTTTGAGTTTTTTGTAGTTTTCCGCCTCTTTTACCGGAATACGATACCCGTCAATTTCAACAAATTTTTCTGGTATATTAAACATGTTCTCCCCTAATTATAATTTCCAAGTTTACATAAAATTCCACTATATTTAAATATATATCCCTATAAACTTTTGGTCAAGTTGCTAAAAGTAAACATTTGTCACGCCCTCACCTCCATTTTGAGGAGACGCTGATTCAAATTTACTGACAAAAGATATATTTCTCAAATAATTCTGTACCCCTTTCCGGAGTTTGCCCGTTCCTTTTCCATGAATAATCTGTACCGGCGATACCCCGGACATCAAACAATCATTTAGAAACCGATCAATTTCAGGGATCGCTTCATCAACAGTCTTCCCGATGATATTAAGTGTTGTGGAAACTGTTTCTTTCCTCAATAGCGAATAAGAATTCCCGGATTTACTTTTCATCATTTTTACACTTGATTTATTTATGTTTGATACAAAGCAATGCTTAGCATCAACCGTCACATTTGAGAACCCGCAGTTAATTGTTACTTTTCTCCCTGAAATTGATATAACCTCCCCATCAGTATCTAAAGTATCTATATAAACCGTTTCTCCGATATTTATCTCCTCTATATTTATATTTTTCCGCTTGTTTTTTATTTCCGGTATATCCAGTAAATCAATGGATGCTCTGACACCATTAATATATGCGTGGATATTATCTTTGCCGGAATTTTTTTCTTTCTTTTTTAAACTTTTTATAATTTCTTCAGACCGGAGACGCAAATCTCTCTTGATGTTCTCCGCTTCCGTTCTCGCTTTTTCTAAAATTCCGTCTTTTTTTTCATAAAACCGGGTCACTTCATCCTTTAATTCATCCCGAAAATGTTCTGCTTCTCTTAATGTATTTGCTATATCTGCCTTTTTTTGTTCTACCTCCTGCATTTGTCTGTTTAAATTTTCCATAACACTTTCCATATGATAAAGCGGCGATGTCTTTTGAAGCGCTTCTGCTCTGGTAATGATTTCTCCCGGAACTCCCATGCGTTTACAAATATTGAATGCATTACTATTTCCCGATACACCGATAATCAAGCGATAAGTCGGTAATAAAGTTTCCAAATCAAATTCAACAAAAGCATTTTCAATGGCTTCTCTTTCGTAGGCCATCTTCTTCATTTCACTGAAATGGGAAGTAATAATCGTAGCTACTGATCTTTTGTCCAAATATTCGGTAACCGCTTGCGCTAAAGCCGCCCCTTCCACAGGATCCGTTCCGGAGCCCAGTTCGTCTAACAGTACCAAATCTCCTTTTTCGGCAACCGGCAAAAATGAAATCAACTGTTTTATATAACTTGAGAACGTCGATAAATTCAGTTGTATGCTTTGCTCGTCGCCTATAATTGAATAGATATGCTTATAAATCGGAAGTATGGATCCTTCATCGGCGGGTATAAACAGGCCGGATTGATTCATTAAAGCCAGTAGTCCAGCTGTTTTTATAGCAATCGTTTTGCCCCCCGCATTTGAGCCGGTAATAATTAGAATATGAAAACTTTTCCCCAAGGTTAAGGAAATCGGAACTACCTGATTTTCAGGAATCAAGGGGTGTCTTGCATTTTTTAATATCATTTCTCCGCTTTTCGCACAAACAGCTTTTGTTCCATGCATTGATAATGACAGAAAGCCGCGAGCGAAAATAAATTCAATTTCAGTGGCTATATGGCAATTTTTTTCAAGGATATCTTTGTTTTTCTTTATTTGCTGCGTAAGATTTTCTAATATCGTATATATTTCCTGCCGTTCTGCAGATATCAGTTCTGCCAGGTCGTTATTCAATTGGACGGATATCATCGGTTCCATAAATAAAGTTTGTCCTGTCGATGAACGATCATGAACAATCCCTTCAAAACTGTACCGATATTCTTCTTTAACAGGCACGACATACCTATGATTTCTTTGTGTAACAATGAAATCCTGAAAATAAGAACTTTGGTTTTTATCAGTAAGTATTTTTTCAAATGCTTTTCTGATCTTTGCTCTCCCATGTTCTATATCATTTCTGATTTTTGCCAATTTTATAGATGCTTGATCCCTGATTTCTCCCTTATCGTCAAAAACCTGCCTGATATCACGTATAAGTCGATGATCAGGCGTAATATTTTGTGACAATTCTTCCAACAGCGGATATAAAAGATGACGCTCTCCTTCAAAATAGTGATGCATCTTGTTATAGGTTTCAATTGAGTTTGCCAATTCCATAAATTCTTTCGGCAGCAGAATAATATCCTTCTCCGCTTTTTTTAAAATCTTAAAAATATCGTGTGTTTCTCCGAGAGGTGTTGTTATTTCTTTTTCTAAACAAATATTGGCTTCTTCTGTCTGCAATAACCATTCCGAAACTTCCTTGATATCATCGGAGGGACATAAATTTATTGATTTTTGCTTGGACAACGAAGATGGAGCCAGTTTTGCCAACATTTTCCTTATTTCGTTAAATTCGAGAATTTGAAATATCTCTTGATTCATTACAATACACCTCTAAAAAAATGTCCTCTTGTGAATTGCCGGTTTTGTTCTACCGGTTGCGGCGGCAGCTCTTTCCCGTCTAATATATGTAAATATGATTGACAAATGCCTCCGACATCCCCTTCTATTCCTTTTAAGTTTAGGCACAATCTTTTAATTCCCGTTTTTACAAGTTCAGTTAAATACGGCCTCATATCTAAGATATGAGAATTTAAAATATGCATATGGCACCACTCATCTGTCCTAATCGGAAACTTTTCTCCTTTTTGATCTTGTAATAAATAACCGTGTCTTAGGCAAGGTGCCGGGCAATGAGTTTTAGGTACATCCGCCATGACCGCATTGATGACACAGTATTCTGAAATCATCATTTCTGCCCGTCCATAAACTGTCACTCCTAACGGTATTCTTGAAGCTATTACAATATCCCTTATTTGAGGTATTGTCAGTTCCTGTGAAAGATAAGCTGCCGAAACTCCTATCTTTTCCAAAAACTGTATGCTCTCCCTATTAAATAAATTAAATGAAGAGCCGCATTCTATCGGTAAGTCAATATGATAATCCTTTACCCATTCAATCATTCCCGGATATTCCACTTCAATTCCATCAGGCTTCAATCCGCATAAATGAAGAAATTCTTTTTTGACACGTACCTCGTTAAACTCTCTTACTACGCGGGGAAACGTAAAGGTAATTTCCCCTTTTTCTGCATGCACGTAATCTAAAGCTTCCTTATAAACAGCCGGCGAAAGAGCTTTATGCCGAAAAGACTCACCGCCAAAAATAAATCTTTTGATTCCTATGGCTAAAGCTGATTTTACATGTTCAATTCTATCTGTTTTGATAACAATTGACACAGGATCTTCCCGGAAAGAATACGGTACGTTTTTTATTCCCACTATATCATTTACCTTCAAAACGGGAACTATCATTTTTTTCATACGTAAAATTTCTAATTTGGAAATGGCTTTCTGCCTCATTTTATTTATAACGCTTTTAGGGACCATGCAATCCTTATTTACAATTTCTGCTGATGATAATTTAAACCATGTATTTCCTAAACGGGATAGTTGATTCTTAATTTCTTCTACAGATGCCACTTGTTTAATCGCTTTTTCCGCCACAGTTTCAGAATGTACTGTTACCGTATTATTCTCATCATCGGTTATTGATAAGCGGATTAATTCTCCCGGTTCTGCAGTAAATGCGCATTTTAGCAAAATCTTGTTTTCCGTGCTTTTAATTGTGAATGGAGTATTTTTGTTTTTAAAATGCCAATATACCCTGCCATTCTTTTTTGCTTTTTCTGCAGTTAATAATTTATACAGATTTTCTTTTATAAATTTTTGAAATTTTGCATCTACGTAACCGATACCGTGATTTGTTGTTTCAAAAGATACTCCTGCTACCGCATCTGTATGTTTTCTCTTTACTTTAAAAATGAATCCGTCATTTGTCACTCCGACAATCTGCCCGATTTCTACGCCGTGATTTCCCGGTGCATATTGAGTTATGCTTTCAGTTCCTATACGATTATCCAAATAAGACGCTGTATAGCCACGATTAAACTCTTTTTCCAAGTCAAGCTTGAGTGGTTTTAAGTCTAATACCTCTTTTTTATAAAAAGCATCAATCGCTTTACGGTAACTTACAACGGTACGATACACGTATTCAGGACTTTTCATACGTCCCTCTATTTTTAGCGAATCAACTTTTGCATGAAGCAACTCGGGAATATGTTCCAATCCCATCATATCTTTCATACTTAAAATATATTTTCCTTTTTGGGGCTGTAAAATACGGCCTGCATTATCTACCAATTGATAAGGCATGCGGCAGGGCTGGGCACAAGATCCTCGATTCCCACTTCTGTCTCCTATAAAACTGCTCATTAAACATTGTCCCGAATAACAAACACAAAGTGCCCCATGAACAAAAACTTCTATTTCCATGTTTGTTGATTTCGTTATATTTTCGATTTCTTTTAGTGATAATTCCCTAGATAATACAACCCGTTGAAATCCTAAAGATTCTAAAAATCTGACGCCCGATGCATTAGAAACTGTCATCTGCGTACTCCCGTGAAGAGGAATATGAGAGGCTATTCTTTTTGCCATGGATGCAACGCCTAAATCCTGTACAAGTATTCCATCAATTTCCAGTTTTGATAAAAAATAAAGATATGACTCCAAATTCTTCATTTCTTTATCTGTGATTAGCGTATTCAGAGTAATATAGACACGAGCACCTTTAATATGGGCTTGTCTGACTGCATTCTGGATTTCTTCATCAGAAAAGTTTCCGGCAAATTTACGAGCGCTAAATTGTTTTCCCCCCAAGTATACGGCATCGGCTCCGCCATCCAAGGCCGCCATAAAATGTTCCGGTGATCCTGCCGGTGCCAACAATTCTACTTTCTTATGAACGTTCAACTGATGTCCTTTCAAAATAAAATAAGAGAAGTTCTCCAATAAATGAGAATCTTCTCTTATTTTATCATACTTTATCTTATGAATTTATTTTACTTCAGTTTCGTAGCGGGATAAGGTGAAACACAAATCAGACAAACGGTTTAGATAACGGATTCCCGTTTCATGAACTTCTTCCGATTCGGCAAGTCTCCACATATCTCTTTCTGCCCGACGCACCACAGAACGTGCCATATCTAAACAGCTCGCCCCCTGCGTATCTCCAGGAACCAAAAAATGATCCAGCGGCTCCAATGATTCCGTGTACTTGTCGATTATCTGCTCCAGTTCCGTTACATTATCATTAGTAATATTTGCGTCTTTTCCAATGCTGGCAATATCTGCCATTAAAAGCCACAAATCCTTTTGAATCTTATAAATAGTTTCTTTGATGTTATCATGCGTAGCAAATGCACGAGCCATTCCCAGTACAGAGTCAACTTCATCAACCGTACCATAAGTTTCTACGCGAAGACTGCCTTTAGAAACACGTTCTCCCGTATAAAGACTCGTCTTTCCTTTATCACCAGTACGTGTATAAACCTTCGACATAAAAATCACCTTATTTCATTAGTCTAATTCAGGGAACCACAGTCCAATTTCTCTGACCGCCGTTTCCGGAGCATCTGAAGCATGTACTACATTTTCATCAATAGAGGTTGCAAAATCGCCACGAATTGATCCGGGGACCGCTTCCAAGGGATTTGTCGCCCCATTAATCTGACGAACTGCGGCAACAGCATTTTCACCCTCAAGAACCATTGCTAAAACAGGACCTGAAGTGATAAAAGAAATTAAATCATTAAAAAATCCCTTGCCTTCATGTTCTGCATAGTGTTTTTTTGCCAACTCTTCTGAAACTTTAATCATTTTTATTGCGTGGACGACCAGTCCTTTTCTTTCAAACCGGGAAATAATTTCTCCACAGATATGTTTCTTTACTCCATCCGGTTTTACCAGAACAAGGGTTTTTTCAATATTGGACATAATATTCCTCCTTAAAAAATTAATTCATATTTGCTGCGATTTCACGCAACTTTTTTACACGTTCTTCTGTCGAAGGATGTGTAGAAAACAAAGATGCAAATCCATTGACTCCTGCCAAAGGATTAATAATAAACAAACCCGATGAAGCAGGCTTTGCATTCGGCATCACCTTATGATGGGCGTAATTATCCAATTTTTCCAGCGCTGATGCCAACGCCAACGGTTTTCCGCTGATTTCTGCACCGGACGCATCTGCCATAAATTCTCTGGATCGGGACAACGCCATTTGGACAAGTGCAGCTGCAAACGGTGCAATGATAATCGTTGCTAAAAGTGCAATCGGATTATTACTTCGCCCCTCGCTGTCTCGACCTCCACCAAATATAGCCGCCCATTGTGCAGCTTGAGCCACATAACTGATGGCTGTAGCAAAAGTAGATGCCATAGTCATAATCAGTGTATCATGATGACGGATATGAGACAACTCATGACTAATCACCCCTGCTATTTCATCTCTATCAAGCAGTGAGATTAATCCCTCCGTTACCGCAACGGCTGCATGGCTCTCATTTCGCCCCGTTGCAAACGCATTGGGAACAGACGTAGGAATTATATACAACCTCGGCATTGGCATACCGGCATTTTTAACCAAATTCCTGACCAAATCAAACAGCTCCGGCACTTGTTCTTCTGATAACTCCCGTGCATTGTAGGCATTTAAAGCAATTTTATCTGAATTCCAATAACTGTAAAAGTTCATAGCCAGCGCAATAACGAACATAACAGTCGCTCCGTTCCGCCCACCCATATATCCGCCTATAGCCACTAAAATAACACACAAAAGTGTCATCAACATAACTGATTTTACTCTATTTATCATACATTTCCTCACTTCATAAAGAAATACCTTACCAATAAAAAATGGTCGGAACGACATGATTCGAACATGCGACCTCTACCACCCCAAGGTAGCGCTCTACCAAACTGAGCTACGTCCCGACAATTATTACATAAAATAGAATACACATTTTATTTATACTTGTCAACATACAATGGGAGAAACTCCGTTTAGGTCAAATTCTAAAACCATATACCTTGCCGGTATATTTTGTTTTAAAAATGCTGAAACCATACTTTCTCCCACAGATGTTATGTTTTTTTCATCAGTAAAAGCAATCATCGTAGGCCCGGACCCGCTAATCGTCGCACCATATGCACCCGCTTCATAGGCATTTTGAATAGCCTCTGCCCCTCCGGGAATTAAACTCAAACGATATGGAACATGCACAGAATCTTCCAATCCCAACCTTAAAAACTCGGGATTTTGAGAAAAAAATGCCGATAATAAAAAAGAAAGACTTCTAATGTTGTTGACAACGGCTTGCCGTTCATAGGTATCCGGTAAAACTGATCTGGCTTTTTCCGTCAAAAGCTCAAAATCCGGAACCACGACAACGGATTTCCAAGTAGGATCCGCCTTTACCTTATTGACAATTACCTTATCATTCTTTTGTGACGATATACAAAATCCACCTAAGACTGCCGGTGCCACATTGTCCGGATGTCCTTCCAATCCGGCAGTGATATTTAGTATTTCTTTTTTGCTTAAAATATCCCCAAAATATTCATTTGCCAAAAATGCCCCTGCCACTAAAGCCGATGAACTGCTCCCCAGCCCCCTGGCAAGCGGAATTCTGTTATTCAGTCTGAATTTTCCTCCGGGAATATCTTTGCCGATTTTTTCACTCACTGCTTTCATGGCTTGTAAAATCATGTTTGATTTCCCGGAACAAATTTCTGTTTTCCCTTCCCCTTCTACATAAAATTCAGATTGAACAAGTGAAAGAGAATCTTCCGGTTTAAAATAAATTTCATTATAAAGCGACAGCGCTATCCCCAATGTATCAAATCCGCTTCCCACGTTTGCCGTTGTGGCCGGCACTTTGGCTCCCAGTTCTTTATTCATTTCCCATAACCCTTATAATATTGGCAACTTCTCTCATGCAAGGCAAGACCTTTAAAGCTTTTTCTACCTGCAAAATATTTTGTCGCGTTGTATTTTCTGTAATAATAACCAATTCCGCCGCCCCTTCAATCCTTTGCTTTTGAACAACCTCTTTGATACTGACATCATGATCCGAAAAAGCTGATGCGATTTGGGCTAAAACACCTGTTATATCATCAACGATTAATCTGAAATAATACAAGTTTTTCAACTTCCCGGATGAATAAAACGGTATTCGTTTTATATCTGTCATAATCATTCCTGTTCCGGTCGTCCTATTCAGGATATGGTGGGCGGTGCTGATAACATCCCCCATAACGGCACTTGCTGTCGGCAAAGAACCTGCACCTCTTCCATAAAACATGATGTCATCTACAATATTTCCGGTTACATAAATCGCATTATATGCCCCCTGTACCGATGCCATAGGATGGTTATTCGGTACAAACGCCGGATAGACGTTAAGTGCAATTCCGTTCTCTTGCCGCAAAGCTACAGTAAGAAGTTTTACTGTATATCCCATTTCTTTTGCGTATTTAATATCATTTTGGGATATCTTGGTAATTCCCTCAACAATAACATCATCGAATGTAACATTGGCTCTAAAACCGATGGACGATAAAATAGCTAATTTCCTTGCTGCATCAAATCCACAAACATCATTTGTGGGATCTGCTTCCGCAAATCCTTTTTCTTGGGCATCTTTAAGAGCCTCATCATACGCTCGGCCTGTTTCCGTCATTTGTGTAAGAATATAATTGGTCGTTCCGTTTAATATGCCAACAATACTTTCTATGCGATTGGCAGCTAATGATTGATGTAACGGCATCAATATGGGAATGCCTCCGCCGACACTAGCTTCACAGCTGAAATTCACATGCTTTTCTATCGCTTTATGGATAATCTCCGGCCCATGTAAAGCCACTAAATCTTTATTCGCACTTACAACGCTGAGATGTTTCTCTAAAGCTGAAAAAATATATTCTTTGGCAGGTGAAATTCCCCCCATAACTTCAACCACAATATCTAATGAATCATCTTCAATAATTTCGCGAAAAGAATCTGTTACATGAATATTTCTCAACAAACTATTATTTTTGTATTTATCAATATCTCTAACCAATACATGCTTTATAGCCAATTTGCAACCAAGCTGCTCTTCTATAACAGAGGAGTTTTCAAATATAGTCGTCGCAACACCACTTCCGACCGTCCCGAATCCTAATAGTGCAAGATTAATTTCTTTCATGATTATATTTCCTCTTCCATATAAGTAATCTCTTTGATGCCCTTTATTTTCTTTATTGAATACGACAACTTTTCAATTTCATCCGGCAATTTTTTAGTTTTAAATGCGATAGTAACCGGAACTGTTTTTTCAAAAGAAAGCCCCCTGTTTATTGTCAAAATTTCATCGGATTCTTTTGTAATCCGTCTAAGCACCCTGCCAAAAAGAGAAAAGTCGTTATTCATAAGAATAAAAAAAACAACAGCTTCTTCTTTCGGCTTGTCAAAAGAAGTTTCTACATGATTTTTATATTTATAATAAGCACTACGGCTGATGCCCATTATTTGTATTGCATGATTAATGGTTACACTCGTATCAGTTTTTAACATTTCTTTTACGCGGATCGTTTTTTTTATCGCTTCCGGTAATATTTGAAAATCTACAAGGTAGAACTGTTTTTCATTATTTTTCATCCACATTCTCCCGGTTATAAGATAAATCTCGATAAGATATTAATTGAATATCCGAATTTTCTATTTGATGTCGTAAAGTTGTCGATAAAAGTGCATGAAGTTCATCTTCGCCGTGATAGCCCCAATGAAAAGTCTTTTCCATGACCGCTTCATCTGTTGATGGATGGCACATAAATTCAGTAACGCCTTTTGGCAATTTATTTACAACATATCTCATCCTGTCTAATGTAAAATGACCTCCATAAAGCATACCATAAAAATGGTCATTTGTATGAATATTCGTTTTATCTAATACTTTTCTATGTTGCCGTGCCATAGCAGAAAGACCGGTTCTTGCAATTGATCGAAAAATATTTTTTGGACGAATCCCGAAGAAAAATTTTTCATCCGGCACTCTCATGCAAGGAATATCATATTTCTTTGCTAAAGTAACCGCTATAGGAAAAAATTTATTCCACATATGAAGATGTTGATGTCCATCAAGATGTGTAACTGAAATTCCTGCATCAATAATCTTTTTTATTTGAGCATCCCATTCTCTGTAAACCTCATCTGCATTAATTAAACCCTTTATATCTCTTCGAAGTAATTCAATATAGTTTTTACATAATAATCCATTGTCCCACGTCAGACTGGGAACTTCTCGTTTGGGTAATACGGTCGGCAATCCTCCCACTAAAGTTAAATGAACTCCGACCCCAAGGTTTTCTGTATTTTTAGCTATATGCACCGCATCCTCAAATGCACTCCCTGAAGCCATTAAAGATGCACTTGTTAATATGCCCGACTCGACTGCCCTATAAATCGCAAGGTTTACCGTTTCATGTATCCCAAAATCATCAGCATTTATAATTAATTGTTTTTTCATAAATTTATTAAATTCCTTTTTGATATAGAAAGTCATTCAAAATAGCGGAATAAAATTATAGCTGCAGCGGCAGAAACATTTAAAGATTCAACATTTCCGGCCAAAGGAATACATATATTATAATCTGTCATTTCCAGCAATTCTTGATGCACTCCATTTCCTTCATTTCCGAATATAAATATTGCGTTTTTTATATTCTTTATATTTTTGTAGCAAATTCCATCTGAGACAGCAGTCCCTATCAATGATACATGATGCCTGCATTGTAATTGTTGCAAAAAAGAGTCCGTCACATTTTCATAAAGTGGAATTCGTAAAATACTCCCCATAGAACTTCTCACCACTTTTTCCGAATATGGATCTGCACACTTTTCAGACAACAAAACACCTGTACAACCCGCAGCTGTAGACGTTCTTATTATAGTTCCCAAATTCCCGGGATCCTGTATGGTATCAAGATACACATACCTTCCGTTCAACTTCTCCAACAAATTTTCCTTATGACATGTTCTTTTATTTACTAATAATATAATCCCCTGTCCGTGTTCAGTATCGGAAATAGAAGAAAAAAGTTCCTCATCAATTGATAAAAACAACCAATGTAATTTTTTACCCGCTTCTACAATAGATGAAATCGAAGTTCCATCTATCTTATTATCTTGTATAAAGCAAATGACATCTTTTATTTGCTGATTTTGCGCATCATCTGCACTACGCATTCCTTCCATTAAAAACATGTCATTTTTATCTCTGTATTTTTTTTGTTTTAATTGGATTGCTAATTTTATCCAACGATTATCTTTACTGGTAATCTTTTTCATGGCATCCCTTAAACTTAAAATTCAGTCAGACTATTCCCTATCTTGATTTTCTGCATCTGATACAACAATCTGTTTTTTCAACTTCTTGATTGCCAAGTTGTATACTGCTTCCACAGATATAGTTTTCATATCAGCTGATACCGTTCCTGCATTTTCTGCAAGAAGTATATCACTGCCATTATTCCCATAAGGTCCGCTTCTATCGGGAAGAGTTGGTCCAAATAATGCGATAATCGGTGTCCGGACCGCATTAGCAATATGAAGCGGGCCTGTATCACCGGATATGTGTAAAGCGGCTGTTTTTTCAAGAGCTATTAATTCTAATAAATTTGTTTTCCCTGTAAAGTCCACAATAAAAGAAGAGGAAGATATTTGCTTTATTTTTTCCGCCATGTATTTCTCACCGGAAGTACCCGTAATAACGGAAAAAACTTTTTTCTCTGCCAATTTTTTAGCCAGATCACCCCAATATCGGATAGGCCACTTTTTTTCTTCGCCTCGCGTACCGGGTACTAAAATGACATATTTGTCATGTATTCCATAACGGGAAAGTCGCTCCTTAACTACCGGTATTTCTTTGGCACAATTACGTATTGGAAATTCGATTTCATGCGTATCACAGCCGATGTAGGCCATAACATCCAATAACTGCTCAATAATATGTCCTTTTTTATGTATTCCTGAAATCGGTCTGCTGAATAAACCACTGCATTCCCTTGCATCATGGTAACCGATACGTTTTTTGCATCCGGAAAGGAAGGAAATAATTCCGCTTTTTGCAATCATTTGCAAGTCAATAACTAAATCAAACTTTTTCTTATGCAAATCTTTTCGAACTTGAAAGAGATATTTTAAGTTTTTAATCTTTTTCCGGTCAACTATATAAATATCATCAATCCACGTTTTTCCCGGAAGCACCTCAGAAAATGCTTCGTGAACAGCCCAAGTGATATTCGCCTCGGGGTATGTTCTGCGAAGAACATACAGAGCGGGCATAGCATGAATAATATCTCCCAAAGAACTCATCTTTATAATCAATATATTTTTTTGCTTTTTCATCTTTAACTACCTTTGAGCAGGGATAAACAATTTCTAACAAAGAGTTCCAAGTTACCTTTTTTAAATAAAAAACCTTTTATTCCTGCAGAATAAGCGGCTTCTATATCACGTTGACTATCCCCAACTAAAAAAGCATTATGAGGATCAATTTTATATTTTTTTATAGCCGTTAAAATCATTCCCGGCTTGGGCTTTCTACAATCACAGTCAATATCATATTTAGAATCAGATGCCCCTTTAAGATGAGGACAATAAAAAAATTCTGTAATATGTCCCCCCATCTTTTCAATGTCACATTCCATCAAGCAATGGAGTTTTTCTACATCCTCTTCTTGATAGTAGCCTCGTGCAATTCCGCTCTGATTGGTAACAACAAAAATCAAGTACCCCTTCCCTGTCAGCATGGCAATGGCTTCCCGTGCTCCATCGATCCACTCCATTTGATCATAAAGATATAAGTATCCCGCATCTTTGTTAAGAACACCATCGCGATCAAAAAATACTGCTTTCCTGGAAGAAATCATGCTAATTGTTCCAATCCATATCATCAATAATTTCACAAATAATATGTGCACATAATAAATGCATTTCCTGAATGCGGGCTGTTACTTCAGACGGAATAATCAGTGATACATCACTTAAATCAACCAGTTCTCCTCCATCCTTTCCCGTAAATCCTACAGTCTTTAATCCTTTTTTCCTTGCACTGCAAAAAGCTTGATTGACATTTTTGCTATTTCCACTGGTGGAAATCCCCCAGAATACATCTCCTTTTTCTCCCAGTCCTTCAACTTGCCTGGAAAAAACAGCTTCATAACTATAATCGTTTGCTATTGATGTAAGAATCGATGTATCTGTTGTTAATGCAATTGCCGGCAGAGGGATTCTTTCGTTATGAAATCGTCCTATAAATTCAGCAGCAATATGTTGTGCATCGGCCGCACTCCCTCCATTACCGCAGATAAGAATTTTATGTTTATGTTTTAAAGCATTTTCACAAATTTCCGCTATTTCTTCAATTTCCGGAAATAGTTTTTTTGTCCGGGATAAAGTATTTTCATGATCTTCAAAAGACTGCTCTATCTTTTTAAGTTTTACTGCCATTTTTACCTACTGTATCTCCATTTTTACCGGTCTTCATTAAAGTTTCTAATTCACTCATAAAACTGCCAAGATCTTTAAATTCACGATAGACAGAAGCAAAACGCACATAAGCCACTTGATCAAGTTTGCGTAATTCCTCCATGATCAAATTCCCTATAACCTCTGTAGGAACTTCTTGCTTAAGTTCATTCCGGACAGTCCGTTCGACAGTATTAACAACTTCTTCAATCTGACCTATTGAAATATTTCTTTTTTCACAAGCACGAATCAAACCGCTTCTCAATTTATTTCTATCAAATAATTCTCTCGTACCATTCTTCTTTATAACTCTAAGCGGAGTTTGTTCAATAGTTTCATAAGTAGTAAATCTGCGGTTACAAACAAGACATTGACGACGTCTGCGAATAGATGCACCATCATCCGTATCGCGGGAATCGGTTACTTTCGTATCAGAACTATTACAAAAAGGACATCTCATTTTGGTACACTCCCATTCCGATTAAGAAAAAACCACACTGCATTTGCGGTGTGGTCCCGGGTTACATCATTTATTTAGTATAAATTCAGGAACCGATATATTACTTGAGTTCATACTTCCTCTAAATGTCCCGGATCTTGAAGTAGATGACCTTTTTCTATCTCCGAATCCTGTAGCAATTACTGTAATCTTAACGGTATCATTATCCAAATCCGGATCTACAGAAGTTCCCCAAATAATATTTGCATCCGGATCAGCTGCTTCCGTAATAATCTGGGAGGCTTCATTAATTTCAAAAAGCCCCAAATCCTCATTGCCCGTTATATTAATGATGATTCCTTTTGCTCCATCAATACTCCGTTCCAGCAAAGGACTGTTAATGGCCATTGTAGCGGCGTCACTGGCACGATTATCCCCGGTGCCTACACCTATCCCCATCAATGCTTCGCCTTGATCACTCATAATGGTCCTGACATCCGCAAAATCCAAGTTGATAATCCCCGGTACGGTAATCAGGTCAGAGATTCCTTGTATCCCTTGGCGCAAAACATCATCAGCTGTTTTAAATGCATCCTTGATCGACGTCTTTTTGTCAATAATCCCCATTAACTTATCATTCGGTACTACAAGAATTGCATCAACATTGTTTTTTAATTTTTCAATACCGTCCAACGCATTTTTCATACGCACTTTACCTTCAAAGGTGAACGGTTTTGTAACAACAGCAATCGTTAATGCCCCTAATTCTCTCGCACATTGAGCAGCCACAGGTGCAGCGCCTGTTCCTGTACCGCCTCCCATACCTGCCGTAACAAATACCATATCTGCTCCGGACAGTGCTTTCGATAAATCTTCTCTGGATTCTTCTGCTGCCTGCTCTCCCACAATAGGCTGTGCACCGGCGCCCAATCCCTTTGTTAATTTTTCTCCGATTTGTATTTTAGTTCCCGCATTTGATTTATTCAATACCTGGAGCTCCGTATTTACAGATATAAACTCTACGCCTTTTACACTTTGTTCAATCATCCGGTTGACTGCGTTATTTCCGCCACCACCAACACCAATGACTTTAATTTTTGCGATTTCAGAATCTTCCATCTTTCGCTCCTCCTTACATATCTCAAAATACTTTTGCCGTTATTTCTTTATTTTATATTACTATGTTTTATATTCTACAATACTTTGCATGGTTTCGCTATATGAATACCACATCTATTTGAAATATTTTTCTATTTCTTTAATTTGATAAACGGATTTGCCATGTTCGCATCCAAATATTCGACGGAAAGATTCCTCGATTTAACATCATTGACCATATTTTCTGCCAAACTTGCCTGTTTCTCCAAATCATTTGTATTGCCCAAACGTACAGATACGCCATCTCTAGTATACGCAATAAAATTCTCAGGATTCCCTATATTAATTTCTGAAAAACTTTGAGCTCCTGCATCTGATAAATTATTTATAAACGTAAGCGCTCTCGCAACGTCCGTTTCTTCAATCCGGTCACCTAATAAAACATTTCCCAACCTTTTCCCTGTTATCATTATATAATCTCCACTTTTTATAGACGTATCCGTTTTGATAACAAATGAGTCTTTATCAAGAATAGCATAGCCATATTCAGTCTGAATGGCTGCTACATGTTTTCTTTCCGTTATATTTATGACAATTGTTCCCGGAAATTTTCTTACTATTTGTACCTCTTCAATTCTTAAATCTTTTGACAAGCGATCTTTTACAGTAGCCGTACTGATCTGAAGTGTGTTGACAGGTTCCTCTATATTCCCTTCAAATATGACATTTTCCATAGTCACGTCTTTGTTTCCGTTAAGCTCTATATGACCAAACGGAAGCGGCAAAAATAAAAGTGCCATCAAGATAAAAAACAGAAAGAAAGTCACCGCCAACACGTATAACTTAATTTTCTGATATGATGAATACCCATTCCCAAATAAATAAGCCCTGATTCCTGTTTTATTTCTCTTCTTTGAGACAAAACCGGTTTTATTCATTGGGGGGTGGCTTTTCTTTTGCTTATTATTTCCCTCTATTTGTAATTCATTTTTTCTTTCCTGCTGAAATTCGTTAAAACTCTCAAATCTACTCATTTTACCAACCAATCATAATTATACTTTGTTCAGTCCCGCCCCTGACAACAAAATTTCGCAAAGTTCCGGAAATTCAATTCCTACAGCGGCAGCTGCTTTCGGCACTAAACTCGTTTTAGTCATTCCCGGAATAGAATTTGCTTCTAACAGGAAAGGCATTCCATTTTTATCTGTACGGAAATCAAACCGAACCACTCCCGCGCACTCCGCCACTTTATATCCTTTTATAGCCAAAGCTTGCATCTCATCAGCCAGCTCTTTTGAAATCGGCGCCGGCACTAAATAGTCTGTTGCACCGCTCGTATATTTAGAATGGAAATCATATTGTCCCGAATGCGGACATATTTGAACAATAGGTAATGCTTTACCATTCAAAACAGCAACAGTAAACTCTTCCCCATCCAAAAAAGTTTCCACCAGCAGGCGAGGTTCCACCGAAAAAGCTCTGCTTAATGCTTCTCCTAAAGCATTGGGATCTTTAACAATTTCAATTCCAATGGTGGAGCCCTCACAGGCAGGTTTTAAAACTACAGGAAATGTAAAATGCTTTCTGATAGAGTTTTCCACCTTATCTATGCCGTCCGATAAATAATACGGTATAGAAAATGCCATATGGATTCCGGCCGACTTAAAAACACGGCTGCTCAAAATCTTATCCATAGTAACAGCACTGGACGAAACGCCTGAACCGGTATAAGGAATTCCCGCTAATTCTAAAACGCTTTGTATTGTACCATCCTCCCCATATTTCCCATGGAGCGCTATAAAAACCGTCTTTGCTTGAATTTCCTGCAGTTTTTTCAGCACCGAGTCCGGTTCATATTCAACCGGTATCACCTTATATCCTAAAGAACATAAAGCTTCTGTAATCGCCGCTCCCGTACGTCTCGAAATCTCCGCCTCGTGTGACAATCCTCCCAGGAGTACTGCTACTACTTGTTTTTTATCAACCATTATGCAACCCTCTCTCCTTTATGTAACCGGATAACTTTTCCCCTACTTGGTAAATATTACCCGCTCCCATTGTAATAAGCATATCTCCTCTTTTGACAAAAGAATAAAGAGTTTGAATTAATTTATCCATATTCTCTATATAGTATATTTCTTTTTCGGGATGTTGTTGTTTTACTAACCCCGGAATGAGATGCCCGTCGACTCCCTCTATAGGGTTTTCACTTGATGCATAAATATCTGTAAAAAATAATACATCTGCGTCATGAAATGCGACTGCAAATTCATCTTTAAGCAAATTTGTACGGGAATATCTATGTGGTTGGAACACACAAATGACACGATGATCCCCTTCTTCTTTTGCCGCTGAAAGGGTCGCTTCAATTTCTGTAGGATGATGTGCATAGTCATCTACAATCCATATATCACGACTTCTCATTTTTGTTTGGAATCTACGTTTAACTCCGGTAAATCCCTGTAATGCACTTTTTATATTTGAAAATGATATCCCGCAATATAGCCCGGCAACAACTGCCGCTAATGCATTTTTTACATTATGCGTTCCCGGTGTTTGCAATAAAATCGTTCCTAAAAATTCTGCTTTATGCCATACATCAAAAAGCATATAACGGTCTTCATATCGTTTATTTACAGCGCGATACTCCGCCTCTTCATTCATACCGAAAGTAATCACCTTTCTTCTTACTTTTGGCAGAATTGATTTTACCCCTTCACTATCTGTACACAATAATACAGCGCCATCATCAAAAGAGACATTATTTACAAAATCGACAAATGCATTTTGTATATTTTCAATCGTTCCATAATGGTCCAGATGATCGTCCTCAACATTCGTCACCACTGCCAAAAAAGGGTTAAACTTTAAAAATGATCCGTCACTTTCATCCGCTTCTGCAATAATATATTCTCCATTTCCAAGACAAGAATTACCTTGCAAGTAATCTACTGCCGCTCCTAACACTATTGTAGGCGACATTCGGGCAGAACAAAAAATTTGTCCTATCATGGAAGATGTAGTAGATTTCCCGTGCGCACCGGCAACGGCAACTCCTTTGCCCCATCTGAAAATAGCCGCTAATAAATCAGACCGGTGAAAAATAGGGATATTTCTTGCCCTTGCCTCCTGAATTTCAGGATTATCTGTGTGGATAGCACTGGAAATGATAATAGCGTCAGCTCCTTTTACATTTTCTTTTTTATGTCCGATATAAATAGAGGCCCCACGGTTTTTAAATTCCGATAACGCCGGTGAGTCCGATATATCAGAGCCGGATACGCTGAATCCTTTACTTATTAAGATTCCGGCAAGTGCACGCATTCCCATACCGCCAATTCCAATAAAATGGTATGAATGATATTGAGTTAAATCCATTATATTTTCCCTCGTTCCGCAAGTGTAAGTGCCAGGTTCGCTATATTGGCTCCTGCATGAATGTTTTTTATCTGTTTGGCCGCTTCAGACATCATGATCAATGCATCCGGATTATTACGTAAATCTTCAATGTCTTGTATCAATTCCATATCCGTTACATACTTATCTACAATCATTTTAGCCGCTCCTGCCGAAACAAAGACACGGGCGTTGAACGTTTGATGATCTTCAGCCGCATAAGGATATGGAATCAGAATAGACGGCAATTCTTTTGCAGCCAGTTCGGATAAGCTAATGGCACCTGCTCTGCATATGATTAGATCCGCAGCAGCTAAAGCTGACGGCATATCATATTCATATTCAATAATATGACTTCCTTTCCCATACGTCCCATCTTTGACTTCCCCAAGATCTTTTATTATTTCATCGTATGCCAAATGTCCTGTTACATGATGAATATATACCCCGGATTTATTTTTAAAATATTTATGCACTCCAATCATTGCATGATTGATAGTCTTTGCTCCGCGACTTCCTCCGGTAACTAAAATCATAAAATCCGATGCAGGAATCCCCATTTTCAATCTGGATTCAACTCTTTGTGCTTTTATAATAGTCGGACGGATAGGATTTCCTGTATAAATACACTTCTCCCTATGAGGAAATCTTGAAGCCGCCTCCTTATATCCCACCGCAATACGATTTACTACATGACTTAAAATCTTATTGGTTATTCCCGGTATTACATTTTGCTCCTGAATAAGTGTCGGAATATGCGAAAGAGCTGCTGCCATTAAAATAGGACCGCATACATATCCACCTGTTCCAATAACTACATCCGGCTTAAATTGATTCAGAATTTTCCTTGCTTCAAAAAGGCTGCCGATTGCTTTTGTCAAAATCTTTATATTCTCAGCAGTAAATTTCCTTTTTAATCCTGATACCGAAATCGGTGAAAAATTGTAACCTTCCTTGGTAACAATTTCCGCTTCCATTCCATTCGGAGTTCCCACGAAAAGGAACTCAACATTTTCTATCTTTTCAATTTCTTTAGCTATAGTAATCGCCGGATATATATGTCCTCCGGTACCGCCTCCGGAAAGAATAACTCTTTTCATTCAAGCTCCATTATCCATTTAATTTATTAACGATTCTTTTAAAGTGCAATCCTCTCTCTTCAAAAGAAGAGTACATATCAAAACTTGAACAAGCCGGGGATAATAGAACCGTATCGCCCTCTCCAGCCAATTCTTTTCCCTTTTTCACTGCCTCTTCCATATCGGATGCCAAAACAACGGAAGTTATGTGGGATTTTTCTGCCTCCACTTTAAACCGAGACGCTGCTTCTCCAATTAGAATCAAATGCTTCACATGTTTTTTTGCTGCTTCCATGAAAGAATTTAGCGGCGTACCTTTATCATGGCCGCCTGCAATTAATATTACAGGTTTATTAAATGCCTCCATTCCCTTTATGGCAGCATCTACATTGGTCGCCTTGGAATCATTATAATATGATATTCCATTAAATGTACCGACAAATTCTATACGATGGGGCAATCCTTTAAAAGAAAGAATAGAGTGGCGTATACTTTCTACGGGAATCCCGCCTTCATAGGCAAGAAAAGACGCAGCTAATATATTTTCGTAGTTTTGATTTCCTTTCAGTTGTATATCTTGAATCTTCGCAAGAACAATTTCCTGCCCATGTCTTTTCAACACCAAAGTATCGTCTAACAAAGAAGCCCCTTCCTTAACGGTTTTCTTTGTACTGAACAAGCAAACTTCCGCATGTGCTTTTTTAGTCAGATATGGAGTGTAAGAATCTTCTGCATTTAACAATATACACTGATCTTCCCCCATATTTTCAAAAATTCTGGCCTTGGTTTCCACATAATTTTCCATAGTATGATGACGTTCCATATGGTCAGGTGTAATATTTAATATAACGGCCGCTTTCGGACGAAAAGTATCAATAAATTCAAGTTGAAAACTGGAAATCTCAGCAGCAATAAGTCCGTTTTCGGGTACAAGCTCCGCTTCTCTACTTAGCGAAATTCCCATGTTTCCCGCTAATGCAAACGGTATTCCGGAATCATTTATCATATCTCCCAGCAGGGTGGTTGTGGTTGTTTTTCCGTTTGTTCCTGTTACTGCAAGAATCGGGGCCTTTGTCATACGATAAGCAAGTTCGACTTCGCTGATGACAGGTATTCCTTTTTTCAATGCAGCGGCAACAATCGGATTTTCCAGAGGGACAACCGGCGATACTACCACTGTATCTATATTTTTTAATAAAATTTCCGCCTGTGCCCCAAACTTAAAAATTGCTCCTAACGCAAGTAAAGTTTGTTTTTCTTTTAAATCCTTAATATTATCATGCAAATCAGAAATCAAAACCTGATATCCATGCCTAAGCAGCACATGCGCTGCTCCTAATCCGCTAATTCCCGCTCCCACCACTAATACATTTTTCATTAGTCCCGCCTCTGCTTTTTTACCCACATTATTTTGATTACTGCAAAGAAACCGTTAACACTGCACCTGCAAAAATACATGCAAACAACCAAAATGACCAGACTACCCGTACTTCACTCCAGCCACACAGTTCAAAATGATGATGCAACGGACTCATTTTAAAAATTCGTTTCCCTGTTAATTTAAATGAAAAGACCTGAATGATAACGGAAAGCGCCTCTAATACAAAAATAATTCCCAAAAACACAAGCAACAACTCTGTCCGTGTTATAACCGCAAGCCCGGATAAAACACCGCCTAATGCCAAAGATCCTGTATCCCCCATAAAAATTTTGGCCGGATGATAATTAAAAAATAAGAATCCGGTACATACTCCCGCCATTATAGTAATGAAATATCCTACATCATGAAAACAGTTCAGATAACAGTATACACTATATGCCAGAAATGTAACGACACAGCATCCTGACGCCAATCCATCCAGACCGTCTGTCAGATTTACCGCATTTGATCCTCCTACTATGACAAGAATCACAAAAATATAATAAAACGGACCGACAAAAAATTCAGTATGAAAAAAAGGAATAGAAACAGCACTTGGTAAATGTAATGTTTCTATACATCCCCAACAAAAAAGTATCGACAAAATAAGCTGCCCCAATAATTTTTGTTTTGCTGTAAGTCCTAAATTTCTTTTTTTCTCCGCTTTGATAAAATCATCTAAAAAGCCAAGGATTCCATGTCCTATCATCAAAAATAATAACCATAGGATTGACGTATCTAATAAACCGTTCCATAAAATAACAATACATGCGGACAACAGCATAAACACTCCTCCCATTGTAGGTGTTCCTGCTTTCGCCCGATGTGACTGGGGACCTTCTTCTCTGATAGATTGTTTCGCCTTATATTTACGTGCCAAGGGTATTGCAAAATAGCCAAGAATAACG
Source organism: uncultured Dialister sp. (assembly GCA_900547785.1). Classification (GTDB taxonomy): domain Bacteria; phylum Bacillota; class Negativicutes; order Veillonellales; family Dialisteraceae; genus Dialister. The sequence continues at coordinate 109,775 of URIB01000002.1, forward strand.
GTAACTATAATAGCTTCTATCATATATGTCAGATAATTAATTTCCATTTTCCGCTAACATGTCCTTCCAATATCCGGTTATTTTTTCCATATGCATGGAACGGGATCCTTTGATAAGAATCACATCTCCCTCTGAAGTATTTTCTTTTAAATACCGGGCCGCTTCTTCACAAGATTGACATTCTTTCATCCAAGAAATACCGCCTGTTTCCTTTGCACCTTTTATTATATTCTTACTCAGTGCTCCCACTGTAACCAGTCCGTCAAACCCCATTTCTCCGGCTGCTTTTCCTACTTGATAATGCAATTCTTTCTCCAGCTTTCCCAACTCTCCCATATCTCCCAACATAAGAATATGCCGAGTGCCTCTTATTTGTTTCAAAGATAAAAATGCCATTTTCATAGAAAGCGGGTTTGCATTATAAGAATCATCAATAATGGTTGTTTCTCCTATTTTCAGAAGCATTTGCCTTTGTTGCCCCGGCATAAAGGCATCCATGTTTTTTTGAATCTTTTTTATATCAATACCCAAAACCCTTGCCGATGCAATAGCCGCCAATGCATTATAAATATTATGTACCCCCAACAGATTCAATTTCACTCTGAAGGCTTCATCAAAACAAGTGCAAGTATATTTGGTCCGTTCCGATTCATAAGTAATATCAGAACCATATACGGTATATTTCCCGTTTAATCCATAAGTAATGACATTCCCTTTAAAACGATCAATCATTTTCATAACAAGCGGATCATCACCATTTAAAACCGCCACACCATCATCAGGTAAAGAATCTATCAGTTCACGCTTTGCTTTTGCAATATTGGCTTGACTTCCTAATAATCCTATATGTGCTGTCCCCACATTAGTGATAACTCCAATAGTAGGAGAAGCTATGTCGCAAAGTTCCTTGATTTGCCCTAACCCCCGCATTCCCATTTCCACAACACAAACCTCGGTTTCTTTTGTCATGGAAAGAAGCGTTAGCGATAATCCGATTTCATTGTTAAAATTCCTTTGTGTCGAACATACTTTAAATTTAGAAGAAAGAACTTCGCTAATCATATCTTTTGTTGTCGTTTTTCCGTTAGAACCGGTAATTGCCACTACGGGAATATCAAACTTCATCCGGTAATAATGGGCCAAATCTTTTAGTGCCTGTTTTGTATCATCCACTAAAAGAACAGATACCTCATCAGGGATATCTTTTAAGTAACTCATGTGGGAAATAATAACTGCCGCTGCACCTTTTTGTACCGCCGTGAAAATAAATTCATGCCCATTAAAGTTTTCTCCCTCTAAAGGCAAAAATAATTCTCCCGCAGTTAATGAACGTGTATCTGTACTTATGCCGGAACAATAGGACATCTTTCCGGCTTGCAGTACACGTCCTTTTGTTGCCTTTTTTACTTCTTCTAATGAAAATGATGCCATGATATTATCCTCTCAACACCATTTGTACTTCTTCCCGATCCTCAAAATGAATTGTCCGATCTCTTAGAATTTGGTAATCCTCATGCCCTTTCCCGGCTATAATAACCATATCTTTCTCTTTCGCTAAAGAAACGGCTTTTTGAATTGCTTTACGGCGATCAGGCTCTATTTTATATTGCAGAAGAGGATTTTTTACCAATATTTCTTCTATTCCCGCCTTCACTTCTTCTATAATAGTCAGCGGATTTTCCGTACGCGGATTATCACTGGTTATTATGACAATATCTGCATATTCGCCTGCTATACAGCCCATAATAGGGCGTTTCAATTTATCTCTGTCACCGCCACAACCAAATACGGCAATCACTCTACCTTCGGTAATCTCTCTGGCAGTGGTTAATACTTTTTCCAAACCGTCCGGCGTATGAGCGTAATCGACAACTACAGTAAACGGCTGTCCTTCATCAATTAATTCGAATCGTCCGGGTACGGATTGGAATGTTGATAAAGCTTTCACGACAGTTTCAACCGGAACTCCTTCCGAAAATGCAACACCTGCCGCCGCTGTGGAATTGTAAATATTGAACCGCCCTACCAATTTAGTTTTCACCAAATATTCTTTGCCGTGAAATCTCAAATGAAATATAGAGTTTTTACTTGTAAACGTGGTATCAAAAATATATAAATCAGACGTACCTGTCATTCCGTAACTATAGCAAGTACAAACTTTTTTATCTTGAACAGCGGACTCCATGATACTTGCATAGTCATCATCCCGATTCACCCATGCTGTTTTATTTTTTTTGAACTGCCCTGCTGAAGATATCATATCAAACAACATTGCTTTTGCTTTTGCATAATTTTCCATTGTCTTGTGATAGTCTAAGTGATCTTCTGTAAGATTTGTGAATACCGCCGTATCAAATTCACAGCCCGAAACACGCCCCATAACCAATGCATGGGATGAAACTTCCATACATACATATTCCACTTTCTCCTCAGCCATTTCCCATAATAAGCGTTGTAAATCAATAACATCAGGTGTGGTATTATGCGTCGGTATTTCCCTATCTCCAATCAATGCATGAATAGTTCCTATAACTCCCGTTTTATAGCCGGCAGTGTGCAATATATGAGAAATAATGTGTGTTGTTGTTGTTTTGCCATTTGTACCGGTTACTGCAATCATTCTCATTTTTCGGGAAGGATAGTCAAAAAAATAAGGAGCCATATCTTCCATCGCTTTTCTCGTGCTATCAACATAAATAACCGTGCACGCTGATGAAATTTTTATATCCTTTTCTGCAACAATAGCGGCGGCGCCTTTTTGTATAGCCTCTAATGCAAACGCATGTCCGTCTACTTTTGCTCCGGTAAGACAAAAAAACAGACTCCCCTCCCGTACATTTCGGGAATCTGCTGTAACGTCCGATATATTTATTTCAACCGATCCAACTACATTCTTGCATACTGTTTTTGTTAGTAACTCTTTTAATTTCTTCAACTTAACCACCTTATACAGTACTCACAAACAAGATAATTATTATATAATATACCAACTTTCCTATATATACAACAGCAGCTCATGAAAGGGCTGCTGTTTTAATCTTTTATGGTTACTTTTCCAATTTTTGTGTCATTACTTCCATAGACAGCATCTGTCGATACTCTCATACCCAATTCCGTTTCTGCTATTTTTTGGATTCTTGCAGGTGCCTCTAATTTAGCCACCTCTAACTGTCTTATCGCGTTTTCTTTTGATAAATTTATCACTTCTGCACGAACCAACTGCATTCTATATTCGGCTTGCACATTATATGCGGCAAAGACATAGTAAACCAAAATCGGAACAAGCAAAACTAATAAATACAGCACAAAATCATGAACAGCAAAGTTTACTTCCGTTTTACTTCTCCCGGAAACAATTACAGAATCGGAAGCATTCATATAGTTGATCATTTCTACATTTTGTGACAGCATTTTTTACCTCTCCCACTTACACTTTTTCTACCACTCTCAGAACAGCGCTTCGTGCCCTCGGATTATTTTTTATTTCCTCATCAGACGGCCGTATCGCTTTCCCCACCCGCCTTACTAATTGCCGGTGATTACAAACACAAATCGGTATATCAGGAGGACATATACAATCCTTCTCCATTTCTTTAAATACATTTTTTACAATTCTGTCTTCCAAGGACTGAAAACTGATAATCCCCAAACGCCCGCCCGGTTTTAAGTGATTTATAGATTTTTCTATAGTCGATTGAAGTATCTCCAATTCATTATTCACTTCAATACGTATTGCCTGAAATGTTCTTTTGGCAGGATGAGGACCCGTTCTTCTGGCTCCTGCCGGAATGGCAGCCTTAATGACTTGAACCAAGTCATTTGTTGTTTCTATCGGGTGATTGACCCGCTTACTGCAAATAAATGATGCTATCCGGCTGGCCCATCGTTCTTCTCCATAGTCATTAATTATTTTTTCCAAATCTTTCTCTTCATAAGTGTTGATCACTTCATAAGCACTTAAAGATTGTCTGCGATCCATTCTCATATCAAGTTTTCCGTCATTCATGTAAGAAAAACCGCGTTCACTTTCATCAAGTTGATAAGAGGATACTCCCAAATCAAATATAAAGCCGTTCACCATATTGATTTGAAGCGAGTCCAGGACTTCGCCTATATGTGAAAAATTACTTTGTATTGCTATGTGTTTACATCGGGCTCCACGGAGCCGTTCTTCTGCAGCTTGTATCGCCTCTTCATCTTGGTCTATACCTATCAGCAAACCCTCTTCCGATAATCTCTTCGAAAGTGCAAAAGAATGGCCTCCACCGCCCAATGTGCAATCTACATAAACACCATTAAAATCAGTAAGAATATAATTAATCATTTCTTGTAAAAGTACTGTTGTATGCTTGAATTCCATATCTGCCTCTATATATCAAAGCCCAAAGGAATATCTAGTGAATTTGCCAGATCTGCAATTGACTCTTCTCCATTTTCATCACTGTCAAGTAATTCAGGATTCCAGATTTCAATCATAGATCCTGTCCCCACTACACAAACCTCTTTTTTCAGATCTGCCAATTCACGTAAATGTGCAGGTATTAATATTCTCCCTTGGCGATCACATTCAATTTCCGTACTTTTCCCAATCAAGTATCTCTTGATTTTACGAACCCTTTTATCCGTAAAAGGTAATTGCTGTAACCTGGCAAGCAATGCATTCCACCGCTCCATAGGATAAATACAAAGGCAAGCGTCCAAACCGGGAGCCAAAACAAAACTGTCCCCCAACTCTTCTCTGAATTTGGCGGGAAGAATCATGCGTCCTTTCGCATCTATCGTATGTGAATATTCATTCATGAACATAATTCTTTCCACCTCCCCACTTTTAACCACATTCTACCACAATCAACCACTATCAACAATACAGAACATTTATTCGAAATGAATATTCAAATTTATTTTCTCTTTCTATTCTTTATTTCTTCTCACATATCCCGCTTATAGCCCCTGCAACTTAAAACCACATTCCAATAGCACGAAATCTTTTCTTAACCACTTTTAAAGCCCACGAAAAAAGACACCCCATGGATGTCTTTTCATATCTGATTATTAAAATTTCAATAATCGTATCTGTTATTCACTGACAGGATAAACACTAACTTGTCTTTTATCTCTGCCGAGACGTTCAAAATGCACTTTTCCTTCTGCTGTAGCAAAAAGTGTATCATCTTTTCCCAATTTTACATTCACTCCCGGATGGATATGCGTGCCTCTCTGACGAACAATAATATTCCCGGCTTTGGCAATCATTCCATCATGCATTTTGGTCCCGAGTCTCTGTGCATTAGAGTCACGACCATTTTTAGTGCTGGAAACACCTTTTTTATGAGCGAATAACTGAAGATCAAATAATAACATGTAATTCACCCCTTTATCATTATCAAACTAAGTGTATCAGGATATCTTTCCTTAATTTCTTCAAGCCCGCGTAGCATTGTTTTTATCAGAATATCCGACCTCTTGTCGGCCTGATTTCCAATATCCACATTCATAAATCCATGTTCGGAATCGTAATTACCCTCCATTTGAAGAACATCCCGTAATCCAAATGCACAAGTTAGAGCAACACTTGATACAGCGGCACATACAAGATCGTATTCATCATTTCCCCTATTGCTCTCAGCATGTCCGGAAATGAGAAATCCCTTGTATCGGCCTTGCGAATCCAAACGCACCTTTATGGTAATCATTACCCTTCAATCTTTTCAATTTGAACTTTTGTGAACGGCTGACGATGCCCCTGACGGCGACGATAATTGGATTTCGCTTTATACTTAAAAATCCGAATCTTTTTTTCTTTTCCCTGTGCAAGAACTTTGGCAATAACTTTGGCTCCTGCGACAAAAGGCTGTCCAATTTTCATCGTATCCCCGGATAAAAGAAGAACTTCGTCAAAAGTCACTTCATCTCCTTCAGAAACAGCCAATTTCTCAATGGTAATAATCTTTCCTTCTTCTACATTATATTGCTTACCACCGGTTTTAATAATTGCGTACATGTGTGCACCTCCTTCATACTATACTCGCCGAGTACGGCAGTTTTTTATTGAAAACATTTCATATGCCGGTTTCGAGCGGTTGCGTCACAGCACCCTGTACAATGACTCACTTATTATACTAATTGCATAAATGTATGTCAAATAATTTTTATAGCCATTATGTATAAAGACGCCCCAATCAATTCTCATGAGAAGATTTTAATTTCAAAGCGAAGAAATAAATCTTTCCAACCGGTTTTTATCACCGAAGCACTCTTTTTATTCAGGTCCCAACCCGTCTCGTTTTTCATTTTTATGTGCCATATATCGTACTACCTTTTTTCTTGCCTTATTAATTTTACTTCCCGTATTTCGGAATTTTCTCAGCGTTGTTGTTTTCGATTTAATTTTCGGTTTCATATCTGTAATAGCACTCATATCGCCTCTTTTTACAGACGTTGCACGGATTCTCTCCGGTTTTAAAAGAGCCCGAATCGTTTTCATTGTTTGATCAGGAATTAATTCCGGATCAAAACTGTAAATATCTATCGCCGCATACCCCATATCAGGATAAACATGAATACAAACATGCCCTTTATCGCCATAAGCAGCTACCGTTATTTCTTCGTCCCCTTCATGTAAATATGTATCATCAATTTCAAGTCCTAAATTGGATGCTCCCTCGGACATTGTTTGTAAAATATCACGTGACGAAGATAATATACCCGCCTTACAGCCATAACAATCTACAAGAAGATGTTTTCCTACATAATCAGACATGCAGTACCTCCTCTAATTAAAATGATTTCCTTTGCCGCAGCAAACATCGATCATTCTCTCAAATTCTATCTTATCCTACTTTATTTCATTCTTAGTGTTCCGTTCACTTTTTCCAGTGCGGAAACAATATTTTTTATCCAAGAATCCACCTCTTTATCCGTCAGCGTCCGGTCTTCCGCCCTGAAACTCAAGTTGTAGGCCATGGATTTAAATCCTTCAGGCACTTGTTTTCCTTGATATAAATCAAAAAGATATAATTTCTCCAAATGCGCTGAACCTGTATGAGAAATAATATCTTCTACAGCTTCATTAGAAAGTTCCTCCGGCACAAGAATGGCAAGATCTCTCTCTACTGCAGGGAATTTGGGTATTTTATGATAGTCAATCACATGGCTTATAAAAGGGAGTATATCCGGAATGGAAAGAATAAATGCATACGCATTTCTCTTTATCCCCCATTGATCCAGAACCTTGGGGTGCAGCTCCCCAAAAGTAATTAAAGTCGTTCCATTTTTTACAAACTCGGCTGAAATTCCCGGGTGAAATACAGGATGAGTTGCCTTTTTAATTTCATAATCCCTAATTCCTGCCACAAATAAAATGTCTTCAGCAATTGCTTTTACGTCAAAAAAATCATAATCTTTCGATATATTGGGATACCCCTTTTCCAACAAACCGCCGCAAAGAATCCCGGCAATCATTGTATATTCATTCGGGAGTTCTCTCAGCGGCAAGGATTTAGGACTGTAAACATGTCCATGTTCAAAAATGGCCACTTGATCGTTCTTCTGTGCCAAATTATATTGCAAAGTATGTAATAAACCGGGCAAAAGCGAGGTTCTCATATCAGGATACTCTTCTGAAATGGGATTTATCACGGGAATTGCCTGATAAATTTCATTATCTTTCGGGAAGTTTAATTTTTCTAAATCTTTTTTATCCATAAAGCTGTAATTGATGACTTGAGACAATCCGTTCTCAATTAATTTATCACTGATTGCAAACAATAACTCTTGTTCTTTGCTCATCATTCCTTTGGTAATAGCACTCCAAGGTGTGGTCACAGGAATATTCGAATATCCATATACGCGGGCAACTTCTTCTGCTAAATCCGGCATGCCGCTTATGTCCAACCGGAATTCGGGAACTGTGACTTTCAATGTTTCCTGCGTTTCTTCCACCATAAAATGCAATCTTTTTAAAATATCAACCATATCTTTTTGAGATAACCGGATTCCAATATATTTATTAATGGCACTTACGGTCGTTGTTATCACTTGTGATTTTGCCTTTACCGGATACACATCTATCATTCCCTGTGCTATCTCACATGCACCTTGTTCCACTAAGATTTGAGAAATCCGGTTAAGTGCCAATTCCGTTCTTGACGGGTTTATTCCTTTTTCATAGCGGCCTGATGCTTCGGAACGCAATCCCAATCTACGGGAAGTCCGTCGAATGGAAGCGCTGTCAAATACCGCCGCTTCTAACAGCACATTTCTTGTATTTTCAGTAACTTCCGTATCCAGCCCGCCCATAACACCGGCAACACAAATTGCTTTCCCTTCTCCATCGGAAATCACTAAATCTGATTGCTGTAAAATTCTTTCATTTTTATCGAGGGTTACAATTTTTTCTTGTTCCTTGGCAAAACGACAAACCAAACCATGGCCTGCCACTTTGTCATAATCATAGGTATGCAAAGGCTGTCCAGTTTCAAGCATGACATAGTTTGCCGCATCAACAATATTATTTATTGGTCGGATACCGTTACTTCTTAAACGATTGGCTATCCATTCCGGAGAAGTACCGATTTTAACATTTTCCAGAAGTTTCCCGCAAAAACGTTTGCAATATTCATCATTTTCTACTTGGATAGAAACACGCCCCTCTACAGGCTGTCCTTTTTCTTGTACATTCACTGTCGGCAATGTCAGTTTTCTCTTAAAAATACCGGCCACTTCCATTGCCATTCCTATCATACTGAAACAGTCAGCCCTGTTGGCTGTCAATTCCATTTCATAAATTACATCATCCAAATCAAAAAGCCTGTGAAAATCAATCCCTACTTCCGTTTTTTCAGGAAGAATCATAATTCCTTCTTTATCGCTATCCGGAAATAAATCTGTGTCTAATCCCAGTTCTCCGCAAGAACAAAGCATGCCCTCTGACTTTATGCCGCGCAATTCTCCGGACTTAATATCAATATCACCATGGGATATACCGCCCGGTGCACCGGCATCGTGCTTTGCTGGTATATGTGCTCCAGGTAATGCAACAGGTACAATCTGTCCCACTTTTATATTATGGGCACCGGTTACCACTTGTATCACTTTCTCATTTCCCGCATCAATTCTGCAAATAAGCAGATGATCTGCATTGGGATGCTTATTTATTTCAAGTATTTTACCGGTTACCACTCTACGAAATTTCTTACCGGGATAAACGACATGTTCAACGGGAATCCCGTCCACTGTCAATACTTCAGCCATCTCCTCGGGATCAATATCTTTTATATCTACAAGCGTCCCAAGCCATTTCAATGATACATTCATTGCATTTCCCTCTCTTCCTAAAATTGTTGTAAAAATTTGACATCATTTTCATAGAAATGTCTCAGGTCATAAATTCCGTAAAGAAGCATAGCAATACGTTCAATTCCCATACCAAACGCAAATCCGCTCACCAAATCCGGATCATATCCGTTAATTTTCAATACCGAATTATGTACCATTCCGCATCCGAGAATTTCAAGCCAATCAGGATCACTGCCTGCAGAATATGTCCTTGCCGCAAATGAAATATCCACTTCGGCAGACGGTTCTGTAAAGGGAAAATAACTGGCGCGAAAACGGATTTTTGTATCGGTCCCGAATAAATCCTTCAAAAATATTTCAAGAGTTCCCTTTAAATCGGAAAACTTAATCCCTTTATCCACTACAAGACCTTCTACCTGATGAAAAACCGGGGAATGCGTTGCATCATTATCCCAACGGAAAACTTTTCCCGGAGCAATCATCCGGATAGGCGAATTCGGTTTATTATTTCGTAAAGTTCTTGCCTGAACCGGTGAAGTATGAGTACGAAGCAATATTTCCGGAGTTATATAGAATGAATCCTGCATATCCCTCGCCGGATGATCTTTAGGTAAGTTCAAGCATTCAAAATTATAAAAATCTTCTTCAATTTCAGGCCCTTCTTCCACGGAATATCCCATACGAATAAATGATTTCATAATCTCCCGCAATGCTTTCTCCAACGGATGAATATGACCTGCGTTTCTGCGTCGCGATGGCAATGTAATATCTACAGTTTCATTTTTGATTTTATCTTCAAATCTTTTATTTTTAAGTTCTTTTAACTTGATGGAAATCTGCTGTTCAATGTCTGCACGCACTTTATTCACAAGAGTCCCCATAACCGGTTTCTCTTCGTTGGAAAGATCTCTCATTTTCTTAAGAATGGATGTCAGTCTCCCTTTTTTCCCTAAAAAAGCAACTTTCGTTTCTTGCAATTCTTTTTCATTTTTACAGCCTGCCATCTTCTCAAGTACAAACTGACTTAGCCCCTGTAAATCGGTTTTCATCTCTTCCGCTATCCGGCTTATATTTAATTCTTCCATTTCCATGCCTCCCGGTTATAGATTCTTTCATGCAAATAAGAGCAAAAATAAAACTCCGCCCTCCGAAGAGGGGCGAAGTTTTCCGCGGTACCACCCTGATTTATTACTTTAATAACTTTAACGCAGTCCTACGTTTTGCCTACTCAATTCAACAAAATGCTCCAAAGTGAACTGATTTTCCTATCTTGCCGGTATCCCACTATCACCAACTCTCTGAATAGAATCAGAAAATCTCTTCTTTGTCATTGCTTTTCTATCAAATAATATGTTTTTATTCTATCATTCGGTGTACAATTGTCAAGCTAAACAGCAATCTTACCCGTATAATTAAAATATAGCCTCATTAGAGATAACCAATCTTTGGATCTGATTTGTTCCTTCATAAATTTGCATAATTTTCGCATCACGCATATATTTCTCCACCGGATTCTCACGGGAATAGCCATTCCCTCCCATAACCTGTACCGCCATAGTTGTCACATTCATAGCCGTATCAGAGGCATAACATTTTGACATAGCGGAAAACATAGCAGCCTTTTTATCTTTTTTCATTTGCATGACACAGGCTTTATAAGTTAAAGCCCTTGCAGCTTCTGTTTGCATAACCATATCTGCAATCATTTGCTGCACCATTTCAAAAGACGCTATCTTTACGCCAAATTGCTTTCTTTGATGCGAATATTTCACGGCCGCCTCAAGTGCCGCCTGTGCAATCCCTACGGAAATAGCAGCTACCACCGGGCGGGACAATTGAAGTGTCTGCATGGCAATCAAAAATCCTCTTCCTTCTTTTCCGATCCGGGCCGATTCCGGCACAAAACAATTTTCAAAAATAATTTCTGCTGTAGCAGATGCACGGATTCCCATTTTATCTTCTTCTTTTCCAATCGAAATGCCCGGTGTTTTTGCATCTACCAAAAAAGCCGTAAGCCCACGGATTCCCCCGCCTTCTCTGGTATTTGCAAAAAGAGTAATTTTGTCAGCAATAGGTGCATTTGTTATAAAACATTTTGCTCCGTTTAAAAGATATCCTCCATCTACTTTATCCGCATGACAAGAAACAGCGCCTGCATCCGATCCCGCATTAGGTTCAGTTAACGCAAAACATGCCATTCCGCCGTGATTCAAAGAATTGAAAAATTCTTTTTTCTGAATCTCATTTCCTGCCAACAGCAACGGATACGCAGCCAGAGAGTTTGCTGCGCATAAAGTCGCTATGCCTGCACAACCTTTTGCCAATTCTTCTGCTATCAACGCCACTGTCAATAAATCCAATCCGGCTCCGCCATATTCCTGCGGGACTGATAATTGCGTCATCCCTGAAGATTTTAGCACTTCCAAAAGCTCTTCATCCATAATCCCGCTCTTATCAATATGTAATGCACGCGGCACAATTTCTTTTTGTACGATTTCTTTTGTAAGACGAATAAACTCTTGTTGCTTTTGTGTTATTGAGAAATCCATGTTCCCCTCCATACAAATACCAAAATTTCCTTTTTATTATAGCAGAAATATAACTGCCATCTGTTTATTGATAATGACGATTTGTTTTCACTGTATTAAATCTCTATTCATAGCGCAATGCATCTATAGGATCCAACTTCGCCGCCCTTCGCGCCGGATAAAACCCGAATATGATGCCGGTTGCTACAGAAAATACAAATGCTCCTATAACTGATACAACATTTATCACTGAAGGCATTTGAAAAAAATGGGGAACTGAATAAGCAATTATAACCCCCGCTATAACGCCGATAAAGCCGCCTATAACTCCTATTGTGGCAGATTCTACCAAAAATTGTGTAATTATCATATGATAAGTGGCCCCCAGTGCTTTCCTTATGCCAATTTCTCTTGTTCGCTCTGTAACGGACACCAGCATAATGTTCATAATTCCGATTCCGCCGACCAAAAGCGAAATTGCCGCTATGCTTCCGAGAAATAAGGTAATCGTCCGTGTTGTATTTTCCATTATATCCTGATATTCTTTAGCACTTCTTATTTCAAAATCATTTTCCTCTCCAAAAGGAAGCCTATGTCTTGTTCTCAGTAAATTTTCAATATCGTTCTCTACCTGAGAAACAACTTCCCCACTGTCAGCAGTGAGCATAATATTATGTAAATAAGTAATCCCTAAAATTCTTTCCTGGATTGTTGAAAACGGACAAATAATACAATCATCCTGATCGCCTCTTCCATATCCCTTTTTTTCCAGTACCCCAATCACGGTAAACGGGTTTCCTTTAACTCTTATTTTTTCTCCCACAGGATTTGTATCACCAAAAAGAGTTTCCGCTGTAGTTTGTCCTAAAAGACAAACTCTCGCTCTCCTTTCAAATTCCTTTTCCGACCACCAACGTCCGTCATCAATCCCCCAATTTCTAACAATCCGATAGTCTGCTGTAACACCGGACAATGTGGTCGTGCAATTCTTATTTTGGTTAACTGCTACTACCGTTGTTCTCGCGGATGGTGTTATGGCAGTAACATTCGGCAATCTTTTTATCGCCAGGTAGTCTTCGTAGGAAAGCGTTTTTTCAGAACCTGCTGCAGGTCGTATACCGGGTTTTCTTCCTGTTCCCGGAATCACCGCCATCATATTTGATCCCAAAGCGGCTATACGATTTTCCACATCCGACTGCATCCCGTATCCCAGTGACATTAAAGCTATCACCGAAGCTACCCCGATAACAATTCCCAACATTGTCAAAAAAGACCGCAATTTATTATGCATAACGGAATGAAACGCCATAAAAACGCTTTCTAAAACCATAGCCGACACTGTAAACTTCTCCTATTTATTAAATGATTTCATAGCCTGTTATTCATAATGCAGAGCATCTATAGGATGTAAACGGGCTGCCTTTTCCGCAGGATATAGCCCAAACACCAAGCCGATAATAACAGAAAATAAGAATGACCCGATAATAGGCAAAGAAGATAAAACTGTAGATACTCCTATAAGGTGAGGAACAATTATGGCAATAGAGACTCCTGCAAGTATCCCCAAAAGCCCTCCAACGATACTCACGGTAACCGATTCTATCAAAAACTGTGCAATAATCATCCGATGCGTAGCTCCAATCGCTTTTCTGATTCCTATTTCTTTAGTTCTTTCGGTAACGGACACCAGCATAATATTCATAATTCCGATGCCTCCCACCAAAAGAGAGATAGCCGCTATGCTTCCGAGAAATATAGTCAGCGTTTGTGTTGTGGCTTCCATTGTTTCTAATAAATCTTGTGAATTTTGGATACTGAAATCATCTTCATCTCCCGGAAGGATACGATGGCGGGTACGAAGCAGATTTGTTACATCCGTTTCTATTTGGGAAAGCATATTGCTGTTATCCGTCATGAGGACAATACGATGTAAGTAGGTAATCCCCATAATACGTTCCTGTACAGTCGTAAAAGGACACAATACTCTGTCATCCTGGTCAATAAATGAGTATCCTTTAGGTTCTAACACACCCAAAACGGTAAACGGATCTCCGTGAATCCGTATTTTCTGTCCGACCGGCGACTCCTCGCCGAAAAGGCCGTTCGCCACCGTTTCTCCCACTACACATACACGTTCACGTCCTGTAAATTCCTGCTCGCTCCAATAACGCCCTTCCGATACTTTAAGATTGGAAATTTCAAAGTATTCGGAAGTTACACCGTTAACTGCAGTCGTCCAATTTTTATTTCCATGAACAACAATATAGCTGTTCGTAACTACAGGGGCCGCTTTTGTAATATTAGGTAAATTTTTTACAGCCAGATAATCTTTGTAGGTCAAGCTTTGCAAGGAACCGGCCGCAGGCCGGACGCCGGGTTTCCTTGATGCTCCCGGCATAACCGTAATTTGATTGGAACCTAAGCTTGAAATATTACTTTCTATATCCGCCTGTACTCCATAGCCCAAAGACATTAGGGCGATGACGGCGGATACACCTATAATAATTCCGAGCATCGTTAAAAGAGATCGCATTTTATTACTGCGAATGGAGTCAAAAGCCATAACCATGCTCTCAAAAAATATATTTGTCATCAAAAAGACCCCTTTATGTCTTTGCTGATACACCCGTCAGACAGAATGACATGCCGGGTTGCAAAACCGGCCACATCAGTCTCATGCGTCACCAGAATGATTGTTTTCCCGGAATCATGAAGCTCTGTAAAAATTTCCATCACTTCATTTGTTGACTTGCTGTCCAAATTCCCTGTCGGTTCGTCAGCCATGATAATGGACGGATGATTGACCAATGCTCTGGCAATAGCCACACGCTGCCGCTGCCCGCCGGACATTTCTGCAGGCATATGATGAATCCGATCTCCTAGTCCTACTGAAATGAGCATTTCTTCCGCCCGTTTTTTTCTTTCATTTTTAAATACATTTCCATAAATCATAGGAAGAATCACATTATCCAGTGCAGATAACCGGGGCAACAAATTAAAGCTTTGAAATATAAATCCAATCTTTCGATTGCGCATAAAAGCCAATTGGTTATCATCTAAATTTGATACTTCATTTCCATCTAATATATATGAACCCTCGGTCGGTCTGTCAAGACAACCTAAAATATTCATCAAAGTAGATTTGCCTGAACCGGACGGCCCCATTATGGACACAAATTCTCCTTTGTGAATGCTTAACTGTATATCCCGAAGTACGGGAACTTCTTCTGTTCCAATGTAATAGTTCTTCTGAATATGCTCTAAATGAATCACTTCTTCATTTTCTTTAATGCTTTTATTCATTAAATCGGTCCTCTATGTTTCACTTTTGTAACGGTTATGGAATTTTTTTCTTGACTCACCGTACCGCTTATGACAATTTCATCCCCCTCATTGACCCCTGATATAACTTCCACCTCTTTATCGGTTGTGATTCCTGTTTTTACGTACACCTTTGAAAGACCGTCTTCTCCTTTCCTGTACACATAGGAACCGGTAGTATCACTTCGAAGTGCTGTAATCGGAACAACCAATGCATTCTCATTTTCTCTTCCTTTTATTTCTGCACGAGCCGTCATAGACGGGTATAACCCATCCAATTCTTCCCTGTCAATGTCTACATAAACCGTATAATACACAACGGAAGAAGAGGCTGTACTGCTTGCAGAAGCCGTATATTGCCTTTTTGAAATATCATTTACAATTCCGTGGAAAAGTTTACCCGGATATGCATCTACCGTAAAAGAAACTTTTTGCCCGAAAGCCACTTCCCCTATATCTGTTTCATCTACCAGCAGTTCAATTTTCATAGATGACAAGTCGGCGACCCTGACAATCACCATTTGATTGGATAGTCCCTGTGATACCGTTTCTCCTACTTTCATCGGCTCTCCGATTACGGTTCCATCCATAGGCGAAATAATAACGGTATCATTTAAATCGGCTTCCGCTTTTTCATAAGCGGTCTGTGCATTTAAATAAGCCAGCCTTGCATCATCCATAACTTGATAGGAAACCGCACCTTGTTTATATAAATCATTTAATCTATCAAAATAGGACTTTTTATTTGTTAATGTATTTTCTGCTTGCTTCATGGAAGAAGTAAGAGCCTTAGATTCGATATTAGCTAAAACTTCCCCCTTCGTCACTTTTTCATTTTGTCTGACATAGACGGCTTCCAATGTCCCTGAAGCCGTAGCAGATAAATCGACACTGTTTACAGGCTGAATCGTCCCTGTTGCATCAATAACCATACTGATTTTGGAGCGACTGACCTGTCCCAACGTATACGCATCCTGATTTACTTCTTTCTTTTGTGCAAACCAATAATAAAGTGAACCGCCCAACATCAATATAAGGGCAATAATAACTATCATAATTTTTTTATTCACCAGGATCGCCTCCGAATTTTACTTTGCTATTTAAATCTTTTATCAATTTCATAGTTATTTTATTTACTTGTATTTAATTTTAGCACGATATCTGCAATAAATAAAAGGGATGTTATTTTATTATTTATTTTTCTTTTTACAAAAAAACTTGCTTTTCTACTAAGTAGAAAAGCAAGTTTTTTTCATTTTGGGTTTATAATTTATAAATCTTCATAAATAGGATATTTTCGACAAAGTACCTGTACTCGTTCCGCACAAGATTTTTTGATTTCCGAATCTTCCGGTGATTTGACAACACATGCAATAATGTCGGCAATCTCTCTAAAATCCTCTTCCACAAGACCGCGAGTTGTCAGTGCGGGAGAACCCAGACGGAGTCCGCTCGTAATAAACGGAGATAATGTTTCAAACGGAATCGTGTTTCTATTAGCGGTAATTCCAATTTCATCAAGTACCGTCTGTGCAACTTTTCCTGTAATACCGATTGCTTTCATGTCCGCCAGGAGTACATGTGTATCCGTTCCTCCCGAAATGACACGGATTCCTCGTTTCTGTAATTCATCAGATAATACTTTTTCATTTTTCTTTATTTGCCTTGCATGTTGCTTAAATTCATCGGATAAAGCTTCTCCGAATGCAACCGCTTTCGCGGCAATGACATGTTCAAGCGGTCCCCCCTGTATCCCCGGGAAAATACCTTTATCAATTGTTTTAGAATAAGGTTCTTTGCACATAATGATTCCGCCCCTCGGTCCGCGCAATGTTTTGTGCGTTGTTGATGTTACTATATCCGCCCAAGGCACCGGACTCGGATATTCTCCCGCAGCAACAAGACCGGCAAAGTGTGCCATATCAATCATAAGCAATGCCCCTACTTCATGAGCAATAGCTGCCATTCTCTCAAAATCAATAATTCTTGAGTAAGCGGATGTTCCGCCGATAATCAGCTTCGGATGAGTTTCTTTTGCCAATTTTTCCAGCGCATCATAATCTAACAATTCATCTTCTTTTTTTACGCCATACGGCAGCACATGAAAATAATTGCCTGACACATTGACCGGACTTCCATGTGTTAAATGACCGCCATCATTTAAATTCATCCCGAGAACCGTGTCTCCCGGACGAAGTAATGCATAATAAACCGCAAAATTCGCCTGTGAGCCCGAGTGAGGCTGTACATTGACATGTTCTGCATGAAATAACTCTTTGGCCCGGTCGATAGCTAATTGTTCCAGCTTATCCACATATTCACAACCGCCATAATATCGTTTCTGAGGATATCCCTCTGCATATTTATTTGTCAAAACACTGCCCTGTGCTTCCATAACCGCATAGCTGACAATATTTTCAGATGCAATCATTTCCAACTTGCTGCGCTGACGGTTTAACTCTTCCTGAATAATATCAAAAACTTTCTTATCTCCTATTTTCAAATGCTGATTATTCATTCCGTTGCCTCCTCTTTATTCTCTCGTATACCGTGCTCTTTCTCCGCCAATCAGAGGCGGTCTTGTGCGAGCGGCAATTACAATAGCTTCTCCGATATGATTGTTTTCCAGTCGTACAGGAACTGCAACTTTCCTTAGATGCATTCCGATCATTGTAATCCCTATATCAAGTCCTCCTTCCGCTTGAATACTTTCCACTACAACAGGATCTTCAAAATGATAGTAAGCATTCGTGGCAAAAGCACCGCCTGCATGAAGCCGGGGAACAACGGTAACTTCCTGATACCCTTTTCTTTGTGCCACTTGTCTTTCCATAACCAATGCACGATTCAAATGCTCACAACATTGAACCGCCAAGTGAATTTTTCTTTGCCTTGCCGCGTTCAGTAAACTCTCTATTACAGCTTCCCCTATTTCATAAGAGCTGTCTTTACCGATACGTCCTCCTTTAATTTCACTGGAAGATCCACCTATGACAACCAGTGATCCCTCTTGAAAAGCGGCAATTTTGCATAATTCATCAAAAGCCGCTGTTGTTTCTTTTTGTATTTCTTCATACATGATTCTGTTTTTCAACCTCTTCAATTTTGTTAATCCGGCGAACGTGGCGTCCCCCTTCAAATTTCCCTTTTAAAAAAGTATCTACAATTCGTTCCGCAAGTCCGGAACCGATAACCCGGGCTCCCAGCGTCAAGACATTCGCATCATTATGTGCTCTTGTATAAAAGGCTGAAAATTCATCTCCGCAAAGTGCCGCCCGGATTCCTTTCATCTTATTTGCGGCGATGCTCATACCGATTCCCGTACCGCAAATCAGCACGGCAAATTCTACCGTTTTATCCTGCACCAGTTTGCATGCTTTCACTGCAAAATCAGGATAATCACAAGATTCGTCGGAATCGGTTCCGCAGTCTATACATTCGACACTCTCTTCTTTTAGATGTTTTTTTAATTCTTCCTTTAAGCTAAATCCGCCATGATCACTTGCAATAGAAATTTTCATAAAACCCCTCCGTTCGAAAACAGATGTATCATATTTAGTATAATCCCATGAATGACATGCTGTAAACCTCAACAACTATTCACATTTATACTATCAGCATTATAGCGTAATGACATGAAATCCTGATGCTTTTGCCAGGCGATTCATGATTGCCAAACCAATTCCTTCCGTATCCGTTCCTTCACCGATGATTTTATCCACCGGATGACTATTAAAAAAAAGCAATCCTTGAAATAATTTATGGGCAAATCCTTGCTTATCATTTCTTCTTCCCCAAATAAAAATATGGTTTGTCTGTGGAAGCAGTTTAGCGGTTTCCTCACTTACAAAATATCCATACACCTTATCTTTACGCTCAGTATACGAACAAATATGTCGTTCTACTTTTTGTATGTCTCCGGCATAAACTGTAAGCGGAGAAGACGGTGCATAATGCCTGTATTTCATTCCCGGTGCTTTAGGAATTTCATTGGCTGATACAAGCGCTCTGTCCATTTCTGTTTCTCCATACAGAGAAAGCATTTCTTTCGTAATGCCGCCCGGTCTGCAAATAATAATTTTATTTCCTTTTACCTCTACAATTGTTGACTCAAGTCCAATAAGAGAAGTTCCTCCATCAATCACCGCCTCTATTTTTCCGTTCATATCATGTATAACCGCGTCGGCTGTCGTCGGACTTGGCCGTGTCGATATATTGGCACTGGGTCCAGCAATAGGTACCCCTGCCGCACGAATTAACGCCCGGGTCGCTTCATGAGCGGGACAACGGATAGCAATGGTGTCCAATCCGCCTGATGTTTCAAAAGGAATGACTTCTTTTTTAGGAAATATAATGGTTAAAGGTCCTGGCCAAAAAGCATCCATCAACTTCTTTTCCAAAAATGATATGCTCTTTACATATTGACTTGTATCCTCAATATCAGCTACATGGACTATCAGCGGATTATCGGAGGGACGTCCTTTTGCTGCATATATTTTCTTTGCCGCATTTCCATCTAAAGCATTCCCTCCCAATCCATATACCGTTTCCGTCGGAAATGCAATCAACCCGCCGGCACAAATTATTTCCCCTAATTCCTTCACGGTAGATGAATAATACTCTTCACCTACCGGTATTTTTCTTGTAATCATACTGACTTCTTTCTGCAAAATATCGCCCGTTCAATCCCGCCATAATCCGTAATGACTTCAAAATGATCATACGATTCCGATTTTTTTAATATATCCAAAACGGATTCTTTTTGTCCGATTCCTATTTCCATTGCCAAAAATCCGCCAGGGGACAAATGTTCATAAGCTTTCTGTGCTAAAGATCTATAAAAATCCAACCCGTCTTTTCCACCGTCAAGAGCAATCATCGGCTCATTCCTTACTTCTTTATCAAGCTTTTCAATATCGCCGGACGGTATATATGGGGGATTGGTAACTATTCCGTCAAAAATCTCATCCTTTTTGAGAGCGTCTATGTAATCACCACGTCTCCACTCTACACGATCAGCCAATTTCAGACGGACTCCGTTGTCCGATGCTACTTGTAAAGCTTCTTCCGATATATCAATACCTATCCCTTTCGCTTCTTTGCAATAGTATAAAAAACTTGCTAAAACGGCACCGCTGCCAGTTCCCAAATCGGCAACAAAAAGATGAGCGTCATTTCTATGATACTGAATCAACTTTTCCACCCAAGTTTCCGTATCCGGGCGGGGGATTAAAACATGCTCATTTACGTAAAGTGTAAATCCCATAAATTCCTTTTCGCCGATAATCGCTGCTGTAGAAAATCCATTAACCCTTTTTTGTATATACGATTTAAATAAAGCTAACTCTTCTTTATTTAAAATTTGCTCAAAATCCGTATATAAATATATTCTGCTTTTTTTCAATACATGTGCCAGTAACAGTTCCGCATCCAATCGCGGCGATTCTATATCATGCTTCTTAAAATAATCTGTTGTCCAATGTAAAATACTTTGAATTGTCCATATAGGATTAGCGCCCATCAGCCTCGCCTTCCTTCATACGTTTTGCTAAGTCCGCTTCTATCAAAGCTTCCAAGATGGTTTCCATATTTCCGTTCAGGAAATCTTCCAACTGATAAATGCTCACATTGACACGGTGGTCCGTTACCCGCCCTTGCGGAAAGTTATATGTCCGGATCCGTTCAGACCGATCTCCCGATCCCACCTGGCCCTTGCGATCCGCCGCCGTCTTATCAATAGACTCCCGCAACGCCTTATCATACATACGTGCTTTTAAAATCTGCAGTGCTTTTTCTTTATTCTGACGCTGACTGCGTTCATTTTGACATGTTACCACCATTCCTGACGGCAAATGTGTGATACGGATGGCTGATGACGTCTTATTAATATGCTGCCCTCCAGCTCCGGAAGAACGGTATACATCAATACGCAGATCGTCACGGTTAATGTCGATATCCACATCTTCCACCTCCGGAAGAACCGCCACGGTAACTGCAGAGGTATGGACACGTCCTTGGCTTTCTGTAGAGGGTATGCGCTGGACACGATGTGTTCCGCTTTCAAATTTCAATATGGAATATGCATTTTTTCCATAAATCATACAGGTAGCTTCCTTAAACCCGCCTAAATCCGTTTCACTGGCATCTGTTAATTCCGCTTTCCAGCCCTTTTTTTCTGCAAACTTTAAATACATTTTTAATAAGTCGGACGCAAAAAGCGCAGCCTCTTCACCGCCGGTTCCCGCACGAATTTCAAGAATAACATTTTTTCCGTCATTAGGATCTTTGGGAATCAATAACAAATGAATCGCTCGATCCAGTTCTTCCCTTTTTTGTTCATTTTCTTTTAAATCGTCTTTCGCCAATTCATGGAGGTCTCCTTGTGACTTATCTTCAAGTACTGATAAGGCTTCCTTACATGCCAAATCTGCCTCTTTATAACGTGTATAAAGACTTACAATTTCTCCCAATTCCGCATGTTCCTTTGATAACTCTCTCCATGTATTTTGGTTTGATATGACAGACGGATCACTTAACCGATCTTCCAGACTCCTGTATCTGGCTTCCATCGCATCCATTTTACTTGTTTGCATATTTTCATTTTACTCCTGTGAATATACTTGTTATTCAAATCTGTTTTTACAAGTATATCACAGACAATAAAAAAACAGGGGTTTACCCTGCCTTTTTATTATTCTTCTGTTTTTCCGTACCGCTTGTTAAATTTCTCAATACGTCCACGAGCTTTGCCGAAACGCTGCTGTCCTGTATAAAACGGATGAGATTTGCTGCTGATATCAATATTAATCAGCGGGTATTCATTACCATCTTCCCACTTTACAGTTTGATTGGATGTCGCTGTAGAACGAGTCAGGAAAGAATAGTCAGCACCGATGTCGCGGAATACGACCGGATGATAATCCGGATGGAGTTCTTTCTTCAATTCTTGCACCTCATTTCACTATTCATGAATAATTCTTTGCTATTATACCAAATGCAAATAATGAATGCAAGAAAAACGAATTAAATCTTATCTTTCTTGCAATTTTTTATTCTTGTCTAAAAATTATTCTGCTAAAATTTTATTCAATTTTTCTATGAATGTTTCTTTTTTCTGGTAACCGATAATACGCCCCTTTTCCTCTTTGCCATAAAAAATAATATATGTGGGAACGCCTTGCACTCGCAAAGACATTGCCAATTCTTCCATTTCATCTATATCAATGGCACAAAATAAAAGTTGTTCCTGAAACTCTTTCGATAGACTTTCTAAAGTTTTATACATTGCTTTGCATTGTCTGCACCAAGACGCCTGACAAGCTAAAAGCGTCCATTCGTTTTTATCGGTTATGGTCCTATCCAATTCCTTGTCGTTATGTATTTCGATAATCATAATTTCCCCTCTGTTTTATTCTTTTGACAGAATGCTGTATACTTCTCTGCTTGGATGATTATTGACTTCAATTTCGATGTTTTCATAAAAAAATTCATTTGTAGGATTTTTCTTTTTCTCTTTTTCCAATTCTTTTGCTACATCCGGGTGGCAATAAATCACCATATTTTGACGTCTGCCTGCATGATTTATCCTGACTAATTCTCCTTTAATTTCACATATAATTGCTCCTACCGACTTAATATAACCGGTTCCTTTACAAACCGGGCAAATATCGGAATACCCTTGCCACAAACTATGCCTGGATCTCTTCCTCGTCATTTCCACCAGCCCCAGGGATGTCATTCCGCAAACTACCGTTTTTTCACTGTCTTTTTGTGTTTCCCGCCGTAAAAGTGTAACGATATCTTTTTTATATGTTTCTTTGTTCATGTCGATAAAATCTATTAATATGACCCCTCCTATCCCGCGAAGTCTGATTTGTCTGGCGATTTCCTTGGCGGCTTCACAATTAATGAGATATGCCATTTCTTCATGAGGCATTTTTTTTACCTTAAATCCCCCTGAATTTACATCAACAACCGTTAGTGCCTCCGTGTAATCAATAATGATAGATCCTCCTGAAGGTAACTCGACCTGGCGCTGAAACAATTGATTGATTTCCGCTATTACCCCCTCTGTTTCCAGCAAGGATTTTTCCCCTTTATATAGTTGAATCTTAATATCATCAGATATCTTTTCTTCCGAAATAATACCTTCGATCCGTTTGTAAATATTTTCATTATCGGTAATCAGTACTTCTGTCCGGTTTTTCCAAAAATCCCTGATTGCTTTTACTGCAATATCACTATCCCGATAAAGCAATGCCGGTCCTTTTGCTATCTGAAAATGTTTTTTTACTGTTTCTAATTTTTTTACTGCCTGTTTTATATCATCAGTAAAAATATCTTTGTCAATATTCTCTGCTGCCGTTCGTATAACAAGCCCCCATTTCCCCAAGCATATTTCTCCGGCAACAGTTCGCAATGATTTCCGTTTCTCTTCATCCTTAATTTTTTTTGAAATCCCGATATAATCCGTTCCCGCCAATACTACAGCATAGGTCCCGGTGACACTTATTTTCTCTGTGACCAAAGGCCCTTTCATTTCCGTACAGTCTTTTATCACCTGTACCAATAAAGAGGTCCCTTCTGTCGGTATTTCTCCAGGATTGATTAAATCTTTTGTACGCAAAAAAGCATTTTTACCTATCCCGATATCAATGAAAAACCCTTTTATGGATGGAACTGCATTTTTTACTATGCCTTTATAAATACGCCCCACCAAATCCATATGATTAAAGTATTCTATTTTCAGATCTTTAAGTTTTCCATCACTTACTACGGCAAGAATCGTTTCTTCATTATTGGAAGAAAGAAGAATTCGTTCCATAAAAACTCCCTATTCTTATAAATCGGATGGTATCATCTGGGAAAAAGGAGTCATTCTCTTCCCTTTTTTCACTCGATAGGCCCCCACTCTTGAACAAATAAATTCATCCGGATTCCAGGGCATATCAAACGACTCCGCTAAAAGTTTCCATATGTCTTTCGGCTGCACCGTTCCATTTTGCGATCGTACCAATGAAAAAGAAAGATAGGCCCTATCATTTTTTATGCTAACACGCATAGGTGATAAAATCATGGGCTTAATGTCCATTTCTCTTACTTTTTTAGGTGTTATCCGTGTATAAATAAAAGACTCCGCTTGATTGAACCTATTAATATTGTCTTTTACTCCGGAAAGATTTTTATCCTTTGATAACGGTCCTTCCATTTCATATACATCTTCGTTAAAAAATGTAACCAATTTCTCTTCATCCGGTTCCGCTTCTTTTATCTCATGAATAGTAATCCCCTCCGGCAATTGAGCGGAAAGCATGTTTCTCACCCGGTCACAAGATATATCTTTTTCAAGCCGAATATCCATATACAATGGATTGGCACTGACCCCGACTCCAAGCGCCGCATCAAAAGCAATTTTCATATGAGGATTGAATCCCGCAGAGAAGGCAACGGGAATTTCTGCACGAACAACAGCTCTCTCCACAGTCCTGAGCAAATCAAGATGCCCTAAAAAACGAAGCTTATCTTCTTTGCTTATAGATAAAAACATTCTTTTCACAAGAAGAATCCTCCTCATAATCAATTAATTTTACATCTAAAACGGGACAGACGGCACAGCCGTTACACGGCAAATGACGACAATCGTTTGTCAGGATTCCGTTTTGTGCCATTTTCCACTCTTTTCTTAAATAATCTTTTGTAACACCGCAGTCAATATGATCCCACGGTTCCGGTTCATACTCATCTCTTTTCCTGGCTGTATAATCATCCGGCACTATTCCACATTCCTCAAAAGCTTCCATCCAGCGTTCATATTTAAAAAACTCCGTCCAGCTGTCATAAGTACATCCTTTTTTCCATGCAGTATAAATAACTTTTCCTATTTTACGGTCTCCTCTTGCAAGCACCGCTTCCAGATATCCGGTTTTGGCATCGTGGTAGGCATATTTAATATGTTTATCTCTAAATAAACTTTTTAAATATTGTTGCTTCCTTTCTATTTCTTTTACACTGCTCTGTGGCATCCACTGAAAAGGTGTAAACGGCTTCGGCACAAAACTGGATACGCTGACAGTGATATGGCAATCCCGTTTCTTTCTGACCTCATAATACAAATTTCTGATTTTTCCTGCTAAATCGGCAATCCCTTTTAAATCTTCATCCGTTTCTGTAGGAAGCCCCATCATAAAATAGAGCTTTACCTTACTCCAACCATTTTCAAAAGCATTCTTACAGGCACTCATTATATCTTCTTCTGTGACGCCTTTATTAATAACATCTCTAAGACGCTGCGTCCCCGCTTCCGGCGCTAAAGTCAGACCGCTCTTTCTAACCTGTTGTACTTTTTTTGCAATGTCTATGGAAAAACTGTCCACACGCAAGGACGGTAAACTGACACTTACTCTTTTATCCTTAAAAGTTTCCAATAAATGATCCACTAAATCCGGCAGCTTTGAATAGTCTGCAGAAGATAATGACATTAAAGAAATTTCATTATATCCGGTATTTCTTATCAATACTTCTGCAATTTCCTGCAAGCGTTGTTCACTTTTTTCCCTTACCGGTCTGTAAATCATGCCGGCCTGACAAAACCGGCAACCTCTGCTGCAACCGCGAAACATCTCAAGCACGGCTCTGTCATGAACAATTTCTATATGGGGAAGTATCGGTTTATCATCTATATACACATTCTCTACATCTTTTATTATGCGTTTTGCGATAGGAAACTGCAGTTCTTTAAAGAGTGGACTGATTGATCTAAACTGTCCATTATCATAATAAGATACTTTGTATAAAGATGGTACATAACAGCCTTTAATTGATCCCATTTTTCTTATAAGAGCTGTGCGTCCTCCCGGCTTCCCAGCCTTTTTCCATGACTTAATGACGTCCAGCATTTCTTGGATAGATTCTTCTGCTTCACCTATGAAAAAGACATCAATAAAATCACACATCGGTTCTGCATTATAAACACAGGGCCCTCCGCTAACTACCAACGGATCGCTATCTGTCCTCTCGTCTGCATGAACGGGAATGCCTGCCAAATCAATCATGTTTAACACATTGGTATAGCTCATTTCATACGGCATCGTAAATCCGAATACGTCAAAGTCTTTAACCGGACAACGGTTTTCAAGAGAAAATAAAGGAATTTTCTTTTGACGCATCATTTCTTCCATATCTACCCAGGGGGCATACACACGTTCCGCCAATGCATCTTTCCTTTTGTTAATAACGCTGTATATAATTTTGAGTCCCAAATGACTCATAGCCACTTCATATACATCAGGAAACGCTAACGCCACCTTTACATCTGTACAATCATGCTCTTTTACAATACTATTCCATTCTCCTCCGATATAACGTGCCGGCTTTTGTATATGCATCAGCCAAACAGGGTCTATTTTTACTCGATTCATCAATTAACCCCCAACAAATTCAATCAAACATCAACTTTTTACGTCGTAAATAAATATTCATTAAGATCGCAACGCAAAACAAATTCATCAGCAAAGCACTTCCCCCATAACTCATAAACGGCAACGGAATACCGGTCACAGGCATAATTCCTAAAGTCATTCCTATATTAATGAACACCTGAAAGAGCCACATGGAGAAAATCCCGACTGCGATAAGGCTTCCGAACGAGTCATTCGCCGACTTGGAAATAATCAAAGTTCGATACAGCAGCAAAAAATAAAGAAACAAAACAAATGCGGCACCGACAAACCCAAATTCCTCTCCAATAACAGAAAAAATAAAATCGGTGTGATTTTCCGGCAAAAAATTTAACTGGCTCTGGGTTCCGCCAAATAATCCTTGCCCAATAAACCCGCCATTCCCAATGGATATTTTAGATTGAATGACATGATACCCTGAACCGAAAGGATCTATATTCGGATTAATTAATACCATAAGACGCATTTTCTGGTAATCATGCAACACAAGAAACCAAAGGACCGGGAAAATAATAACCAATCCCAAAAAGGCCTGCTTTACCATCTTCATTCTTAAACCGCACATGTACAGCATTCCGAAAGCAATTGCGGCAAACACCAGACTGGTTCCTAAATCAGGCTGTATAAATATTAAAACTGAGGGAATCAGCATCAGTGCCGCAACGGGAAACAAACTTTTCCATGTTGTATATTCCCGACTCCGTTTTGACAACAACCGCGCCAAACAAATAATCATAAACAACTTTGCAAATTCCGACGGTTGCAAGGTAAACGGCCCAATCTGTATCCATCTTTGCGCACCTAACGCACTCGTTCCTGCAAACTTTACAATCAGTAAAAACACCGCATTTATAACAAACAATGCGGGCGCCCATTTGTAAAGCCCTCGGTAATCATATTTCATTGCCATAGCGGAAATAAAAACTCCGACTACAAGAAAAGCACCTTGTTTGAGTATGAAATCATATTGCCCAGGATATCCTTCGATGTTTGCATGAGTTGCACTGGCTATAATCATCAGGCAAATAATGCCCAGTCCAAGTATAGTAAGAAAAAGAGTGCTGTCGATTTTTTTCCAATAACGTATTATACCCATATTATCTCCTGCGACGCCATTTATAAGCCATACGTCTTTTATTCCACATGTCCTCTTTTAATTTAACTTCTTCATCCATGTGTTTTTCTTTTGCAATATTCTCCCTGTTTGCCAAATGAAGAATGCTTTCCCATTTGGTCATCGGATAAATTCTATGATTAAACACTGTATTTAAAACACAAGTCAGCGCCTGACCGAATGCACCTTTTTCATTATAACTTTGCAGATTTCCTGTGTGCCCCAATCTGTCGGCTTCTTTAGAATACGGAATAACCCCTCCGAATAATTCTTCGTCAACGGTTTCCATCATATCTTGGAGTCTTATTTTAGTGTCATCTTTTGCCGAGAACTGATTTAGTATCATAACCGAGGAAACATCAGGAGTTGCAAGGGAATATATTTTTTCTGCACTCCGTTTAGAAGCCCAAGAAGATGTCACAACAATCATCACCATATCCGATATATCTTTAATAAAATATATTTCTTCTCCTATTCCTGCGGGACAATCTATAAATATGTAATCATATTGACTACCAAGATCTTCCAATACCGTTTCTATCGCCGCAGTAGAAATATTTTCCCAATTTTCACTTTGTGCCGCCGCCAAGAAGTCCATATTGTCTTCAATATGGATAACAGCATCTCCGGCAAAACATTTCCCCTGTGCCAATTCCCAAACATGATAAAAACATTCATTTTCTACCCCGAAAATGAGATCAAGACTTCTAATACCCATATCTCCATCAATCAAAAGAACCCGTTTCCCTTTCCTGGAAAGTGCCAAGCCGACAGCTCCGGTAAGTAATGTTTTCCCCACGCCGCCTTTACCTGAAAGTACGGAAATAATCTGTGCCATCTAAGCTTCCTCTTTCTTTGACGCTGAACTTATATGTTTTTGATTTGATATGTTGACATGAAAATAAGCATCCATAATCTTTTTTACAACCGGAGCCGCTGAATCCGATCCGAATCCGGCATGTTCAAACATACATACAATCACAATCTCCGGCTTCTCAAAAGGTCCATATGCAATAAACCAACCGTTATCTAAGCCATTGGTTTCGGCAGTTCCTGATTTTCCTGCCACTGGTACAGGATAACTTTGAAACAAATTTCCTCCTGTACCGCCCTTTTCCATAACTCTGCGTAAGGATGTCTGTACAATCTCTAAATTTACTCTTGATAACGGAACTGTTCCAAGTCTTTTCGGTGTAAAAATTTTTTTAGGAGTTCCATCTAAATTATCAATCCGGCTGACTAAATAAGGTTGATATTTGAATCCGCCGTTAGCGATAGCGGAATATACCACAGCCATTTGTAAAGGTGTCGTCAGTGTAAAACTTTGCCCGATAGCTGCATCAAATGTTTCCCCTAAGTACCAGTCTTGATCAAATACTTTCTTTTTATATTCTTCACTGGCTATATTCCCTTCCACTTCTCCATCCAAATCTATTCCCGTAATATTTCCTAAACCAAATTCTTTGGCCATCAGTGCCAAACGGTCAATTCCAATCCGGCGTCCCATTTCATAGAAATATACATTGTCTGATTTAGCCATAGCATCATAAAAATCAATCCAGCCAAACGCTTCTCCTTCCGAGTTTCTTTTATCAATAAGCCAATGCTTACCGTCATCATAAATTTTTTCTTCCGGCGTAACTACTTTGGCCTCTAATGCCGCTGCTCCCGTAATCGGTTTAAAAGTAGACCCCGGGGGATACATCGAGGAAATATTACGGTTTTGCAGCGGGTGATTTTTATTATTTAATATTTCATTCCATTCCGCACTTGATATTCCTCTGCTGAATTGATTGGGATCAAAACTTGGCCAACTCACCATGGCCAATACGGCTCCGCTGTTCGGTTCAACAGCAACTACCGATGCACCTGTAGGAAATATGCCCATTCCATGGAGTATATCCACTTGATCTTCCACAGCTTTTTCTGCTACATTCTGCAATTCCGCATCTACAGTCAAACGAATATTATGTCCCGGGATAATGGATGTACCTTCTTCATAATTAACCGGTTGTCCCGCCGCATTAACTTCTATAACGTAAGATCCGTTTTTTCCCTCTAAATACTTGTTATACCGATGCTCCAATCCGGCACGACCGACCAGAGTACTGGTTGCATAAAGGTTTCCATCTGCATCTTTATCATCCGGACCGGCTTCTCCCACATATCCCAACATTTGTGCCCCTGAATTTCCATAAGGATACACACGAATCGGCTGTACTTCCACCTCTATCCCCGGAAAACTGTTTTTATGCTCTTCTATTTCCGTTGCAATTTCCAAACCCACATCTCTGGCTAAATAAATGGATCCGAATGCCGTTTTATTCTCTTCGATTTTTCTCTTTAATTTTTCAACCGGTTCTTTTAATAAAACGGATAATTTTTGTAATTCTTCTTCCGGCAAACTTTCCTTTTTTCTATCCACCGGTATTATCACACTATAAGATGAACGGGATCCGACCAACAAAATACCGTTCCTGTCATACATAGCACCTCTTGATGCAAGAAGAGGCAATGTTCTGACTCTGTTCCCCTCTGCTTCCTGCCTGTAATAAGAACCGTCAATCATTTGCATATAAAATAAACGAAGAACCAAAATTGACAAAGCAAAAATGGCCATGTAAACCATATTCCCATATCTTGATTCTTCTTCATTTTTTAATAACCCGTCAAGCAACTTTGGTACACGTTTTTTCATTACCGATATAATTCCTTTTCAATTTTAAAATCCCAAAGTATTTTATGTAACAAAAAAGAACAGGCCGTATTATATACCACAAAAATGCTTCCCACATCAAACAAATAAAGAAAAGAAATCATCTTTATTCCTGCTAAATACAAAATTACTGTTTCGCATATCAAATAAAGAACGGAACCTGCCGTCACTGCCATAGCGGATACATACCAATGTTTATTGTACCGTTCTTTCCCATATTTCACAAAAATATACGCAATAAATATATATGGAAAAATATGCAACCCGAAAAAATTGGAAGTCACAAGATCTTGTATAAACCCGCCGACAATGGCAAGTCCCATTACAAAATCCAATTTAAATACCATCGATGCGATAATGATGGACACAAGCCATAAATCAGGTTGTGCTACCCCATTACACAGAAAAGGCAATACGGAACTCTGTACTAAAAACAAACTCAAACTCAGCCCTGTCAATAACGGTTTATTCATTCTTTCCCTCCACCTGACGGCTATTGGGCTCAACAGGTCTTTCCCGCAATTGCACTTTATTTTGTATATCTTGTGGTACAGACTTTTGAATAAAATCAGTAATCACAAATACTTCTTCCAAATGACTGAAATCTACGGCAGGTTTTATATCTGCATCCAGAGATACCTTCTCCAAATCATCGGACACTTTCTCAACCGTACCAAGCGCAAGTCCCTTAGGATAAACCCCTCCGTATCCGGATGTAATAACCACATCCCCCTTGATAACATCCGCTTCTCTGGAAATATTGATAAACGACAGAACGCCTTGTTTTCCGGAATTTCCCGAAACCATTGATACCACACGGGAAGCAGGACGCTGAACCATCCCTCCCACTACCGTTCTGGGGTCAAGCAGGAGTTGGACTCTTGCCGTTTTTAAATAAACTTCACTCACAAATCCCACAACGCCCTCAGGCACTATAACAGGCATATAAACTTTGATGCCGCTGTCACTTCCGCGGTCAATCATTAAAGTATTCATCCACGTGCCGTAATCTCTGGCAATAACGGAAGCACCTAACAGATTAAATCTCGTATACCCCTGTTTAAACCGTAATAAATCCTTCATTCGTATATTTTCCGCCAAAATTTCACTATACCGCAACTGTTCCGCCTTAAGTCCGGCATTTTCTTTTTTTAAATCCTCTAAATCAGACCACTTCGAAATAGATTGATCAATGATATCGATTCCCGTTCTGGCCGTGAAGGTTATTTTGCTTGCCGTATATTCAAACGGAGCGACGGCTGTAGACAAAGTTTGTGAAACAAAAGGTACCGACTCTTTATGTTTCCAAAACCATCCCGTTACCGCCATAGTAAACAAAATAAGTATAATCAGTACAATTTTTCGCTTCCCTAAAAAAAGCATCAGAATCCTCCGTAATACTCATCCCCGCGACTTACGAGGAGCGACAAATCCCCAACCCTGTCAATTGCTTTATAACATCCTATCGCCACTACATTTTCAGGCTCCTTAGGAATAAAAACCGGTATTCCAATCTGCTTTGAAATCCATTCTGAAAAGTTTGCCAATTGCATAGAATCACCGGTCAACAGCAATCCGTTATGAATCAAATCGTCCGCCATTTCCGGCGTTAAGTAACAAAACATATCTTTAATCAATTTGACAACCGGCATTATCGCTTTTTGTATGACAGCTTCCAGTTCATGTTCCCCAACTTCAACAATGATTTCAACCCCATCTTCCTTTCTTCTGCCCCTTACCGTAATTTTTTCTTCTCCTCCGCGGACAGCAGATGCCCATTCCGACTTCAGTTGTTCAGCCTGCTCCGGAATGATCATTAAGTGATGTTTTTTTTCTAAAAATTTACAAATTTCTAAGTCAACAGTATGACTGCCAAAAGAAGCACTTTTTTCATATACCGTACCGCCACAAGCATACATACCGCAGTCCGTCATGTTTTCTCCTATAACAACGGATAGTACTGTATCCGGCAAATCAATAACCTGTCCGACCCCGATTGCTGCCGCTGCCGGCGACGCAATCAGAGATACATTTTGTACTCCTGCATGCCGAGCCGCATCTATTAAAGCATGTTTAACAACCGAACCGAGACCGCACGGTATGGAAATCATGACATTAGGCCGGCTCACTGATTTTTTAGTCGCTTTATTAATGAAATATCGCAACATTTCTTTCGTTATTTCATAATCCGTCATAATGCCGTTCTTTATCGTCCATACCAGATGACAATTTCCTGTTTGAGCGGAATGTATGCGTATTAATGCATCTGTACCGAACCCGGCAATTTCTCCGGTTTCATCATCAACGGCTGCACAACTCGCTTCTTCTAAAATTATATTTTCTCCTGAACATATACGAATCCGAAACGATCCGATATCAATGCCAAATTTTATTCCGGCACCATAAAATGCTTTCATATTTATTATCCTTGTTATTATCCTTCCTCTGGTTGTGTTTTCCATTGTACCACATATCATGATTTTTCATTGTACGGCTGTTTCAAAATTATATGAGAACAAAAGTTAATTTATAAATACCAAACACTTTATTTTTCAAATGATTTCCTAATTGACTTGATATTTTTATTGTATTAAAATGAATATATCAAAAGCAATTTTTAAATAGCAAGAATAGCAGAAGGGAAACTGTTTATTTGCTGTTAAGAATTGCTGTTTTCCCTGTTCTACAGGTTTTTTTGTTAAGGAGTGATAGGTCATGAAAAAAAGTATGAAAGCTGTTTTGGCTGCTTCCGTAGCTGCATTTTGCATGTTCGGTTTAGGGATGACTGCAAATGCTTACGAACTCAGTTCCGAAGTTCAGGATGTCACACCGGCTCTTCGTGAAGCTACTACCATCGGTGTCTGGAGTCACAAAAACCCGATGATGGCAAATGCAAAAAACAAAGATGCCATTCTTGTTATGACATTTGGTACAACGTTTAGCGATACCCGTGCTAAAACAATTGATGCGGTAAAAGCTGCCATTCAAAAAGCTCATCCTGATATTCCCGTATTTGAAGCATATACATCGCACATCATTATTGACCGTGTCAAAGCTAATGAAGGCATTCAAAAACTCACTCCCGAACAAGCTTTTGACAAATTAAAGGCTGAAGGATATACCCGGGTTGCCGTTGTTTCTCTCGATATCATTCCCGGCATAGAATACAGCTACAAATCCATTGTAACCAAAATGCAAATGTCCAGATTTAAAGCCATCTCTATGGCTACACCGCTCATGTATTATCAAGGAACGGAAGACGCGCCTGACCAGGTCGTAGATTTCCTCAAAGCATTAAAGAGTCAAATGCCGAAAATGGAAAAAACGGATGCCACACTTCTCATGGCTCACGGTACTCCTCACCCCGGCAATGCATACTATGCAGTTATTCAAGACCGGATTGAAGAACTCGGCATGGACAACGTATTCGTTTATTCCGTTGAAGGTCGTCCTAATTTAGAAGATGTCATTCCTAAACTGAAAGCGAACGGTATTAAACATGTGACATTGATGCCGATTATGATGGTAGCTGGTGATCATGCTAATAATGATATGGCCGGTGACGAACCTGACAGCCATAAGAGCATTCTTATGAAAGAAGGTATCAGTGTAGATGCCTATATCCACGGTTTAGGCGAAAATAAAGAAATTCGCGATATTTATGTAGAAAGAGCGAATGAAGCTGTTGACGCTTTGAATTAATATCATAAACAGTACTTCGAAATAGACTTTTTACAGAAAAGCTTCTGCGTTATTCTATGATGCAGGAGCTTTTCTCAAATCCATACAGGAGTTCTCTATGAAAAAATTTTATGCCCTGCTGCTCTGTGCCGTCTTATGTGTGGCAACTGCCGGTTGCAGCCAATCCAATGAAAAATCATCTTCCGTTTCAAACATAACCTATTCATACAAAGAGCAGCAAATTACTTTGCCTATGCCCCCGAAAAAAATCATTACCTTAAGTACTCCTCTCTTGAATATGGCCTATGCTGTAGGTGGAAATTCTATCGCCCGACCGACCACAAGCAATCCAATTCCTGACGAAGCAAAAAATTTACCTGAACTGGGTCAGGTTTCTCATATAAATATGGAAACCTTGGTCGGCTTAAAGCCTGATCTTGTTTTGGGCGAAAAAGGGCAAAACACCAAATTTGAATCGTTATTGCAAAGTAACAATATTCCCTACTTACTTATCAATTATGACGGTATCAATGACAATGTACCGTTAATGAAATTATTGGGAGAAATTTTTAACAAATCGGAAAATGCCGATAAAATTATCAAAAACTATGAAGACGGGGTCGAAAAAGCAATAAATGAATCTTTGCAATTTACGCCTGTCCGTGTTGCTGTACTTCGGGCAACAGGTAAAGATGTAACTGCAGAAACCCCAAAAGCTATTTGCGCATCTATGATTGAACAATTACACATGAATAATGTTTTATTAAATCACAAAGATGTTACTTTAGATACAAAAACCGTCCCCTATTCTTTAGAGCAGTTATCTGCTGATAACCCTGAAATTATTTTCATTGTTACTATGGGAAAATCTAAGGATATTTCAAAAAAAATGGATGAACAAATGAGAAATAATCCGGCTTGGTCAAGCTTGGACGCAGTAAAAAATGATCGCGTCTACTTTTTACCATCTGACCTGTTTCTTTTAAACCCCGGCATAAAAACTCCTGAAGCCATGAATAAACTTCTTGACCTTGCTTACAGATAATAGACACATACAAAAAGAGCCATTATTGATAAAAATGACAAAATCAATAACGGCTCTTTTATTTTTTCTTTATTTCGCTTCCAGTAACCCATTAATTGAGATACTGGGTTTTCCTTTTCGTATTTCTATATCGGCATCTACTTCAAATATTTCTGCAATGGCATCTGATGTCATGATATCTAATGGTGCTCCGTGGCGTTTTATGGTTCCTTCTTCCAACACAAAAATTTGTGATGAATATCGGATAGCCTGATTAATATCATGAAGTACCATAATAACTGTTAATCCCTCTTCCTTATTCAGTTTGGATACCAACTCCAAAATTTCTAATTGGTGGCATATATCCAAATATGTAGTCGGTTCGTCAAGAATGAGAATCTTGGGTTCTTGTGCCAAAGCCATTGCTATCCATACACGCTGACGTTCTCCGCCGGACAGGCTGGAAGCAATTCTGTCCTTCAGATGAAAAGTATTTGTTCTTTTCAGGGCACTTTGGATCACTTCCCGATCCCTGTCCGAAACTCCTGTCCACCAATGCTGGTAAGGGTACCTGCCGCAAGCAACCAGTTCTTCTGCTGTCATATCTTTGGGAATTTCGTGTACTTGCGGTAAAAATGCAACATATCTTGCCATTTCATCATTTTTATACTTTTCAAGTAATTTCCCGGCAATTTGTATATATCCCGCATCAGGCTTTAAGTTTCCGGTAATGGCTTTTAGCAAAGTAGACTTTCCACATCCGTTGCGACCTAAAAATGTTACTATACTTCCTTTTTGGATTTCTCCCTTTGCTCCTTTTAAAACCTGATTTTTTCCAAAACTGATGTGGATGTCCGATATTAGAACTTCTAAATCTGCCACTATGAACTCCTTCTCAACAAATATAGAAAAAATGGAGCCCCTAAAAAGGCCATAATAATCCCTGCCGGAATTTCAACCGGGGAAAACAAAATTCTTCCTAATGTATCACAAAATACAAGAACACCTGCTCCTAAGATTGCCGACCCGGGTACGACATATTTATAATCTGTTCCAATAATCAGTCTCACTATATGTGGAACTACCAAGCCCACAAATCCGATTAAACCGGCAATGCTGACCGCCCCGGCTGCCAAAAGAGCTGCAACTGCAGTCATGGAAAATCTCACTTTTTCTACGGGAACACCCAATCCTCTGGCTGTTTCATCACCAAGGCTTAAAATTGTCAAGGCCTTACAGCCTGCCAATGCAAAAAGCAATCCCAGAATGGTATATGGAAATAAAGATTCCACTTGCGGCCAACTTCTGGCTGAAAGTCCGCCAACCATCCAAAGTAATGCGCCTTGCACTTTATCCGAATAAAAGACAAGCAGTGCAGAAATACCACTCCCCAAGAAAGCACTGACCGCTACCCCGGCTAAAATAATGCGCGTCGGTCTTATTCCATTTTTCCATGCCAAAGCATATACTGCACAGGCGGAAAGCATTGCCCCGATAAATGCAACCGGCGTCAATAACAAAGAAGCTTCTGGCATAAAAATCAGCATAATAACTCCGGCCAGTCCGGCTCCGCTTGATACCCCGACAATTCCCGGATCCGCCAGCGGGTTCTTCATGACTGCTTGGAGTATAGCTCCTGAAACCGCTAAATTGGCACCCACAAGTGACCCTACTATATTTCTTGGAAAACGGATATTCCATATTACCATTTCATCTGTTGTTTCTATATTCCCGAAAAGTGTATGAATAATAGTATCTAATGATATATCCGCCGATCCGAATAAAAGACTTCCTACCATGGTAAGCATAGTAAACAAAAGAAAAACTGCCATAACAAAAAATCTGAACGTATGACTTTTTCCGGTGTCAAATTCTTTTTCCAAAAATTCCTCCTGCGATATGTTGTAATTAATATATCAATATAAATATAGCAAATTTAGCTCTTATCGCTCAAATAAAAAGTAATAGAATGCTAATCCTTATATTATCATTCTATTACTTATATTTAGCGTGTCAAGATACTTATTTCTTATAAATTGCTTTTCCCCTGTACATAAAGCATATGGTCTCTTTGTACCAAATTATACATCAATGCATTAACTACCGAGGC
The DNA here is from genome assembly GCA_900547785.1 of uncultured Dialister sp. Lineage (GTDB taxonomy): Bacteria > Bacillota > Negativicutes > Veillonellales > Dialisteraceae > Dialister. The sequence goes on from URIB01000002.1 coordinate 147,022, forward strand.
AACAATGGAACTTCCTCCTTTTGTTCCCCTGACAGTAATAAACGGACAAGGCGATTTTCTGATAAGCTGTTCTTTAGAGTCAGCCGCTCCCACAAACCCGACAGGGATTCCAATAATAAGTGCCGGCTTAATTCTATCCTCTTCCACCATTCTGATTGCTTCATAAAGAGCAGTCGGTGCATTGCCTACGGCAATTATGGAGCCATTCAAGTCAGTACCGAAAGAATTCATGGCAGCCATAGAACGAGCAATATTTTTTTCTTTTGCAATTTTTGCAATTTCGGGATCTGACACACGGCAATATACATCTCCCCCCAGAGCAGTAAGCGCTCTCTTATTTATACCTGCTTTAACCATATTGACGTCACAATAAATATTACATCCTTTTGATAATGCTTCAATTCCTGATGAAACAGCATCTTTACTTGTTTGGATTAAATGCCCATAGTCAACATCACCGGACGCATGAATCATCCGAGAATAAACTGCAATTTCCTCCGGTGTGAGATCAATATCAGCAATAAACGGATTAATTAAATCCATACTTTTTTCTTCAATTGCACGCGGGTTCTTTATAAAATCCATAGTGTTCCTCCATATAATCCAACACATCCTGTTTTGTTGAAAAAACAGGGACATTTCTTAAATTTGCTTTCGGTTTATCAATAACAATCACTGATATTCCCGCTTTCATAGCCGCTTTTAATTTAGTATCACTTCCTCCCACTAACCCGCTGTTTTTAGTTACCATCACATCCACTCGATAATCATTAATCATTGCCAAATTCATCTCATAAGAGAACGGGCCTTGAATGGCTAAAATATTTTTAGCTTTTAATCCCAAGTCTTCACACATTTTTAATACAGATGACACAGGGAGTACTCTTGCCCAGATTTCTTTTTCCTCGAGCGCTTTATCATGGACAAAAGTGGCTAAAGTTTTAGATCCGGTTGTGAGCAAAATACTCTGTCCTAAATGTCCTGCCAAATTAGCCGCTTCAAATTCATCCTTTACCTCATAAAGCTTTTCATAATCAGGAAGTTCTATTTCAGCACGTTCATAGCGTACATAATCTATTCCGGCTTCCATACAGGCATTGTATGCTGTTTCTGAAACAATAGCAGCATAGGGATGACTGGCATCAAGAATCAATGTTACCTTTTTTTCTTTTATAACATTAATCATGTCATTTTTTGTAAATCTTCCGACACGGACGTCCAGCCCTTCATGAGATGCCAATATTTTACCGTATTGACTGACAACGGTCATCATGATTTCCCGCCGCAATTCAAGTGGCTTTTTTATTTCCCTGTCAGCCAGTTCTGCACCGATTTCACGCCCATCCTGCGTTCCTGAAATAATCCAAATCAAACTTTATACCCCCTTGGCGTTATGATATGTCCGTCCGCCACATAGGAATTACTGTTACCAATTATAACGGTTGACTGCATATCTACATCTTCATTCGGAATCTTTTCCAGCGAGCTGATGGTCCAATTCATTCCCGGACGACCTGCCTTTCGGACAATGCCAACCGGTGTTTCAGGCTTTCTGTATTCCAATATAATATTCCTGATTTCATCTAAATAGGTTGCACGTCCACGGCTTTTGGGGTTATATATAGCAATAACAAAATCTCCCTCTGCAGCCAATCTCGCTCTCTTTTTAATCAAATCCCACGGAGTCATCAAGTCACTAAGGCTGATTACCGCATAATCATGCATTAACGGTGCCCCTAAAGCGGCCGCCGCTGTATTTGCAGCTGTCAGCCCGGGAATCACTTCACAATCCGGTCTTTTTTCTTCAGGAATTTTTTGAATCAACTCCAAAACCAGTCCCGCCATGCCGTATACGCCGGGATCCCCCGATGAAATAACAGCTACCCGATGACCCTCTACCGCTAAATCCACTGCTTTTTGACAACGATCTACCTCTTGCCTCATTCCATTGCCGACAACTTCTTTTTCAGCAATCATATCCCTGATTAAAGAAATATACGTGTTATATCCGACAATAATATCACAAGCCTCTATCGCATGAATCGCCTTTTCGGTCATCTCCTCCTTATGTCCGGGCCCTATTCCTATCACACAGACAGTCCCTCGGCTATTGCTATTGTCACCCCCACAAATTTTGTTTTCGGAAGAAGTGTTTTCCCCATTTTTGATTCCTTCAATGCTGCTGATTGACATACGTTACCAACTCCAATCGTGTTTTCTACAAACTTTGAAATTTCTATAGGATATTTTTGTGTTATTTCCTTTAAATCTTCTGCACAGTAAAAATGAATCGGAAGATTTTTATTTTTTGCGAAATCAAGTAATCCTTCCTCGTCTGATTTCAAATCTATGCTGGCTAATGATACCACCTGATATTCATAAGCATGAATTAATTTCATTGCTTTATAAAAAGCGTCTTCTATCACTGCTTCTGTCGTTCCTCGTTTACAGCCCACTCCTACATATAAGTTTTTGGGGCGTAAATAAACACAGGGTTTCTCAACTTTCACACTTTTTTCTGCAATAATAGCACATGCATCAAAATAAATGTTGTTTATATCCGTTAAGTCATTTAAAACTATTTTCCTTTTTTCAAATCTTTCCCTTATGGATTCTGCTCCCGGGATTTTCTCATCAATAAACCATATAAATTTTCTTCCCTCTGCAATAGCACTATTCACCGGTTTTAAAGCATGTAACGGTTCGACACGCATCATCATTTCCCTGGCCAGGTCATCAGGTGCATTCCTTTGGTGTACATCTGTTGCCGTAGTAATGACAGGATTCGCACCAACAGTGAGTGCAATTCTTTTCGCCCATTCATTAGCACCGCCCAGATGTCCGGATAATAAAGAAATACAATGTTTTCCACATTCATCCATACAAAGTATGGCCGGATCACTGGCTTTGCTGACCACATGCGGTGCAATCGCTCTTACAACAATACCTGCTGCCATGATAAAGAGGATTCCGTCATATTGAGAAAATATTTCTGTAGTAAGCGCCAGAGTCCGGTTAAAATATTTCGCTTCGGCACCGCTTTCAGACCCCTTCCGCTCGTAAAGAGTGACGTCTTCTTTCATTTCTTTTTTTATCCGAGATCCTAATTGTGCGCCCGTAAAAGAAACTGAAACTATCGCATATTTCATTTCTCGCCAGTACCCTGCCGGAACATGGTTGTAAATTTACTGTCATAGAGCTTTGATAATTCGTAATCTGTATCAAGTACACGTCCAACCACAATCATTGCCTGGCGAACGACGCCTTCCTTATGAATAATTTCTGCAATTGTATCAATTGTCCCCCGGAGGATTTTCTGGTCAGGCCAAGTTGCACGTACTACGATAGCAACAGGAGTATCTCCGGCGTATCCTCCCTTTTTCAATTCTGCCATCACCGAATCAATTCCTTGTACAGATAAGAAAATACACATAGTTGCCTGATGCTGGGCCAGCATATATAATTTTTCCTTATCAGGCATCGGGGTACGCCCTTCCATGCGTGTAATAATGATAGTTTGGGAAATACTTGGCAGTGTATATTCCTGTTTCAGCGCCGCAGCAGTTGCTAAAAATGAGCTTACACCGGGAATCACTTCCATTTGTTCTTCCTTAGCGCCTGCGCCGCGAAGCCCGTCCATTTGCTCCTGTATAGCACCGTAAATAGCAGGATCTCCGGTATGAACTCGTGCCACCATTTTATTAGCCTGCAGTGCTTCAATTTCCACCTTAAGCACTTCATCCAGATTCATTGTCGCACTGTTATAAATTACCGTATCCTGCTTACTGTATTTAAGAATTTCGGGATTCACTAAAGAACCGGCATAAATAATGATATCCGCCTCAGAAATTATTCTCTTTCCTTTTAAAGTAATTAATTCGGGATCCCCTGGTCCTGCACCGATAAAATACACTTTCCCCATGTTACTCCTCCTTGTTTTTAGTTGCCACAAAAATAAATACGGGACTGATTGGTTGAAATAAATGATACCTTCCAAGTTTTTTTAACCGATTTATCTGCATTTGGAATCCTTCCAAAGCAAAGGGACGATTTTTGAACTCCTGAACAACCTCCCCGGTTGTCTCGGCTGTTACAGATGTCATTATAATCCGTCCTTCGGGTTTCAAAAGACTTGTTGCCCGATTTAGTATTTCCTTCATATTACCGCTGGAACCGCCAATAATTACCACATCAAGTGCAGGCAGTCCTTCCATTGCGTCCGGAGCAGTTCCTGTGATTGTATAAATGTTCTTGCATCCGAACTTTTCTGCATTCCGCATGATTAATGCAATCCCCTCTGGGTTTCTTTCAATAGCATAAACTTTACCTTTTTCTGCACAAAGCGCTGCTTCAATCGTCAGAGATCCTGTACCTGCACCGATATCTGCCACAACATCGTCCGGCTGAATTCCCGCCTTAACCATCACCATGGCACGAATCTCCGCTTTTGTCATCGGCACATTTCCCCGGATGAACTCCTCATCATCAATACCAAACATATGCATTTACCCGATCACCACCATAACTGATTCTCCAAAACCTTCCAGCAAAGTTAAATCTTTCAACGTACTTTCCCTGACTTGCTGGTTCTCATAGGAAATATGCTCACAAGCTGCAGCCCTTGTATCTTCGGGCCAACCTTGTTCTATAAGATAATTAGCAATATATGAAGGATTCTGATCATGATCCGTCAAAAATGCCAATTTTCTTCCTTTTTCATAAACAAGCTCTTCATCTCTTGGCTTGCGACCGTGAAAAGAGAGCCATCTGGCATCCTGCCAAGGTTCTCTCAAAAGAGCAAAAGAGGCCTGAACTGAAGAAATCCCGGGAATAACCTCAATTTTATTTCTTTCAAACCTCTTTTTTAACCACGGAAGCAGACTATAATAACCGGGATCTCCACTAACCATAACTACCACATCATCCTGCAAGAGGGACTGCTCCAACCATTCTGCCAACAAAGATAATTTACCTGTTATCGGAAAGGTTTCCTGCCCATCTCTGGCATAATCGGTCAAGGCTCTTCGCCCTCCGACTAAAAAACGAGCTTTTTTAATCGACTCCAATGCTTTAGGAAGTATGTAATCTCTACTTCCAGGTCCAATACCTGCCACAATTAGTGTATGTTCCATTTTTCCTCTTCCAATATTTCTTTAGCACGACTGCTTACCGCCTGTATCGTACCGTCCATCGCCGCAAAAATAATTCCTACTCGGGATTTTCCAAAAATATATCGTTCAGAGCGGACCTGCGCCCGCTCCGCCATTTGTTGGTAAATAATATCCAGCTTTTCTCTGGCTATAACAATAGCCGCTCCATCAGTTGTATTGCATTCCATAATTTCTTTGACTATGGAAGCAGGGGCCCCATTTATAGCCGCATAAGCCGCCATCGTTTCCATACGTCCGTCACTGTTTCTGTTATAAGTGTGGAAACTGCCTGATGCAACCTTAACCAATTTACCCATATGGCCTATAAGCAACATCTTTTGGAATCCTTTCGCTACACATTGTTCCATCATGAACCCTATATAGTTACTTGTTTCAATAATAGATTCCTTAGGAATTCCCATGATTTGTGCGGCTCTCTCCCCAATGCGGCCGGGGCATAAAGAGGCCGTCCTATATCCCCCCGCCCATACAACCGGTACCTGGGGCGCTAAAGATTTTTTATAAGCCTCTTCACTCATCGGTTTCACTATACCTGTCGTTCCCAGCACAGAAATCCCGCCGACAACGCCAAGCGCCGGATTCAAAGTCTGTTTGGCCAGCTCTTCCCCGTCCGGAATACTGACCGTTACTATGCAGCCAAAATCAGGACCGATTAAATCCTCATAGACATATCTGAGCATAATTTGTGGTCCCGGATTAATTGCCGGTCTCCCCACTTGTACCTGAAGCCCCGGCCGGGTAACCACTCCCACCCCTTTACCGGCTCTCAGTTCCATGCCCGGTTCATTTTTGATTTCTACTGTGACAATAACAGGCGTTCCGTTAGTACAATCCAAGTCATCACCGGCATCCTTAAGTACCGTGGCAGTACCGACCCGTCCGTTCGCGGATGCGCTTTCTATCGGAATTGTTATTTCTGTACGCTGAGGAGATAACACGGTCACCTGCTTCGGAAATTCTCCTTTAATGGCAAGAATTGCTGCCTTCATGGCAGCTGTAGCCGTAGCTCCTGTCGTGTAACCTTCCCGCAACTCTTTACCTATCATTTCCTCTGCTGTCATAAAAACCGAAAACTCCCTATACTATCTATAATTGGTAAACTGCAAATCTACAGGCAAATCCTGCCCTTTTAAAAAAGCTATACATGCCTGTAAGTCATCTTTATCTTTCCCGCTTACCCTAAGCTCATCTCCGTTAATTTTTGCGGAAACTTTAATCTTAGAAGTTTTGATTCTTTTTACGATATCTTTAGCTAAATCGGACGATATACCGTTTTTTAATTCCAGCAGCTGACGAACAGTACCGCCTGCCGCCGATTCTTTCTTTTTTTCTTCTATATTCTTTAAAGAAATTCCTCTTTTAACCAGCTTGGCGTTTACGATTTCGCGAACCAGACGGAGTTTAAAATCATCATCCCCAATGAGCGTAATTACACTGCCATCAACTGAAACCGAACTTTTACTTCCCTTAAAATCATACCGCGTCGTAATCTCTTTAGATGCCTGATTTACAGCATTAGCCGCCTCTTGCAAATCGGTACGGCAAACTACATCAAACGAATAATCTTTAGCCATCTTGTCCTCCATAATGATTGTTCTCTAAAATGAACCGCAAATATATCGCAAAATACAAATTAAACGATCAGCTTTTATTAGTATATCATCTTTTTTATTCAATATATAGAGAAATCTCAATGGGCAGATATTCGAATGCTAAATGATAGGTACTTTCATCTGGAAATTCGCCATTCAATCCAGTATAATATTTATGAATCATTTCATATAATCCGGTAATTATTTCTATATATGATAAAAGGAGGACTTTTTATGCCGCTGGTAGGAACAAAAGAAATGTTTGAAAAAGCATATGCAGGTCATTATGCGATTGGTGCTTTTAACGTGAACAATATGGAAATCATTCAAGGAATTATGGAGGCCGCCCAGGAAAAAAGATCCCCTGTTATTTTACAAGCCTCTGAAGGAGCACGGAATTATGCCGGGCAAGAATATATCGTCGGTCTTATAAAAATTGCGTTACAAAAATATCCCGATATCCCTACCGCACTCCATCTTGATCACGGTTCTTCTTATGACATTTGTAAAGCGTGTATAGACGGCGGCTTCACTTCCGTCATGTATGACGGTTCCAAATATTCTTTTGAGGAAAATGTACGAGTCACGAAAGAAATCGTTGCATATGCACATGATAAAGGTGTTGTGGTTGAAGCGGAATTGGGACGTCTTGCCGGTGTCGAAGATTTAGTCAGTGTAGACGCAAAAGACGCTATCTTTACCGACCCGGAGCAGGCGGCAGAATTTGTGGAACTTACCAAATGTGATTCTCTTGCTATTGCTATCGGAACAAGTCATGGCGCCTACAAATATAGCGGAGACCCCTACTTGGACTATGAACGCCTTGAAACCATCGGAAACCTTCTTCCTAATTATCCGATTGTTCTCCACGGTGCATCTACAGTTATCCCTGAGTTTGTAGAAAAATGCAATCAGTTTGGCGGAAAAGTATTGGGAGCAAAAGGTGTTCCTGAAGATATGCTTCGTAAAGCAGCAAAAATGGCGGTTTGTAAAATTAATATTGACACTGATATACGCTTGGCTATGACAGCCGCTATTCGTGAAAGCATATTTATTAGCCCCGAAAATTTTGATCCCCGCAGCTATCTGAAGCCTGCCAGGGAAGCCGTAAAAACCATGGTTATGCATAAGATTGAAGCGGTTGTCGGTTCCGCCAATACAATTTAGCACCTGCTTTGCAAATTAAAACCACCCCCATTGGGGGTGGTTTTAATTTGTCGGAATATAAAATTATACAACAATATTCACAATTCTTTTCGGTATAACAATGCACTTCTTAATTGCTTTTCTTTCTATAAAGCGCTGTATTTCCGGAAGTGCTTGAGCTTTTTCAGAAATTTCATCTTTGCTCATATTTACAGATATGTGCATTGTTCCACGCACTTTACCGTTAACTTGTACAGCCATTTCCACCGAATCAACAACCAAGGCGTTTCTGTCTACCTCAGGCCAACTTGCTTTATGGATACTTTTTTCATTTTCACCGAGCCCTTGCCAAAGCTCTTCGGTTATATGAGGAACAAAAGGCGCTAATAAAATCAATAAACCTCTGACTATTTCTCTGTTGCAAGAATCTTCAATAACATCATGGGAATCGGCAAATTTATACATTTCATTAACAAGTTCCATAATCGCACTGATTGCTGTATTAAAAGCAAATTTCCCATCTAAATCATCTGTTACCTTTGCAATGGTCTGATGAAGTTTACGACGTAAAGAAATTTCATCCTCGGATAGTTTTCCTTTATTTTCTTTCGCCAGTTTTTTATACCTGCCAACGATCGCCCAAACACGTTTTAAAAATCTGTATGCTCCTTCTACACCTTGATCACTCCACTCTAAATCCTTTTCCGGCGGTGCCGCAAATAAAATGAATAACCTGGCTGTATCCGCCCCATATTTTGTAACAATTTCCTCAGGACTGACAACATTTCCCACAGATTTACTCATTTTTCCGCCGTCTTTCAATACCATCCCCTGGCAAAGAAGGTTTGTAAACGGCTCGGAATAGCTGACCATGCCTTCATCTTGCAAAACTTTCATAAGGAATCGGGAATAGAGGAGATGCAGAATAGCATGTTCAATGCCGCCGATATATTGATCCACCGGCATCCAGTAATCCGCTTTTTCTTTGTCAAACGGCTTATCCTCATTATGCGGATCGCAATAGCGGAGAAAATACCATGATGAATCAATAAAAGTATCCATTGTGTCGGTTTCTCTTTTCGCTTCCCTGCCACACCGGGGACATGAACAATGGAGAAAATCTTTGCTTGTTTCTAAAGGAGAAAGTGCTCCTGCCACAAAGTTAACATCTTCCGGCAATACTACAGGTAAATCTTTTTCCGGAACCAGTACATTCCCGCAATGGGGGCAATGTATAATCGGAATAGGGCAACCCCAATATCGCTGGCGGGAAATCAGCCAATCCCGCAAGCGATAATTGACTTTTTCTTTCCCCACTCCCATGTTTTCCAATTTTTCAGTAATCTTTTCTCTTGCTTCTGCTGAAGAAAGACCGTCAAACTCACTTGAATTTACAAGATAGCCGTCAGAATCATAAGCTTTATCCATATTTTCCAAGTTTAAACTATGCTCTTTATTTTGAATCACCAGTTTTATCGGTAGATGATATTTTTGCGCAAATTCCCAGTCCCGCTGATCTCCCTCCGGAACTGCCATGACTGCTCCCGTACCATATTCGTAAAGCACATAATTGGCAATCCAAATCGGTATTCTTTCTCCTGTAAACGGATGAATGGCGAAACTGCCGGTCGGCATTCCTAACTTAGGAGCATCCTCTGCTGTACGAGCCAGATCATTTTCATTTTTCATCTCATCAATAAACTTTTGTAATTTATTCTTTTCAGGATTATTGGCAATCAGTTTTTCTACCAACGGATGTTCCGGAGCCAAAACCATATAGGTAACGCCGTATACGGTATCTACACGGGTAGTATACACGGGGATTACCTCTTCAAGTCCTTCCACTTTAAAAGAGAACTCTGTCCCTGTCGAACGACCAATCCAATTTCTTTGCATTGTCTTTACCCGTTCCGGCCAGCCGGGCATGTGATCTAAGTCGGCTAAAAGTCTGTCTGCATAGGCTGTAATCTTAAAAAACCATTGGGACAAATCTTTTTTGACTACTATATTTTTACACCGCCAGCACTTGCCGTCCTCCACCTGTTCATTGGCCAGAACGGTGTGGCAATGCTCACACCAATTCACTTTCGCTTCTTTTTTATAAGCAAGACCTCTTTTATAAAAAATTTCAAAAAGCTTTTGTGTATGTTTGTAATAATCTTCTCTGCAAGTGAGGACTTCTCTTTCCCGGTCATATGAGAGCCCCAACTCTCTCTGTTGTCTGGTCATATTGTCAATATTGGAATATGTCCATTGGGAAGGTGCAATACCATGTTGTATGGCTGCATTTTCGGCAGGCATCCCGAATGCATCATATCCCATCGGATGCAGCACATTATACCCTTTCATCGCTTTAAAGCGGGCTACCACATCTCCGATGGAATAGTTTCTTACATGCCCCATATGTAAGTTTCCGGAAGGATAAGGAAACATTTCCAGAACATAATATTTCTTTTTATCCGGATCTGAGCGGGTCCGGAAAGCATCTGTTTCACTCCAAATTCTTTGCCACTTTTTTTCAATTTCCTGAGGAATATACTTTTCTTCCATGTCTTCACCTTCCATATATCCTGATGGCGGATATTATTTCAAAATAATTAACAATCATTATATATTTTTAACTCATCAACGTCAAACAAAGCATCAGTGCAGTTATTGATGTTTCAGTTCTTTCAGTCGTTTTCTAAATTTCAAAATCAATTCTTCTCCATAATGATTTCTCGCCAGTGCAAAAATATCTTCCATCATTTTGACTTTCTCCAATTGACTATATAAATCCTGAGTTTCAAAGCCATAACGCCAAAATGCGACGCCTTTCAACTCATATTTACTGATTAATTTCAATTTTTCCGATAAAGACCTGTATTCTTCCAACCAAACCTTGTGCGGAATCCCCTCCATAATCCAGCTGCTGATATATTGTTTCTTCCTATAATCCCAGACCGGTTTAATTCCATATCTGTTTATAAAGCCATTTGTATATTTAAGCGTAAGTACCGATGATTCGGCATATCCCTTTTCTCCACGCCATACTCTGGTGTATAGCGGCAATCCCAAAATCAACTTTTCTTTAGGTACCATCGTCAAAAGCTTTGACACATGTCCGTCCAGCCAATCATATGATGATGTCGGTCCGGGATATTTGCTGCCTCCCGCAGTCTGATCATATCCCATAATTATTTCGTAATCTACCCATTTCGCCAAAGCCGCTCTGTCATAACAAAGACTCCAGTTCGGACTGTGAATATCATACACTGTAATATCTACGGACAACTTTTTATTTTCCTGATGTAAAGATTCCGATATTTGTTTGATAAATTCAGTATATAATTCTATATCCGAACTATCCATATTTTCAAAATCCAAATTCCATCCCCGGAAATCATAAACAACTGCCAAAGCTGTCATTCTTTTCGATATATCGGAAATTTTCTTTTTGTCCCGCATCAATTTCTTTGTTTCACTGATATCAAAATCATTGTGCAGCAACGGTTCTACTTTTATACCCTCTTTTTTCAGCTCTTTTATATAAGAGAAAGGAATACTGTTTTCATCAATTGTTTTATAAGAGCCCCATGTCGGCGATATAATCAGATTTTCATTATTTTTTGAAAAATACGGCTGACCGCTTTTATACTTCCGTTCAGGATCCCACATATAGATAACCTTTTCTTCTTTTTTCATTGCCCCAACTGCAGGCATCTTTTCCGTTTGTTTGACAACCAGTATTTTTTCTTTGTCGTCATAGCTATAACTTAATCCCGCTTGTTTTGAAAAAAAAGAAAAGTCTATATATTTTTCTTCTTTGTGCTTAATAAAAGGTAATTCTACAGATTGTCTTATTTTTTTATTTCCCACTTCCACTTTGGCAAATATGCTATTTTCATTTTCAAGAATATGCCAACGACCACCTTTTTCTAAAATCATAGGTTCTGCATATAATGTTCCTTTTTCTTCATAAACCGCAGCCTGCATATCTTTATTTTGCATTTTTACTTCTTCCCATCCATAAACGGTGTCGCTCATAAATATTACAAAGAGTATCATCCATACTATTTTTTTCATACTTCTGCCTCTCCTGATAAATATTGTATAATTGAATATATTCATTATAATTCAGTGGGGTAAATTATGCACCAGTATTTATTTTTTATCGGAGATTTCCCGATTCGTTTCTATGGCATTTTTTTTGCTGTTGCCATTATATCCGGATGTGTGTTAGCTTATTTCCTTTTGCAAAGAGAGGGGCAGCACTGGGAACATCATGTTTTTGATCTGGGCCTTACTATTGCTTTTTTCGGAATCATTGGCGGCCGGCTTTGGGATGTCTTTTTCTTTGACTGGGCATACTATCAAGATCATCTTCTGGAAATTCCTTATGTCTGGCAAGGAGGAATGGCAATCCAGGGCGGTCTTATTTTTGCTTGTCTTGCCGGTTACGGATATCTAAAATACCATAAGATTCCCATATTGCCTTTTGCTGATACGATTAGCCCGGCTATCATTATTGGCCAATCTATCGGCCGGATTGCCAATTTTATGAACGGTGACGCTTTCGGTCAACCTACAGGCGGTTCATTTGGGCTTCTTTATCCGGATACAACCCTTGCTTATCACACTTACGGTTCTCAACCTCTTTGGCCTGCAGAAGTATGGGAATGCCAAGGAGACCTGATTATTTTTATTATTTTAATTTGGTATCGCTGTTCAAAACGTCCCCACGGAACGACATTCTGCCTTTATATTATCCTTTATTCACTTTTAAGATTTTTCCTTGAATATTTCCGAGGCGATTACGGAACGCTTGCATTCGGATTAAAAAGCGCCCAAATCACCAGTTTATTTGCCATTTTATTTTCTTTTATTCTCTTTGTTTACTTTTATTTTTCCAAACAAAATCTTTCAAAAAACAATTAATAAAACTCTTTTCCTTTATGAAAACGAGCAAAAATCCGGCATCAAATACAAAAAAGAAGCATTTCATATTTCTGCTGAATATAAAATGCTTCTTTTATTATCTGTACCTATAATATTAAATTCCTGTACTGCCGATTCCGCCTGTACGTTTTCCGCTTGCCTTATCATCATCAGCAGCAAGGTACTTAACAAATATACCTTGGGCAATGCGATCTCCTCGGCGGACATGAAAAACTTTATCTGTGGAATTATAAAGAGCACACATAATATGTCCTTCATTATCTTCATTATTATAGTAATCGGAGTCAATAATTCCTGTATTATTTGCCAGCATGATTCCGTGCTTGATCCCTATTCCGGAACGAATATGAATCGCCAGATACTCGTCATTTTCCATATAAGCTTTCAAACCCGTCGGCACTATATGTATTTTCCCCGGTTCTACATCCGCGTCAGCGGCGCTTTCAATATCATAGCCTGCACTGCCTACCGTTTTTCTGGCAGGGATATGAATATCTCTTTCTTTCCATTCACTTACTATTTCAAAACCTCTTTTACGATTCATTTTTCTTCTCCGCTAAAAGGACTTTGCGTGACAGGTTAATGCGCCCCTTGTCATCAATTTCCGTTACCTTCACCATGATTTCGTCACCTTCATGCACTACATCTTTCGGTTTTTCTACACGCTGAAGCGCCAATTGCGATACGTGAACCATGCCCTCTTTGCCGGGAAGAATTTCCACAAATGCACCGAAATTCATAATGCGTGTGACTTTGCCCAGGTAGGTTTCTCCGACTTGTACATCATGAGTAAGTTCTTCTACCCACCGTTTCGCTTTCAATGCCGCTTCTTCATCCGGTGTAGCAATATAAACATGCCCGTCTTCTTCTATATCCATTTTTACGCCAGTTTCACTGATAATTTTATTGATAGTCTTTCCACCGGCTCCGATGACGTCACGGATTTTATCAACAGGAATAAGAAGTGTAATGATTTTAGGAGCATACGGCGAAAGATGTTCTGCCGGTTTATCAATGCATTCTGCTATCTTTCCGAGAATAAACATGCGGCCTTTATGAGCCTGCTGTAATGCTGCAAGCAGAATATCTTTGGACAATCCGTGAATTTTAATATCCATTTGGATGGCAGTGATTCCTTTTGCCGTACCGGCCACCTTGAAATCCATATCGCCAAGAGCATCTTCCATGCCTTGGATATCTGAGAGAATGGTAAAGTGTTCTCCTTCATTAACCAGGCCCATCGCAATGCCTGCTACCGGTGCTTTAATCGGCACTCCTGCATTCATAAGGGACATAGTGCTGCCGCATACGGATGCCTGTGAAGAGGATCCGTTGGACTCAAGTATTTCGGAAACCACACGAATCGCATAGGGAAATTCTTCGACACTGGGAATGACCGGAATAAGTGCACGTTCCGCCAAAGCGCCATGTCCGATTTCTCTGCGTCCCGGTCCTCTGGAACTTTTTGTTTCTCCCACGGAATAAGAAGGGAAATTGTACTGGTGAATATACCGTTTTTCAGTCACGGTAGTCAAATCATCAATAATTTGTGTATCCGACATAGGCGCTAAAGTAGTTACAGTAAGTGCCTGTGTCTGGCCGCGAGTGAACAAAGCGGATCCGTGAACACGGGGAAGAAGTCCCACTTCGCAGGTAATCGGGCGAATTTCGTCTAAAGCACGTCCGTCCGGACGAATCTTATCCACAGAAATCATGTGACGGACAATTTCCTTTGTCAAATGATCAAGGCAATCGGCCACCTCAGAAGTATAATCCGGATATAGTTCTTTGAAATGGTCTTCCGCTTCTTTTTTCACTTCCGCCATGAAAGCTTCACGAGTCAGCTTATCAGGGTTAAAAATAGCTTTTTTCAGCGGTTCTTCTGCATAAGCACGGATAGAAGTTTCAATCTCTTCGGGAATTTCAGGAAATACAAGTGTCCGCTTCTGTTTGCCTACTTCAGCTATTATTTTATTCTGGAATGCTACGAGTTCTTTAATAGCTTCATGTCCGAACATAATAGCATCAAGAATATCTTCTTCAGGAGCTTCATTGGCCCCGCCTTCAACCATCAATATAGCCGTTTCTGACCCCGCCACCGTAATATTTAAGGAAGATTCTTCAAGCTGTGCTTGCGTGGGGTTAATAACAAATTCATTATTTATGCGTCCTACACGTACACCGGCTATAGGTCCGTCCCAAGGAATATCTGAAATACCGAGTGATGCGGAAGCTCCGAGCATACCGCAAAGTTCCGGTGCATTATCATAGTCTACGGAAAGTACCGTTGCCATGACATGCACATCATTTCTGCACCTTTTATCAAATAAAGGACGAATCGGACGGTCAATCAGACGGGCATTTAAAATAGCCGAGTTTCCCGGACGGCCTTCTCTTCGTAAAAATCCGCCCGGCATTTTTCCTACGGCATACATTTTTTCTTCATAATCTACTGTCAAAGGAAAAAAATCTGTCCCCTCTCTTGCCTCTTTGCTTCCCGTTGATGTAACGAGAACCACGGTTTCACCGTATCTTACTAAAACTGCACCGCTTGCCTGTTTGGCCATTTTTCCCGTTTCAATAATCAACGGGCGGCCGGCAAGTTCCATCTGAAAGGTTTTGAACATGTCCTTCCTCCTCTTATTATTTACTCTTTTTTATTATGTACCGCTTTATTATAGCACGCACTTCGACATTTTAATATGTTTCGATAAAAAGGTGGATTCTCTTATTTCTGTTCATCCTTTTTATATTTCACATGAAAAACAGCAGTAGACTTATTCCACTGCTGTTTCAGCTTTACTGCTTTTACTTCAAACGGAGTCCCAGTTTTTCTCCAAGCGCTCTGTATCTTTCAATATCACTCCGGCGAAGGTAGGCCAGCATACTTCTGCGCTGTCCAACCAGCTTAAGCAGTCCTCGGCGGGAATGATGATCCTTTTTATGACTTTTCAGATGTTCTGTCAAAAGAGCAATTCTCTTGGAAAGAATCGCGATCTGCACTTCCGGAGATCCCGTATCCCCTTCATGCATCGCATACTGTTCAATAATTTCTTTTTTCTGTGCCGTTTCTAACATAGTAGTGCCTCCTATAAATAAATTGCTGTATCTAAGTGATTCGTCGGAGTATCGAAATCCCTGGACACAGTTCACATGACTGCAATTATACACAAAATACTTTATTTTTTCAAGTGTTAACTCAATATCATCTTATCACTCAGTTCATTTGCATTTTCTTCAAATTTTTTCAGTAATATTTCTATGGTGAGTTTCTTTTTCTCTTCCGAACCGTAATCAGCAATAATTTGACCGTTATTCATCATAATCAAACGATTTCCATAAGTAAGAGCGTCCCGCATATTGTGAGTTATCATAAGCGTTGTCAATTTCTGTTCCCGCACAATCTCGTCAGTCAGTTTCAAGACTTTGTCTGCCGTCTTAGGGTCCAATGCGGCCGTAGGTTCGTCAAGCAAAAGGATGTCCGGTCTTTTCAGTGTCGCCATAAGTAGTGTAACCGCCTGTCTTTGTCCTCCGGAAAGAAGTCCGATTCTCGTTTCCAATCTGTTTTCCAAGCCTAAATCCAAACGGGCAAGTATTTTTTTATAATAGTCATGGTCATTTTCAGAAAAAGCCCATCTTAATCTTCTTCGTTCTCCCCGGCGGGCGGCAAGTAAAAGATTTTCTTCCAGTTGCATTCCGCCGGCTGTTCCTTTCATAGGATCCTGAAACACGCGGCCGATAAATTTTGCTCTTTTAGACTCGCTCATTCCTGTAATGTCCGTATGATTAATTTTTATGGTTCCTTTGTCCGGAATATAGGCTCCTGCAATGGAATTGAGCAGTGTACTTTTCCCTGCGCCGTTCCCTCCAATCACCGTACAAAAGTCACCGTCATCCAAGACCAATGATACATCAATCAGCGCTTTTTTTTCATTAGGAGTCCCCTTGAAAAAAGTTTTGCAGATACCGTCTATATATAGCATAATCAACCCGCCTTTCCCATTCTCACTTTTGCTTTGAGCAACGGGAGTGCCAATGCAATCATAACTATAATGGCAGTAAATAATTTCAAGTCATTGGGCGGCATTCCCAAGTAAAGAACAATTGCTATGACAACTCTATAAATAACCGATCCCAAAACTACAGCTATAAGAGACGTGGAAAAACTGTCTGCTCCCAAAATGACTTCACCAATAATTACGGAAGCCAATCCTATAACAATAGTTCCTATCCCCATACCGACATCAGCAAACCCATTGTTTTGTGCAACTACCGCCCCGCACAAACCGATAAGTCCGTTACTCAGACAAAGACCGAGGATAATCATGGAATCCGTATTCACTCCCTGGGCACGAACCATTTGCGGATTATCGCCTGTTGCACGAATGCACATTCCCAGTTCCGTCCCGAAAAACCAATAGATAAATGCTGCAATAATCAGTAATAAAAAAGTAGGAACCATGAATGAAGCTGCCGCCGGATCTACATGAAACAGATTACTGGTAAATGAAAATATCGTATCCGTCCGGAGAAGTGAAATATTGGCCTTTCCCATCACGTGTAAATTAATGGAATAAAGTGCTATCATTGTCAAAATTCCTGATAAAATAGCGGGAATCTTCAACTTTGTATACAAAATTCCGGTAATGCCACCTGCCAATATCCCGCCTGCTATCGCAGCAAAAACTGCCCACAACGGGTTTATATCCACAGAAATTAATGATGCCGCAATGGCGGCTCCTAACGGGAAACTGCCTTCACAAGTCATGTCCGGTACATCAAGTACACGAAAAGATAAAAATACACCAATGGCAAGCATCGACCACATAAGTCCCTGCACCACCGTAGAAATCACTAAATCACTCATTCGTTTCACCTCTGAAAATCATTTGCCTACGGTCTTGCATTTTGTCCATCGTAGAGATAGAGCTTTCTTGACCTTTGCCACACATCATTAGGCAATATAATATCCAACTCTTTGGCAGCAGACATGTTCACAATCCAATCCGGGTCCATTTGCTTTGTTATAGAAATTTCAAACGGCCGTTTTTCTCCTTTTAAAAGTTTTGCTGCCATCCTGCCGCCGCTAAAACCCATGCGGTAGTATTCCGCAGAAACAGATAAAAGCGCTCCTTGTCTTACCATTTCAGAATTTTCTCCAATAACGGGAATCTTATGCCGCCTTAGAATTTCGACAACTTTATTAAAAGAGTTTTGTATTTTCTCATCAGACGGAATATAAACCGCATCTACATTTCCGATGAATCTCTTCACTTGATTCTCTATCTTTATATGTTCATCAAGTGCAATTTCAAAAAGTTTAATCCCTCTTTTTTCTCCCACTTCACGGAGTATATGTAACTGAAGAACAGCTTCTTCATCTTCCGGATTGAATATAATACCCAAGGATTTTATAGGAAAAATCTTGGATGCCATGCGTACCTGGTTCAGTATCGCCGGCATATCCGCAATTCCTGTCAGGTTATCATTATTTTGGAATGCCGGATCACTCCGAAATTGAAAGACGCCTACTCCTATCGCAGGAATCACTTTGGTTTCTTTTGCTACTGCTTTCATTGCCTCTGTTCCGATGGCAATGACTAAGTCAGGGTTCTCATGCACTATTCGTTTTGCCTGATCTTCCATTTGCACGAGATCGCCCTGACCGTTATAAATTTCAAAAGTCGCATTTTCACTTTGCACATACCCTTTAGATTTCAGAGCCGCCATGACACCTTCTCTCATCTTCTCATGTTCGGGAAAAGTGTTTTCCTGCAAAAGAACAATGCGGTATATACTTTTATGCGGAATCAATTTGATTTTTTCTTTCATTGATGAATCTCGACCGATGCCCGGCATACATACCGCCACAACAATTGACAATAATAATAGCCATATCCACCAATACCGCTTAATTGCGGTCATCTTTTTTACCGCTCCCTTCAAATTAAAGTAATTCCGCCCTTGCCAGAACTGCCGGAGGGATTTCTATCCCCAAGCTTTCCATTTCCGCTTTATTGATATACAGCTTAGATTTTTCAGCGCCTTCTACCGGAATATCTTTGACTTGTTTTTTACCTTCCAAGACATCTGCCGCCATTGTTCCGGCTTTATATCCGATATCATAAAAACTGATAGATTCCGATGCAAGTACCCCTGATCTGACATGCCCCGCTTCTGCACCGTATACCGGAATCTTTTCTTTGTTCGCTATCGCCATCACTGTCGGAATGGAAGAAGCAATAATATTGTCTGTCGGAATAAAAATGGCGTCCACCTTTCCACCCAGAAAACCTTCCGCTACCTGTTGTACATCATTGACTGAATTAACCGTTAATTCTATCACTTCAATGCCCAACGGCTCGCATGCTTCTTTCAGTTTTTTTGCTTGGACTACAGAATTTATTTCGCTTGAATTATAAATAGTCCCCAGTCTTTTTATATGAGGAGTTATTTCTTTAATTAGTGACAACTGCTTATCCAGCGGTCCGCGATCATGGGTGCCTGTTATATTAGAATCCGGCTTGCTTTCCGACTTCATCAGCTTTGCATTTTCATAATCGGCAATAGCTGTACATATAATGGGAATCTGACTCGTCGCATTTGCCATCGCCTGTGCTGCAGGTGTAGAAATTGCACAAATCAAATCATAATTTCCCGCTACAAACCGATTAGCAACGGATCTTAAATTGGATTGATCTCCCTGCGCATTTTGCTGATCAAGATCAATTTTACCTGTTAAACCTCTTGCATCTAAGGCATCTACAAATCCCTTATTGGCCTCATCCAATGCGGGATGCTGCACAATTTGGACAACTCCGACTTTCATATGTCCGTCAGTTTTACCGCTCTTTGTTCCGTCTCCACAGCCACTGATGCAGACTGCCAAGAATACCCCTGCTATTCCTGCAACCATCCATTTCTTCAACTTACTTTCTACCATTCTGCCACGCTCCTGTTCTACAAATAATTACCGCTACAAAATCAGCTTGCGTCTATTGTAGCACAAAACAATAAAATGAACTATAGAGTGAAAAAATATCCCTTTGCAAAGGAAACTCAAACACAAAAATACACTCCTTTGACAGAGTGTATTTCAGGAATGTATAAATTTGAAAACTTAGCCTTCCGTTTTTGCCTGAATAACTGATTTTCCTTTATAGAATCCACATACGGAGCACACATGATGAGGTAAAACCATAGCATGGCATTGCGGGCATTCTACAAGACCCGGAACAGACAATTTCCAATTGGCGCGTCTTTTATCACGACGAGATTTTGAAATTTTACTCTTTGGTACTGGCATTTCTTGCACCTCCTTACCGATCGGACCATCTACCGCCTATATAGTCACTAATACTCAACTTCCCCATTATACGAAACGGAATTTAGATTGTCAATATCGGAATGTTTAAAACTACCCGCTTATTTTTATCTAAACTCGTTTTCTATTGTATCAATAAATGCTCTGATATTAACCAGCCAGGCAAGCACTTTTTCTCTTGTATATTCCGCAGCCTGCTTCCCTTTTTCTGTAATACTGTAAATGCGTTTGCTTCTTCTGTCCGGTGCATCCCATTCACTGACTACATATCCTTTGCTTTCCATATAGCGGAGCACGGGGTACAATTCATTCGGATTGGGGCGGTACACTTTATTGGTACGAGCATATATCTCTTTTTCAATTTTATTCCCATAGCTGCTTTCTCTGCACAAGGTATCAAGAACAAAGGTGGCTGTTAAAAGCCGTTTCCATTGTTTCCGTCTCACCAATTCATCCACTTCCGCCTTGTACTCATCTGCTGTTGTATCCTTATTTGCTTTCATTTTGACCTCCAATTTCATATGACCGGCTGCTAATATAATCAATTCCATTTATCTTTTAATTATTATAGATGATTTATATGAATATTACAATATAATAACGATGAATCTATTTTCCATACTAATATTAAAATAGCCGGGTAAAAAAATACACGGCTATCTTCTTTTTACTTTTCTTATTCAATTCTCTGCAAAACCATCATTTTTTCATCTTTTCTCATTCGGAAAAAATGATAGACTTGTTCCGCCGTCCTTTTATTCATTCCCTTGACCAAAGCTAATTCTTCTACAGACGCCTTTTTCATTTCATCCAGTGAACGGAAGGCATGCCACAAAGCATTTCTACGGATTGGTCCTATCCCTGGTATATGCTCCAGAATGGATTCCCTATTCCTCTTCGAAATCCATTTCCGATGATAGGAGATAACAAAACGATGGGCTTCATCACGAATAAATTGCAGCAATTGCAACATCGGTTCATGGGAATCAACCACGATAGGGGTTTTACTGTCCTCTACATATATTTCTTCCATCCGCTTTGCCAATCCGATCACCGGTGAATCGATACCGCACTCACGAATCACGGGCAATGCTGCATGAAGCTGTCCCTGTCCGCCGTCAAGAATAATCAAATCCGGCTTTGCCAGTCTTTTCTCTTTTCCATAACGCCTCCGCATAATTTCCGCCATTGATTTAAAATCATCAAGCGTGCCTTGTGTCGTTTGCAATTTAAATTTGCGGTATTCTTTTTTATTCGGTTTTCCATTTTCAAAAACAACCATGGAACCTGTCGTTTCCGCCCCCTGGTTGTGCGAAATATCGAAGCATTCCATTCTTTCCGGAAGTTTCGGCAAATGAAGCTCTTCCTGTAATGTTTTTAATGCCCCCTGTTCACGGGCATCCCGATATTCCCATTGCAGTTTTTTATCTGATAAATATTTCATGGCATTCATTTTCGCCATGTCTTTCAATCTTCTTTTAAATCCCCTTTCGGGTACATAAATTTTAACCTCACCGCCACGCATACGGGAAAGCCATTTTTCCAATAATATATGGTCTTCCGGCAGAATGGGCAGAATTAACTCTTTAGGAATCGCCCCTCCGTGTCCTCCATAGAAATCTTTAATGAATGCGGTCATAATTGAGCCATCTGACTCGTTCATACTGTCTGATATGCTGAAATTTTCTTTTCCAATCATTTTCCCATATCGTATATAAAATATTTCGAGACCCGTATGGCTATCCTGTCTTGCCATCCCCACTACATCAAAATCCCCCTCTTTTGCCACAATGTGCTGCCTTTCCCGTACTTGCTCGACCGCTTTCAACCGGTCTCTGTACCATGCGGCTTTTTCAAAATCCAATTGCTCCGCCGCTTTATCCATATGACTGTGGAGATCCCTTGCCAACTCCGTATTTTTCCCCTCAAACAAATCGCAAATGCTTGTTACATATCCTCTGTATTCTTCCTGTGTACATAAATGTCCGCAAGGAGCACAGCAAAGCTTCATATGATATTGCAGGCACGGTCTTTCTACTTTCATACTGCGGCAAGTGCGGATGGGATAAAATTTCCGAAGCAGCCCCAGTGTTTTTCTGAGACTCCCCACGTCGGTAAACGGTCCGAAGTATTTCGCTTTATCATCCCTTTTTATATTCCTGGTCACAAAAATACGCGGCCATTCTTCTTGTACCGTAATTTTTACATACGGGTAAGATTTATCATCACGGAGAGAAATATTATATTTCGGATGAAGTTCTTTAATCAGATTGCATTCTAAAATAAGGGCTTCCATCTCCGTTGCTGTCATCGTAATGTCCAAGTCATCAGCATGACGTATCATAGCCGCCACCTTGGGAGAACGATTCCTATCCGTTCTGACATAGGAACGAACTCTGTTCTTCAGATTAACGGCTTTGCCTACATATATGACACGCCCATTTTTATCTTTCCACCGATAAACTCCCGGAGAAGCAGGAAGTCTTTCCACTTTCGCCCGGATTTTATCATTGACTTTTATCATTTCAATTTCCCTTCATCAGTCTTTTCGTTCTTTTTATTACAGGCTGCAAATATTCACCCGTATATGACCGTTTTACTTTGCAAATATCTTCAGGCGTTCCCACAGCCACCACTTCTCCCCCACGGTCGCCGCCTTCCGGTCCGAGATCGATAATATGGTCTGCCACCTTTACCACATCCAGATTATGCTCAATAACAACCACCGTATTTCCCTGATCTACAAGCTTTTGAAGAATCATCAACAATTTTCTTATATCCTCACTATGAAGCCCGGTTGTAGGCTCATCAAGTATGTAAAGTGTATTTCCCGTTCCACGTCGCATTAACTCTGTCGACAATTTAACACGTTGTGCTTCTCCGCCTGACATCGTTGTAGCCGGTTGACCCAGATGGATATATCCCAATCCGACTTCTTGTAACGTTTTTAATTTGCGTAAAATTCTTTCGTGGTTTTCAAAAAAAGGAACGGCTTCGTCTACCGTCATATTTAATACATCGGAAATATTTTTACCTCTATACCGAACTTCCAAAGTTTCCCTGTTATACCGTTCTCCATGACAAACTTCACATGGTACGTATACATCGGAAAGAAATTGCATTTCAATTTTTATAATCCCGTCACCGTGACAAGCTTCGCAACGACCGCCTTTTACATTAAAGCTGAATCTTCCCGGCTTATATCCCCTCATTTTTGCCTCGGAAGTCTGGCTGAAAAGCTCACGTATATCTGTAAACAGCCCTGTGTAAGTGGCGGGGTTAGACCGGGGAGTTCTTCCAATAGGCTGCTGGTCTATATTAATAATTTTATCTATATATTCAGCACCTTCTATAGAATCATATTCTCCTGTTCCATATGAGGTGCGGTTTTTCATATTGGACAATCCTTGAAACAGTATCTCATTCACCAAGGTACTTTTCCCGGATCCGGATTCTCCCGTAACGACAGTAAATGCCCCCAAAGGAAACTGTACATGGATATCTTTCAGATTATGCTCCTTTGCCCCTTTAACAGTAATATACATTCCGTTTCCTTTTCTCCGTTTATCAGGAAGCGGAATATATTTAAGTCCCTTTAAATATTGACCGGTCAGTGACCCCTCAACTTTTTCAACAGTTTTTACCGTCCCCTCGGCAACAACATGACCGCCGTTTTCTCCTGCCCCCGGACCGATATCTACAATCCAGTCCGCTGCACGAATGGTATCTTCATCATGTTCGACTACAATCAATGTATTCCCTAAATCTCTCATTCCTTTGAGCGTGGCTAGGAGTTTATCATTATCTCTTTGATGCAACCCGATTGACGGTTCATCAAGAATATATAAAACCCCGACCAACCCTGAGCCGATCTGTGTCGCCAGACGGATTCTCTGTGCTTCACCGCCGGAAAGTGTGGTTGCCGTCCTGCCCAGAGTCAGATAGTCTAACCCTACATTCACTAAAAAAGTAAGCCTGTTATGTATTTCAGAAAGAATCTGACTGGCTATCATTTGCTCTTTTTCTGTTAATTCCACCTCGTCAAGAAATGTAAGTAAATCAGAAACAGCCATATCGGAAAGCTCCGCTATATTTTTATTTCCCACCTTAAAGGCAAGACTTTCCGGACGCAGGCGTGCTCCGTGGCAAACAGGACAGGGTTTGGATACCAGAAAATTGGCAAGTGTTTCTTTCATTTTATCTGTCCAGGCTTCCTGATAACGCCGCTTTGTCATGGGAAGAAGCCCTTCAAATGTTCTTTCATAGGACTTCGTTTCTCCTTCAAGATTCGTATAAGTAAAGGAAAGTAAGTTTTCTCCGCCGGACTGCAACTCCTTTTGTGCTTTTTCCGGTAAATCCTTATAACAGCAGTCCATTGTCAAGCCATAGGACTTCAAAAATGCTTCCAATTGCTTATAGAGCCAGCTTTCTTTGTTATAAGGAAACGGCCGGATTGCTCCCAGGCGGAAAGACATTTCATGATCGGGAATAATACGCCCGAAATCCGATTCTAACGATGCGCCCAATCCTGTGCAGGCAGGGCATGCTCCCAAAGGATTATTAAAAGAAAAAATACGGGGTGCCGGTTTCGGTAAAGAGATACCGCAATCGGGACAGGCGAAATGAGAGCTGAATATATAATCTTCTCCATCAATCACGGAAGCAATCATCATTCCGTCACCAAGCTTAAGCGCTGCTTCTACGGAATCGGTCAATCTTTTTTTTATATTGTCTTTGATGATAATTCTATCTACCACCACTTCAAGGGTGTGTTTTTTATTTTTTTCCAAATCAATCGTATCGGATAATGAATACACCTTTTTATCTGCACGAATTCTTACATATCCTTCTTTACGCAATTCATCTAAAAGTTTTTTGTGCGTTCCTTTTTTCCCGACTGCCACAGGACCTAAAATCATTAATTTGGTTTTTTCTCCCAGCGCCACAAGCGCATCTACCATTTGATCCACCGTTTGCCGCTGAATCCTTTTCCCGCACCGAGGACAAAATGCACGACCGGCATGGGCAAAAAGCATACGTAAATAATCATGGATTTCCGTTACCGTTCCGACGGTAGACCGGGGATTATGACTTGTCGACTTTTGATCAATGGAAATAGCGGGGGAAAGGCCTTCTATTTTATCAATATCCGGTTTATTCATCTGGCCTAAAAATTGCCGGGCATAGGCGGAAAGGGATTCCACATATTTTCTCTGCCCCTCTGCATAAATCGTATCAAAAGCCAGTGAAGATTTCCCTGATCCTGAAAGTCCAGTAAATACAATCAGCTGATTCCTCGGGAGTGTCAAATTTATATTTTTCAGATTATTCTGACGTGCTCCTTGTATGACAATTCCTTTTTCCATCTTTTCCCTTTCTTCCTTAAACCCGTTTCTTGCGCGGTTTATATATTCTATGCATTTGGCTCTCTTGTCGTTTCAATGCTGCTTCCGCCCGGGATCCGTACCTGTCCGTCCATTGTTGTTTGCATTTGGACAGCTCATCTCTCCATTTAGCAGCTTCTTCAAACTCAAGATTTTTAGAGGCTCTTTTCATATTTTTTTCCGCTGTTTTCATTTTTTTATATAAAGCTTCGTCTGTGATTTCTTCAGACCCGCCGGATGAACCGTTTCCGTACTCCGTTTCCTCTTCATTGATAATCGTAAGATCGATCAGATTCTTAACTTTTTTATTAATCGTTTGAGGAATAATATGATGTTCCGTATTATACGCCTGCTGTATGGAACGTCTGCGGTTTGTTTCTTCTATAGCATATTCCATCGATTTTGTCATTCTGTCAGCATACATAATGACATGGCCGTGTGCATTTCTTGCTGCTCTACCGATAACCTGAATCATCGACGTATCATTTCTTAAAAATCCTTCTTTATCTGCATCCAAGATCGCAACCAATGATACCTCCGGCATATCCAACCCTTCACGCAGCAGATTAATTCCTACCAGCACATCAAAAACACCGGCACGCAAATCACGGATGATTTCCGCCCTTTCAATTGTAGCTATATCGGAATGAAGATACCGGACTTTTACGCCCGCCTCAGCCAGAAAATCGGTCAGATCTTCGGCCATCTTTTTTGTTAATGTGGTAATCAATACACGTTCATTACGGTCTTCCCTCTTATGAATTTCTCCCAACAAATCATCCATTTGTCCTTCAATAGGTCTGACCTCTATGTCCGGGTCAAGCAAACCTGTAGGACGGATAATTTGTTCCGCCACATTTGTCTGAACTCCTATTTCATAAGGACCGGGCGTTGCAGATACATAAATAATTTGATTAATCCGTTCTGTAAATTCATCAAAAGTGAGCGGTCTGTTATCCAAAGCACTCGGCAATCTGAATCCATAATCTACCAGCGTATGCTTCCTTGACTGATCACCGTTATACATAGCATGAAGCTGGGGGACAGTAATGTGGGATTCATCTACCATGATAAGAAAATCTTCGGGAAAATAATCAAGCAGCGTAAATGGCGGATCCCCCGGACGACGGGCAGACATGTGACGGGAATAATTTTCTATTCCCGAACAATACCCGACCTCCTGCATCATTTCCAAATCATAATTTGTCCTTTGCTCTAAGCGCTGTGCCTCCAGAAGACGATCCTGACTCCGCAATTCTTTTAGCCGTGTTTCCAGTTCCGCCTCAATACCGATCATGGCCTTTTTTAATTTTCCCGATGTCGTCACATAATGGGAGGCGGGAAATATTCCTATATGATCTCTTTCTGCCACAATATCTCCCGTCAAAACGTCAAACTCGGAAAGTGAATCAATCTCATCGCCGAACATTTCAATCCGAACCGCCACATTATTGGCAGATGCGGGAAACACATCAATGGTGTCCCCTCTCACGCGAAAAGTATCTCTCGTGAAATTTAAATCATTTCGCAAATATTGCATTTCTACAAGACGAGATAAAATTTGATCTCTTGTAATTTCTTCTCCCGGCCGCAGCGATAACCCCATCGTGCTGTAATCTTCCGGATCACCCAACCCATATATACAAGATACGGAAGCAACAATAATCACGTCTTTTCTTTCAAAAAGTGCCATCGTCGCTGAATGCCGGAGCCGGTCAATCTCCTCATTGCGGGAGGAATCTTTTTCAATATATGTATCTGTCTGAGGAATATAAGATTCCGGTTGATAATAATCATAGTAGCTGACAAAATAATACACTGCATTGTCAGGAAAGAAATCTTTAAATTCACTCGCCGTCTGGGCTGCTAAAGTTTTATTGGGTGAAATAATCAAAGTCGGTCTTTGTACTTCTTCAATCACTTTCGCCATTGTAAACGTTTTTCCTGTTCCTGTCGCTCCTAACAGAACCTGTGCCCAGTGTCCGTTCTGTAACCCGCTTACTAAAGAATTGACTGCTTTCGGTTGATCTCCTGTAGGCTTGAAAGGTGCCGCCAGCCGGAATGGGGTTCCTTGGCCGGTATATTGCCTTTTCACTCTCGAATCATTCATTGTACATTTCCTTATACAATTCATAAAATATGACTAACAAATTCCGATGTGTTTATTCAAAATCTCATTTTAACTATTATATCGTTTTATTTCGATATTGTATAGGAATACATAAAAAACAGAGGTCCTGAATAAGACCCCTGTTTCATACTACATACACCAAGACATCAAAAATATCTTTTTAAAAAATAAAACATCCCTCCTATTGCCAAGATGACAATCCCCCAAAGAAAGAAAAACCAAGCAACAACAAGCCCTACTGCGAAAAATGCAACAACCCCTAAAATACCCGCGGCCTTTTTCCACCATGGCCATTCATCTGCATGAATCATCTTTATCCGTATATAGGGATTCTCCCCCTGCGGATTCACTTTTTCTCCATCTTCGTTCAGTGTTAATCCATCGTAGTCTTTTACATCCATTTGAGACATGGTCTGCGGTTCTTTCGCATTTTCCTCCGACCGGTCATAGGTACTCATAATTCAGAAAGCTTTTGGGAAAGAAGCTGATTGACCACTTGCGGATTTGCCTGCCCTTTGGTCATTTTCATAATCTGCCCCACCAATGCTCCTATTGCCTTTTTCTTTCCTGCTTTAAAATCGGTAACCGCCTGCGGATGTTCTTCAATCACCTGCATGACGATTTTTTTCAGCTCACCGGTATCGCTAATTTGAACAAGCCCCTGCTCCTCAATAATTTTTTCTGCCGTTTCTCCGTTTTTCCACATATCAGCGAATACTTTCTTAGCAATTTTCCCTGAAATGGTTCCCTTTTCAACGAACTGCAGTAAACCTGCCAGATCGTCCGCCTTGACTTTAGCTTCCGATATTTCCAGATTATCAACAGAAAGCTGGCTTGCCAGCTCTCCCATAATCCAGTTCACCGCCGCTTTAGGCTCCGCTCCCGCATTCACCATTGCCTCAAAATAAGCGGCTCTGCTTTTATCATTTGTTATGGAATCTGCATCTTCAGACGACAATTTATACACTGTCATGTACCGTTCTTTTTTGGCATCGGGAAGCTCCGGCAATCCTTTGCGTATTTCTTCTATATATTCTTCACTCACCGTGAAAGGAACGAGATCCGGTTCCGGAAAATAGCGGTAATCATTTGCTTCTTCCTTAGACCTCATGCTTTTTGTTACATTTTCCTTTTCATCCCATGTTCTTGTTTCCTGAATAATCGTCCCGCCTTCTTCAAGAATACGAGCTTGCCGCAAGGCTTCATATTCAATAGCCTTTTCAACCCCCTTGAAAGAGTTGATATTTTTAATTTCCGTTTTTGTTCCCAACTCTTTTTGCCCCACAGGACGGACAGAAACATTCGCATCACAGCGCAAGCTTCCCTCTTCCATACGGCAATCGGATATCCCTACATACTGAAGAATGGCACGCATTTTTTCCATATATGCCACCGCTTCTTTGGCAGAACGCATATCCGGCTCGG
This sequence comes from uncultured Dialister sp., assembly GCA_900547785.1. Lineage (GTDB taxonomy): Bacteria > Bacillota > Negativicutes > Veillonellales > Dialisteraceae > Dialister. The sequence goes on from URIB01000002.1 coordinate 176,133, forward strand.
ATACAATTTCTAAAAGAGGCGTACCCGTACGGTTATAATCAACCAGTGAATACTCGGAATCCGTGATGGATACTCCATGATGTACCAGTTTTCCCGCATCTTCTTCCATATGAGCACGGGTAATCCGGATATGTTTCTTTTCTCCGTTCACTTCTACATCCAAATATCCGGGACCGCATATAGGTAAATCAAACTGGGATGTTTGGAAATCTTTCGGTAAATCCGGGTAATAATAATTTTTCCGATCAAATTTACTGAAACGTGAAATTTCACAATTGAGCGCGAGTCCGGCACGAACCGCATATTCCAGCACTTTTTTATTTAATACAGGCAACACACCCGGCAGACCTAAACACACGGGACATACATTGGTATTGGGTGCTTCCCCGAAAGAAGTTTTACAGCCGCAAAAGATTTTCGTATTCGTTTTCAGCTCCGTATGTACTTCTAATCCTATAACCGCTTCGTATTTCATTATAGTTCTCCTTTCGGTGCCGTTTTAGTAAATTGCGGATTTCCCTGTTCAAACGTATAGGCCACCCGGAGAATTTTTTCTTCTCCCAGCGCAGGTCCGATAATCTGCATTCCAAGCGGCATTCCGTCTTTAAATCCCACCGGAATACTGATAGACGGTGCACCGATCAAATTGACAGGGACTGTACAAATATCTTCCATATAGAGTGACAGCGGATCGGAAAAAGCGCCGAATTTAAATGCCGTTCCTGACGCAGACGGTGCCGCCAGAACATCACATTTCTCAAACGCCTGCTCAAATTCCTGTTTCAAAAGTGTGCGAACCTTAAGCGCTTTCAAATAATAGGCATCATAATATCCTGCCGATAAAACATAGTTGCCGAGCATAATACGACGCTTTACTTCTTCTCCGAATCCTGTACTTCGTGTTTTAATATACATATCTACAATATCTTTTCCGGGGGCGCGATAACCAAACCCCACCCCGTCATAGCGAGAAAGATTTGAGCTGACTTCCGCAGGAGCAATAATGTAGTATACGGAAACGCCGCTCGTTATATGAGGAATCGAAACATCAATAACTTCCGCCCCTTCTCTTTCATAATAAGACAAGGCGTTCTTGATTGCCTGTTTTGTTTCTTCCTTAATACCCTCTGCAAAAAACTCTTTCGGTACACCTATACGCATACCTTTTACATTGTTGACCAATGCTTTTTTATAATCCTTCTCTTTTTGGGGAATTGATGTTGAATCTCTTGTATCATGTCCTGCAATCGCATTCAAAACAATAGCCGCATCCGTCACATCCTTTACAAGAGGCCCGATCTGATCCAGAGAAGAAGCAAATGCCAAAAGACCATAGCGGGAAACCAATCCGTATGTCGGCTTCAAACCCACAATTCCGTTGAACGCCGCCGGCTGGCGGATAGAACCGCCCGTATCAGAACCCAATGCCCAGATGGCTTCCGTTGCTGCCACAGCCGCCGCACTGCCTCCGGAAGATCCTCCCGGAACACATGATATATCCCAAGGATTGCGGGTCGGTCCGAAATAAGAATTTTCCGTACTGCTTCCCATAGCAAATTCGTCCAAATTTAATTTGCCTATAGAAATATAATCCTGCTTCTGGAGTTTTTCTATTACCGTAGCATTATAAGGTGCTATAAAATTTTCAAGCATTTTCGAAGCCGCCGTACAGGGTTGTCCTTTAATGCAGATATTATCTTTTATCGCCCCCGGAATACCTGCCATATCGGAAATTTCTTCACCGGACGCAATCTTTTGATCCACTTTCATGGCCGCTTGCAGAGCGTCTTCATCGTTAGTAGTCAAAAAGGCATGAATATCACCCTCAATTTCATTTCTGTGGTGAACCAGTTTTTTTGTCAATTCTACAGCTGATATTTCTTTTTTTACGAGTTTATCATGAAGCTCATGAATGGTATATCCCACGATGACACCCTCCTCTATATAATTTTAGGCACTTTGAAATACCCGTCTTCTTTTTCAGGTGCATTCAAAAGTGCTTCTTCATTAGTAAAAGATGTATGCGGTTCATCTTCACGCATCACGTTATATTGCTCGACAGCATGTGCGGTAGGATTTACATTTTCTGTATCATGCTGGTTCAGTTCTTCCATATGAGTCAAAATGCTATTCATAGATTCACGCATTTTTTCCAGTTCCTGAGGCGCAAACTCCAGTCTGGAAAGAAGTGCTATTTTTTTTGCTTCATCTGTGGTAATTTTCATGCCTACACTCCTTTATAAAAGATTTCAATTCCAAACACGATTTCATTATATCATAGCCTCAACTAAGATGGCTTCGAAGATTAAAAAGAGAAACTCGGATTCACGGAAGCAATCAAAAAGAGCGGTTGTACAACCACTCTCTTTTTCTTATATTCATTTCCTCTCTACCCCTGCACGTGTTAAAAATTCCGTTTCACTTAAAACCGGGATTCCTTTCTCTTCCGCTTTTTTCAGCTTACTTCCTGCTTCCTCACCGGCTATCACTAAAGTGGTGGATTGGGTGACGGAACTCTGAGTGCTGCCTCCAAGTTTTTTTATCAAATCCGATGCTTCTCTCCGCCCCATAAAATTCAATCTGCCCGTTAACACAACAACCTCATTTAAAAAGGCGTCTCCCTGCTTTTCTTCTTCCATGTTTTCCGTAATTACTCCTGCTTCTTTCAATTTTTCAAGAATGATCCGATTCTTCTCATCACGGAAATAAACATACAAGCTTTGGGCAATTGTTTTCCCGATTCCTTCCGTTTCTTGTATTTCCTCCACAGAAGCCTCTGATATTTTCTCAACAGACCTGAACCGGGCGGCAATTAATTCCGCCCCTTTTTCTCCCAAAAAACGGATTCCTAATCCGAAAAGCAGTTTCGGGAGTCCTCTTTCTTTGCTTTTTTGTATTGACAAAATCAATTTTTTTGCACTTTTTTCGCCCATTCTCTCCATACGGCGTATATCATCTTCTTTTAAGAAATACAGATCCGCCGGATCTTTGACCAAATCATAGGCCAGCAAATTATCAATAATTGACGGTCCGAGGCCTTCCATGTTCATAGCGTTACGGGAAGCGAAATGAATCAGTTTTTCCCGCGTAATTCCTCCGCACTGCGGGTTTACACATCGTATAGCCGCCTCTCCATCCACTCTTTTTACAGGTTTACCGCAAACGGGGCATTCTCCGGGCATCATAAATTCTTTTTCCGTCCCGGTTCTTTTTTCTTTCAATACGGCAGCAATCTCCGGAATAATCTCACCGGCTTTGTAAATTTTAACCAAGTCTCCTATGCGGATATCTTTTTCCCGAATGAAATCCTCATTATGAAGTGTCGCTCTTTTGACAGTGGTTCCCGCTAAATGAACAGGCGTCAAATCTGCCGAAGGTGTCAAAACTCCTGTACGTCCCATGGTGATAACAATATTTTCTACTTTTGTTACGGCTTCTTCCGGCGGATATTTAAAAGCAATCGCCCACTTGGGATCTTTAACGGTTGCCCCTAGCTTTTCCTGCTGACGGAAATCATTTACCTTGACCACCATGCCGTCCGTATCATAGCCGAGTTCTTTTCTCTTTAACTCCCACTCGTTGACTGCTGAAATCACGCCTTCCACAGATTCCCATTTCCTGTAATGCGGGTTTACTCGGAAATGAAATTCTTCCAGCTGCTTTAAGAGTTGTTCCTGAGTATGAACATCCAATCCTTCCGTTTCACCCAGCGCATAGGCAAAAAAATCAAGATTTCTTCCTGCCGTGACCTTAGCATCCAACTGGCGAAGTGAGCCTGCCGCCGCATTTCTGCAATTTGCAAACGGCATAATTCCTGCTTCATCACGTTGTTTATTTAATGAAATAAAACTTTTACGGGGCATATATACTTCTCCCCTTACCTCCATATAAACGGGCGCGTTTTCTATAAACAATGGAATTGTTTTTATTGTTTTTATGTTGGCGGTAACATCTTCTCCTACTTTCCCGTCTCCACGGGTTACTCCTTGCACTAAAAAACCGTTTTTATAAATCAGATTCATTGATAATCCGTCAATTTTAAGTTCTGTAATATATTCCGCCGGCATTCCCGAAAGTCCGTTTTTTACGCGTCGGTCAAATACACGCAGCTCCTCTGCACTGAATGCGTTGGCAAGACTGAGCATAGGTTTTTTAAACTTTACTTTTTCAAATGCATCGGAAGCTTTTCCTCCAACACGCCGGGTAGGTGAATCAGGCGTGATGATTTCCGGATAGGCATCTTCCAGATCAACCAATTCCCTATAGAGTTTATCAAACTCAAAATCACTGATTTCAGGCTTATCAAGCACATAATATAAGTAGCTGTGATGTCTCAATTCTTTTCGGAGATATTCTGCCTTTTTCTTAATTTCTTCCGTCACCATTTCATTCCTCTTTCTCAATGGGAGCAAACGCCACCATCACTTGACGAATTTGATTCCCCGGAAAAGATAATTTCAGCATCATATTTTTTCCTTCTCCTGATACTTCCATCACTTCCCCCCGCCCCCACATACGATGAGATACTTTATCCCCCGGTTGCCAATCAAAACGGGCCTTCACGCTCTTTTTAACTACCGGCTTATGAAATTCGGACGCTTCGGAAAGAGCCCATTTGCTTCTTTGCTGCCTTTCATTTCTCATAAAAGTACGTCTTTTAACTTCACTCTCATCAGCCTGTATTTCACTAATTAAATCAACTGGAATCTCATCTAAAAAGCGGCTGGATATATACGGCTTTAACTCGCCGTACAGGGTACGCATATGTGATGTTGAGATATAAAGTTTTTCTTTAGCCCGAGTAATCGCCACATAACAAAGACGGCGTTCTTCTTCCAAGGCGGTTTCGTCCATCAGTGACCGGACGCCGGGAAATATGCCCTCATCCATGCCGGGCAAAAAAACAACCGGAAATTCCAATCCTTTGGCGCTGTGCATGGTCATCAGGGTGACACGGTCATCCTGCCCCTCAAAGCTGTCCACATCATTGACCAGTGCTACTTTTTCAAGAAACTCGGGCAAGCCTCCTTCAGGCATTTCATTGACAAAATCTTTTGCCACATTAAGTAATTCTCCCAGATTTTCTTCTCTGCTTTGTGACTGAGGGTCTTTGCTTTCCTGCAACATGCTTATATAGCCCGTATCTTTTATAGTTTTCCCAATCAAGTCAAAAACGTCACATTCAGTGGCTGCATTTAATAAACTGAAGATGAGTGCACTGAATCCCTGTAATTTCAACTTTGCCGAGGCGGATAGATCCGCTTCCTCTATATTCATAATACTTTCAAACATGGATATATTTCTTGCCTCAGCAAAATCATTTAATTTCCGTATAGTCGCCTGCCCTATTCCGCGCTTAGGTATGTTGATGACTCTCATCAAACTTATATTATCCCTGAAATTCTCTATCAGTTTCAGATATGCCAGAATATCCTTGATCTCGGCACGGTCATAAAATCTTGTACCCCCGACCATTGTATACGCAATTCCTCTTTTAACCATGCTTTCTTCTATCACACGGGACTGGGCATTCATACGGTATAACACCGCCATATTCCCATAAGGCACATGGTTTTCACGATGTTCTTTCATCATGGTTTCTACAATAAAATCGGCTTCTCCGTGTTCATCCTCCGACACGTACTTCTGTATCTTCTCTCCCACATTATTTTCTGTCCATAAATTCTTTGACGGTCGGTCCACATTATTCTTTATAACCTCATTGGCTGCATTAAGAATTGTCCGGGTGGAACGGTAATTTTGTTCCAATTTAATGATTTTCGCTTCCGGATAATCCTGACGGAAATCCATGATATTTCTCAAATCAGCCCCCCGCCAGGAATAGATGCTCTGATCCGCATCTCCCACAGCGCAAATGTTTTGTCGGCTTCCTGCTATATATTTGGCCATTAAGTACTGTGCATAATTGGTATCCTGGTACTCATCAATCAGTATATAGCGGAAACGGCTTTGCCAGCGGCTGCGAATGTCCTCTTGAGCTAAAAGCTTTGTGGTCACGAAAAGAAGATCATCAAAATCGAGCGCATTATTTTGTTTCATATAGCGGTCGTAAAGATCATAAACATCCGCCACTTTTTCACTGTAGAAATTCCCGCCTGTTTCCTTTCTGAAATCTTCCGATCCCTGAAGTGCATTTTTGGCATTGGAAATACGGGCCTGTATACTTTTAGGAGGATATTGCTTATCATCTAAACTCAATTCTTTCAGTATATTTTTTATCATTTGTTTGGAATCATCGGAATCATAGATGGTAAATCTGTCCGTATATGTGGAATATCCCTTGATTTCTTGACGCAAGAACCGGGCCCCAAAGGAATGGAATGTATACATCCAAATCTTTTCCGCATCACTTCCTACCAAATGATGAACCCTCTCTCTCATTTCTTGAGCCGCTTTATTTGTAAATGTAATTGCCAATATTTCACGGGGCGAAATCCCTTGTTCAAGCATATAAGCAATCCTGCAGGTTAAAGCTTTGGTTTTCCCTGATCCGGCTCCCGCCATAATGAGAACCGGTCCTTCAATTTGTTGTACCGCTTTCTTCTGCTCTGTATTTAATGTTTCTAAATAATTCATACAATGACTTCCCCATAAAAAATCTTTTTTATAAAACTCCGTCTAAAAGAAAAACTCATATCGGACAATGCCATCTATGAGTTTCTCCTTTCCATTATATTATTCGTTATACGCCGACAACAGAGGTGGCGCCACCTGTTTTTTCCGGGACATAACTTTAGGAAGATATACCGCCTTATCTTCAGCTTTTGCATGAAAAGCTTTTTCCGCCATCACTTCCGCACCGTTTGTATACCACAGAAATGTGTCTTCCGCTAAAATATCAGTCACCATAAGATACGATGCTTCATATCCATGCTCTGATTTAATCGCTTCCAATTCTTTCAATATATCCGCTTTTTTTGCATTGATCGGCTTCAAATCCATGACAGAAATCTGCCCGATTGTAAATACTTTTCCGCCTGCGCTGAATTCTTTTGTATCATTCCTTGCCAACTTGGAAACGGGATAGTCGGAAATATCCGCCCCTGCTTTCAGCATTTCCATTCCATACGCTTCATAATCCACACCGGCTATTTCAGCCAGTTCCCTGACCGCTTTTTTATCTTCTTCCGTTGTTGTAGGCGAACGGAAAAGTACCGTGTCGGAAATAATAGCGGACAGCATAATTCCCGCAATTTCTTTAGACGGTTTAATCCCATACTGTTTATATAAACTGTAAATAACAGTATTTACACAGCCGACCGGACGGATCAATATAAATATAGGATTTTCCGACTCAAAATCACCCATGCGATGATGGTCTACGATTTCAATCACTTCCGCATCATCCATACCGTCTAAAGTTTGCTTCGATTCATTATGGTCAACAAGAATGACCTTTTGCTTTTCATCTTCCGGCTGTTTTCTTTTCAAAGAGGTGACCAGTTCCGGAGCTTCCAGTTCAAAATAGTCCAAAGCAAACTTCGATTCTTTATTTACTTCGCCCGCTCTGATGCCCACCGCATCCATTCCAAGTTCACGCTTCAAATAGGAATAGCTGAGTGCTGCTGCAATGCTGTCAGTATCCGGAGACTTATGACCTGTCACAAATACTTTACTCATATAAACTCTCCTTTATTTTATCTTTTCATAAAATTTTACTGTTTAATTATATCATATATTTTCCTCCCCATTATAAAAACAACTCTCGCAAAACACGGGAGTTGTTTCGAATTGTCAGATCCATTTCAATTCTTTGGGCTATTCTTCAACCGGCTTTTGTTTTTGATTGCTTCCGCCGATATGAAAGTTTTCAATGAGAACAAAAAGCATAGGTATGATAAAGATTTGGAATATAGTAGCGGATAGAACCCCAAAAACAACGGCAATTCCCATCTCAGACCGGGAATTTGCTCCTGCCCCCGTGGATAAAGCCAACGGAATATTTCCAAGTATGAAAGCCAGTGATGTCATCAAAATAGGACGAAGACGAATCTTTGAGGCTTCTATAGCTGCTTCCAAGGCATCCATTCCCGCATCGGTACGCACTTTTGCATATTCTACAATCAGAATGGCATTTTTGGCAGCCAGTCCGATAATTGTCAAAAGACCGATTTGGAAATAAATATCATTATATACAGTGAATAACCATGCAGCCAGGCAAGCCCCGAAAAAGCCGGTCGGCATACCGAAAATAACAACAAGCGGAACTTTCCAACTTTCATAGAGAGCCGCTAATGAAAGGAATACGAAGAGCATGCCCAAAGATAAAGCATAAATCGTTTTCCCGCTCGCTTCACGTTCTTGTGCCGATGATTCTGCAAAAGCATACCCATATCCGTTTGGTAATACTTCATTTGCCACTTCTTCCAACGCATTTAATGCTTCACCCGAAGAGTATCCGTCTGCCTGGCTTCCGCCAATCTTGACCGCTAAAAAATTATTATATCTCGTAATAACCGAAATGGCATTTGATTTTTTGGGAGTAATAAAAGTACTGATCGGTACCATATTTCCTTTATTATCACGGACGGTAAGAAATTTATTATCTTCCGGACTCATGCGATAATCAATATCCGCCTGTGCAACCACCTTAAAATTGCGCCCATAAGCGGTAAAATCATTAATCTGTACAGAACCGTAATATACCTGGAGTGCCGTAAATATATCCCCCACATTCACACCGCTTTTCTGTGCTTTCTCCCGGTCTACATCAAAATTATAAGAGGGGGTATCCATACGGAATGTAGTATATGCCATCTTAATTTCCGGTCTTTGGTTGGCCGCTTGTAAAAATCTCCCAATAACGGCCTGCATATTTTCCGTTGAATCTCCATTCTTATTTTGTATATACATGGAAAATCCTCCGGAAGCGCCCAACCCTGGAATGGGCGGTGGATTCATTGCCATGACAGATACCTCCGGATGTACGGCATTGAAAGCAAATGCTTTGGCTATGACTGCATTAATTTGTTCTGATGAATCCGTTCTTTCTCCCCAAGGCTTCAGCTTAATAAAAGATAGCCCGGCATTCGGTTTTTGCCCTCCCGATAAAATATCAAAACCCGTCACTCCCATTGCTTCCTGGACGCCGGGAATTTCTTTCATATATTTCAGATAATCGGTGATAGCCGCATTTGTTCTGACATTGACCGCCCCCTCGGGCAATGAAAACGAGGTTATAAAATAACCGTTATCTTCTTGCGGTAAAAAAGCAGTCGGCAAAGTAATAAACAAAGCTACCGATGCAATGGACAATCCCAGAAGAACAGCCATCGGAGCTATGATTCTGTTTCCCATTTTTTTTAGAAAATGACCATAGGATTCTATCATTCGATCAAAGTAATCATTAAATCTATCCCAAAACTGCTGAATAGAACTCCGTCTTTGTTCTTTTCCCGGTACATGAAGCATTCCTGCGCAAAGTGCCGGCGTCAGAGATAGGGCAACAAAGGCTGAAATCAAAACCGATACCGTAATGGTAAGTGCAAATTGTTTATAAAGAATCCCCATGATTCCGCCAAGAAAAGCAACCGGCACGAAAACGGCAGCCAAAACAATAGCCACACCGATAACAGGGCTTTGTACTTTTTCCATAGCTACCATAGTTGCTTTTAGAGGAGGCAAGTGATTATACCGCATTTCATATTCAACTGCTTCAATAACCACGATAGCATCATCCACTACAAGACCTATCGCTAAAACCATAGCAAACAATGTCAATGTATTAATGGTAAATCCCAGAACCGCAAAGGAAGCAAACGTCCCCAATAATGATACCGGTACGGCAATCATAGGAATTAATGTCGATCTCCAATTTTGTAAGAAAACGTATACAATAATTCCTACGATAATAAGCGCTTCCATGAAAGTCTGTAAGACCCCCTTAATAGATGCGTAAACGAAATCTGTATTGTCCACGGAAATACGATAGTCCATATCATCCGGAAATGTTTTCCTGTCTTCTTCCAATTTTGCCTTGATTTGATTAATCGTATCAATGGCATTTGCATCATCAGTTAAAGAAAACGCTACAACAGAAGCGGCATTTTCTCCCAATCGCGCAATAAAATCATAGCTTTTCGCATCCAACTGAATACGTGCCACATCTTTTAAACGCAGCATGCTTCCGTCTTGATTGGTGCGTACCACTATATCACCAAATTCTTGCTCGGTAAGCAGACGACCTTTAACGGTAACAATATATTGGAATGCCTGGTTTTTATTGACCGGTGCAGTTCCTATATTTCCTGCCGCCACTTGCTGGTTTTGCGTTTTTACGGCAGCAATAACTTCCGTGGCGGAAATCTTATTTTGTGCCATCTTTCCCGGATCAAGCCAAATCCGCATGGCAAAATCCGATCCGAATTCCATGACGTTGCCCACCCCGGGAATTGACTTCAATTCGTCCAGATAGTTCATGCTAAAGTAGTTTTTCAGAAATGTATCATCATATGTGCCGTTGGGAGAAACCAAACTGATAACCAGTGCCATATCCCCTGACGATTTCCGGGTCGTAACTCCGATTGCACGAACCGTATCCGGTAATGCCGCATCAGAAGCGGTGACTCCATTTTGCACACGAATGGTTGCCATATCGGAGTCTGTATCCGATTCAAATTGAACGGTCATTGAATAAGATCCGTTTGAATTACTCGTTGAACTGATACTGCGGAATCCTTCCACTCCAACTACATTCTTTTCTATAATTTGTGCCACTGTTTGTGCCACAACTTCCGAATCCGCCCCCGGATAGAAAGCATGTACTCCGACCTGGGGAGGCGTAATTTTAGGATAACGGTCGACCGGTAGAGTAAGCATGCAAAGCAGTCCTGCAATTGAAATAACCAAAGCTACCACAATTGCAAATATTGGCCGGTTGATAAAAAATTTTGCCATAACCTCTCCTTATTTAACGCCATGCTGCCCGATTGCTTTCGTTGCAGACTCTTCCATTTGTTCTTTTGTTATTTTCATCGGGTCGACAGCTTGCCCTACCTGTACTTTATTTTGTCCTTCCACAATAATTTCATCGTTTTCTGTAATACCGTTCTCGATAATAGAATATATTCCATATGTCGCTCCGACTTTTACAGATTTCTGCTGTACCTTTCCGTCCACAACCACATCAAGAATATCTTTATTCAACAGCTGCAATATAGCTTTAGTCGGTACAAGAATACTGTCCTTTGACATCTCTGCGTCCGAAATGACCGTAGCATACATTCCGGGCACAAGAATACTACGAGGATTTGCAAAAGAAGCTTTCATCGTTAACTGCCCGCCGCTGAGTCCGGGACTTACCTGAACAATGGAACCGGTTTCCTCATAAATGGAACCGTCGGATAACCGAAGCTTTAAATGATTCCCCAGTGTTCCGGTTCCCGACTTTTCTCTCTTCAGTTGTAAATACTCGCTCTCAGACATATCAAACTGCACATACAGAGGATCTGTAGAAGAAATCGTAACCATTGGCGTCTGTCCTGCCGTCACAAATGTTCCGACATTTACATCATCCATGGAAAGCGTCCCTGAAAAAGGGGCCGTCACAATCGTATCCTCCAAATTATCAGAAGCCATTTGTACTTGTGAGCGTGCCGCTTCGTAAGCGGCACGATATGATTCTGTGGCAGATTTCTGTCTTTCATATACTTGTTTAGAAACAGCACCGCTGTGAACAAGCATTTCATACCTTGATAAATCACTTTTGGCATTTTCATACACTGCCTCTGCCTGCGCTGCATTTGCCTGTGCCGCTGCAAAAGCGGAAGAGTACGCTCTTGTATCGATTCTGTATAAAGGTTGTCCCGCTACAACCTGCTCTCCGCCCTGTATATACTTTTCAATGACGGTTCCGGATACTTTCGCCCGTACCGGCAACTCCTGTAACGCGACAACGGTACCGCTATATTCACGCATAATCGGTGTATCCGATTTGAAAGGGTTCAATGTATTCACTTTAACCGCCTGAGGCTGAGATTGTCCCGCCCGGGAAGCGGATCCGCACCCTGAGAAAATGCCTGCTGACAAAATAAGACCTCCTGATAATACGACAGGCAATAGTTTCTTATATTTCATCATTACCCCCTTAAGATATTCCATAAAATGCTTTCTTTTCTTGCTCACTAAAAAAATGTTAAAAATAAAACCCGGACACGACCGCAAGTCGAAAATTTATATTTATCATATTATCAAATGTGTGTCCGTCGGTCAATAGTCGGTCAATATAAGTAAACTTCTATTTCCCTTTATGTCAACTCATCAACAGGAAGCTTTAATACTGCTTTCCTGATTTTCTGTGTGCCTTTTTCACTGCAGCATAAAGGTCTGTGTAAATCCGCGGGATAGCAAACGATAAAGTCTCCCGTCCTTAGAAATATTTTGCTTTCATTTCCTTCTGACTTATAAAAATATAAATCCCGTTCGGGATAAGATTCCGTTTCTTCCCCAACACCCCGGAAAGAACGGCATCCGATGATTTCTTCTCTCACATCTATCTCATATACCACATCAACAAATTTTTTATGTCCCTCCAGCTTTCTTTCCGATACCGGTTCTGTGACCGGTGATTCCACTGACATGTTGTATCCGTTGATTTGATACGTACCATCTTTTATCTGAGTGAAATCAAAGTCTGTTATTTTTTTTAAGCAATCATAAATGACAGCAGGAATTTGATTTTTATAGTCTGATAAATGATTAGCATTTCCAAAAATCATTACATTCTCCTTCTGTTAAAACGATAATAAGTTTTCATTTATATATTTTTTCAATCTGCCTGTTTGTTTCGTTTTGTGTACCACCATATCCCCAGATAAATAATAGACACAACAATTACAATAATGCTTAACCGCAGGGCATGATTTTCCATATTGACCACATCATGCCCGATGACTACTTCTAACGCCACGGAAGGTAATTTCCCGATCAAACTTCCCAGAAGGTAATGCTTAGTGGAAATTCCAGATAAAGCACATATGGCAGTGACCAACCCGTTCGGCATATATGGAATCGCTCGTGCGATAAGGACTGCCTGCCAGGAATCATAGGCATCCAACTTCATCAGCACCTTGCTTTTCAAAATTATCTTTTTGGCAATCCCCCGGAAAAGTGTACGCATAACCCAAAAAGACAGAACAACACCTGAAGTTTCCGCAAGCCAGGATATCACAGTTCCCCAAAATAAACCGAAAATAAGTCCGTTTGCTGTAGATATAAATATAGAAGGAAGAAATCCTACGACATTAATAATGACATCTATAAAAAAACTTACAAAAACAGCATAGATGCCAAAGCCTCTGAGATATTCTATGGTTTCCTGTAAATTCCCGCTTTTGGATAAATGGTAAATCGTTGTATAAAAATCAGGATCCAAGAAATGAATCCCCGTCAGGACAATAACCAGCAAGGCCAACAGACCATACTTTAATTGCCGTTCTTGTTTCTCCTCCAATTCAATATTTTTCATTTACATCCCGGTTCCTGCAATAATTAATGCATCGCTATACTCTCTAATTACTTTCTCCATATCCTGCCTTTCAACGATATCCGGGAATCTCTTTTCTGCCGTTTCCAATGATTTTAATTGCTTAGGCACTGCAATGCCCGTTTCTTTCTCTAACATGCGTAATGTATCATAGGGATTCTCTTTTGACTCCAGTCCCAAAGCTTCCGCAATCGCTCCCGGAAACTTGTAGGGATGTGCTGTCCCTATAATAACAGTATGACTATGCGGTTCTATCCCGCCACGATTACAAATCTGTTTGTATACATCATAAGCCACTGCTGTATGGGGATCCATTAAATAACGGTACGCTTGGTATACGTCAGCAATTGCCCGTTTCATTCTTTCCGATCCCGTCCATCCGCCTCGGATATTTTTTAATGCGGTCTCCAACTCATCGCTGGATACTTTATATACTTTCTCCGTTCTTAGTAAATGCATACACCGGTTTACCTTATCGGTTGCCCCTGTCATGTAGTATAAAAATCGTTCAAAGTTCGAAGATATTAATATATCCATAGACGGTGATTCCGTCAGATGAAAATCTCTGCGGATATCATATGTTCCTGTTGCAAAGAAATCAGCCAACACATGATTTTCATTGGATGCACAAACCAGTTGACCGATAGGTGTTCCTATCCGCTTCGCTATATAGGCCGCCAAAATATTTCCGAAATTTCCTGTCGGAACCGCCACATTAAATGCCTGCCCCTTATTGATTGCGCCGGCTTTCACCAGCTGTATCCAAATCCATACATAATAGACAATTTGAGGCAATAATCTGCCGATATTAATAGAGTTTGCACTCGAAAAAAGCACCCCGCGCTCTTCCGCATATGTTCTTAAAGAACCGCTGAATATATGTTTCAGAGCACTTTGGGCATCATCAAAATTTCCGTTAATCCCGATGACCTTAACATTATTTCCCGATTGCTTTTGCATCTGATCTTTTTGCATCGGGCTGACTCCATGAGACGGATAAAAAACCATGATGTCAATTCCCGGAACATCACAAAACCCCTCCAGTGCCGCCTTACCTGTATCGCCTGAAGTGGCTGTCAGAATTAATATTTTCTTCGCCTTTTTCTGCCGTTTTTGCGCCCAGCTTAACAAATACGGAAATAGTGAAAGTGCTAAATCTTTAAATGCACAAGTTTTCCCATGAAACATTTCCGCTACCGAAAAATTTTCATTCATCATTTTCACCGGAACAACTTCTTCGGTTTCAAAATTCCCGGTATATGCAGCTTTGGTAAATGCTGAAAGTTCATCTTCCGTCATCTCGGGTAAAAACGGCTTTAATATAAATGCCGCCAACTCCGGATATGACATTTGACTTATTTCTTCATAATCAAAAAACGGATTCGGCAATTTATCCGGCAAGTACAGCCCCCCATCTTTTGCCAATCCTTGTAACAGTGCTTCTTCCGTGATTTTACTTTCTTCACTTCTGGTACTTATATATCTCACAGAAACCTCCCGTATTTCACAAAACCTCTCCGAAAATTAAATACTTATAGTATTATGTTATTTTACCATAAAAAGAAACGGAAAGAGATTTCTATGAAATATAACTCTTTTAGCGGCACAAAAAATCGTCCTCCGAAAAGGACGAATGAGGATTAATCCATATGACGAATTAAAAGATAAACAATGGCCGCCACCGCCGCCGTACTCGGAATGGTCATCACCCATGCCCCCACCATGGAATATGCGGTGTTCCAATGGACGGCACGGAAACGTTTTGCCCAACCCACCCCCATGATGGAACCTGTCACGACATGCGTCGTCGATACGGGAAGATGTAAAAAAGTGGCTGTGAAAATAATAAATGCCGAATTGATATCCGCAGCCAGACCGTTCACCGGTTCAAGACGGAAAATTTTATTTCCTACCGTCCGGATAATACGCCAACCGCCCACACTTGTCCCCAGTGCCATCGCAAGAGCACAGGAAAATTTCACGAGCATAGGCACTTCCAATTCTTCGATATATCCGCCGGAAAGCAGTGCCAAAGTAATGATTCCCATACATTTCTGTGCATCATTGGATCCATGGGAAAATGCCATAACCGCTGCGGAAATATTTTGCACATGAAGAGATACATAATTCACTTTCGACTTTCCGATATTTCTGAAAAGCATAAACAAAAGTGTCATGACAACATACCCGCTGCAAATAGCGATAACCGGAGAGCAAATCAGACCCGCCACGATCATCAGTACACCTTCCGTATGAATCGCTCCCGTTCCGTAAGAAATAATTACCGCCCCGAGGACACCGCCAATCAGTGCATGAGAAGAACTGGAGGGCATTCCGATTTTCCATGTAAATAAATTCCACAAAATAGCGGCTGCAAGGGCGGCAATCAAGACGGTCGAGTCGACCATTTGAGGAGAAGTGACAATTTCTCCGCCTATCGTTTTGGCCACACCGGTAGAAACCATGGCCCCTACGAAATTTAAAACCGCCGACATCAAAATAGCCACTCTGGGACTTAATGACCGGGTGGCAATGCAGGTCGCAATGGCATTGGCGGTGTCATGAAACCCGTTGATAAAATCAAATGCCAGCGCAAGGATAACCACAAGACCTATCGCATAAATATCAGGCATATTTCATAACCACTTCTTTAATCAGATTTCCTACCCGTTCCGCCTGATCCGCCGTATCTTCCATCGTTTCCATAATTTCTTTCCATCGGATAATATCGACCGCATCATGGCTTCCGTCAAAAAGATCGGAAATCACATCTCTGTAAATCGTATCGGCTTCACTTTCCAAAGAATTGATTTTTCTTGTCCGTTCCGTTAGTTCCGTTTCGTTTTTATCAATATTTTTCAGCAATCGGAAGAGAACGATCAGCTCATTTGACAATTCCACTAAAATATCCGCCATCCGAAGCGTTTTTTCTCTGCCCAAACCGGCATGATAAATGCGGAGAGAAAAAATCACATCCTTGATATCATCCACACAATCATCCAACGTACTGGTCAGCATATAGAAATCTTCCCTGTCGATAGGCGTAATGAAAACGTGCTTCATCTTATTCGCCACATCATGAGTGATCGCGTCCGCCATATGCTCAATTTCCCGGATTTCTTTAGAACAGCGCTCCAATTTGCCCGGATCCTGCAAAACCTCTTTGACCATCAGCGTTCCCCGATGAAAATGCTCCGCATTGGTGACTAAAAAATCAAAAAACTCTTCATGCTTGTTGACCAGACTGAACATGCCATATCCTCCTGAAAGCCCACTTCCTCCATTATTTTCCTTATCATATTCTTTCCGTGTAAATTTTCTGTAAAATTTGATTTACATTTATGTTCTGCTTTTATGCAAAATAAGAAAGAAATATAGAATCCCTTTATAATCTAAAAAAGGATTAGCGTTTTTTTCTTTTTAATTGTAAAATAGAAAAAGAGTATACCACTCACAGGAGTATAAAAGGATGTTATGTAAGGAGGCTATTATGAACGAAGTAAAAATCCAGGAAGAAATGAAGCGTCTGAAAGGCACAGAAACGGAAAAGAATCTGTACCACGCATTCGCAGGCGAATCCATGGCGCATGTGAAATATACACTCTTTGCCCAAGAAGCACGGAAAGATCCGAAAATGTCCCAGCAGCTGGCTGATATTTTTGATGAAACTGCTAAAAACGAACGTGCCCATGCCAAAATATGGTTCTGGCTCGTCGGTGACCTGAAGAAAACCACAGCGGAACATCTGCAAATGGCGGCTGACGGAGAAAATGATGAATGGACATCCATGTACCCCGAATTTGCCGAAACGGCAAAAAAAGAAGGATTCCCTCAAATTGCTTTTCTGATGAATAAAATTGCGGAAATCGAAAAACAACATGAAACCAGATATAAAATGCTCCTCGCTAATGTGGAAAACGAAAAACTTTTCAAAAAAGATGAAAAGAAATTGTGGATTTGTGCCAACTGCGGCTTTACCTGTGAATCCGTAGAAGCACCGATAGAATGCCCCGTATGCTCACACCCCCGCTCCTTCTTTGCCATCAAAGCGGAAAATTATTAATAAACGAAAACTGCTCTTTCTGCAAAGGGCAGTTTTTCATTGAAGAATATAAAAAATCTATACACAAAAAATCCGGATACTAAAGCTTTCATCAATCATGACGCGCCCGTATCCGGATTTTCTATTTTTTATGTTCTGACTTTATTTTTTATCTTTTCTCATTTCAGCAAGAATTTCCAGAACTTCTTTCATTTCTCTTTCCTGCTTTTCTATTTTCCGGTTCTGTCTTTCAATTTGTTCATTCTGCTGCGATACTACGTCCCTAAGCGTCCGGATTTCTCTTGCCATCGCCGTTTTAGAGGTACTTATATTGGCTCCGCTTCCCAATTTAATGGAAAATCCGCCGTTCACCATGTTTCTGTTGTCACCCATTGTCCAACCCAGGTTCAGCATGGTTCTTTCATTCGGACGATAGAAGAGTCCCACTGCGGCAGCGGTGGCATTTTTGTAATTGCCGATACCTGCGGCAATATCCCATTTATCATCAGGATCGAAATCCAACGGATGAAGGGCGGCGAGCGCAGCGGCGCCTGCACCGACTTTGTTCATTCTGTTGTCCAGTTCTCCCACTCTGGTTCCCATGTCGTAAATGTTATTTTCCAGTTTGGTGATATTGGTTGTGTTTGCTCCAACTTGTTTATCTAAGGCAATCAGATTCTCTCCTGCTGTATTACCCGCTTTAATATAGTTTCCGTCTTTTTCGATTCTTGTTTCTTTATAGACTGTTCCGCCGTTTATGACACCTTTATTATTTTTTTCTACTTTTCCATCTGTTTTGACATTTAATTTGTAGTTGATACTTCCGTCTTGATTTGTATTGGTAGCATCTACTTTTACCGTGTCACTTTCCAGAATTGTATTTCTTGTGTCGGTGTCCACTGCTCCCTGCAGTGCTTTAAGGTCGACTTCTCCCGTCACCTTATTTCCTGCCGTATCTGCTACGGAGAGTTTCAGCTTGGTTCCTTCGAGAGAAAGAGCTTTATCACTTGCCTTCAGTGTCGTATCCGTTATGCTTCCCGTGATTTTTTCCGTAGCCGCTTTCAGTTGCGCTACGTTCACCGCATCGGTGTCTTCCGTGCCTGCAGCGACTCCCGTAATCTGGCGGGTATCTTCTACTTTGTCGAACTTAGCTCCTACAGACAGCGCGCCGAGCGTGGACTTCCATGCCGGCGCGGTCTTACCGTTCGCCAGATAACCTGCCATACCCGCTTCTCTGTTTGCCATGCTCTTTGCCCCGAGAGCCACTCCGTTTTCCGCGATGGCAAAGCTCTCAGATCCTATAGCGAGTGAATTTTCCGAGTCGGCAGAGCTATCAGATCCTAAAACGATTGCATTTTTCGCGTTGGCAAAGCTAAAAGATCCTAAAACGATTGCATTTTTCGCGTTAGCTCCTGAGCCAAACCCCATGGCAACCGTGCTCTGCCCGTTTATACCCAGATTATTGCCGATGGCCACTCCCTCTTGGGTCTCGCTGCCTATGTGATTTGCAGACCCTATGGCCGTTACCCCCGCGGCCCCCACCTCAAATTCTGTCAAATATCCGAGGACAACATTGTCGCTGCCGCTGACAGTATGCCGGGTACCGATAACCACATTCTTATTGCTGCTGATAGACTTATCGAGTTTTGTATAGGTATATATTTCTTCTTCACTATAGCCTACAAGGTTTCCCGCGCCGATGACTGTATTATGATCGCCTGCCACCTTTGTCAGTCTCTGATACATATCATATATAGATTCTGTGGCAAATACCGTATTGGCATAACCGTCGACTTCCAAATTCTGCCCTGCCACAATACTGTTATTCAATGAAAAGACCTTTTTACTTTTTATGTCTTCGATTTCCTTATTCCCTGTCAATTTGTTGTTTTTTCCTATGACGGTACTGTTTATGCCTTCCGAGGTTGAACCGATGCCGATGACCATGCTGCCATCCGCTTTCGCTCCGTCATTGTCAAAGTTGGAGCCTGCCGCCTTCTCATCACTTTTTACAGAGAAATAATGAATCGCGCCTTGATCCATTTTAGTGTTCAAGGCTTTCAGCTGGGCGACGTTCACCGCGTCGGTATCCTCTGTACCTGCGGCTACGCCTGTAATCTGACGGGTATATTTCTTTTCCTTATTGCCTACAGAAACCGCTCCCCGCGTCGCTTTCCATACTTCGGATGTGTTTTCTCCCGCTAAATAGCCGATGGATCCTTTCTCTCTGTCCGCCAGGCTGGAAGAGCCGATCGCGACGCCGCTTCCCGCTTTCGCCTTCGCGAATGAACCGAAGGCGATGGAGTCCTCTTGTTCCGCCACCGCTTCCGTACCGATCGCTGTCGCGTAGTCCGCTGTCGCTTTGGAGTCTGTGCCTACCGCAATGGCTCCATAGCCTTCTACAAGCAAATTATTTCCCAAAGCAACACCATACTCACTACCTTGTATCGTATTGGCATGCCCTACAGAAGTGGCCAACGTCGCGCCGTCCTTAATTTCGGAACTGGTTCCGAGAACTACACTGCCGCCGTTGACGGTATTTGTCATGCCGACCGCGACGTTAGCGTCGGACCCTCTGTCGTACAACTTCGTATACGTCCATTTCGGATTACTTGGATCCGAAAGGTCTTTTTCCGCGGTGTAGCCGACAAGGTTGCCTACACCGATGACAGTATTCTGTTCGCCCGCGACTTTGGTCAGTTTCCTATCCCAGTTCATATAATCCGTGCCGAATACCGCGTTATGCGTACCCTCAACTTCGATGCTTTCTCCGACAACGATACTGTTATTTCTGTGGACGCCGTCGCTATCTCTTTTACCGCCTTTCAGCGTGTTGTTGTTGCCGACTACGGTGCTGTTTATGCCGTTCGAGGTAGAGCCGATGCCGATGACCATGCTCTCGTCCCCTTTGGCACCGTTACTGTCAAAATTCGATTTTTCCCCTGTCTCTTCACTTTTTACAGAGAAATAATGAACTTTTGTATCACCGTTATTCACCGGTTCAGCCTGCACGACAGTCCCCATCAGGAGTGCCGCCAAAATCATAGCAGACATCTTTTTACTTTTGTACTTTTTTATTCTTTCTCTTTTCATACTTGTTCTCCTTTTCTTCTTACTCTTCTTTTTACAGGTAACAAAAAAGACCGCATACTATTTGCGATCTTTAAAATAACCATACAACATGTTGTCCGCACTCGAAAAACGGAGTACTACCCCCCCCTATTTTTTCTAAGTACGACTCCCGAAAACGATTCATTGCCAAATGGAAGAAATCAAACCCCAATTTGTTCAAGAAGTATAAGAAAATCT
>URIB01000003.1 GCA_900547785.1 uncultured Dialister sp.
CCGCATATGAGAATAATATCATTTTCACCGGCCTCTTTTTCCGCCGCTTCTACAGCAGAAATCACATTTTCCGCCTCGATATGATCCGCCTTTATTTTCTGGGCATCAATCATATCGCAAATTTCTGCAGGGGTCCGCGTTCTTTCTGTCGGTGCAGGGCAGGCAAAAACCTTATCCCCTTTCCGCACAAGCATCTGAATAACCGTTTCCGTTTCTTTGTCCTTTAGCGAGGAGAAAATAAAGATACGCCGTTTATCGGGATATTGCTCTGCCAAAGACTCCTGCAAAGCTTCCGCTCCTGCCGCATTATGCGCTCCGTCAAGGACGAAAGTTTTTCCGCGGACATTGTGAATTTCAAAACGGCCTTCCCATTTTGCCCGTGCCAATCCTTCGCGTAAATCATTTTCGTTGACCCGTTCGTCCTGTTTCATCACAAGACTGAGTGCCATTAATGCCACTGCCGCATTGACTGCCTGATGCGGTCCTACAAAAGGTACGAAAAGGAGACTTTTATCCTGATTTTTTGGCAAATCCTTTCTCTTGACTGCGACAACCTGTCCCGTGCCATATCTGTTTCTTGTATCAATTTCAAAATCTCTGCCGTAGAAATAGAGGCGGGCTTTTTTATTGTGTGCTTCTTTTTTTATTTCTTTAAGTGCCACGTGCTGTGCAGCAGTAACCACGGGGATTCCTTTTTTTATGATTCCCGCTTTTTGTCTGGCAATTTCGGGAAGAGTGTCTCCGAGATACTGCATATGATCCAAAGCCACATTGGTGATAACCGATACGACAGGCGTGACCACATTGGTCGAGTCATAAAGACCGCCCATACCGACTTCCACCACGGCATAGTCAATCTTTTCTTCCCGGAACACCCAGAATGCCATGGCTGTAAGAATTTCAAATTCCGTCAGTGTTTCTCCGCCTTCTGCAGCAACTTTACCGGCTGCCTCTTTTACAACGGTAGCGGCTTTTGCAAAATCATCTTGAGAAATATCATGTCCGCAAAAATAAATGCGTTCCGTATAATCAATCAGGTGGGGAGAAATAAAGCGGCCCACCCGTAGCGTTGCATTTTCAAGAACACTGGTAATCATGGCAACTACACTGCCTTTTCCGTTTGTCCCTGCCACATGAATAACTTTATAGGCCGTTTCCGGATGATCCAGTTTTTCAAGAACGGCATTGATTCGTTCCAGCCCCGGTTTAATCCCGAAAGAAGAGGCGGATGCGAGCCAGGACAAAGTTTCTTGATAGTTCATACATTCTCCTTTTTAATTACCGATACAGTCCGGTTTTTACAGATTTTTCAAAAATTCCAGGCGTTCATTGAAGGATTTCATTTTTTCTTCAAACTGCGCGAGTTTTTCCTTTTCCTTTTGAACCACTTCTTCCGGTGCTTTCGCCAGGAAGCCCTGATTATTTAATTTACCGGAAGTACGGGCAATGTCTTTTTCAAGAGCGGCTTTCGCTTTTTCGATACGTCCTTTTTCCTTTTCCGTATCGATAAGGCCTTTGAGTTCAAGATAAACTTCCATACCCGTTACAACAGCGGTCAGTGCATTTTCAGGCTTGTCTGCCCCCGGTGCAAGGAATGTGATTTGTTCTACATGCCCGAGCTTTTCAAAATATTCTCTGTGATCTTCAATACATTTTTTCAAATCTTCACGGGTTACGGAAATCCGGATGTGGCACATTTTGCTTGGTACGACATCTGCTTCCGCCCGCATATTCCGCACTGCCTTTATGGCATCCATCAGCCGTTCCATCTGCTCCTGCTCTGCCGGGAAACGAAGCTGTGCCTCCGCTTTCGGCCATTCCGCTCTCGCCAGTGTCTTCCCTTCATGAGGCAGGTGCTGCCAGAGATGCTCGGTAATAAAAGGCATAAAGGGGTGGAGAAGTGCCAGCATTCTTGTCAGTGTGTAGACGAGGACATACTGGGTAACCTTGCGGTCATCATTGTGCAATCCGTAGAGACGGGCTTTTGCGGTTTCGATATACCAATCGCAGAAGGAATTCCATGCAAAATTATAAATCGTATCTGCCGCTGCACCGAGTTCATATTTATCCAAATTGGCACCGACACTGTCCTCTGTAGCCGCCAGTCCCTCTAAAATCCAACGGTCGGCCAGTGTAAGCTGTTCTTTTGACGGAACAAAGCCGGCATCATAGTCATCAAGATTCATCAGTGTGAATTTTGTGGCATTCCAGATTTTATTGGCAAAATTACGATTACCTTCCACTTTTTCATAGTAGAAACGCATATCATTCCCCGGAGTATTTCCCGTTACCAGCGTAAAGCGGAGTGCATCCGCTCCGTAAGTATCAATTACTTCCAGCGGGTCAATGCCGTTCCCTAAAGATTTCGACATTTTCCGTCCCTGCGAATCTCTGACAAGGCCGTGGATAAATACATATTTAAAAGGTATTTCTTTCATAAATTCCATGGACATAAACATCATACGGGCTACCCAGAAGAAAATAATATCGTAGCCTGTAACCATGGTCGATGTGGGATACCACCGGCGAAGCACATCTGTTTTATCCGGCCAGCCCATTGTAGAAAAAGGCCAAAGTGCCGAGGAAAACCATGTATCAAGTACATCGGGATCCTGATGTATACGGGCACTACCGCAGTGCGGACAGGTTTCAAGATCACTTCTTGATGCATTCACCGCTCCGCAGTCATCACAATACCAGACAGGAATTCTGTGACCCCACCAGAGTTGCCGCGAAATACACCAGTCATGGATATTTTCAAGCCATTGCAAATACGTATTGGAAAACCGTTCGGGAACAAATTTCGTCTTCCCTGACTTCACGGCTTCCATGGCGGGACCTGCCAGCGGTTTCATTTTGACAAACCATTGTTTCGTTGTTAAAGGTTCGACAACGGTATGGCAACGGGAGCAATGACCTACCGCATGCTCCTTTTCTTCTGTTTTAACAAACAGTCCCTGTTCTTTCAGGTCTTCCAGAATCGCCTTCCTGCATTCATAACGGTCCATGCCCTCATACTTGCCGGCCTTTTCATTCATCGTTCCGTCTTTATTCATGATAACGATTGTTTCCAGACCGTGGCGCTGTCCCATTTCAAAGTCGTTCGGATCGTGGGCAGGTGTGATTTTTACACAGCCTGTGCCATATTCCATATCGACATATTCATCGGCAATAATAGGAATTTCTCTGCCGTTTCCGGGCAGTTTTACTTTTTTGCCGATAAATGCGGCATATCTTTCATCATTCGGATTGACTGCCACCGCCGTATCACCGGGAATCGTCTCCGGTCTTGTTGTTGCAATCTGTATATAACTTTCTTCTCCCACTACAGGATAATTGATATACCAGAGATGTCCGTTTTCATCTTCATGCTCCACTTCAATATCAGAAAGTGCGGTCTGACAGCGGGGACACCAGTTCGTTATACGGAACCCCTGATAAATCAGACCTTTTTCATAAAGGGAAACAAAAACCTCACGGACCGCTTTGGCACAAACATCGTCCATCGTAAACCGTTCACGGCTCCAATCACAGGAAGAACCGAGATGACGAATCTGGTTACCGATTGTATTTCCGTATTTTTCTTTCCATTCCCAAACACGTTCCAGGAATTTTTCACGTCCCAAGTCATATTTGGTCAGACCCTCTTCGGCAATCTGCTTTTCCACCTTGACCTGGGTAGCAATCCCTGCGTGATCTTTTCCGGGGAGCCAAAGAACATTGTACCCCTGCATTCTTTTGTAACGGATAAGAATATCCTGGAGCGTATTGTCAAGAGCATGTCCCATATGAAGCTGTCCCGTAACATTCGGAGGAGGCAGTACAATGCTGTATGGTTCTTTTTCCATATCCGGCTCATCATGAAATACGCCGTTCTCTTCCCAGAACTTATACCATTTCTGCTCAATTTCACCAGGTTCATATTTTCCGAGATCTTTTTCATTTTCCATAGCATTCACTCCTTAGAAATAAAAAACTCTTCCATCCGTATAGGACGAAAGAGACTTCCGCGGTACCACCTACATAGTCCAAAGACCACTCATTCACGCGTAACGTGCGCAACGGACAGCTTTCACTGACGGCTCGGGGGTGACTCACTGTATCCCGTCTGCCGCTCTTCCACCAAAGGAGCGGCTCTCTTTGAGACTTTCCGCAGTTTCTTCCCGTCCATGCCTTTAAGTATGCACTCATTATATATGCAGCCCCGTACTTTTGCAAGCGTTGTTTATGATTCTCTCTTTTGTTTTCCGTTCTTTGCCAAAAAAATATACGGAAAAACATTTTAAAAGGCCTCCGTATATCAGCCGGACTGATGAGGGAGGCACTTTATTTGATTCAATTTATATTTGATGTTTTATTTTAAATGTTTCAAGCCTTTGTCTGCAATATCACTGCGGTACTGGGCGCCGCGCCAATGGATTTTGCTAACTCCCGCATAGGCTTTGTCCCGTGCTTCTTTTAAAGTCGGTGCCATGGCTACTACATTCAGTACACGCCCGCCGTTTACATAGTACTTTCCTTTTTTAGAAACCGTACCTGCATGGAACAGGAGACAATCCTTGCCTGCTTCTTCCAGTCCCGTGATTTCATCGCCTGACGAATGTGTTCTCGGATAGCCCTCAGATGCCATAACTACGTCGACAGCATATCCTTTTTTCCATGACACATCACCGGCTTTGAGATTTCCTTTCACGCAGGAAAGCATAATCTTCCCCAAGTCGCCTTCTAACAGAGATAATATCACTTCTGTTTCCGGATCTCCAAACCGGCAGTTAAATTCCACCACCTTCGGTCCTTCTTTGGTAATCATAAGTCCCGCATAGAGACAGCCTTTGAAAGGACGGCCTTCTTTTTTCATCGCCCGGATTGTCGGTACAAGAATTTTGTCATACACTTCTTTGTTCAATTTATCCGTCATGACCGGAGCAGGTGCATAGGCTCCCATACCGCCTGTATTCAGACCTGTATCTCCGTTACCGATACGTTTATGGTCCTGCGCGGAAATCAGGGGAACAATCGTCTCTCCGTCAGTAAAGCAGAGTACGCTCGCCTCTTCCCCCTCCATAAACTCTTCAATGACAAGAGATTTTCCGGCACTGCCGAAAGCTTTTCCGTCCATCATATCCCGGACAGCCGTCAAAGCTTCTTCCTCTGTTCCGGCAATAATCACTCCTTTTCCCGATGCAAGTCCGTCCGCTTTAATGACCAGCGGATATTTCTTTTGTTTTTTTACGTAAGAAACTGCTTTTTCTTCATCATCAAAGACGGCATAGTCTGCGGTAGGAATTTTATATTTTTTCATTAACTTCTTTGCAAAAATTTTTGAGCCTTCAATTTCTGCCGCCGCTTTGGACGGTCCGAAGAAAGGAAGTCCCCGCTCTTCGAAACGGTCTGCCAAGCCGTCTGTAAGAACCGTTTCGGGACCTGCTATAGTCAAATCCACTTTCATCAAACGGGCAAAATCAAGAATATCATCCGCCCCTTTCACGGGAATCAGATGGGATACATCTCTCATGCCGTCATTTCCGGGAATGACATACGTTTCTTTGACTGACGGACTCTGTGCGAGCCGCCACAAAAGTGCGTGTTCTCTTCCACCGCTGCCGATTACCAGTACTTTCATATTTCCCCCTTATATCCGGATATTCCTCAATTCATTTATCTCCGTCGTTTCGGCTTATTTAAAGCCGTCTGTACTTATTATACCCCAGCCTGTCCAATCCCGACGGACGCTTATCAGCTGTGTCTGAAATGGCGGTGTCCTGTAAATACCATGGCAATCCCGTATTTGTCTGCCATTTCTATAGACTCCTCATCACGGATTGATCCGCCGGGCTGGATAACTGCCGTAATACCTGCTTTCCCTGCCGCTTCTATGGTATCTCCAAAGGGGAAGAACGCATCGGAACTCATAACCGCACCTTTGCATTTTTCTCCCGCTTCCGCTATGGCGATATCCGCTGCACCGACACGGTTCATCTGTCCCGCACCGACACCGTAAGTGACGTCCTTACCGGTGAGCACGATGGCATTGGATTTGACATGCTTTACGATTTTCCATGCAAACTCAAGAGCTTCCCATTCTTCTTCTGTCGGTGCTCTCTTTGTCACGCATTTGCAGTCTTTCCTTGTTTCCGAGCTGTCATCGGCCGTCTGGATTAAAAGACCGCCGGACACTTTATGAAGTTGCAGTTCTTTTTCTTCCGTGTTTTCAACTTCAATAAGGCGGATATTCTTTTTCGCCGATAATAATTCTACCGCCTCTTTAGAAAAACGGGGGGCCATAATGACTTCAAAGAAAATCGGTTTCATCGCTTCCGCCGTTTCTTTATCGCACTCGCGGTTCATCGCCACGATACCGCCAAAAGCAGATTTACTGTCCGCGTCAAAGGCTTTCCGGAATGCATCGAGCGGTGTATCTCCGAGTGCCGTCCCGCAAGGATTCGTATGTTTCACAATAACGCAGGCCGGTCTGTCTTTCCATTCGTTGGCAAGATTCCAGGCCGCTTCCATATCTACAATATTATTGTAAGAAAGTTCTTTCCCGTGAAGTTGACGGGCTTCCGCAATTCCCCCGCGGCATTCCGGATCTTTGTAAAAAGCTGCTTTCTGGTGAGGATTTTCACCGTACCGGAGATCCTGAATTTTGGTATAAGCCTTGGCAAATATGTCGGGAAGGCCATCTTTTTCTCCCGTAATTTCCTTTGTCATGTACCCGGCAATGGCACAGTCATATAAGCCGGTATGAAGAAAGGCTTTTCTCGATAATTCAAATTTAAAATCTTCTGTGAGAGAGTCTGTTTTTATTCGGTCCAACACTTCTTGATATTGCCGCGGATCGACAACAATCATCACATATTTATAATTTTTGGCTGCCGCTCTCACCATGGACGGACCGCCGATATCTATATTTTCAATAGCTTCTTCTCTTGTTACATCAGGCTTTGCCACCGTTTCACGGAACGGGTACAGATTGACCGCCACGAGATCGATACCGCCGATACCGTGTTCTTCCATCGCCTTTACATGGGAAGGGTTATCGCGGATTGCCAAAATCCCGCCATGTATTTTCGGATGCAGTGTTTTTACGCGGCCGTCCATCATTTCCGGAAATCCCGTGATTTCCGAAACCGATTTGACCGGAATCCCCGCTTCCGCAATGGTTTTCATCGTACCGCCGGTAGAAATAATTTCTACACCAAGCTCATGAAGGCCTCTGGCAAACTCTACAATTCCTGTTTTATCAGACACACTGATAAGTGCCCGTTTCACTCCCATTTTTTTGCCTCCTTATGCATACCTGAAACATGGTGTCCTTCTATGGTAAGAATATCCTCACAATAAGCTTTGACTGCCCGGACATAAGCGGGATGCTCCTGCTCCAAAATACGGGCGGAAAGCGTTTCTTCCGTATCATCGTCAAGTACCGGAACTGCCACCTGCGTGATAATGGGACCGTCATCAAGACCGGTTCCCACAAAATGAACCGTACAGCCAGAAACCTTTACTCCTGCTGAAATCGCCTGCCTTTGGGCATGAAGTCCTCTGAAACTCGGCAGCAGAGCGGGATGTATATTCATAATGCGGTCGGGAAAGGCATGAATTAAATTCTCTCCGCAAATCCGCATATAGCCGGCCAGACAAATCAAATCGGGCCGATAGGATTGGGCGGCTTCAAGAATTTTTTCATTGTATTCCACCTTGTCCCGGCATGATTTCATTTCTATCACCGTAGCAGGCACACCCCAACGTTTTGCCCTTTCAAGCACTGCCGCCTCTTTGTGGTCGCAAATAACGCCCACCACAGTGCCGCGAACCGTACCGTTCATTGTTGCCTGATAAATGGCTTCTGCATTGGAGCCGCGGCCGGACGCAAAAATCAAAAGCCTTTTATTCATGGAAAAGACCGCCTGTTACTGTTACATCTCTGTTTCCTGTTGTAATTTTCCCGATTTCATACACCGCTTCTCCCATTTCCTGTAAAACAGCTTTGGCTTTTTCCGCCTCCTCGGGAGAAAGAATCAAAAGCATACCGATTCCGCAGTTAAAAGTGCGGTACATTTCACGAGCTTCTACTCCCCCCTGTTTTTTCAAGAAAGGAAATACGGGAAGCATGGGCCATTGATCGGCATCTATAACCGCTCTTGTCCCTTCGGGCAACACACGGGGAATATTGTCATAGAAACCGCCCCCCGTAATATGAACCAAGCCTTTCACATCCGCACCTTTCAGTACGGGAAGCACAGCTTTCGGATACAGCCGTGTCGGTGTCAAAAGCACTTCTCCCAAAGGTTTGTCAAAGCCTTCATAGGTTGTTTTTAAATCCAGGTGGTTATCGGAAATAATACGCCGCACCAGGGAATATCCGTTAGAATGTACGCCGCTGGAAGGAAGTCCCAGAATCACATCGCCTGCAGAAATACGCTCGCCTGTAATCAAATTTTTTCTGTCTGCGATTCCTACCGCAAAACCTGCGACATCATAATCACCGGCTGCGTAAAAACCTGCCATCTCCGCCGTTTCACCGCCAAGCAAAGCACAACCCGATTCAATGCATGCATCGGCCACGCCCTTGACAATATCTGCCATTAATTCAGGTTTGAGTTTTCCTGTCGCAATGTAATCAAGGAAGAAAAGCGGCTTCGCTCCTTGGACAAGAACATCGTTAACACTCATTGCCACGCAGTCCTGTCCGATGGTATGGTGGATTCCCATTTCAATGGCAAGACGGAGCTTTGTCCCTACTCCGTCAGTGCCCGATACAAGAACAGGGTCTTCCGTTAAATCATCCTTCAGACGGTAAAGACCGCCAAATCCGCCGAGATCGCCCAATACCCCCGGCGTGTATGTCGCTTGTACCGACTCCTTAATCAATTCGACTTCCCGCTCACCGGCATCTATATCGACACCGGCCTCTGCGTAAGTCAATCCTTTTTTCTTTTCACTCATGAGCAGCTCCTGTTTGAATATGCTAAAACCCCTGCGCAAAACCGGTCAATCAGAATTTTTTTCCTGTAAGAAGCTCATAGGCCTCTACATATTTTGCCAATGTTTTATCGATAATTTCCTGAGGGAGAACATCACCGGGATGTTCTTTCAGATAATCACGGACAAACTGCTTATCATAAGAAGGCTGTCCTTTCCCTGCTTCATAACCTTCCAGCGGCCAGAAACGGGAATTGTCGGGAGTCAGCATTTCATCGCCAAGTACGATATTTCCCTTTTCATCAAGACCGAATTCAAATTTTGTATCGGCAATGATAATTCCTTTAGACAGTGCATAGTCCGCACACTTCTTATAAAGCGCCAGTGTCAGGTCACGAAGCTGTTCCATATATTCCCTGCCTTTGCCGGGGAATGTCTTTTCAATCCACTCTACCCCTTCTTCCATGGAAATATTGAGGTCATGCTCTCCTACAGGTGCTTTCGTCGACGGCGTAAAAATCGGTTCCGGCAATTTTTCGCATTCTTTCAATCCCTTCGGGAGCTCTATACCGCAAACCTTGCCGTCTTTCTGATATCCTTCCCAGCCTGAACCGGTGATATATCCGCGAACAATACATTCTACAGGAATCATATCCAGTTTTTTTGTTTTCATGCTGTTTCCGTCAAATTCAGGCTTGCGGAAAAATTCCGGCATATCTTTCACGTCAATGGAAATCATATGGTTCGGCACAACGTCTTTTGTGAAATCAAACCAAAATTCCGACATTTTATTTAATACTTCCCCTTTTTTAGGAATCGGATTTTCCAAAATTTTATCAAAAGCGGAAATACGGTCTGTGCAGACCATGACCAAACTGTCTCCTAAATCATATAATTCACGAACTTTTCCTGATTTGAACGGCTTATATTCTTTCATGATATTCTCCCTTTCACTCTTATTTCTTTAATTCCTGTTGTAATTTTTCATCCTTGCGGTACACTTCCGCTGCCGCTTCTTCTCTGTATTCTTTATATTTTCTGTACAAATCGCGGTCGCTGACGGCACCTATTTCGACAGCAAGATACGCTGCATTTTTTGCCCCGTCAATAGCGACAGTAGCTACAGGCACACCCGACGGCATCTGGACGATAGAAAAAAGTGCGTCCATTCCGTCTAATTTTGCTCCCGAAAGAGGCACACCGATGACCGGACGGAATGTCATAGATGCCACCACACCCGGTAAAGCCGCTGCCATACCTGCACCGGCAATGAAGCAGGCTGCCCCTTTTTCTTCCTGGGCCGTTACAAACTGCTCCAATTTTTTCGGGGTACGGTGTGCCGATGCAATGACCATATCATAAGTGACACCAAAACCGTTTAAGATTTCACAGGCTTTTCTCATCACCGGTAAATCAGAATCACTCCCCATAACAATCCCTACATGCATAGTTGCCTCCTTCATAAAAAATAAAGCTCCTTGTTTCATTTATACAAATCCACACAGAAGCTTTTTGTCCGATCCTCAAAAATATACACACAAATAAAAAAGGCTCTATCCTCAGATTTTATTTTATAACTGCTAAAATAAAACACGAAGATCGGCCTCCTTTGATACAAAAGATATGATTACCAAATCTATTCTTCTCTGCATTCACAGAAAATGTCTTTATTTATTTTAATATTTACCTCAGGTCTTGTCAACGAAACCGGATATTGAAAAAGTACGGTTTTATCTATTCTTTTCGTAAATAATAATACCTTAATTTTTTTGTTTTTATATTTAATTTTATGCAAACTTTAGAACGCTTCTTTTTCCGGCTCGGAAAATCCATTCTCTTTTTCATAAGTATCCAATACGTCATTGAATCCCTTTTCCGTCACTTCTTTCATGATTTCCTGCCGTAAAGCGGTTGCCTTGGGAAGTCCGTGGAAATAACGGCTTGCATGCGCCCTCATTTCTCTGACCGCCGCATATTCTCCTTTTTCAAGACAAAGCCCGTGAAGATGACATCTTGCCATTTGAAGTCTCATTTCCCAAGATGGCGGAGAGATAACTTCGCCCGTTTCCAGATACGCATTCACTTCCCGGAAAATCCAAGGATTTCCCCAAGCGGCACGACCGATAGCCACAGCGGCGCACCCCGTTTCTTCCATGAGGTCTTTTGCAGATTTTCCGTCTGTCACATCTCCGTTACCTATTACGGGAATTTTGACGGCGTCCACAACTTTTTTGATTTCTCTCCAATCCGCTTTCCCTGTATAAAAATCTTCCCGTGTCCTTCCGTGAACCGTAATGGCAGCAGCCCCCGCCTCCTCTGCCGCCTGTGCGAGTTCCACCACATTCAATACATCCCGTGACCAGCCGAGACGCATTTTCACCGTCACCGGTGTTTGTACCGCTTTGACCATGGCACGGATAACAGCCTCCGCAAGAGGGATATTTTTCATGAGCGCCGAGCCGTCTCCGTTTTTTACCACCTTCTGCATAGGACATCCCATATTGATATCAATGAAATCAGGATCTGCCTGCTCTATAATTTTTGCCCCCCATGCCATGATATCGGGATCGGAGCCGAAAAGCTGGAGCGCCACAGGATGTTCACCCGGAGCTATTTTGAGCATCTCTTTCGTTTTTTCATTCCCGTAATAAAGTCCTTTGGCGCTTACCATTTCTGCAGTTGTCAGTGACGCGCCCATTTTTTTTGCAATGACACGGTACGCCAAATCGCTGACGCCTGCCATAGGCGCCAGACATGCCCAACCGTTCAATTTCACATTTCCAATTTTCGGATATTTCATAATGCTTCCTATAAAATAAATTATTTTGTCATAAAAACATTTCTTTTCTATAGTTTAACATGAGAATGAAATCCGTTTTGCTTCTCTGCTTATCTATTAGCCGATATAAGACTTTTTTATATTTCACTTTCATGTTATAATAATAAAAAAGTTTTATAAGGTGTTTTTCACCATCTATCCACAAAAAAGCATTGGGGTGTTTACATGAACAATACGGATTGGAAAATTTTAATTTATCTCCGTGAAGAGCGGAGCATCAATAAAGTGGCTAAACGTTTATTTATGACACAGCCTTCTCTGACTTACCGCTTGAGTCAAATGGAGAAAGAAATCGGATGTCTTTTATTTATCCGCACAAATAAAGGCGTTCATTTCACGGATGCGGGAAACAGACTCTTTTCCTTTGCGGAAAAAGAACTCCAGCAATACCAAGATATGAAAAACTTTGTCACTCATGAGCCGAATTCCATCTCCGGTGTTCTCCGTATCGGTGCTTCCCAATCTTTTTCCCAATCTCATATGCCTGCCATATTGAAAGGTTTTGTTGATGAATATAGTGATATTGAAATTTCTTTAACGACAGATACCAGTGACAGGCTGGTCAAACTGGTCAAGAAAGAAGATATTCATCTGGCTATCGTTCGCGGTAATCAGGAATGGTCGGATGCGGATATTCTTTTGGAAGACGCTCCGCTCTATCTTATTTCCGCCCAAAAAATCGACTTTGATACGCTGGCGGAACAGCCTTCTATCCGTTATCAGAGTGATCCTTCTCTTGATGAACTGCGAAGCCGCTGGTGGCGGCAAAACTTTGCCGACTCCCCCCATTTTTCTCTTACTGTCAGTGATTGTTTGACTTGCGTGGAAATTGTCAATCACGGTCTGGGACACTCTTTGATTCCGGAAGATATGCTTTCGAAATGCAATGAACAGGTGGATAAACAGATGATTTATGACAATCACGGAAATCCTCTTTTACGCCCCAGCCATTTGATTTATAAAGAAGCCATGCTTCAGTCCACACCGGTGCAAATATTTGTCGATTATATGAAAAAGTATTTCCAAATCAAAGGATAACGTCCTTCCATAATAATCAATGATTCAAAGGTCTATTCTTGTGGAAACCGGAAGATTTTTGAATCATTTTTTATTGCCCGAACGGATTGATTTTCAGATTACTTGTTTTATTATTTTTCTTACTTATGGCAACATTTTTATTTACAGGTTGCATAGGTAAACGTTGTAGAAAGGAGTCTTTTTTGAAAAAAGAAAATATAGAAACAAAAGAAAACCGTCATTCCGCCATGTATTCCAACGGAATGACCTCGGAAAAAAATCTCTTTACCCGTTTTTTCCCAACAGTCACTTCCGTTTTTACAGGATCTGTTGTATTTACACTCGCTGTCGTTTTAATCGCCCTCTTCTTTCCCGGTCATTTTGAAACAGCTACAGGCGGCATTAAAAATTATATTACACAAAATTTCGGTTGGTTTTATTTGCTTCTTGTCGGTAGTATTGTGGCTTTTTGTCTTTTCATTATATGCAGTCCTGCCAGCCGGATTCGCCTGGGCGATCCCGATTCAAAACCGGAATATACAAAACTTTCCTGGCTCTCCATGCTGTTTTCCGCCGGTATGGGAATTGGGCTGATATTCTTCGGGGCAGCGGAGCCGCTATCCCATTTTGCCGTTTCTTCTCCTGTGGCTCCGCCGGGCAGCAAGCAGGCACTGGCAGATTCTCTGAAATATACATTTTTTCACTGGGGCATTCATGCCTGGTCCGTCTACGGCATTATTGCTCTTTCCTTGGCATACTTTAAATTCAGAAAAAAGGAAAAGTCGCTCCTTTCCGCCACCTTAAAGCCTTTATTTGGAAATAAAACAGAAACACTTCCGGGGAAAATCATAGATGGTCTGACTATTTTCGTTACCGCTATCGGTGTCGCTGCTTCCCTCGGCTTCGGCGCTGTCCAAATTAACGGAGGACTTTCTTATTTATTCGGCATTCCAAATACCGCCGCCGTACAGGTCATAATTATTCTTGTCTGCACCGGCTGTTTTGTCGTTTCCGCTCTGTCAGGCATCGGCAAAGGTGTCAAAATATTATCCAACTTGAATATCATTTTAGCCATCGGGCTTATGGCATTACTGATTGTCTTAGGACCTTCCACTTTATTTATGAATTCGTTTGTGGGAACAATCGGCATGTATCTGAATGATTTCCTGCGCATGAGTTTCCGTACCGCCAGTCTGTACCCGACCCGTCAGGAATGGATACAAAACTGGACCATCTTTTACTGGGCATGGTGGATTTCCTGGGCTCCTTTTGTCGGCATCTTTATTGCACAGATTTCAAAAGGCCGGACAATCCGGGAATTTCTGATTCACGTATTGCTCGTTCCTACGATTTTCAGTTTCCTTTGGTTTTCCGTATTCGGAACCGCCGCCACGCAGGCTTCTCTCTCTGACGTAACACTGGCGGACATGTCCTCAGAAACCGTTTTATTCGGTGTCTTCAATCAATACCCTTACGGCTTCTATCTTTCTTTGCTTGCTGTATTTCTTATTTTTACTTTTTTCATCACTTCCGCAGACTCCGCTACTTATGTACTTTCTATGCTCTCCGAAGACGGAAACCGTTTTCCTCACAATTATGTAAAAGTCATTTGGGGATTACTGATTTCCTCCATTGCCGGTATTTTACTGGTTGCCGGCGGATTATCGGCCTTGCAGAACATCGTGATTATTTCGGCACTTCCATTTTCTCTTGTTATTATCTTGATGATGATTGCGCTTTATAAAGAAATCCATCATGAAAAAATAGAAATGGGCCTCTATGTAAAACCAAAAAACAAACCGAAAAAAGACCGTCCGTTCCGGTCTTACGAATAACAAAAGAGTGCACAGCCATCATAAGCTGTGCACTCTTTTTTCTTACTAAATTTTTGTTGACACTTCTAACTGATGTTCTTCCGATTCAAAAAGAGCCTTTGCAAAATCGGCGGCATTGAATTTCTGCAAATCTTCTTCTCTTTCACCCAGCCCAATCCATTGTACCGGCACATGAAGTTCTTCATGTACAGAGAGCACCACCCCGCCCTTGGCGGTTCCATCCAATTTTGTCAAAATAACCCCTGTAAGAGGTACAATTTCACCGAAATTTTTTGCCTGGCTCACCGCATTTTGTCCGGTCGTCGCATCCAATATGAGAATCGTTTGATGGGGAGCATCAGAAATTACTTTTTTTACCACCCGGCTGATTTTAGCCAATTCTTCCATCAAGTTGACTTTGGTTTGCAGTCTTCCTGCCGTATCAATCAGAACCACATCGGATCCTCTCGCTTTAGCGGCTGTCACCGCATCAAAGGCCACCGCTGCAGGGTCGGCACCTTCTGCATGTTTGACAATATCGGCGCCTGTTCTCTCCGCCCAAATCGTCAGCTGTTCTGAAGCGGCCGCCCTGAAGGTATCCGCTGCGGCAAGCAGAACTTTTTTCCCTTCCGCATGAAAGCGGGACGATAATTTGCCAATCGTCGTCGTTTTGCCGACACCGTTGACCCCCACCACCAAATATACTTCTGGATGATGGACTTCTTTCATTTCATTTTCATTTTCAGCCAACATATCCGCTACCATTTTTTCCATAAAAGGCATGACTTCATTGGTATTGTGAATGATTCCTTCCGTAACACCTCTTCTGATTCGGCGCATCAGATAATCTGTCGTCCTTACACCCAAATCTCCTGACAAAAGAACCATTTCCAATTCTTCCAGGAAATCATCGTCAATTTCCGCATATCCAATGACTACGGTTTCTATATTTTTTATTAAGCTGGCTTTTGTTTTTTTCAAACCGCTTCGAACTTTATCCAGAAATCCCATTTTCTTCCTCCTTTATATAATCACCGACCCGCACGGTCACCAAGGAAGATACTCCTTTTTCACCCATTGTAACACCTTGGAGAGTATCCGCAAATTCCATAGTGCGTTTCCTGTGGGAAATCACGATAAACTGTGTCCGCCGCTTATAATCGGCTATCATCCTGCTGTACCGTGATACATTGGCATCGTCCAGTGCCGCATCTATTTCATCGACAAAACAAAAGGGAGCGGGTCGGTAAGCCATGAAGGACATAAGCAATGCAATGACGGTAAGTGCTCTTTCCCCGCCGGACATCAAGGTCAGAGGCTGCCTTTTTTTCCCGGGGAGCTGCAAATACATCTCCACCCCGCCTTCGAGCGGATGCGCCTCATCGGTCAGTTCCAGCCGTGCCTTTCCTCCTGAAAACATAATCTGCATAATACGGCCGAATTCTATATTGATTTCCTTAAACGCTTCAGCAAACCGGGATGACATTGTCGTATCAATATCATGAATGACCGTTTCCAGTCCTGCTCTTGCTTTCTTCAAATCTTCAATCTGGGTTTCGTAAAATTTACGACGCCGCAACTGCAATTCATATTCTTCTTCTCCGTTGGGATTTACACTCCCTAACTTTGCCATACTGTCTTCCAGACGACTTTGTTTTTCTTTCATGTCCGCCATGGAACCGGAAAGCCGCAATGCTCCAGCGGTTTCAAGCGTCAGATTCTGTACCTTGAGATTTTCCAGTTCTTCCATTTCCTGTGCCTTAAAACTGTCGATTCTGGCTTTTCTGTCCGCCATATCTTTACTGATAGCCGCCGATTTTTCCTGCGCCTCTCTCCAGCCATCATCATTTCTTTTCCGGTGCAAAGCAAATTCATCGGAAGCATTTTGTACTTCTTCCTGCTTCTTTTTAGAGGCTTCCCAATTTTTCTCCGCCTCGCTGAATTTCTCTGCCAACTCCCGGATTTCCTGACGCAATGTTTCTTTTAATTTTCTATTTTCCTCTATTTTCCGTGCTAATTCTTTTCTGTCTTTCTCTTGTTCCCGTTTCGCTTCTTCTCGCTCTTTTTGAGCACGCCTTCCGAAACTGACAGCTTCCTCCGCTTTCGTTACCTCTACATGAATACTGACGAGGCAATCTTCCTCTTCTTTCAGTAGTTTCCGGAGTCTGCCGCTTTTTTCATCTTCTCCTACATCGGGAATGTCATGAAACTCCGATAATTGTCTTTGATTACTTTCTATATTCTGCAAGAGCAATTCTAAATTTTCTTCAATCGACTCTATTTCTCTCCCGCTTCGTTTTTCTACTATTTTTTGTGTATTTATGGTCTGAGAAACCCCATCTTTTTGGCCGTTTACCTCTGCCAACTTCACCTTTAAAGCCTGCCACTCTTCTCTTTCACGGGTAACTTTTTCCGATAAGGCCGCACAAAAATCATCTTGCTTTCTTTTTTCTTCCGCGCAACGGGATATTTCTTTTTCGTTCTCCGCTTCCTGCTTTAAAAGTTCCTGTATTTCCTGCCGACGCCCGAAAAAAGTATTTTCTCGTTTCTTCATGGAACCGCCGGTCATGGAACCGCCCGGGTTAACCACTTGTCCATCTAATGTAACCAGGCGAAGGCGATAATTGTACTTTCTTGAAACCTCTCTTGCCGCTGCCAAATTTTCAGCAATTAATGTTCTTCCCAAAATGGCTTCCATGAGATCTTTATAATCGTCTTCATAATGAAACAAGTCGGAAGCAATCCCGCAAATCCCTTTCTCCTGCACGGCTTGTCTTTCATTTTTATCATTTTTCCCGGGTCGCATGGATTCGAGCGGGTAAAAGGTGGTGCGTCCCAAATTATTCTTTTTCAGCCATGAAATGATATCTGCCGCCGCTTTTGCCGTATCGGTCACAATGTAAGACACCGAATTTCCCAAAGCCACTTCCGCCGCCTTGGTATATGCGGGCGGCACACGCAATAATTCGCCTACCATGCCCAGGATGTGTTCTCCCCAAAGACTGCGGCTTTCCATAATCGTTTTTGTCGTCCCGGAGAAATTAGTGTATTCCTTTTCCGCCCGTTCGAGATATTCTTTTCTGGAACGGATTTGTACACGTTGGGATTGTAAGTCATTTTGCCTGTTCAAAAGCCGGTATTGCTTATCCATGGCTTCTTTAAGGGAATTTCCGTCCCGATTTCCGTTGTTTTCCAGTTTTTCCATATGCAGGCGGATATCGTTTTCCTTGTTCAACAGCGACTCGTACTGTTTTTCCATACCAAGCCGTACAGCTTCCGCTTCTTTTTCCGCCAAGCTGTACTTTTCTTTTTCTGCAAGCAATCGGTTTTTTTCTGTATTTCCATAAGCAATTTCCCGGGACAGTCGTTCTTTCTCTGCCAATTTTTTCCGGTTGACCGCCAATTTTTCCTTGTATTCCGTTTCTGCCTGATTTAAATCCTCCGTGATTTTTTCTTTTTTTCTCAATTCCTCTTTCAAAAGATCTTGTTTTTCTTTCCATAATTTTTCAGAGGCAACCAGCTCTTTTTCAATCTCACGTATTTCTTCCGCCAGTTCTTTTTCCGCTTCCGTCTGGTCCGATTCTTCCTCCTGCAAGCGAATGGTTTCTTCCTCTCCGTGATGAAGAGCTTCTTCTTTGACCCTGTAATCCCCGCGAAGAGTTTCCATCAGTCGTTGACCGGCGGCACTTTCTTCTCCCATCTTTCTTACCTTTTCCTGATGAGAGATTATTTTTTCTTCCAACACCGCTTTTTCTGCGGAAAATTGGGACAATCTGGTTTGCCATTCTACATTTTCATCAGCCAGTGCGTTGTATTCATTTTCGTAACGGGCAAGCATACGCCCTATGGATGTCATTTTTAAAAGAGACATCGTCGCTTCCACTGCTTTTTTATCCTTGACTAAGGATTTGTAAACACGAGCCTTCTCAGCGCCTTCTTTGAGCGGCACCAGCTGCTCATCCAAAAGTGCTGTCAGGTCACGGACGCGTTCCATATTTTCTGCCGTTTTTTCAAGTTTTCTGAGTCCTTCATTTTTACGCATCCTGTACAGACTGATTCCTGCCACTTCCTCAAAAATCAGACGCCTTTCCTCCGGTTGCGCGGTCAATACCTGATCTACTCTGTTTTGTCCGATAATGGTCATTGTTCCCTTACCAAGCCCTGTTGTTGCAAGCAGTTCCTGGATATCTTTTAGACGGCAGCTTCTTTTGTTCATCCGGAATTCACTTTCTCCATTCCGGAGTACCCGTCTTGTGATAGCCACCTCAGCCGTATCCAAAGGAAGCTCATGTCCTGAGTTGTCAAGAACCAGCGTTACTTCCGCCGCATTTTTCGGCGTTCTTCCTTCCGCCCCCGAAAAGATGATATCTTCTGTTTTCTGTCCCCGGAGATTTCGTATATTCTGCTCTCCCAAGACCCAGCGGACAGCATCGGAAATATTGCTTTTCCCACATCCGTTCGGTCCTACAATGACAGTCATTCCCTCAGCAAATTCAATTGTCGTTTTATCTGCAAAAGACTTAAATCCCTGCAAAATTAAACGCAGTAATTTCATAAATCGTAAGCTCCTCAGCGATTTTTTATACTTTTTTATTATACAGAAGACGCCATCTGTTTTCTACAAAGGGATTCTCCTTATTTTTCCGTCCGTTCCCAATAAAACCGTTTCTTATTCTGATATCCTGTGTTTTTTCTTCGGAATAAAGAAAGCGGTCATATCTATATTTTCCAGCGCCAGCAACGCCTGCTTTCTGTCAATGCCGCCTGCATACCCGGTAAGGTTTCCTCCCGCTCCCACTACACGGTGACAGGGACAAAATAGAGGAACCGGGTTATGACCTACCGCTCCGCCAATTGCCTGGGCGGACATTTTCTTCTGCCCCGTTTCTTTCATGATTGCTGCGGCTATTTCTCCATAGGTAACTGTTCTTCCATAAGGAATCGTAAGGAGTATCTTCCATACTTTCTTTCTGAATTCCGTTCCGTCCAAACGGAGTAAAGGAATCTTTCCAGGATTTCTTCCTGCAAAATAAATGTCCATCCAGATTTTTGCTTCTATAAAGACCGGAGTTTCTTTTTTTATCCGGTTTTTATCCGGGTCAGCCTCAAATGCCGTTCGTTTTTCAAACCGGACACCCGTTATCGCTTGACCGTCAGAAGTAAGCATTATTTTTCCCAGTGGTGAATCATAATAAGAAATATAGTTCATATATCCTCCTTTATGCCAGTTTTATTTAGAAATCCAAGAACTGCCTTTCATCGTAAACCGCCAAGGGAAATTTTTCCCATACACGGCATAATCAATATGGATTCGTTTTGATGTTTCTATCTGTACTTTTTCTTTTCCCTCTTCGATATACACACCTCCTGTGACTAAATCCGCCCCGTAAAAAGAAGAGTCTATCCCCATAGCCATTGCAAGTCGTCCGGGTCCTGCAGTCAACAACCGTCCTTTGACATTTCCTCGTCTCTTTTGCATAAGCTCCACCCCTTCTAACGGTTCTATGGCACGGAGAAGCACGGCATATCCTTCGCCCTCATATCCGCAAACTACATTCATGCACCAGTACATTCCGTAAATCAAATATACGTAAATATGTCCGCCGTCACCGAAAATAATTTTCGTTCTGGGTGTAATTCCTTTATAGGAATGCGCTCCGTCATCATTTTTCCCGCGGTAATATCCGCCGTAAGCTTCACATTCCGTAATCCGCCCTTTGATAACACCCTCATCCGTTTCACGAACGAGTACCGCCCCAATTAAATGTTTTGCCGTTTCTACGGCTGTTCCGTGATAATCTTCCCGCGTCCACCGCATATGTATCTCCTGCTAAAAATGCAGTGCTGTTTTTTACAGACACTGCCATTTTTTATTTCATAGTAGTAGCCGTCACCGGCATACCTATTTCAATATCCTCCGAAGAATGCAAAACAACACGATCTCCTGCATGCAGTCCGTCCAGCACATAGACATACTCTCCATCTATATGCCCTATCATGATCGTTTTTATGTCAATAAGCGAATCATCCGTGACTACTGCCACTGTATTTTCTCCTCTCAGCGCTGTCTTAGGTATCACTATCGCCGGGATATTTTCACTGCTGCTTAACCGTACCGTATAATTTTTTCCGAAAACAAGCTCCCCTTCCGGATTATCAATCTGGACCTTGTAAACTGTATATTTATTGTTCCCGTTGCTTTCCTGTTTCTTCAGTTCCCCAAACCATACATGGTCATTATCGAAAACCGTGACGGTAAGCATTTTTTCATTTTTGGTTCTTTCGATAAACTCATCCCAGCCGGCAGGTAATCCGAAAGAAAATATAACCGGTGTATCCTGACATATCACCATAGCCGTCTGTCCTGCCGCCGCTATTTTATTTTTATCCAGATAGACGGCGGAAACGGTTCCGTCTATAGGAGCACGGACTCCGCAAGCGGCAATGGATTTCCGTACGGCCGCCAGTGATTCCCTAATCCCCTCAGCCGCCGGAACAGCCCTGTTTGCCAATGGCTGGCTTGTATTTCCTTTTCTCCTCTGAATTTGTTCATACTCCGCACGGGTAATAATGCCCTGACGGAGTAAAGATGCTTCCATGCTGTCGTCATTTTCTGCATTATATGACGGCCTCTCCGCCCCGGAAGAATAGGCTGACCCTATCTGATTTTCCAAAGCCGCCGCCTGTGCCTCATAAGAGGATGCATCTATTTGAAATAATAAGCTGCCGGCTTCTACTTTTGTCCCTGCTGGCGGAAGTTCAGATATCACGGGTCCCGACACCAACGGAATCACCTGTTCCGTATGAAGCGCCTCTGCTTCAGATGATATCTTTATAACAAAAGGAGCTTTTATTTCCTCTACCTGCCTGACCCGGACAGCCGGTTTCCCGCAACCGGTACATAAAACCATCCCTGCCGCCAAAACTGCGACCAGTAAAATTCTCCAATTCATTATTTTACCTTATTTCAAAATATCTTCTGCTATCACACCGGCTAATTCTTCCAGTCTTCTTTCTTCCTCTTTACCCGCTGAAGAAAGAACATGCACATCCTCTCCCAGTATCCGGCAATTTTTCCATCCTTCCACGACTTCTTTCATCAGTTTCACACTTACATAAGGTGCCCAACTGCTATTTCCAATAATGGATACCGTCCTGTTTTCAATTCCTTTGTGCGTACATTCCGACAAAAAGGTTTTCATCAACGGATTCAATCCCATGTCCATCGTCGGCGCGGCTAAAACAATATGACTCCGCCGTATCGTTTCCGCCCAGGCTGAAGTAAATGGCGTAGTACATAAATCAACAAGTTTGATATTTGTGACACCCTTATTTCCTAAAAGAAAGGCCAACCGTTGTGCAGCAAACGCCGTATTTCCATAAGGAGAAGCGAAGAAAATCGTAGCGGATTTATACTCGGGCTGCCAGGACGCCATTGTTTCATGATATGTTAAGATGCTTTCAATATCCTCTCTTTTTCTGTATACAGGTCCGTGAAGCGGACAAATCATATGAAGTTCCATAGGTTCCAGCTTTTTCATTGCTACCGCTACTTGTCTGCCGTACCGACCGATGACATTCATATAATACGTCCGCATTTCTTCTGAAAGAACAATATTCTCCTCCGACGTATCGGCAAAAATACTGCCCTGGAGCGCCCCCAATGTGCCGAAAAGATCAGCGGAAAATAAAATTTTCTCCGTTTCTTCATAGGTAAAAGTCACCTCCGGCCAATGAACCATGGGCGCTGTTATAAAACGAAGCGTATGCGATCCCAGATTTAAAACCAGATTTTCATTAACCGGTATAAAACGATCGTTCAAAGGCAGGTGGAAATACTGCATGAACATTTTCATGCCCGTAGGACTGATACACAGCTTCGCTTCCGGATACGTTTCCAGCAACGTAAAAAGAGAGCCTGAATGATCAGGTTCCATATGATTCACAATAACATAATCTAATGGACGGCCGCGCAAAAGAACTTTCACATTCTCCATGAATAGGTCCCGTGCCGTCTGATCCACCGCATCAATCACGCATG
This sequence comes from uncultured Dialister sp., assembly GCA_900547785.1. Lineage (GTDB taxonomy): Bacteria > Bacillota > Negativicutes > Veillonellales > Dialisteraceae > Dialister. Next base: position 22,637 of record URIB01000003.1, read on the forward strand.
TTTTTTCATCATCAATGAAGTAACTGTTATACGATACGCCGTTATTCATCGGTATATAATTTTCAAAACGAGGCGTCACGAAATCATTGGCGCCGATCCAATATATGGTATCTGTTACTTTCTGTTCATTATGCATCATCACTTCACACCCTTATTTTATTTATTCAAGTATATCATACACCGGAGAACTTCCTGCTCCGCCTTCATTCCATTTACGTAAATTCTTATGCATTTTTCATTACGGTCTGCTATCATATAGGAAATAAATATTTCAAAGCGAGGATTTATGAAATACTCCATCTTATTATCTATTATTTCCTTGGCCGCCTGGAAATACGGTTATTTTATTTTTGCCGGTCTTTCAGGACTTCTCAGCGGCTTTCTTTACATTCTTTCCTTTTATAGAAAGAAACAAATGCTTGCCATTGCTTGTATTTCTTCAGGAATAATTTCCGTCATGCTGTTTCCTATAGAGTTTTCTTTTCCCGGATTGATGCACATCGGAATTTCCTGGTCAATTTCTATTTTTGCTTTGCTCATCATTCTTTCACTTTTTATAAAAACAAAAGAAAAGTTTTTCTGAACATGCAAAAACAGGATCCCCTTACGGGAATCCTGTTTTCTTTTCTTATCTCATTTTAAATTTGTACAATCCAGTCATCACACCGAATAACAAAACAATCCCGGTCGCTGTTCCTATTAATCCGTCCCCAGTAAAGCCTGCAACGATATACCCGATAAAACAGCAGGAAGATACGCAAAGCACATAGGGAATCTGGGTCGACACATGGTCAATATGATGGCACTGTGCTCCTGCCGATGCCAAAATCGTCGTGTCGGAAATCGGAGATACATGGTCTCCGCCGACCGAACCTGCAAGAACAGCGGCAACTGTAATCGTTGCCAGATTCATATCATAACCCGCCACGGCAAGAACAATCGGAATCAAAATCCCGAAAGTACCCCAGGAAGTTCCTGTTGCAAAAGCAAGTCCTAAAGCCACCAGGAAAAATACAGCCGGCATCATCACTTCCACTGTCTGGTTTCCGCTGACAACAGAACCGACATAGCCGCCGATATTCAAATAGTCCTGCCCGCAGACACCGGACAAGGTCCATGCCAAACACAAAATAAATATCGCAGAAGCCATTTGCTTAAACCCGTTGACAAAACAGGAGCAGAATGTGGAAAAATCAAGAATCTTCCGCGGTACATAAAGTAAAAAGGTAAACACGAGCGCCATGAATGAACCCATAACAAGCCCCTTTGCCGATTCACATTCCGCAAACGCATCGGCAATACCTTTTCCCTCTAAAATGCCTCCTGTATAAAGCATTCCGAAAACACAACTGCCAATCAGTACGAAAAGGGGAAGCACCAGATCAAGAATCCCGCCTCTTCCTACAGGTGCCGTAGTCTCATCTTCGGCATATTCTTCAGGAATAACCAACGTGTTTCCACTTTTCTCTGCAAAATCCGCCATTCGGGAAAAATCTTTATTTACAAAAATGATAAACGCCATGAATATAAGTGTAAGCCATGCATAGAGGTTCATGGGAATCGTATTTAAAAATAAAGCAAATCCGTCAATCCCGCTGTTTTCGGGCAGAGAAGACGACACTGCCGCCGCCCAGCTTGACACCGGTGCAATAATGCAAATCGGTGCTGCTGTAGCATCAATAATATAAGCGAGTTTTGCCCGGGTTATCTGAAAACGATCCGTCACCGGGCGCATAACGGTTCCGACAGTCAGACAATTAAAATAATCATCAATAAAAATCAAAAGTCCCAAAACCATCGTAACAAAAAGTGCCGACCGCTTCCCCTTGATTTTTCTGGCTGCCAAATCTCCATAAGCCTGGGAAGCTCCCGATTTCTGGATAGCCGCCACAATAATTCCTAAAAGAACTAAAAATACGAGGATATTAACATTGCCCCCTATTTTATCCGACATAATATTAAACATCAAATCAATTGAGCCAAGAATATTAAATCCGGTAAACATCAGTACCCCGATAAAAATTCCAATGGCCAAAGACATATAAACTTCTTTAGTAGCCAGTGCCAAAATAATTGTGATGATAGGAGGTACCAGTGACCAAGCCGTTTCTGCCATAACTCCAACAACCCCTTCCGTTCTCCTTTATGCCTGCAGGCATATTTTGTTTATTTTTGATTATTCTACAGAACGGGAACAATGTCAAGAAAAAATTCTTGATTTATAAAGAAATTTTGTGAATTATTTTCCTGCAACAAAAAAGTATGGGTGTTTTACGACTTGCCCATACAATGTATCATTATCCGTTTTATCTCCTCCTGGTGCCTTTTATATCAGGAGATCTGCCGCTTCTTTTGCCTGTCTAAAATAAACTGTTAAAACTTTTATATTTCCTTCTCATCCTTGCAGAGCATCTTTGGCCCAATTTTCAATTTGTTTTTCATTTGTCACCATTCCAAAACTCCCAAAACGGACATATAATCCGGATTTCACAAAACAATCTCCTACATAGGCGGCAAAATGGGTTAATGCATGTCCCGCACTTTCTTCGCCGGTCACAAAAGGATAGATAACTTTTCCGGATACATCGTGGGATTCTAAAAAACGCTTCATCGCCGGTGCTATGGTATACCGCCATACAGGTGTTCCCAAAAATATCGTATCGTATTCCCCGATATCTACAGGAAAATCATTGAGTTCGGGCATAAAGTCGGTACTTACTTCCCGATGTCCTTGTGCTATTTTATCTTCTTCCTTTTCGGGATAAGGCTCTTTCGTTCGGATCGAGGCCAAATCTCCTCCCACGGTTTTCTGAATCAGCTCCGCTACCTCCCTCGTATGGGACGTTGTGGAGTAATAAACAATCAGAATTTTCTTTCCCACTTCTGCTTTCCTCCATATATCTGTTCGCTCAATGCTGCAGTTTCCCGAATCATCATTTCTCCTTTAGTCATATCACGTCCCAAGATTATCTGCAAGCAGCGTTTCGGCGATTTTATTTATCCATGATGAAAGCCGGCTTACCTCACCGACTTTTTTTCTTTTACCTGCTCATTTCTACCCTGTCGAAGTTTCGCATATCAGCTCATTTCTGTCAGGCAGCTCCAATATTTCTTTGGAAGAAAACTTCTCTGTAAATCGGGATTCCGCCTCTCTTCGATAGCCATATGCTTCCAATAGCCTCTCCATAAATTTCTGAATTCTTCTTCCGTTCCGCTATGACGGGGATGCAAATCGGGATTTTCCACTCTGACTATCTCTATATGCGTCCCGTCATAATAAGCTGCCATATTCCGCCGGATATCGTGTATTGCCCACTCTTCTTCAGGAAGTCTTTTTTGGAAATGTCTGACAATTAAAGGAAGTACGTCATGCGTGGGGCGGACAGAAGCATACAGCATGCCCTCTTCTAATTCACTGAACCGCAAAATCCCTTTCCATTTCTCCGCCTCATTTCCCGTCTTTCTTGCCCGGGTAAGAATTTCCCATACCCAAATCTGCTTTTGTGATGCATAAATATCTTGTTTTAAAATAAATCCTTTACGGATATAGTCCAAGAGCAGATCCTCTCTTCTGTCTTTACAAAGAAATGCCCGGTACAACCAGCTAAAAGCAGGCCCGCCGCAAGCCTTGAAAAATGCATCGGCTACCTTTTCCGCTTTGCCTGTATTTGTCGTCACACTCATTCCGTCTCCGAATAAATCATGACTGACCTCCTGCGGCACGACCGACTCAAGAGAGGAAATCCCGTGATAATAAGCCTCATACACTGTCGTAAGAAATCCTGAAAAAGTACCATCATACATATATTTCATATCACACCTGCCCGGGAAATAAACTCATCTGCACCATACTTCTCTTTATTTTCTCTGACACCAGTGCTTCTCTGAGTCTGTTGTCTTCCCCGTCGCCCAAACCTTTATATATGCCGCGGCAGGTTACAAAATGTTTCGCCCGCTTCCAGACTACCCCCGTTCTCCGTACCTCTTCTTCCGACAATGCACCATACCGCCTCAGCCGGATAATGCGTTGCGCACTTCTCACACCAATCCCGGGAACCCGGAGAAGCATTTCATAAGACACTTTATTAATTTCCACAGGAAAATATTCCCTGTGTCGGATAGCCCAGCATGACTTGGGATCTAAATCATTATCAAAATCCGGCTCTTTCTCTGTAAGAAGTTCTTCCGCCTTAAATCCGTAAAACCGGAGAAGCCAGTCCGCCTGATACATCCTGTTTTCTCTTACCAGCGGAGGTTTTACAATAGCAGGCAAATTTTTCCCGTTCATCACAGGAACGTAGGCTGAATAGTATACCCTCTTCAGTTCTGTTATTTTATAAAGACCTTCTGTCAGACGCAGGATATCCCTGTCACTTTCGCCGCTGGCACCGATAATCAATTGTGTCGTCTGTCCTGCAGGAACGAAAGGCGGAGCATGCTTCGATTTTTCCTGCCTTCTCTCCCTGATTTTCTCATGAAAAAATTTCATGGGCGTCAATATAGCTTTCCTTGTCTTTTGCGGTGCCAAAAGCTTTAACGACCGCTCTGACGGCAACTCTATATTCACACTCACCCGGTCTGCATAACGGCCCAACTCATTCAGCAATGCTGCATCTGTTCCGGGAATTCCTTTCATATGGATATATCCGTAGAAATGTTCCCGTTCCCTTAAAATCCGGGCCGTCTTAATCAGCAATTCCGTCGTGTAATCGGGAGAACGGATAATGCCGGACGACAAAAACAAACCTTCGATATAATTTCGGCGATAAAACTGTATCGTCAGTCTCACAATCTCTTCCGGTGTAAATGTAGTCCGCGGCGTATCGTGGCTTCTTCTGTTTACACAATATTCACAGTCATATATACAGGAATTGGACATCAGAATTTTGAGCAAAGAAATACAACGTCCGTCAGCCGTCCAGGAATGACAAATTCCGCTATAATGCCCGTTGCCGAGACCGCCCCGGTTCAATCTCGATGAACCGCTGGAAGAACATGACACATCATACTTCGCCGCATCAGCCAAAATATTTAATTTTTCTCCCAATTCCATATGCCTCACCACCATAGAACAAATTTTCTATTTCATTATACACCATATGATAGAAAATCTGTTCGTTTTTTACTTTCCGACAGAAAAGTTATATGTATCTTTTATTTGCGATGAAGAAGATTATTTTTCTGAAATTATATTTTTATTATCTCTTTTCAAAATTTTTTATCAGATAAATACATACTCTCATGGTTCGTAAAATTCCCAATAAAAAAAGTGTTGCCGTCCTTAAAAGGTACAACAACACTTTTCAAAACACTTTTTAAATATTATGCTTCGGCTAAAAGTTCTGCCACATAATCCCAGTTGACTACCTGGAAGAAATTATCCACATAATCAGCACGACGGTTCTGGTATTTCAGGTAATAAGCATGTTCCCAAACATCAAGACAGAGAATCGGTTTTTTACCTTCGCTCAGCGGGCAGTCCTGGTTTGCGCTGGATACTACGGCCAACTTATCTCCATCCACTACGAGCCAGGCCCAGCCGCTTCCGAAACGACCGGTAGCTGCTGCGGCAAATTGCTTTTTGAATTCATCAAAGGATCCGAAGGATTCATTAATTTTATCAAGCAAAGCACCTTTCAGTTCGGTTGTTCCCACCGGTGCCATCATTTTCCAAAACAGACTGTGGTTGTAATGACCGCCGCCATTGTTACGTACTGCCGTACGAATTTCTTCCGGTACTTCCTTCAAATGAATCATCAGGTCTTCGATAGACTTGGAAGCCCATTCCGGATAGTTTTCCACTGCTTTGTTCAAATTATTTACATAGGTTGCATGATGCTTATCATGATGCACTTCCATGGTCTTTGCGTCGATGACCGGTTCCAATGCATCAAAACTGTAAGGTAAATCTGGTAATTTAAAAGCCATAATTATGCCCCTTTCAAAATATATATTTGATATTTTTATTATACACCACTTTATCTATATATGCAAATATATCGATATGATTTATTTTTATTCTTTTTTACTATTTGATATTCAAAAACCGCCCCTTGCAATCAGCATTACTCTGATCACAAGGGGCGGCGTATATGAAGGCGTTTTCAAATTAAACGAGCCGGCTTAAATCTCCCCAGTCCATATAAACTTCAAGTACTTTTACAAGCAGGGAAATTCTGTTATTTTTCACAGCTTCATTATCTACCATAACCATAACCGTATCGAGATATGCATTAACAGGTGCCGTCAGTTCTTTCAGATACGGCAATGCATCCGCATATCGGTACTCGCGATAAGCCTGTGCCACAGGTTCTGATACTTTTACGAATGCCGCATAAAGAGTTTTTTCTGCTTCCTCTTCAAATAAGCCGGGATCCACTTCACCAGCATGTTTGCCTTTTGTGATATTCGCAAGACGTGTCACTGCCTGACGGAGCTCTTCTTCTCCCTTGATATGACTGTCCAACATGGATTGTGCTTTCAGGAACAATGCATATATATCATTAATTTCTCCTGATAAAACGGCATCAATAACATCATAGTCGATTTTTTTATCAAGCAGTATCGTTTTGATTCTCTGGCGGAAGAAATCTTCTATTTGCATAACTGCTGTTTCTTTCTTTTCTGTTTCCCCCGGCAGCAGTTTCAGCGCTTCTTCGATTCCTTTTCTTATATCCCAGTGTATTTTTCCGTCCACAAGAATATTGACGGCACCGATTGTCTGCCGGCGCAAGGCAAACGGATCCTGTGAACCCGTGGGTATCAATCCGCGGAGGAAGGTCGCTGCCAGATTATCAAGTTTATCTGCCAGGGAAAGGGCTCTGCCGATGGCGCTCTGAGGCAAAATATCACCGGCAAAACGCGGCATATATTGTTCAAATATCGCATCTGCCACATCTTTATCCTCTCCGTCAAGAAGAGCATATTCTCTACCCATTTCTCCCTGCAATTCAGTAAATTCGGTAACCATTCCCGTTGCAAGATCAGACTTGGAAAGGAAAGCGGCCCGCCGGACTTTTTCCGTTTCTTCCGGGGAAAAGCCCCAGTCGGCAGCGATAAGAGAAACCATTTTAACCAGTCTGTCCGCTTTATCTAAAAGCGTACCGAGGCCTTCCTGGTAATTGATACGCTTTATATCCTCTCTCCGTTCTTCCAACGATTTTTTGCGGTCTCCGTCATAGAAAAATTTTGCATCGTCAAGGCGTGCCCGAAGTACCTTTTCATTACCGGCCTGCACATTATGAACGGCTTTGTCTCCTCCGTTTCTCACGGTCAGGAAATAGGGCATGAGCGATCCGTCTTTTCTCCGTACAGGATAATATCTCTGATGATCTCTCATAGGAGTAACAATAGCCGGTACGGGGAGTTTTAAAAATTCTTCATCAATCTTACCGTACAGTGGTGTCGGGTACTCGACCAGATAGTTAATTTCTTCCAAGAGCCCGGCATTGGGCCAGACTTCTCCGACCAGTTCATCAGCTACTTTTTTCAGCCCCCGGGAAATCATATCTCTTCTTTCGTCCTGATCTACCATAACAAAAGCTTTTTCCATAATGGCTTTATACTCTTCGGGACGGGTTATTTTTACCGGTTCCTTGCAGAGGAAACGATGCCCGCGGCTGATATTTCCGCTTTTTACATGTGCAAATTCCATAGGAATAATCTTATCATCCGCAAGTGCGACAATCCAGCGGACAGGGCGGATAAAGTGGGCTTCTTCATCAGCCCAGCGCATGCTTCTTGAAAAATTCAGTCCGGTAATAAGAGATGTAAATAATTCGGGCAAAATATTTTCTACCGGCTGTCCTTTATTTATCACTTCTGCCCAGGTATATTCACCTTCTTTGACCAGCTGTGACGGGTCGATATGCTGGCCTCTTGCAAATCCCAGCGCCGCCTTTGTCGGATTTCCATTTTCATCAAACGCTGCTTTTACAGACGGTCCGCGTTTCTTTACTTCTTCATCAGGCTGTGCATCGGCTGCTTGTTTTACAATAACGGCCAGACGGCGGGGCGTTGCATATACCTCTGTTTTTTCGAAAGAAATACGGGCTTCTTTCAGTTTCATATCAACCAGTTCACGAAGCTGATCGACAACACCGGACATGATATTGGCCGGCATTTCTTCGGTCCCTATTTCAAGAAGAAGGTTTTTACTCATTTCCGGTCACTTCCTTTCAGCATGGGGAATCCCAATTCTTTTCTTTTCTTTAAATATGCTTTTGCACACATACGTGCCATACTTCTCACACGACCGATATATTCGGTTCGTTCGGAAAGAGATATTGCTCCTCCCGCATCAAGAAGGTTAAAAGTATGAGAACATTTCAATACATAGTCATAAGCGGGAAGCACATAACCTGCTTTGATGATACGGGTCGCTTCCTTTTCATACATATCAAAAAGGCGGAAAAGCATATCATGATCCGATAAATCATAGCTGTAAACAGACTGCTCATACTCATTTTCATGCCAGATGTCACCATACGTAACACCCTTTGTCCATTCCAAATCATATACATTGTCTTTTTCCTGTATATACATGGCAATTCGTTCCAGCCCATAAGTAATTTCAACCGAAACAGGATGTTCGTCAATGCCGCCGATTTGTTGGAAATAGGTAAATTGTGTAATTTCCATTCCGTCAAGCCAGACTTCCCAGCCGATACCCCAAGCGCCCAGCGTAGGAGATTCCCAATTATCTTCTACAAAACGGATATCATGCTCTTCCGGATCAATGCCAAGCTCTTTCAAGCTTTCCAGATAAGTTTCCTGAATATCGTCAGGCGAGGGTTTCATAATAACCTGGAATTGGTGATGCTGATAAAGCCGGTTCGGGTTATCTCCGTAGCGACCGTCATCAGGACGGCGGGATGGTTCTACATAGGCTACATTCCACGGCTCGGGCCCGATAGTTCTGAGAAAAGTGGCAGGATTCATTGTTCCCGCTCCCTTTTCCACATCATAGGACTGTTGAAGAACACAGCCCCGGGCTGACCAGAATTTCTGGAGTGCTAAAATCATGTCTTGTAATGTCATATTTCCTCCTGCACATAAAAAATCCCCGCAACATCATGTTGCAGGGACGAATTTCAAATCCGCGGTTCCACCCTCATTGGCATTATGCCCACCTTCATTGGATAGCTGTCCTACTCCGTTCAGACAGCAGCTCGGAAACGCCTTCCGCATACAACCGGACTCTCACCATCACCGGATCGCTGATTATGCGTACTCCTTTTCCTCATTGCCGTAATTATATTCCTATATTAACAACGGAACTGAAAAAAGTCAAAAAGTTTTTCGGAATTCTTTTCTTTATAAAACACTCTGCCTTATCTGTTTTTCTTTCTCGTATACTTTTTATCTGCAAAAATGATGGTACCCCTCCGCAGAATACCATCATCATTTTCTTTCTATTCTTTTTGTAATTTTTCCAGAGCCAACTCCAGTGTATGCCAGCCGAGAGTTGCACATTTTACACGAACCGGCATTTTTGAAATATCTTTCAGTGTGACCGCTGCTTCGAGCTCTTCCAAAACGTCCTCATCAGTGACATCACCACGTATCATTCCGAGAAACACATGGCAAAGCCGCAAAGCTTCTTCCACCGTTTTTCCCTGAAGCAGCTCAGCCATCATCGATGTGGAGGCCTGACTGATTGCACAGCCGCTTCCCGTGTAGGCAAGATCACGGATCACGCCTTTATCTACTTTGACCTCAATTTCAATATCGTCGCCGCAACTAGGATTGTGTCCGTGTTCATGAATCGTCGGGTTCTCCATTTTTCTTTTATTCGTCATATCCCGGTTATATTCCAGAATCAGGTCTGTATACAGTTGTTGTAAATCCATCAGTCATCATACCCCATTATTTTCCGTACATTTTTCAATTTTTCCAAAAAATAATCTACTTCGTCTACGGTATTGTAGAAATAGAAGCTGGCACGGCAAGTCGCATTGATTCCCAAATATCGGTGAAGAGGTTCCGCACAGTGATGACCTGTACGTATACAGATTCCGTCATGGGAAAGAATTTGTGCTACATCATGAGGATGTACTCCTTCTACGGTAAATGATACGAGTCCCTCTTTTTCCTCTGCACGGTCTGTGCCGACAATGTGGATGAAAGGTAATTTTTTCATACCTTCTATCGCACGGGATACGAGTTTCTTTTCCTGTGCCCTGATTTCATCATAACCGACAGATTCTATGTAACGAATTGCCGCCACAAGCCCGACAGCGCCTTCCACATATTGCGTCCCCGCCTCAAATTTCGCCGGCAACTCTGCATAGGTCGTGTCCTGCTCATAGACATTTTCTATCATATCACCACCCAAAAGAAACGGTTCCATTTCGTTTAAAAGTTTTTCCTTGCCGTAAAGGACTCCTATACCGCCGAGAGAACACATTTTATGCCCGGAAAAGGCAAAAAAGTCGCAATCCAGTTCCTGTACATTGACTTGCATATGGGGAATGCTTTGCGCTCCGTCAAGAACCACTACGGCTCCGTGTTTATGAGCCCTTTCAATCAGGACTTTCGCGTCAAACTTGATTCCCATTACATTGCTGACCTGGGCAAATGCCAAAATTTTGACAGCCGGGTTATCAATTTTTTTCAAGTCTTCTTCTAAGAAATGTCCTGTTTTCTTGTCTATATAAATATAGTCCAGAACCGCCCCCGTTTTTTTTGCAACCCGCTGCCAGGGCACCAGATTTGAATGATGCTCCGTAATCGGAATAAGAATACGATCTCCCGGTTTCAGCAGGGTTTCGCCATAAGAACGGGCCACCAGATTTAAGCTTTCTGATGTATTTCTTGTATAGATAATTTCTTTTTCGCTCTTTGCACCTATAAAATCTTTTACTGCCGTTTTAGAGCCGTCATAGACCTCGGAAGCGCTTATCGCAAATACATGAGCCCCTCTGTGGGGATTCCCGTTTTGATGCAGTATATAATTTGTCACTGCCTCCACAACGGGGCGCGGACGTTGCGTGGTGGCCGCATTATCAAAGTAGACGACACGATGTCCGTTTACTTTTGTTTCCAAAATAGGAAAATCTTTTCTGATGAGTCCGGTATCCATCATGCCTCCTCAGCTTCTAATTTTTTTCTTACGATAGCCAGCACATCTTCCTGCAAGCTTTCATCCATCCGGTCTACCAGAGGACGTATTAATGATTCAACAACTATACGGCGTGCTTCTTCCAGAGAAAATCCGCGGGTCATTAAAAAATAAATAACCTGGTTATCCAACTGTCCCGAGCTGGATGCATGGTTGCCGATTACGTTATCTTCCGTACATAAAAGCAGGGGCAACGAAACATTTCTGGTTGTAGGACTGAGTTGTATCGCATAGTCGCCCTCATCACCGACAGAACCGCTGCATCCGCGCTTGAAATCCAGTGTACCGCGGAACGTCTTCGATGACCGTTCCGAAAGTGAGCCTTTCACATCAATCTGTGCTTTCGTTTCCTTTCCTACGTGATCGATGTGATAAAACAGATCGAGATGCTGCGTACCGCCGGCAGCATAGACAGTTCCCTCATTGATTTCCGACTTGTCGCCCGAAAGTTTTCCGTAACTGTGCAAAATTGATTTTTCTCCGACCATTTTTGCTGCCACAAATTGAGCCTTTGCTTCTTTCCCTGCCAAAATATTTCTTTCTTCATAGAAAGAAGTTTTTTCAAAGCCTTTCTCCAAAGAAGACACAGTGAGACACGAATTTTCTTCCAACTCATAGAAAGAAGAAACCACTACCGTCGCCTCTTCTTTGCCGCCACAGCTATTCCACACCAAGTGAAGGCGGGAATTCTTATGAAGTTTAAAGATAAAACGTCCTGCAAAGTCCGGCACGTCTGTGTCGGTATTTATAGAAATAACAAGATTCGCTTCCGTTTCTCCGGGGATTTCTATAGTGTAGGTTTTTCCCTGCCCCGAAGCTGAAGTAACCTCCGGTGCCGTTTCGTTATAATCAGACGGCCATATACCGCCTGCACGGACATAGGCTGTATCTGAAAATACAACTTCTGCCAAACGGGATGGCGCTTTAAATAACAACGGGCTGTCATTGCTTTTTAAATATCTGTATGTAATCAGCGGCAGCCGGTTTGCCTGAATTGTTTCCATAACTGCCTCCTTAACCTATAGCACCCTCAAATTCCAAATCAATGAGCCTGTTCATTTCCACCGCATATTCCAGCGGGAGTGCCTTGGAAATCGGTTCCGCAAATCCGCGGACCAGCATGGCCTTTGCATCTTCCTCCGACAGGCCACGGCTCATTAAATAGTAAATATCCTCTTCAGAAATACGACCGATTTTTGCCTCATGCCCTAAATCGATATCGTCATTTTCAATAATAATGGCCGGTACTGTATCTGAACGCGATTCATTATCGAGCATCAAAGATTCACAGCTGATTGTCCCTTTTGTCCCCGCCGCCTTCGGTCCGATATAGACGACGCCGCGGTACAAAGCGGTACCTCCGCCCTTGGAGATTGATTTCGAATTGATTGTAATATGTGTATTCCGACCCAGTGCTTCTACCTTGGAACCGGTATCAAGAAATTGATTTTTACCGGCAAAAGTAATTCCTGTAAATTCACAGGTCGAATGATCTCCTTTGAGAACAGTGTCAGGATACAGGCAGGATGTGTGGGAGCCGAAAGATCCGCTTACCCATACCATTTCTCCATTATCCTCTACAATCGCTTTTTTCGTATTCAGGTTATACATATTTTTCGACCAGTTTTCAATGGTCGAGTACCGGAGCTTTGCTCCTTTCTTTACGAAAAGCTCTACCGCTCCTGCATGAAGATTGGCTACATTGTAACGGGGTGCCGAGCAGCCTTCTATAAAATGACAGGACGCTCCTTCTTCTACAATAATCAACGTGTGTTCAAATTGTCCTGCCCCGGGTGCATTCAGACGGAAATAGCTCTGGAGCGGCATTTTTACATCTACGCCTTTGGGCACATAGACGAATGAACCGCCGGACCATACAGCGTAGTGCAATGCTGCAAATTTATGATATCGCGGTGTAATCAGTTTTCCGAAATAGGGACGTATCAGCTCCTCATATTCCTTTACTGCTGTTTCAAAATCTACATAAATGACCCCTTGGTTCTCCAATTCCTGCTGGACATTATGATAAACCACTTCGGAATCGTACTGGGCACCTACGCCTGCCAACGACTTCTTTTCCGCTTCAGGAATTCCCAGCCTGTCGAAAGTATCCCGTATATTCTGCGGCAAATCCTCCCAACGGGCCTTCATCTCGGTTTTAGGACGGATATAGGTATCTATATGATCCATATCCAGCTCGGAAATATCGGGAGCCCACGGCGGTACATCAAGTCCGTTAAAAATTTCAAGAGCTTCGAGCCGTTTCCGGAGCATCCATTCCGGCTCTTCTTTTTCTCTTGAAATATCCCGTATCGTATCCTCTGTCAACCCTGTTTTGGCTTTATAAGCAAATTCAACCTTATCTTTGATGTCATAAACGCTGCGGCTGATGTCATCAATCCGGCTTTTTTTTCTTTCTTCTGCCATCGGTCACACCTCTTTACGATACGCATCAAACCCGTTCATTTCAATTTCCTCCACCAGTTCGGGACCGCCCTCCCTGACAATCCGTCCGTCAATCAGAACATGGACAAATTCGGGTCGGATAAACTTCAGAATTTGGTTCAAATGGGTAATTAAAATCAGGGCATTGTTTTCGTTGTGATAATCAGAAATGTTTTTAGATACCACTCTGACCGCATCTACATCAAGACCGGAATCCGTTTCATCAAGCATTGCCAATTTGGGTTCCAAAATCCGGAGCTGCAATATTTCACTTTTTTTCCGTTCACCGCCGGAAAATCCGTCATTTAAGTAACGGTTTCCGTAAGCAGGATCCATCTGCAGGTCCTGAAGCCGTGACTTCATTAACCGTTTAAAAGGAAACAGTTTCTGTTGCTTTCCCGAAATGGTTGTTTTTGCCGTGCGGATGAAATTCTCCATCGTAATCCCCGCTACGGAAACAGGATTTTGGAATGACAAAAACAAACCGAGTTTTGCTCTTTTATCAACAGACAATTCGGTAATATCCTGTCCTTCAAAGAAAATACGGCCTTCTGTGATTTCATAAGCGGGATTTCCCATTATGGCATGGAGCAGTGTCGATTTCCCCGCTCCGTTTACGCCCATAATGACATGGACTTCCCCTTTATTCACAGAGAAATTAATTCCATGGAGAAGTTCTTTTCCCCCTACCGATACGTGAAGATTTTCCACGCGAAGTAATTCATCCATTGTATCACCCTCGATATACTGTAAATACATATGAAATTCTCCATATATATGATTAAAAATCTTTATTCATTTTACAGTATTTTTCGATATATGTAAATAATTCAATATAGAATAAATTATGAAAAACCGCTTGTAAACAGTCCACCGGCAATAAAAATATCTCTCCAAAAATGAAGAGATATTTTTATTGAATTACATATCCTTAAAATAAGGTTTAAAGCTGGACTCATGGATATTTCCCTTTTTGTCCCCGTTATACTTTTTCGCCTTACGCCCGACGAACCGGTCTTCTCTTTTTCTATCGTTCCTTTTTATGCCTTTATCGGCATTTTCAAAGCGTCTCCGCTTTTCTCCCCGGCGATTTTCTCCATCAAAACGACGATGTCCTCCGGCATTTCTTCTTTTTTTGAACCGTGGTCGTTCTTCAGTAATATTGACCGGCGTTACATCCGGATGCTTTGTCAAAAGCTTAATAGCTGCTGACACCAAAGATACTGAATCAATCCGGTTTAATAATTCTTCCGCACTCTCCCGGTATTCTTCAAGCCCGCCGTTTCCGGCCGCTTCTTCTATATTTTCAATGGCAACACGCTGATTTCCCTCAATAACATCACTTAATGTAGGAACACGTTTTCTTATAATTTTACGGCGGATTGCTTTTTCTATATCATGAAGCTGTCCCATTTCACGGGAAATAACGAAAGTCATTGCCAGTCCGGTCTGTCCGGCTCTTCCTGTACGGCCTACACGATGCACATACGTTTCAGGGTCCTGAGGCATATCAAAATTATATACATGCGTGACTCCGCTGATATCAAGACCTCTGGCCGCTACATCCGTCGCCACCAAAATATCTATCGTTCCCTCTTTGAACTGTCTGACAACGGTATCCCTCTTTTGCTGGGAAAGATCACCGTGCAAACCTTCCGCCATATACCCCCGTTTTTTTAATGCCTCGGTCACTTCATCATTCCGGCGTTTTGTGCGAACAAATACAATCGCCAAATCAGGATTTTCCATATCCAGAAGACGGCAAAGGCAATCAAACTTCTGCCGATCCGGGAGTTCAATGTATTCCTGTTCTACCAGATCAATAGTCACTGTTGCCGCTTTGATTTTAATTAATTCCGGTTCTTTCAAAAACGATTCCGCCAATTCTCTGATAGGAGCAGGCATCGTTGCCGAGAAAAACATCGTCTGTCTTTCTTCCGGAATGGCGGATAAAATACTCCGTATGTCATCAATAAATCCCATATCAACCATTTCATCACCTTCGTCAAGAACGAGAATTTGTACATGGGATAAGTCAATAGTTCCTCTCTTCATGTGATCCATGAGTCTTCCCGGTGTCGCCACAATAATATTCGGCTTTTTCCGAAGCGCCCGGAACTGTCTTTCAATATCCTGCCCGCCGTAAATAGGAAGTGCATGAATCGGTAAATATTGAGCCAGCCTGTTGATTTCTTCTGCCGACTGGATTGCCAGTTCCCGCGTCGGTGAAAGAACAATCGCTTGCGGTCCCGGCTGCAGGGAATCAATTCTTTCCAAAACCGGTACGCCAAAAGCTGCCGTTTTTCCTGTCCCCGTCTGTGCCTGACCGATTAGATCTTTTCCTTTCATGGCAACAGGTATGGAAGCCTTTTGGATAGGTGTCGGCTCTTCAAATCCCATATCATTAATGGCCTTCATAATTTCCGGAACAAGACCCAATTCCATAAATGTATCGTACATCTGTACCTCCTGTACGAAAAAAGGAAGCAACAAGCGCCTCCTTATCATAAACTTTTGTTTAATTAATTATTGCCTGTAACTTATTTATTATACCATAGATTTATGGATAGGCAAGTTTTTTATTTGCAAAAAAGACCCCCGAAGGAGTCTTCTTTCTTGTAAAATCAGTCTGCACTAAACGGGAGTAATGCAATCGCTCTTGCTCTCTTAATGGCAAGATTGATTTTACGCTGATGTTTTGCACATATTCCCGTCACGCGGCGAGGAAGAATTTTGCCTCTTTCAGAAATGAAATGACGAAGTGTTGCAATATCTTTGTAATCTACCGTTTCGATATGATCAACACATCCCTGGCAAACCTTTCTTCTCGGTTTTCTCATTCTATCTCTCTTAATCATATTTCCTCCACACTTGAGAAATCAGAATGGGATATCCTCATCATTATGGGTATCTCCAAACTGACTAAAACTACTCTTTGGCTGGCTATAATTTTCACTGCCCGCAAACCCCTGATCCTGTGACGGCATCTGGCTGCGTCCTCCCGTTCCGAGGGGAATGGCAATCATATTAGCCACAACTTCGGTAACATATTTTCTTTGTCCATCCGGGGTATCATACGATCTGGTGGAATACCGGCCTTCTACAAAGACACGGCTTCCCTTCTTCAGTTGATTTCCCACCGATTCCGCCAAATTGCCCCAAGCAACAATATTAATCCAATCCGTAAGTTCTCTTTGTTCTCCCTGCGGAGTGGTATAACTGCGGTTAACGGCAATAGAAAAAGATGCAACGGCACGTCCTGTCTTTGTGGCACGAATCTGGGGATCTCTTGCCAAATTACCCATTACTTGCACTGAATTCATAGTAGTTACCTCTGTTTTTAGTCATCCTGCTTAACGATGATATGACGAATAATTTCTTCATGAATCTTGATAATGCGGTCAAGTTCTGTAATCTGTGCCGGGTCAGCTTCAAAATCGACAACTACATAGTAGCCTTCATTTTGATGCTTGACTTCGTATGCCAGATGACGTCTGCCCCATTCGTCAACTTTGACAACCGTTCCTCCGATACGGGTAATCGTATCCTGAACCAGTTTCACTGCGGCCTGAATCACTTCTTCATTCGCAATGTTCACGATGAACATAACTTCATATTTTTTCACGAAATCGCCTCCTTTTCGGACCTATGTCCCATGCTCTCCATGGGCCAGGAAGTTACTTGCAAACAACAAGCTAATATATTATACAAGGATCATGGAAAAATTGCAAACATATCATTTTATTTCTTTTTCAACGGAGTTTTATTGATCGTTTACCAATTCTCTTTTTTCATGATATACTATAGGTGTTAAAAATAGCATTTACAATATTAAAAATGTGTATACTTTATATTTGTTTTATTTACCAAAAGGAGTCTACCAATGATTACAGAATGTGAAATATTTTTAACTGACCCGGAAGAAAAACAAAAGGTAATTGATTTTTTAAAAGATTTTGATTTGACCTTTACGGGGAATATTGATTATACTATGGGACTTTTTGATGACGGTAAACTGATTGGCACCGGATCCCTTGGCGGTCGGGTCATGAGAGATATCGCCATCAGTGAAGACTATCAAAAAAAAGGTCTTACTCACCGCATTATCCGCAATCTCCAAGGCGAGTCCAACAGACGGGGCATTACAGGCAACCAGATTTTTACCAAGCCGAAAAATGTTCCCGTATTTGCACACATGGGCTTTACTGAAGTGGCTGTAGCAGAGCCTTATGCAGGTCTGTTGGAACGCGGCGAAGATACTTTGGAAGACTACCTGACACGCATGCGTTCTCTTTTAGGAACCGGCGAGGGAAAAAACCGCGGTGCTATTGTTATGAATTGCAATCCTTTTACACTGGGCCATCGTTCGCTTGTCGAATATGCGGTCAATCACTGTGACGAAGTCATTATTTTTGCCGTTCAGGAAGACCGCTCCATATTCCCGTTCTCTGACCGCTTTTCCTTGATTAAACAAGGTGTCGCCGACATGAAAGGAGTTTCCGTTGTGAGCGGCGGCAATTATATCATTTCCAACGCCACATTCCCTACTTATTTTATTAAAGGTACAGATGAACTGGCAGCACAAACAAAATTGGATGCCACCGTCTTCGCTACACGTATCGCCCCCGCATTAAACATCACCATACGTTTTGTCGGGGAAGAACCGACAGATAAGACCACACTGGCGTATAACGAGTCCATGAGAGAAGTTTTTTCCAATAACGGCATTGAATTAAAAGTGATTCCCCGTGAGCAAAAAGGAAATCAGATCGTCAGCGCTTCCGCAGTCCGTAATGCTTTGTCCGAAGATGATTGGGAAACGATTTACCGTATGGTACCGAAAACCACTCTGGTCTACTTGAAGAGTGCGGACGGCGAAAAGATTATTCGCAAAATAAAGATGACAGAAGCCTTAAAAAAGATGGAAATGGAAAAAAAGCAGGATGAACCTGCTAAAACATCTTCTAAAAAGTCAAAATAAATCAAAAAAATCCCTTTCTTTCAGATTGGGATTTTTTATAATCTCTCACCCGGAAATATAAACTGCCGGTCGGGCAAAAAATATTTTTCTGTTTCATAATAAAGCATGACGGGAGCGGCGGTATGCATATATTAATAGAATTATTCTTTGTATTTTTTAAGATAGGTGCCGTTACTTTCGGCGGCGGTTATGCGATGCTCCCTATCTTACAAAAAGAAATCGTTGTGAATAAAAAATGGGGCACTGATGAAGAACTTATGGATTATTTTGCCATCGGACAATGTACCCCGGGTATGATTGCCGTCAACGTAGCCACATTCATCGGATACAAACTCAGCGGCTATGCCGGCGGTATATCGGCTACATTAGGCGTAATTACTCCTTCTGTAATTATCATCACTTTCATTGCCATGTTCCTTACCCGCTTTCAAGATACTCCTCTGATTACCCATGCATTCGCCGGTATTCGTGCCTGTGTATGCGTTTTAATTCTTGATACGGTCATCAAACTGGGGAAAAAATCAATCATAGACAAAAGGACGTCTTTCATTTTTCTGGCGATTCTCTTTCTTTCTCTTTTCTCTCCCGTTTCCCCGGCATTTTCCGTTATTCTTGCCGGTATCGCCGGTTATTTCCTTATGCCTTCTTTAAAAGAGAAAGGCGGAATTAAAAAATGATATGGCTTTCTATGTTTTGGGAATTTTTTAAAGCAGGTTTGTTTTCCGCCGGCGGCGGCCTTGCCACATTGCCGTTCCTTTATGAAATTTCACAATCGACCGGCTGGTTCACTACAGAAGATATTGCGAATATGATTGCCATATCCGAATCAACCCCCGGACCCTTAGGTGTAAATATGTCCACCTATGCAGGTTATCAGGCTTTAGGTATTTTAGGCGGCATCTGGGCGACTTTGTCATTAACTTCTCCCGCCCTTTTTATTATCACTGCCATTTCTAAAGTATTACAGACATTCAAAAACGCTCTCATTGTACAAAAAATTTTTTATGGGTTACGCCCCTGTTCTGCCGCTTTAATTACCGCCGCCGGTCTGGGTGTCGCTAAAATATCTCTGATGGATATACAATCCTTTGAACGCACACAAAACATAGGTCTTTTATTTCAATGGTCCTCTATTCTTCTGGCAATTTTTATATGGATTCTCCTAAAAAAACTGAATAAACATCCCATTTTTTACATTATCTTTGCTGCCGTTTCCGGTATTATTTTTGAGCTTTAATCTCCACAAAAAAGAGAATGCTTTTGTTCTCCGCTGACAAAAGCATTCTCTTTTTTATTTATTCTTCCACAACCGGCAAGGTAGATCCTCCTATAGGTACCACATAGACGGTTGCTCTTTTTCCCATTTTTTCAAGTGCACAATCAACGGCTGCCTGGATATCATGAAACGGAATCATATTGGCTTTAGCCACGAATTCATCATCCATATCCGTAACAAGATAAATATCCGCTTTTTCCTGCACCAGTCCCAATGCCGCCGCTTTATGCCCGCCCAATTCAAAATGCTTCCGTATCTCTTCAATTCTTTCTGTCGGCGAGTCATATTGATTAATCCACTTCGTAAATGGAATGCTTCCATATCCCTCTTTACAGCCGGCAGCCACAATCATTATGCCGCCTTTTTTTACGATATGCTTTACATTATCTATTGATTTTTGTGCTTGGTATAAATTGATATCTTTCGGATAACCTCCGGTAGATACGACAACGATATCCGCCGGTTCTTTCACTTTTTTCTTATAAATCTTATCTAAAAACTCACATGCTTTTCTATGTGCCGTCACCGGATGTCCCGCTGCGGCAAAGGCTATCTTTTTATGATCATCCAACGCCACATTCACAATAAAATCTACATGAATAAAATCTCCAACTTCTTCTATATCGTCACGAACGGGATTATTTTTCAAATTTCCTGCAAAAGCCCCCGGCTTGATCATATTTTTATGATTCGCCTGAATAGCCTCCTTGGATGAAACCCCGGGCATGATTGCTTTCATACCACCGCTATATCCGGCAAAATAATGATACTCTACATTTCCCACCAGAATCCGCCGATCCGCTTCTGCGACAGTACGGAAAATATCAACGGGCGTTCCGTTTTTACAGGTTCCCAGACGAACGCAATCGTCAGGATTGCTATCGATACAACGGATCTGATTATATATTTCTTCCCCTACCAGATTTTTCTTTTCTTCTTCCGTTTGTTTTCTATGACTGCCTAAACCGAAAACAATCGTAACATCTTTATTTTTCACTCCTGCTTTTTTCAACTCTTCCAGCAGGCAGGGAATAATAATCCGTGACGGCACCGGCCGTGTCACATCACTTGTAATGATAACGATTTTTTCTCCCGGATGGACCCGATCATAAAGCCGGGAGGTATCAACAGGTTCTGCCAGAGCACGCTTTACTTCTTCTTTCTCTGACTCTACAGACGGACATGCATTGGGAAGAATTTTCCCCAGTACATTCTCATCAGGCACATGAAAACTCACTGTATCTTTATCATATTTAACGGTAAATTCCATAAAGAACTCCTTTTTATCATTCATTAGCTTCCATAAAAGATATTCACTTTTTCCGGAAAATTTCTTTAGTATTTTTCAATTTCATAGGGCCAGTTAATGATACCGCCAAAGTCATATACGTTTTCATATCCCAGGCGTACCAGTTTTTGAGAGGCCTGCTTGCTTCTTACTCCGCTCCGGCAATAAACCAACAACACGGCTTTTTTATCAGGCAGTTCTTCCGGCAAAGTATCTCCGATGGTTTCATTGGTTACGAGAACAGCTCCCGGAATATGACCTTCTCTATACTCTTTTTCATGACGCACATCAACAATTTGAACCACTTCATGTTCCATCATGTATTTGGCTTTTTCCGGACTTATTTTTTGATAAGATGCCATTTGCTTTCCTCCACACCCCGCTGCCCCTGTAAAAACAGAAAAACTTATCAGCAAACCGATAACAATATATCTTTTCTTCATCACTTTTACCGTTTAAAAAGAGTCCCGAAAATCCCCCGGATAAGGCTGGCTCCCAAATTACCTCCCACACTTTTCCCGAGGCTGCCTCCTACGGAACCGCCCAAAGAACGGCCTGCCGCCCGCCCTATCGTTCCGAGGACAGAATTTCCTACTGATTTGATGGCCCGATTTCTTGCCGCCTCTTCTCTTTTTGCTTCCCTCTCCGCTTCTTTTTGTGCTTTCTCATTTGCCTTTGCTTCTTCTTTGGCAAGCTTGGCATCTTCTGCCGCTTTTTTCAGGGCAAGTGCTTCCGCTTCCGCTTTGGCGGCTTCTTCCTGCCCTAAGCGTTGTAAAAATTCATAAGCCGATTCCGGGTCATAGCTGTTTGCATATTTACTGTACAAAAGGCTGTTTTTGATTACCTGTTCCCTCTCTTCATCACCAATCCCGCCCATGCTGCATTGCGGAGGAAGAACGGATATCTTTTCTGCCATTCCTGGAACCCCGTCTTCTCCCAAGAAAGAAACAACCGCCTTTCCTGTTCCCAATGAAAGAATTGTTTCCTCCGTATCAAATGACGGATTTGTACGGAATGACATAGCGGCAGCTTTAACGGCTTTTCGATCGGAAGGCGTATAAGCACGAAGTGCATGCTGCACTTTATTCCCCAACTGTGCCAGCACTCCATCGGGAATATCTTTCGGGTTTTGGGTACAGAAATAAACACCCACCCCCTTTGAACGAATCAATTTGACCACTTGCTCAATTTTATTCAAAAACTGCTTGGACGCCTCATCAAACAATAAATGGGCCTCGTCAAAGAAAAATACCATTTTAGGTTTTGACAAATCCCCCACTTCCGGAAGCGTCTCAAATAATTCGGAAAGCATCCACAGCAGGAAAGCGGAATACATTTTTCCGTTATGAATCAGACTTTGACTGTCCAGGATATGAATCATCCCTCTGCCGCCTTCTCCCAAAGAGAACCAGTCGGAAATATTAAGTGCCGGTTCCCCGAAGAAAATATCTCCGCCGGCCACTTCCAGTGCTACTATTGACCGGATAATCGCACTGATGGAAGCAGTGCTCATTTTTCCATACCGTTCTTCAAAATCTCCTCGATGTTCATCAATACGACTCAATACGGCTTTCAAATCTTTCGTATCCACCAGCAGCAGTTTATGATCATCCGCAATCTTAAAGACAATGGATAAAATGTCGGTTTGTAAATCATTCAGTTCCAAAATGCGGGATAAAAGTACCGGTCCCATTTCTGAAACCGTTGTACGGAGCTGTATCCCCTTTTTTCCATAAATATCCCATAATGTCACAGGGTAGCCATGATAAGTAAATCCTGCTTCTGCAAGGCCAAATCGGGCAATCCGTTTTTGCATGTCTTCATTATCCGCTCCCGCTTTCATCATGCCCGCAATATCCCCTTTGACATCGGCCATAAATACGGGAACCCCCATATCGCTGAACGTTTCCGCCATCACTTTCAGAGTAATCGTTTTCCCCGTTCCGGTCGCACCGGCTATCAATCCGTGTCGATTGACCATTTTAGAGATAATGCAAACTTTTTCACCTTCATCGGTATTTCCAATCCAAGCTTTTCCATCCGTATACATGACAGGCCTCCCTATAAAACCGTTCCCATAACCATATGATTTGTTTTAAGAATAGCAAAAAGATTCTTAAACTTCAATTTTTATCCTTTTTCTCTTATCACGTAAAAAAACAAACTGATCTGCTATAATAAACATAATTGTTTATAAAGGAGCTTCCATGAAATATAATTATGTTCTTTTTGATCTGGACGGAACTCTTTTTGAGTCCGCTCCGGGGATTATAAAAGCCATGCAGTATGGTCTTACCTCTGTAGGTATAGAAGAAAGGAATTTGGATATTTTACACTCATTTATCGGGCCTCCCTTGAATGTGCAATTGCAAAAAATCTATAACCTCTCGAAAGAAGATACCGCTTCTGTTATTCAAAAATTTAGAGAACAATACGACACGCAAGGTGTATTCGAATCGGCTCCTTATGAGGGCATACAAGAATTACTGCAGAGCTTGAAAAAAAGAAATGCTGCTCTTGCAGTGGCCTCCAGTAAACCTTGGCCTCTTGTAGAGACACTTTTGGATACATTTCATCTGACTTCTTATTTTGAGGTTATCTCCGGCAGCAACCCGGAAGATGAACTGAAAAACAAGGCGGCTTTTGACCAAAAAATTTCCATTATTAAAAAAACTCTATCCGCCTTATACAATACGGATACAATCGGAGCAGAAAATAACGAACAGCTTCTCTCTACTCTCATGGTGGGAGATAAAAACTACGATATTTGCGGTGCAAAAGCCAATCATATTTCTTCTGCCGGTGTCCTCTGGGGTTATGGAGATGAAAGAGAACTCAAAGAAGCCGGTGCTGATTTCTTATTCACTTCGCCATCGGAATTGCAGACATTTCTTTTAAAATGACAAAAAATCGGAGTCTTTCATTCAAGACTCCGATTTTTATTTAAAAGTTACGCTATGGGACATAAGACTTTCTTGCATGTCCTACGGCATACAGATGCAATAAAGTAAGAACATCCATTGAAATTTCAATGATTAATTTTTGAGGCACATAAATATCTTTTCTGCCGATAGAGCGGCTATACCGCAAAACCGCCGTTTTCTGCCGTTCCGCTTTCATCACCATGCCGGATTTAAAAAGATCGGCTTGCCTGAGCACGGCCTGACAAAATACTCCGGCTTCTTTGGCCCGGCCGGAAAACGGAAGCAATTCCTGTAATGAAATATGTTCCAATCTCACAAGCCGCATGGTCAATAAAACGGAAGCAACTCCTACGGCGACAACAATTCCCATCCAATATGAAACAGCTCCGAACCCCATGACATGATCAAACACCAATGACAAAGGGAAACATACAGCCCAGTAGGAAATCAGAAGTAAAAGGAAAGGCACTCTCGCATCTTTATAGCCTCTCAATATCCCTTGCACAGGTCCTGCTACGGAATCAAAGAATTGGAAGCATGAAGCATAAATCAAAAATTGTGAAGCGATAAGCACCACTTCCGCATGATCTGTATAAATCATACCGATATGCTCTTTAAACGCCATTGTTAAAGCCGCCTCTATAGCAGAAAATCCGACTGACAATAGTATACCCGCCTTCGCATATCTTTTGGCCAACCCGTGATGATTTCCGCCTACCGCCTCCGCCACAAGAATGGTCAATGCCATAGAACAGGAAAGCGGTACCATATAGGCCATATTTGCAAAATTATCCGCAATTTGATACGCCGCTAACGTTTCCGTACCGAATCTCGCCATAAAAATAATAATGGCTCCGAAAAGTCCCATTTCCAGGAAAACGGATAATCCGCTCGGAATTCCTACATTTAAATACTCTTTCCAATCCGGACTGCGCACAGACCAAGAAGAGAAAATCTCCTTCCCCATAAACCGCTTATCCTGAAAAAGAACATACAGGTAAAGCAATAAGATAATGAAATAAGTGATTGCTGCAGAAACACCTGCTCCAATTCCGCCCAAACGGGGAAATCCCCCATTTCCAAAAATAAATAAATAATTAAATACCGCAGTAAGAGGAAGTGCCAAAATGAACAGCTTCATGGAAGTTGTAGTGCGTCCCACTGTATCGGTCAATGCGCGGAAAGGAATAATCAAAGAAATAAACACAACCGCTACAATCATTGACAGGATGTAAAACTTGGCCACACGGTTCACATCATTTTCAAGCCCCATGCCTGCCAGCACACTGTCGATAAACAACACATAAGCCACGATAAAAACTAACGAAATCATCGCTGCTATATATAATCCCGTTCTCACCACAAAAGGAATCGACTTTTTATCTCCTTTTCCGAGCAATTGGGCGATAATGGGAGTTCCCGCCATTAAAAGACCGATTGCCGCAGCCTCAAACGGATAAAACAGTCCGGATCCTACAGACACTCCCGCCAGATCTTCCGTTCCTGCATGACCTGACATCATTGTATTTATAAAATTTACACCCATCGTAGACAATTGGGCTACCAATATCGGCAATGTAACCGATATGATTTTCTTAATATCTGTGTATATACTCATTTTCTTTCTGCCCTCTTAAGTTACCATCAAAAAAGACGCTTTTCGGCGTCCGATTCAAGTACCAAAGTACTCTCCTATTGATTTACCTGTCATAGACAGGCTTCCTGCTGTTAAAGCAGGCCTGGCAAATCAAGAAGTTTTCTGTGATTAAAGTTGACTGCCAATGCTTAAGCATTTTTTGCACGGTTTCGGCAACCTTTGAATTTATTATCCACCATGGACAATAGAACCGCCGAACCGGCTACGATCAATATCCTGCATGGAAAGTATTCCATCCAGACGCTTTTTATATCGGACAAAGTCCGCTTACCATCCATTTGTTAAAATGGATTCTTTTATTCATTTTTCCGTGATACCGGCTCTCACCTAACGGCTTATGAGCTTTCATGCCCCAGCCTCCTGCACCGATAAATCCTTTAAAGAAAGACGTAAACCGGGATAATACACAATTGAAATTAAAGTTTTCCCGATGAGGAACTGAAAGTTCAGAGCCTTCAATGCAGAAAGCCGCCATGACATACAATTCATACATGATATCATCAAGAGTCACAGCCATCGTATATTTCATATCCCTCACCCCTTTCTTCTTTCCTGAAAAATGATTTTTTATTCCTCGAGTTTTAATGGTATTTTTAATACCTGTCTATAGTATATAACTATAACATAAAAAAAGCAACTGTTTATACTTATTTCCGTTGCTTTTCCGTTTTTATTTAAAATATTGAATTGATTTTTTCTCTCAGCATAAACTTATCATGATGAATGATTCTCTGCCAGTATATCGTCTATAATATGGACTATTTTTTTTGCACTTTCCGGATGAAATTCCCCACAAGCTTCTTCCATTTTTCTTTTTTTATCCCGATTTTTCAAAATTTCCCGGACTGTATGTGCCAACTCCCCCCGTTTTACCCAATCCGCGCAGCCAAGATGAGTTAGAAATGTCGCATTGGCTCTTTCTTGTCCGGGAAGGGTGTTTACCAGTACCATCGGCCGTTTCATAATCATAGCTTCCGTGCAGGTCAGTGCTCCCGGCTTAGTCACTAATATTTCCGATCTCCCCATAAGCTGTGCCACTTTATTTGTATAACTGTGAAGTTCTACCGGGTGCCTCATCTCCTCCGATAAAAGAGCCACTTCTTCATAAAGCCGTATATTCTGCCCTGTCACAACAATAAATTTGGAAATTTCTTCCACTTCATCCATCCGTTTTAAATCGTCGGTAATTCTGCCAAGTCCAAGACCTCCGCCCATCACAAGAACCGTTCCTTTTTCCGGCGCCGGTTTTTTTATTTTTTCTTCATAAAAAGATTTTCTCACAGGTATACCCGTCGCATAAATCCGTTTTGATAAAACCCCATAATCTACGAGCTCTCTTGCCATTTCAGCCGTTGCCACACAATAGGCATCCATATGGCGATTAATCCATAGCTGATGTACATCAAAGTCGGTAATCACGCCTATCAAAGGAACGTCTGTTTCTCCGTCTTTTTTTAAAAGATCGGCTGCTCCCGCAGGAAAAGGATGTGTAAAAACCAGTGCATCCGGCTGCAATACCCGGATTAATCTTTTCATTCTCCGCTTAAAACTCAGAGAAAGAAGTTTTTGGGAGGTTTTTCCAAACCCTCCCTTTTGTGAGTTGCTATATAAATGATCATATATATCAGGAATAATTTTTATCATTTCCAGATATGTCTTTTTTATCATCTGATCTACTGACAATGAATCGCGGGAAACAAAGTCTAAAACTCTTACAGAGTCTTCCGGGTGCAGTTCTTTAATAGATTCTGCAATCGCTCTGGCAGCCTGACTATGACCGGTTCCTATGCTGGCTGTTAATATGAAAAATCTCCGGGCTTTTTTCACAATCATGGATATACCCCTTTTTTCTTATTTTTGCTCATTATATCATAGAGTGCCGTTTTCTTAATAATGCACGCAAAAAAGAGCTGTATCGGAAACGAGATTGCGGCGCTTTCGATACAGCTCTTTGATAGTCAAATCGACTGATAATTATTTTTTGCCGGCTTTTTTAGCAGCTTTTTTTGCATTTACTCTTTCTTTCAGCTGCTTGGAAACACGCCATGCCGGGCTCTTGGAAGCCGGAATCTTAATAGCTTTCTGTGTTGCCGGGTTATGACCTTCACGAGCTTTACGCTGGCGAACTTCAAAAGTACCGAAACCGATCAGCTGAACTTTTTCACCTTTTTCAAGTGTTTTGGAAACAACATCAATGACTGCTTTGACTGCTTTTTCAGCGTCTTTCTTTGTCATTTCCGCTTCTTGAGCTACTGCCCCGATGAGTTCTGTCTTGTTCATAACTAAACATCCTCCTTTAATAACTTTGCGGGAATTCCGCTTTAGTTCTGAAGAATACGATCACATTCCTTTTGTCTTAAATTCTCTCCGCAATTGTTTCCGTGCCTAAGGAGGCAAGATAACCGCAGATTTCCGCTTTCTTTAGAAGTTTCTTTAAAAGAAGACCTCTCATTGGATTTAACCACAAAATGAATGTAACGAAAGTTTTAACCGGATTCCTTTTTCTTGCAAGACACGGACTTGTCTAAAAAGAAAGAATCCTTCACTTTCACACCCCAGACTATTTCCTGTTTTGCCTGACCGGCAATATTCTTTCAAGGCATAGCTACAGGGCATGAATCCCGTCAGAACTAACTTTCTTCTGAATTATACACGCTAAAAGCGGTCTTGGCAAGCGTTTTAATGCTTAAACAGCAGATATTTCCTGTTTTTTCCTTTTCGTTTCACCTTTTTAGCCGGTTTCGCATGCGAATTTCCACGCGTTTCCTCACTCCTCAAAGTAAAGAGATAAGCATATCCTTTCCATTCCTTTCGTCATTTTATATTCTCCCGAATAGATTCATCACCTGATACTTTATGATTTTACGGCAATATGATGTTTTTAGAATCATTCCTGTTTTTCCAGGCAATTTACTTTTCTCCTCTTACCTATTATTCAGTTTTTTGTTTTTTATAAAAGTAAACCTCTTTGGCCTGTGTCTTCTATTTAATGGCTTGGTTTTGATTTAATTTTTCAATCACAACAAACAGCGATTCTATTCTTACTTATATGACAAAAGGATTGATCCGCACGGCACTACTATTTTTAATGTATATATTTAACCATTGTCTATTTTCTAAGCCTATCTGCCATTCCACGAAAAAAGCAACATATTTCAAGGTCCCCTTAAAACATGTTGCTTTTATTTATCATTTTCTTCCGTGAATTTTATCAATAGCCGAAGCTAATTTTAACCCGACTTTCGGAATCCGCTTAACGTCCTCACTTGTGACTGCACGAATACCTATAACCGCAATCATGTAAACAAGCCCGCCAACAAGAATAGCCGCAAGCGTTGCCGGTGTATTACTATGAAATACCGTGACGACACCACGATAAACAGCCAAAACAACAGCGCCCATAATACCGGCTGCGGCAAAAAGCTTGCATGTATGTGTAATATCCATCATATATTTCTTATGTTTATATAGAAAATACAAATTGAGTAAAGCGGCCACTCCGAAATCCGCATTTGTTGCCCAAGCTGCTCCTAAAACCCCCCAAGAGGGAAGAGCTGTTAAGTTCCAAGAAAGTATTACTTTAATGCAGGCACTCGCCACCATATTCAAAAACGGAATCGCCGTTTTCCCCATCCCCTGAAGCACTCCCGTCGTGACTTGCTGTACACCTAAAAGAAATACACCGAAACTCATAACAGCGATGCAGTCTCCTGCATCGGGAATCGCATACAGCATTGTGGAAATGGGTGTTGCAATGACACACATCCCTACAAAAGATGGGATCGTAATTAAATTTGCCAAACGCATAGCCGTGTCTGTCCGGGATAAAACGGCTCCCTCTTTTTTTTGTGCCACCGCTTCTGAAATGACGGGAACAAGGCTCGCCGCTAAGGACGCCGTCACTATGGTAGGCATATTCACCAAAGCCGTAGCCATTCCGGTCAGATAGCCGAACAATGTCGTCGACTCTTCTACCGAAAATCCTGCCACAGCCAATCTGCGGGGTACAATCAGTAAATCAATACTGGAAACGACAGGAAGCATAATATTCGCTAAAGATACGGGAACGGCAAGCACCATCAGTCTTTTCAAAATGAACAGACTTCCCAGCGGTTTAATGTCTTTGTCTTGCCGGGAAGCCAATTCTTTTCTCCAGCTTTTTGTCATAAAAAAGAAAATGATGAGTACAAATATGCCTATAAATGCGCCCGGCGCAGCACCGAAAGTGGCCCCTGCCGCTCCATATTCAAGCCCATAGGGCATTAGCATGACCGCCAAGGCAATCATAGTCACAACTCGGACCAACTGTTCTATAATCTGGGAAACTGCTGTAGGCGTCATCATTTGCAGTCCCTGAAAATAACCTCTGAGTGAAGCCAGTAATGTAGCTCCCAAAACTGCCGGTGAAAGTGCCACAAGTGACCAGTAAGCTCTTTCGTCGGTCACGATATTGGAATCAATGAGCCACTGTGCCCCGAAATATAGGAGTCCGCTGAAAAAAATCCCTGTCAGTGTCAGTGCGGTCATAGATATGCGGAAAACTTTCTGACCGCCCCAATAATCATTGAGTGCATTTCGCTCTGCCACCATGATGGAAATAGCAACAGGCAATCCGGCTGACGAAACAGACAGACAAAGCATATAAATCGGATATGCCATCTGGTACAATCCTATGCCCTCTCCGCCGAGCAAACGGGACAGATAAATACGGCTGAAGGCTCCTATAAATTTCACAATAATCCCTGCCAGCGTCAGTATCAGAGCGCCCTGTATAAATGAATTTTTACGCACGTTTTTCTCCTGAATGTATTTCTTTTATTATTTCTTCTATAAAATCAGCCATCCATTTCACGATATTCCCTGAAATTTCGGCTTTTTGTATTCTAACACGGGCAGGCGAACCTGGCAAAAAATGCAGCTTGGACATATACGCCCGAGGAAGCAAATTAATATTCCAATGATGCATGGGTTCTTCATCCGCCCATGTAATCAGCATTGTTTGACCCTCATCTATAATGCTTCCTATTCCTAATCTTCTTGCGGCAGTACGAATACGTGCCGCCATAAATAATCGTTCTGCCGGCGGCGTAGGACTGCCAAAACGGTCTATAACTTCATCAATAAGGTCAGTTAGTTCTTCTTCCGTTTCCACAACCGCCATTCGCCGGTAAATCTCCATTTTTTGTTCTTCTCCGGCAATATATGTTTCATCCAGGTATGCGTCCTGCCGAAGTTCTACCGTTGTTTCCGGCAACTTTTGGCGGGCAGGTCGGTGTTCTTTTTCTGTGCGAAGACGATATACAGCATCTTCCAGCATATTACAATACGTGGCAAATCCCACACCTGCTATATTTCCATGTTGCTGCGCCCCCAAAAGATTTCCTGCGCCTCGGATTTCCAGGTCACGCATAGCAATTTTAAACCCGCTTCCCAGTTCTGTAAACTCCCGAATCGTATTTAACCGTTTTTCCGCTACTTCAGAAAGCACTTTCCCTTGCCGGTAGAAAAACCAGGCTCTGGCTATTTTCTCCGATCTTCCGACTCTTCCCCTCATTTGGTAAATTTGGGACAACCCCAATTTATCTGCATCATAGACAAGCATCGTATTCGCATTGGGCTGGTCGACTCCATTTTCAATTAAAGTCGTACACAGCAAAATATCATAGCGCTTTTCATAAAAATCTACCATGACCTGTTCAAGTTTCTTTCCTTCCATCCGCCCATAGGCAACAGCAATAGTTACATCATCAGGAAGAATATTTCTTAAATGCTTTTCCATTGCTCCGATACTTTCGATGCGGTTATAAATGAAATAAGTTTGCCCCCCTCTTGCTTTTTCTCTGGCTATTGCATCTTTTACAATTTCATCATTATATTCTGTTACATAAGTTTGTATGGCATGGCGATTGGACGGAGGTTGTGTCATGGTCACCATATCGCGTACCCCGGTAAGACTCATATGCAAAGTTCTTGGTATGGGTGTCGCCGAAAGCGTCAATACATCCAATCCCTCAGACCAGGATTTCCATTTTTCCTTCTGCATAACTCCGAAACGCTGTTCCTCATCTACAACGAGCAATCCCAAGCGCCGGCATTTAATCCTTTCAGATAAGACCGCATGTGTCCCTATAACGACATCCAGCTCTCCACTGGCCAGCTTTTCTAAAATTTCTTTCTTCTCTTTCGCTGTAGTAAAGCGGTTTAAAATCGCCGTATTCACTCCGAAAGAATCCATGCGGTCCGTAAATGTCTTATAATGCTGACTCGAAAGAACGGTGGTCGGACAAAGAACCATCGCCTGGTATCCGCTCATAACGCACTTAAACACCGCCCGCATCGCCACTTCCGTTTTTCCGAATCCTACATCTCCGCAGACAAGCATATCCATCGGTCTCGGCCGCTCCATTGCCCGCTTGACCGTCTCGATCGCCTCTATCTGATCATCCGTTTCCACAAAAGGAAATGTATCTTCAAATTCTCTTTGTTCCGATGTATCAGGGAAGAATGCAATTCCCTCCGCAATTTCTCTGTCGGCATAGACTTTTAATAATTTTTCTGCCAGTTCCTCAATAGATTTTTTTACTTTACTCCGTACTTTGTCCCACTGGGCACCTCCCATGCGGTGAAGCGCCGGCGTCTGACCTTCCGGCCCGATATATTTTTCCAATGTAGCGATTTGCTCCATCGGTAAATACAATTTGTCGGACCCCGCATATTGGATGGTAATATAATCACGGTGAATACCATCCAGCTCAATCGTGTTAAGTCCGGTATATTTTCCGATGCCATGAACCCTCTGAACCACATAATCGCCTATCTGTAAATCGGAAAAATAGCGGATTTGTTTTCCTTTTTCGCCCGCTTTATAACGGCGGACCTTTTGTTTCCCCAGTATATCTCCTGCTGCTATCCAGGCTGTTTTCAATGAGGGCAGTTCAAACCCTCCGGAAAGAATATGATTAAAAAGTGTTACTGCTCCTTCTTTCAGCCGGTTCGAAGTGGAGATATGATAATCTGCCAGATAATTTTCTATCTCTTTCCTTTCTGAAAAACGGGGTGTCAAAATCGCCACTTTCCAGTTTTCCTCAAGCAACCGGGAAAGCTCATTCATGAAAAGACCGATTTGCCGCTGGTAATTGACCGTTGTCCGCCCTTCCCAGCTTGCGCTCTCTTCTGTTTTTATCCCGTCAATCTCTCTTTTTAAGAAGGAAAATAATAGAATTTTATTATGGCTTTCTTTCTTTTTACGGGAAAACGCAGTCAGTTCATCCCAGGAGAATGCTTTTTTCCTATTTGCCGCCTCTTCGCGGAAATACTTTTCTAATGCTTCTTTTCCTCTCTGCGGTTCATCATAAATCAATATTCCGTTTTTCAGATATGACAAAAGTGACGCATTGGCAGTTCCTTCCATGCGGACAGGTAAAAATGAAAAAGTTTCCAGATTCTCGAAAGAACGCTGGGTATCCTCATCAAACAAACGGATACTGTCAATTTCATCGCCAAAAAATTCCGCTCTCACCGGATGTTTTTCACTGATGGCAAAGATATCAACAATATCTCCCCGCACAGAAAAGTGCCCGCACCGTTCCACCTGGTCCACCCGTTCATAGCCACGCGCCACAAGATCCGACAGTAATTTCTCTCTTTCTACTTCTTCTCCTACGGATAAAGACATCCCTCCTTTTTCAAGACAGGATGGGGCAATAATTTTTTGTGCCGCTTCTATAACCGTCGCTATTACGACGGCCGGTTTTCCGCCCACCCATCGACCGAGACTACGCATACGCTCTCTCAAACGTTCGGTGCCTGAAAACGTGACTTTAAAATCCGTTCCCTCTACGACGGGAAATGAATAGATTTGTAATTGTGGGGCAAAAAAGTGCAAATCCTGCTCCCATCGGATAATATCTTTCTGTCCGGGGACAAGAACAAGCATCGGTTTATCCGGTTTAGACGCCATCGCCGCCAGTAACGGCTTCTGAGAATCACCGGCACCGGAAATCATGACGGTTTTCCCGTTTTCCAATACCCCGGTTATCTTGTCCATTTCTTTCTGTTTTTTTATAAAGTGAACAAAATCCTCTCCCGCTTTTTCATCAAACATAAAAGGCTTTCTATCGGTCCGTTCGATTAAATCAGATACTGAAGCGGTGGTCTGTATATTGGCAATCGCTTGTCTTTCTTCCATCACAGTCCGCCTTTCCGTGGAATAATTTCTTTTGAAACCTCATTGTATCCCTGCAATTCTTTAATCCGGTCATGAATTTTTTGCTTTTTAAAAACAAATTGCGGGAAAATTTCTTCCAAAGGAACCAGCACAAAAGGCCGATCCCAAAAAAAAGGATGCGGCAATGTTAAAAACTTTGTATTTTTTTCTATCCCATCTCCATAAATTAAGTCCAAATCAAGTGTTCTTGGTCCCCAATGTATCTCTCTGGTGCGTCCGAACCGGATTTCTACTTTCTGCAAAAAACACAGCAGTGCTTCAGGTGTATCATCCCATTCAACGGCAATGACAGCATTCAAAAAATCCGGCTGATCCTTTTTACCCCAAGGTCGGGTTCTGTAAAAAGAAGATTTTTTCACCGTTTCCCAGAAAGGAGATTTCTCCAATACCTTCAGGGCATCCTTCATAATTTTTTCCGATTCCCCCAAGTTGGAGCCCATTGAAATGATATATATCATCTTTTTTTATTCAGTGTCACCGCCACATCTTCCAAAATCCCGGGTATCGGTGCTCCCGGTTTATGCACTGTTGTCGATACTTCATCTATAGCGGGATACCTTTCCATAATTTTTTCATTAATAAGAGCCGCCACATGCTCCAAAAGCCGGCAAGGCTTCCCTTCCGCGATCACTTTTACACAGGCAAATACATCCGCATAATTGACGGAATCCCCAAGGGCATCCGTTTTACCCGGTTTTGCCAAATTCAATGACATTTTGACATCTATGACAAAGCGTTGGCCTAAAACGTTTTCCTCTTTATCCGCCCCATGATAGCCGTAAAAAATCATACCTTTTAATAAAATCGTATCCATATTTTTCCTCAAAAATCCTACACTCCTGAAACTTACAGAATGATATTATTTTTCAAAACATCCCAAACTTTAGACAAGCGGACGGCCATCTCTACATTATGTACACGGAGAATGGAACAGCCTTTGGTCACGCCCCATAAATCAACCGCCCCCGTCCCCTCATCTCTTTCAGACGCCGGTACTTCCAAAATATCACCGATAAAACGTTTACGGCTCACACCTAAAAGCCAGGGATACGGAAAATGTTTTGTCAATTCATCAAGACGACGGAGTACTTCCAAGTTTTGATTACTGTCTTTCCCAAATCCAATGCCCGGGTCCAGAATGATATTTTTTTCTTTAATGTCTGCCTGCAATGCCAATTCTACCGTTCTTTCCAAAAACATTTTCATAGTTTCTATGATATCACGGTTGTAATTCGTGCCGTCTTGATTATGCATGAGGATCACAGGAATGTCATAACCGGAGAAAACTTGGGCCATTTCCCCCTTATCATATTGCAGACCCCATATATCGTTTCCGATGTGTATTCCTTGACGCAAAGCATATTCCGCCGTTTTCCAGTGATATGTATCCAAAGAAACAGGGACCGTGCTTTTTTCTAATATGGCAGGAAGAAATTTCTTTAACCGCTCTATTTCCTCCTCTGCCGTCATCGGCTGATGCCCGGGACGTGTCGATTCCGCCCCCACATCAATGATATCCGCTCCTTGCCCTATCATATCATGGGCATGTGCCACTGCCGATTCCTCTGTATTCCACCGGCCTCCGTCAGAAAATGAATCGGGCGTTACATTCAGAACACCCATGATTAAAGTTTTATCACTGACCTGAAGTTCTTTACCGTCCCGCCATTTATAATTACGTTCCATACGTATCGCTCCTTATTTTCAGTTACACCTGTTATGTTACTTATAGTATCACCATTTCTCCAATCAGGGCAACAAAAAAAGCGGCATATACCGCTTTTTTCGTGCAGAATATCCATTGAGGAGTGTGGAAATATCTGCAACCAAATTGATAATCAGGGAAATAATCATCAATCAGGTTCTATGAATGGCATTCATAGCCATGGCATTTCCTCCATGTAACTACATTATACACAAAAGATAGAGAAAATACAATATCTAAAAATACCGATACGGTATCTTTTTTATTTCTTCAGTATTTTTTATTCACTCACGAATAAAAAGGCGCTGTAATAAAGATATTGATCCTGCAGAGTCATCCAGCATTTTTTCTGTTTCCGATAAAATATCTTTCCAATATATGATATACACCGGCTCATGTTCTCCTATAAAAAGAGTACTGAGCATCTCTTTATAAATTTTATCTCCTCGTTCTTCAAATGCATAAATTTTCCGGCACCGTGCTTCCATTTTCATATAATTGGCTGATATATCCGATGTGTAGTTTACAATTTTTTGTATTTCTTCCAGTGAATTTGTGAGCAATTCCGTCATTTTTGCAAAATTTGCCGGCCGTTCTCCCATAGAGAAGACGGATAATTGAATCGCTATTTCATCCATTCCGTTTACAACACCATAAATTTTCAGAAGAAATGTTTTTGCAAAATCAATTTCTGCCGGTTTTTTATAGACTTTATATACCTTTTCAAAAAGCAAATTCATGGAGTTACGCATCTTCTTTTTTATTCTATGGATTTCTGCTCCTGCTGCTTCTTCATCTATGTCTCCCCGGCTCATTTTGGTAAAAATAATGCCTGCTTTATTTCCTTCTCCGCAAAACAGGGAAAGACTTTTGAAAAATTTTTCTTCTTTATTATTCATGATAAACTCCTTGCGTCATATTTATGTATCAATTTTATCACATGTCTATGGAATAATCGGCATATATAAAAAATCTGCCCTTACATCCGAGCATATTTCTTCTATCTTATTTTTTTATCTTATTAAAAAGGGAGGTTAATTCCAGAGCCGCTAAAGCACATTCAAATCCTTTATTTCCCGACTTAAGTCCGGCACGGTTCAAAGCCTGTTCTACCGTATCCGTTGTCAAAATTCCGTAAAGCACGGGGATTCCCGCTGAAAGTGCCACTTGGGAAATGCCTTTGGTTACTTCAGTGGCTACATGATCGTAGTGGTCCGTTTCCCCCCGAATGACCGCACCCAGACAAATGATTGCATCATATTTCCCGCTTTCCGCCATTTTTTTTGCTGTCACCGGGACTTCAAAGGCACCGGGTACCCATGCCAAATCTACCGTATCCAAATCCACACCGTGGCGTGATAATCCGTCAGCGGCCCCGTCAATCAATTTCGATGTAATAATTTCATTAAAACGGGAAGCTACGATTCCTACTTTGACTTTATTTTCATTATACAAACCTGAAATAATATTCATAGTATCCTCCTTTTACTTATACATATGAAGCATGTGCCCCATTTTGTCCTGCTTTGTTTTTAAATAAAATTCATCTTCTTCCGTCGGATCCATTTCAATCGGAAGACGTTCTTCAATGGTGATTCCATACTCACTGACATCACCTATCTTTTGCGGATTATTTGTCAGAATCCGAATCCGGTCCGCCCCAAGGTCATGGAGAATCTGCGCTCCTGTCATATATTCTCTGAGATCGGCGGCAAATCCCAGTTTTAAATTGGCATCTACCGTATCATACCCTTCATCCTGCAATTTGTATGCTTTAAGCTTATTAATCAGCCCGATTCCTCTTCCTTCCTGCCGCAGATACACAAGCACACCTCGTCCTTCTTTGGCAACTTTTTTCATCGCCACATCCAGCTGCTGTCCGCAATCACAACGAAGTGATCCGAAACAATCTCCGGTCAGGCATTCCGAATGAATGCGGCAAAGAACGGGCTTGCCGTCAGATACATCTCCCATAGCAAGGGCTACATGATGTTCATGATTGATTAAGTTCACGTATCCATAAATACGGAACTCTCCATATTTAGTAGGCATTCTGGCCTCTGAAACCCTTTTGATCAGTTTCTCATGTTTTTTGCGATACTCCACTAAGTCCCGGATACTGCCGATTTTTAGATTTTTTTCTTTGGCTAAGGCAAACAGACTGTCTTTTCTTGACATGTCACCATCTCTATCCATAATTTCGCAGCAAAGCCCCACAGGCTTCAGTCCTGCCAACCTGACAAGGTCGACCGTCGCTTCTGTATGTCCTTCTCTTTCAAGAACCCCCCACGGCTTGGCTTTCAAAGGAAACATATGACCCGGCCTTTTAAAATCTTCCGGCTTTATCCCCTCTTTGACAACAGCCATGGCCGTCATTGACCGGGCCTTGGCAGAAATACCTGTCCCCGCTTCTTTATAGTCAATGGATGTCAGAAAAGCCGTTTCATTACTTTCTGTATTTTGCCGTACCATAGGGGCAAGAAATAATTGCTCTGCCACTTCTTCCGCCATAGGCATACAGATCAATCCTCTTGCTTCCGATGCCATGCGGTTAATATTTTCAGGTGTGGCAAATTCGGCGGCACATATGTAATCACCTTCATTTTCACGCGATTCGGGATCCTGAATAATGACAATATGCCCATTTTTGATTTCTTCAATCACTTCTTCAATCGGGTCAAACTTAAATTCCATAGTTTCCTCCTAAATGCAGTGTTTTTAATTTTTCTATAGTCAAACCTTTTTCAGGCTTCTCTTTTACAAATTGCTCTACATATTTTCCCAGGTAATCATATTCCAAATTGACCGGATCTCCCGTTTTTTTTGACAGCAAACCTGTCATTTTCCCGGTATGGGGAATTAAAGAAACGGTAAAAGCTGCTCCTTTTTTTTTCGCTATTGTCAAACTCACTCCGTCAATGGCGACAGACCCTTTTTCTAACATATATTTCTCAAAACGGGCTTCCGCTTCGACCGATATATTCAACGCATTTTCCTCTCTATAGATAGAAAGAATTTTTCCCGTGCTGTCTACATGACCAAGCATAATATGCCCTCCAAGACGATCACAAAGACGCAAGGCCCTTTCCAAATTGACCTGTGTTCCCGCTTTAAAAAGCGAAAATGCGGTTCTCTTCATTGTTTCAGGCGTTACATCACACAAAAAAGAGGTTGCAGTCAATTCGGTTACAGTCAGACAGGCTCCGTTGACAGCTATACTGTCCCCCACCTGTGTTCCTTCCAATACTTTTCTGCACCGGATAGTCAACATACAGGATCGGGATGCGTAAATTATTTTTTCAATAGTTCCTATTTCTTCCACTATCCCTGTAAACATATTCCTCTTTTTCCTTTTTCACTGCACGAAATCACTTTTGCTCTCCCGCTGGATCGCGCCTGTCAGCAGGACTGTCATTTTCATCAGATCCTATTTTTCTCTCTTTGTATAAGTTTTTCCTTTTTTTACATAAGCTTCTACAACTAAATCCGCCCCTGATCGTTCTGTACGGATATTTTCCAACGGAACTGCTGCGGAAACCCTATCCGCGCCAATCCCTCCAATCGCTCCGGGTGCATCTATTCCTCCGATGATGACAGGCGCCAGATAGAACCTGATTTTATCTACAATTCCCGCCTCAAATGCGGCAGCGGCCGTTTCCGAACCGCCTTCCAGCAAAATACTGTCTATTCCTTTTACCGCAAGTCCCGTCATGGCAGCCTCTAAATCGACTTTCCCCGCTTCATCGCTATCCGCACAGATAATTTCCGCTCCGATTTCTTCAAAAGTTTTTATCTTTTGCGGATCAGCTTCTGTCGTTGTCAGTATAATGACACGCCCGGGATTTTGAAATACATTGGCATCCGGTGAACAGGATAGTCTTCCGTCTACAATAATTCTTACCGGATCCGCCAATCCTTCCGTTCTTGCAGTGAGTAAGGGATTATCTGCCTTAATCGTTCCCGCTCCCGCCATGATCGCCGAATAAATACCGCGGAGTGCATGTGTTTCCTCTCTTGATGTTTCTGATGAAATCCACCGGGACTCTCCTGTATGGCAAGCAGTTTTTCCATCTAAAGAAAGAGCCGCTTTATAAAGTACGAACGGTTTTTTCCGAGTAATAAATTTTACATATATTTCATTCAGCCTTTGTGCCTCTTTTTCCATGACCCCGGTCGTCACGAAGATCTCCGCCTCACGAAGAGCACGAATCCCTTTCCCTGCTACCAACGGATTCGGATCCGTCATGGCAATGACAACACGCTCAACGTCTTTGGAAATAATCAAGTTGGTACATGGCGGTGTTTTCCCGTAATGGCAACAAGGCTCGAGTGTCACATAGAGTGTTCCTCCCGCTGTATCTTCTTTACAGCCGGCAAAAGCATTCACTTCCGCGTGAACATCTCCAAATTGTTTATGCCACCCTTCTCCTATAATTGTTCCGTCTTTTACAAGAACAGCACCCACTAAAGGATTCGGTCTGGTGTGTCCTGCCCCCTGTGTTGCCAATTCGAGAGCACGGGCCATAAATTTCCTGTCATCATCCATGCGCATAAAAAAACCTCCCGCTTCAGGGAGGTAAGAGCAGCACGCACAAAAACACGGTTCTTCTCTCATCCAGACTGTACTGTCGGCTTTGGATTCACACCAAAATCAGCCTTACGGCTCGTGGGCTTAAGGAAAACCTTTCACCACCGGTCGGGATTTGCACCCTGCCCTGAAGATATACCTGATTGACTTACTTATTATAGCAAATCATAAAATAAAATCAATCAACTAAAGAAGTTGTGTCTCATAAAATGCAGGCAACCCTTTCAAATATTTCAGAAGAAACTTCTTCTACACTTCGCATCCGCTTTCCGTAAACACACGAAATTCTTTGCCACCCATATTTTTCACATAGTGTCTGGTACGCAGAGTAACATTTCTCCAAATATTCCAAGTGCTGCTCATGAATATCCATAGAACCTCCTCTACCGGCTCTTTCTCGCACCAATTCTTTAGAAACTGCAAGAGGGACATCCAATAAAATGACCCTGTCCGGACGAGGTAATTCCAATTTTTTATACTCCGTTTCATCAAGCCAATTTAAAAATTCCTCACGCTTTTCTTTTTCATCATACTTTGTCATCTGATGAACCATATTGCTTGTCGTATACCGGTCAGCAATAACAATGCCGCCCTCTTTATAAAATGATTTCCAACAGGTATGGTAAGATGCAAACCGATCTAAGGCATAAAACAAAGAAGCTGCATAAGGATTCACTTCGCCGGGATTTTTTCCGAAATCTCCCTGTAAATACATTTTCACCAAAGCGGAGGACGGACTTTCATAGTCAGGAAAAGATACATGCATTACTTTCTTCCCTGATTTTTCAATTTTTTCTCTTAAAATATTCGACTGGGTTGCTTTCCCGCTCCCATCTATTCCTTCGAGCACAATCAATTTTCCGCTCATTTTATATCTCCTGTTCAGAATTTCTTTTTCTGCTTTTTATTTTATCATCAATCATAATATTCCACAAAAAAAGAGCCTTTCAGCTCTTCTTTTCTTTTTTCGGATTAAAAAGGTTCATTGCCCTGTCAACGGTTGTTTCCAATGCACATTCAATGGAATCGGCCGTATATTTTTTTGCCGCTTCAATCAATGCTATGTCTTCTCCATAAGGACGACTGAGTACATGA
This sequence comes from uncultured Dialister sp., assembly GCA_900547785.1. Lineage (GTDB taxonomy): Bacteria > Bacillota > Negativicutes > Veillonellales > Dialisteraceae > Dialister. The sequence goes on from URIB01000003.1 coordinate 63,945, forward strand.
TCAATTACAGTATGTCCGTCCTTCGGATGTCCTACTCCGATACGAAAACGGACAAACTCTTCCGTGTGCAGACAGGAAATCAGCGATTTGATTCCATTATGCCCCCCTGCCGAGCCCTTTTTTCTGATCCTTATTTTTCCCGGCGGCAGATCCAAGTCATCACAAATGATATAAATATCGTCCGTAGCAATTTTATAATATCCGGCAATGGCGCTTACTGCATCACCGCTTAAGTTCATATAGGTCAACGGTTTTACCAACCATATTTTCTCACCGAATTTGATTCCGGATATTATTTCGGCCTGCATTTCCGTTTTCCGGTTTTGCATAGACCAACGACGAGCCAACTCATCAATGACATCAAACCCCATATTGTGCCGGGTGTGTGCATATTTCTCTCCCGGATTTCCGAGACCTGCAATCAGTTTCATTTATCAAACAAGGCACTTACCGATGCATCATGGAAGATGCGGATAATAGCCTCTCCTAAAAGCGGCGCCACCGACAGTACCGTTAATTTATCTTGTACTTTTTCTTTTTCAATCGGTAATGAATTTGTTACAACCAATTCATTGATATTTGAATTTTTGATACGTTCTGTAGCCGGGTCGGTCAGGACAGGATGGCAAACGGCGGCATACACGCCCACCGCTCCTGCGTTCGCCAGTGCTTTAGCCCCTTCACAAAGCGAGCCTGCGGTATCTACGATGTCATCTACAATAAAGCAGTTTCTCCCTTTCACGTCACCGATGATATTCATCACTTTCGCCACTCCAGGTTCAGGACGTCGTTTTTCAATAATAGCAATAGGTGCTCCTACACGGTCAGCTAAATCTCTTGCTCTGTTGACACCGCCCAAGTCGGGAGACACAATGGTTAAATTCTCCAAATTCTTTGACTTGATATATTCGGATAATAACGCTGCCGACGCCAAATGGTCGACAGGAACATCAAAAAAGCCTTGGATTTGTCCGGCATGGAGATCCATCGTTACAACCCGGGTCACTCCGGCTGCGGAAAGGAGATCAGCCACCAGTTTGGAGCTGATCGGTTCTCTTCCTCTGGTTTTCCGATCTTGTCTGGCATATCCATAGTAAGGTACTACGACAGTAATATGACGGGCTGATGCTCTTTTAAGTGCATCCACCATAATAAGCATCTCCATGAGATTGTCATTTACAGGCGCGCCTGTCGGCTGAATAATAAAGCAATCCTTTCCGCGGACGCTTTCATTAATCATGACTTGAATTTCTCCATTATTAAATCTGCCGCACAAAGATTTCCCCAACGGAACTCCGATATAATCTGAAATTTCTTTTGCCAGTGCCGGATGTGCCGTCCCTGTAAAAATTTTCAGCTTAGACGTGCCTTCCATATCCATTTATAATGCGCTCCTTTTCTTCCCTTCCGGGACTATGATAAGACTTCCCCCTATACCAATCATTATGAAGTGTTTCTTTTTATTATATACCTCATTCATGATGTTTTACCAGTTTAATTTGTAAATTGCATATGCATTATTCTTTATACGTATCTTTTTTGACCCAATTCTCAATATTCACCTGCTTGGATCTTCCTATCGCCAAGGCTTCGGCAGGTACATCTTTCGTAATCGTCGACCCCGCTGCGGTAAACGCCTTTTCTCCGATATGCACGGGAGCTACCAGATTCGTATTACACCCGATGAAAGCATGCTCTTTGATAACGCATCTGTGCTTTTCTTTGCCGTCAAAATTGACTGTCACCGTCCCGCACCCGAAATTCACATTTTTCCCTAAATCGGAATCCCCGCAATAGATAAGATGCGGCAGTTTCGTTCCGTCATCAACAACAGAGTTTTTAACTTCTACAAAATTTCCTATCTTTACATGGTCATGAATCTCCGTATCCGGACGCAAGTGAACAAACGGACCGATTTCATTATCATTTCCCAGTTTGCATTCATGGGCATAAACACGATTCAAACAGTTCCTGTTTCCGCAAATCACATCTGTCAGCTGTGTATCCGGTCCGATGACGCAATTTTGTCCTATCACCGTTTCTCCCTGCAAAATACAACCGGGATATAGGACTGTATCACTGCCGATTTGTACATTTTGCTCAACATATGTATGCTCCGGATCAATCATTGTTACCCCTGCCGCCATCAGTTCTTCCGTCTTTCGATAACGAAGAATTTTATCCGCCTGCGCCAGTTGGATACGTGAATTGACCCCCATCGTTTCGTCCGCATCATCAGCTTCAACCGGAATCACTTTTTTTCCGTTTTTAATTAATTTTTCAAAAACATCGGTCAGATAATACTCGCCTTGTGCATTTTTATTATCTATCAACCGTAATGCCGGCAGCAATTCTTTGATTTTAAATACATACGTTCCTGTATTGATTTCATGAATCGCCAATTGCTCATCCGTTCCGTCTTTTTGTTCTACAACGGAGATCATATGCCCCTCTCCGTCACGGATAATACGACCGTAACCGAAAGGATTTTCCAGTACCGCCGTCAGGACAGAAGCGGCTGCATCATTATTTTTACAAGTGTCTGTCAATTTTTTTATCGTAGATTCTCTAAGAAGCGGTGTGTCTCCGCAAACAACAAGGACATATCCGTCCGGGTCATTTTCAAATTCCGGCACCGCCTGCATCACGGCATGCGCCGTTCCTAATTGTTCTTCCTGATGAACAAAGGTAATATTTTTATCCGCTAGACATGTTCTGACGTATTTTTCTTTGAATCCGGTAACGGCAATACATTTTTCATATCCCGCATCCTTTACAGTACGAATAACCTGCTCTATCATCGGTATTCCACACACTTTATGCAAAACTTTAGGTAAAACCGATTTCATTCGTGTTCCTTGTCCTGCAGCCAAAATCACTGCCGCCAGCTTCGCCATACTTCCTCCTGATTGAATGCCTATGTTTCTCTTATCTCATTTATTTTAACAAACCGAATTATGTCCCGCAAGAAAAAGAAAACTGTGTGATTTTAAAATCACACAGTCAAATTTTATTTATGAAACCAAATACACTTTCACGTTCTCCTTAAATCCCCATTGATAAGCCTGCTCCAGTGTATCTACCCCTACATCTATGATATTTCCTTGAATGGCTCCTCCAATGTCATCACAAATGGCATAGCCGTATCCCTCTATATAAACAATGCTTCCCAACGGAATGACCTCCGGATCCACCGCCGCATGACCTTTCCCCGCATAATTTCCCATTGCGGTCATACCCGTGCCGCCTCCGTCAAGCGGTGTATATGCCGTAGATGTCATATGAACCACTTTTTTGTATTTCCCTCCAAATTGAGGACTTTGCTCCAACTTTTCCCACACATCACTATCCGCTTTTCCCGTTTCTTTAAGTTTATTTCTTTTTTGAAGTTTGAGCACCGCCTGCTCCGTTCCTTTCCCGTAGATTCCATCGGAATTTCCCGGGTAATAACCGTGAAGAAGTAATTTGTTTTGAAGTTCTGCAACTCGTTTCCCCCGGGCACCTGTCATCAGATTTTCCGTTGATTTACTTTTTACTTTTTCCGTTTTTTGATTTGGTAAAATAGGTTCTTTCTCTTTTTTCTTATCGTTAAGAATGGATAAAGTTTGTTCATCAATCGCTCCGGAAACCGGAATGTTATAATCCTTTTGAAGTTTTTTCACCGCCGATTCGGTCGCGCTTCCATAGATTCCGTCCGTTGGTGTCTTTAAATATCCCATCATATGTAAGCGATTCTGCATTTCAGAAATCGCGGCCCCAAGGTTTCCTTTAGCATATATGATACCGCCGCCGTCTCTTCCTTTTTTATTTTCTGATTTTTTTATTTTCATTTGTGTCGCATCATCTGCATCTCCCGTTACAGTCAATTTGTATTTTTTCTGAAACTCCATAACGGCTTTTGCTGTTGTCGATCCATAATCACCATCCGCTTCCCTTGCCAAATATCCGGCGGCCATAAGAGATTTTTGAAGGGTTTCCACCTCGCTTCCTCTCATTCCCGTCGTAAGAGTTTGGGCATATACCGACACGGAAATTTCCATGCAGAATACAGTAAACAAAATCCAAATTTTTCTTTTTTTCACAACAGTACCTCCCCTGAAAATCCACGTGTATTGTACCATGGTCATTTATTTTTGTAAAAATAACACCTATATGTATCAAACAAAAGAAAAGCTGCGGTTTCCCGCAGAATTTTTATTTCCTATACAGCCCCATGGCATGAACAGCGTTTCGATAAGTAGCGCTTGCTTTGACACGGGCCTTTTCCGCCCCTCTGTCCAAAATCGCATCAAGTTCCGAACTTCCTGTCAACTCTTTATATCTCATCAAAACAGGACTCATTTCACCTGCCACCAGATCCGCCACATCTTTCTTAAATACTCCGTATCCCTGTCCTTCATACATAGCCTCTATCTCTTCAAAAGATTTGCCGGAAATAGCGGAATGAATACTCATCAGATTGGATACACCGGGTTGATTTACTTTATCATAATGTACATGCCCGATGGAATCGGTTACCGCTCTCTTTATTTTTTTTACGACAACATCAGGCTCGTCCAGCATATGAATTGTGGCCCACTCATTGTCGTCAGATTTGCTCATTTTACTTGTCGGATCCTGCAAGCTCATGACTCTGGCTCCACCTTTGGGTAGCCATATTTCAGGAATCGTAAAAACTTCTCCGTATTTACGGTTAAAACGCTCCGCCAGATCTCTTGTAATCTCCATATGCTGTCGTTGATCTTCTCCCACCGGCACCAGATTGGTCTGATAAAGAAGAATATCTGCCGCCATCAGAGGAGGATATGCCAACAGTCCGAGAGGAATAAACCCCTCTTTTTTTTCTTCTTTTTGTGCCTTTGACTTATATTGGGTCATCCGTTCCATTTCCCCCACATAGGCACTGCAAATCATCATCCACCCGAGCATGGCATGCTCCGGCACTTCAGACTGTACGAAAATTGTCGCTTTATCGGGATTCATTCCCGCCGCAATGTAGAGAGCCGCCAGATTTCTTGTTCTTTCATGAAGAAGTTTCGGATCCTGGGGTACCGTAATGGCATGCTGATTGACGATGCAATAATAGCATTCCGCTTTTTCTTGAAAGGGAATGAAATTCTTTAATGCGCCCAGATAATTTCCTAAAGTCAAAGAGCCGCTCGGCTGAATGCCTGAAAATATAATGTCCATGATATCCCCCAATGAATTATTCTACCGTTACGGATTTTGCCAAATTTCTCGGTTTATCTACATCATTCCCACGTTTAATACTGGTATAGTAAGCTAAAATCTGCATGGGAATCACAGATAGAATCGGTGCGATAAATTCATCAACCCTTGGAATTTTTACAATTTCCGTTGTATATTTCTCAAGTTCCGTATCATCTTCATAGCCGATTCCCAGCACTTTTGCTCCCCGTGCCCTTACTTCTTGAATATTACTGTACATTTTGGCACTTACATTTCCTTGTGTCGCCACCGCAATAATCGGCGTTTCTTCCGTAATGAGAGCCAGTGTCCCATGCTTCAGTTCTCCCGCTGCATAGGCTTCCGCATGAATATAAGATACTTCTTTTAGTTTCAAGGCCCCTTCCATGGCAATCGCATAATCAATTGATCTTCCGAGGTAAAAAATATCTTCCGCCCGGATCAGCGCATCCGCCACCTCTGCCATATGGTCTTTTTCTTCCAAAACTTTTTCTATTTGTTTCGGCAACTTTAAAAGGCCTGTTATGATTTTCTTTGCTAATTCTTCCTGAATCGTTCCTTTAATCCGTCCCATATACAAGGCCAGCATCAGTAAAGAAACAAGCTGTGTCGTATATGCCTTCGTCGAAGCCACTGCAATCTCCGGCCCTGCCACAGTATAAACCGCCGTATCGGATTCTCTGGCAATAGAGGAGCCTACCGAATTGGTCACAGCTATACTCTGAGCCCCCAGCCGTTTTGCTTCTTTTAAAGCCGCCAAGGTATCAATGGTTTCTCCGGATTGGCTAATCACGATACAAAGCGTTCCCGCCGTTGTGAGCGGATGACTGTACCTGTACTCCGATGCAATTTCAACAGAAACAGGTATCTTGACAAATCTCTCAATATAATGCTTTGCCACCAGTCCCGCATGATAAGCGGTCCCGCAAGCTGTAATCAAAACGGAATCAATATTTTCCAGACGGCTTTTGGTCCAGTTCAGGTTGTCAAAATTGACGGTTCCGTCTTTTTTCACATGCATATGAACCGTATCTTCCACCGCTTTAGGCTGCTCATAAATTTCTTTCAGCATAAAGTGAGGATACCCGCCTTTTTCAGCGGCTTCCGCCGACCAAGTTACTTCCTGCACTTTTTTTGAAACCGGAAGCCCCTCTTCATCATAGACGGTAACACCGTCTTTTTTTACAATGGCGGTTTCTCCATCATTCAGAATATAAATACGACGGGTGCGGTTAATGACCGCCGGAATATCGGAAGCAATGAAATTTTCTCCTTCTCCAAGCCCTATGATTAAAGGATTATCTTTCTTCGTACAAATAATCGTATCCGGGTCTTCTCTATTTAAAAATACCAAGGAATAGGAACCTTCGATTCGGGCGCAAACTTTTCTGACGGTGGATAAGAAATCACCGTCATCTAATTCTTCCCCCAGATGAGGAATCACCTCACTGTCCGTTTCCGACTTGAATATATGCCCCTTTTCCAGCAATTCTTTTTTTAGTTCCATATAGTTTTCTATAATGCCGTTATGGACAATCACAAAATGATTATGATTATCTCCGTGAGGATGCGCATTATCGTCTGACGGTACACCATGAGTGGCCCACCGGGTATGACCGATTCCTATATGTCCGTGCAGCGGATGTACCTTTATTTCTTTTTCCAGATTGGCCAATCCGCCTTGTTTTTTTTCTATACGAATTTTTCCGTTTTCATACACAGCAATACCTGCCGAATCATAGCCTCTGTATTCCAAGCGGCGAAGACCGTCAATGAGAAATTCCGATGCATCTTTTTTCCCTATATAGCCTACTATGCCACACATATAAACCTCCTGATCAAGCCTATATCTTCTATCATTTATGTCATGTTGTTTTATTCATTCCAATAGGTATGCTAAGTTATTATAGCATATTTTCCTTTACCCCTTATATCGAATCAATGATCCCTTCAAATGGCTGCATATCCGCAAACCCCGAAAGCGCCGCCGCGACACCTAATATGATAAGAGATACGGTCAAGAAAACTCCTATCAGAAAAGGAGAAACTCCAATCAGAAAAGCTTTCCCGTTTCCAAATCCGTAATTACTGCGAATGGCCAATATATCGAGAATAAAACTCCATAAAGCAATAAGAAACATCCCGATACCGTTGACCGTTTCCCACCCGATTTGTCCGAGCAGGATAAAAAACACTGAAAATGCATATGGCAAAGAAGCACTCATAAACCCTGCCGTAATTCCCCGGGCCGTACCTCTTCCTCCGAAAAGCCCGGACAAATAATCAATGACCGCACTATGAAAAAGCAAAAAAAGTCCTAATAAAATAACCGTGCCGATAAACTCGGATACAATACCGGCTCCGGTACTGAAGGACGATACGGTCATCAAAAGAATAACAAAAAGCCAAATAACGGCTCCTTCTTTCCACTTTTCTCCACTCGTAATATCTTCCAAAGTTTTTGCCGGACAGACAATCAATCCGTATATGTCATCTAAAATTGTATGCATAAAATCTCCTTATCTAATTGCCGGCAGCGGCTCTTTACTCATCACGCCCAGAATTTCATGTGCCACTCCCTGTGAAACCGTTTTTAAAATGCTTTCCGCTTCTCCGTTGAATATATTTCTCAAAGACTTGCCGGCAGAATACTTCTTCACCGGTATATTTTCTCCTTCTATCCCTGCTCTGCCTGCGGCATAATTGAGGGCATCATAATAATTGCCCATGGCATCCACCAATCCGATATCCATCGCCTGTTGTCCCGTCAGAATACGCCCGTCCGCAAAACTTCTTACTTTTTCTAATTCTATATGCCGTCCGTCGGATACTGTTTTTATAAACTGCATATAAATATCATCCACCATCTTCTGAATCATGGCGGTTTCTTCGTCCGTCATCGGTCTGTACATGGAAAGTATATCCTTATGGGCGCCGCTTTTTATTTTTTGGTTTTTTATCCCCAATTTATCCATCAGCTCTTCCATATTGGTGTAATCCATATAAACTCCGATGCTGCCGGTCAATGTGGCAGGATTGGCAAATACATAATCTCCTTTGCTTGCCAGCCAATAGCCGGCGGATGCGCACATATCCCCCATAGAAATAATAATGGGCTTCCCTGCACTCTTTATTTTGTCCATTTCTTCCGCAATTTCCTGCGTAGCCCCCGTAGATCCGCCTGGACTATTGATTCGAAGCAAAACGGCTTTCACCCGGCTGTCTTTCCGCGCTTGCTCCAATTCATACATAATCTGCTCACTTGCTGCTCCCGTAGCGGCCGCAAAAACCGAATCTTCCTGCGGACCCCCGTAAATAGCTCCGTCTATACGAATGACCGCCACGCAATCTTTAGCGGGTGTTATTTTAGCATGTCCTCTTATGTCCGGCAAAAATCCGGCAGCCACGGCACATACAAAAAGTGCGGCAAAAATAAAAATGACCCACTTTTGATTTCTTTTATCCACTATAATCAACTCCTCTTTTCTTTTTGCTATTATATCATTTTCATTTATGCATCAAAAACGGGCGATAAAAAAATCTCACTCCTGAAAAATCAGAAAATGAGATTCTTGGTGACCGGTATGGGATTCGAACCCATACTCTCTGCGCTGAGAACGCAGCGTCTTAACCGTTTGACTAACCGGCCATATGACAACAGTTATTATAAACGGTATTTTTTGAAATATCAAGCGTTTCCTTCTTTACAAGGTTTTCTGTCACCTTTATTTTTTTCATAAAGAATCAAAAGACCCTTAAGGGTGAGCATAGGATCCACGATATCAATCTGGGAAGCCGCTTTTGCAAATAAAGATGCCAGTCCGCCGGTCGCAATAACCTTGATATCGTCTCTTTTCATTTCTGTCTTTATCCGTCTGACCACTTCATCAATTTGTCCGACGAAGCCATAGTAAATCCCCGCCTGCATGGCCGATACGGTATTTTTGCAAATCACAGACTCGGTTTTTACCAATTCTATACGCGGCAACTTGGACGCACAGCGGAAAAGCGCTTCCATGGAAATGCCGATTCCCGGTGCTACCGCACCGCCTAAATAACTGCCTTTTTCATCAATCACACAAAAAGTGGTTGCCGTTCCCATATCAATAACAATCAGCGGACAATGGTATTCCGCAATCGCTGCTACCGCATTTACAATACGATCCGCCCCCAACTCTTTCGGGTTGTCATATAAAATATTCAATCCTGTTTTTATTCCCGGTCCCACCAAAATAGGGTTGACATGGAAATACCGTCGTGACAAAGATTCCAATATGGGAATAATAGGAGGCACAACGGTAGAGATAATTACATCTTCAATATCGGAAAATGACATCCCGTTCAGCCGGAACAAATTGGCCATCATTCCCGCATATCCGTCAGCGGTCTGCAATGTATCGGTGGCAAAACGCCAATGCCCTATCAATTCCCTGTCATGATAAATGCCACAAACAATATTGGTATTTCCTACATCAAATGCAAGCAACATATTTTTACGCTCCTGTCAGATAAGATTTCGGCGGAAATAAATACTCTCTCCCAGAATATTCATTACCCTTTCTGTTTATTTTTCTCATCTTGCGTCACAAGTGTATCATGCAATAAAGAAAGATTTCTGTCAAGCAAAAAAGAAGCGGAATCATACGCTTCTTTTCATCTGAAAATATACATTTATTTTATAGATAGTAATCCTGCCTGCACCAATGCGTTTCTGATTCTGGCTCCACAAAATACACCGGCCGAAACTTTAACAAGATCAAAAATGACAAAAGGAAATACCGTCATTGTAAGTGCCACCCATAAAGGCATTTCTTTTTCCAATCCGAAGGAAAAATATCCGATAAACCAAATGGTGCCCAAAGTGTAGCAAACCAAAAGACCGGCAAGCGCTAATAAAAATTGACGGATAAAACGATCGTTGACAGCAGGCCGGACCCCGCTGAGCCATGCCATAATGATAAATCCGATATAATATCCTCCTACGGGACTCATAAATATCCCCGGTCCCGCTTTTCCCATAGTCAGTACGGGTACACCCAAAATTCCTAAAAGCAGCCAAACAAGAATCGAAACGGCTCCCCATCTGGAACCGAGCAGTCCTCCTGCCAAAGCACATACAAAAGTCTGCAAAGTCATGGAAACCGCGCCGACAGGTATTGTAAATTGAGAAAGTACCGCCATAACCGCCGCCATGAAAGCGGCACCGACCATAGAATGGAATTTTTGTTTATCCATTTGCTTTTCCTATCTTTCCGGAATGGGAGCATCTACCGGCCGGATAGATACATCTCCCGCCATGACACGCCGGATTCCTTTTTCCGTTTCCACCAAAAGACAGCCGTCCCGGTCAATATCCACTGCCTTTCCTATATAATTCTCATTTCCGAAAATAACACGAACATCTTTGCCTAACGTCACCGATAATTTCCGCCAGTCTTCCAATACCCGATCAAATCCTTCTTCCTGTGCTACTTTATACTCCGCTTCCAATTCTGCAAGAACTGCGGCGAGCAACTCTTTTCTTGATACATGTATCCCTTCATTCAGAAATGATGTCGCACTTTCCCTAAACTCTTCAGGAAATTCGCTTTTCTTCATCCCCGTATTAATACCGATTCCCATAATGATATAATCAATTTTTTCCATCGAAGCAGACATTTCGCAAAGCATTCCTACCAATTTTTTGTCTCCGCACAATATGTCATTCGGCCACTTAATGCCCGCTTCTTCAAGTCCCAACCGGCGGATGCCCCGGCAGACACCCACTGCCGCCAAAAGCGTGCATTTAGAAGCTTCCATAGGAAAAAATTTCGGCCGCAAAATGAGAGAAAACCAGATTCCTTTGGCAAAAGGGGAATAAAATCCTCTTGTCAATCGCCCTTTCCCCATCGTCTGCTCTTCCGTTACAACGACGGTTCCTTCTTCCGCGCCCTTCCGTGCAGCTTTTTTCGCTTCTTCGTTAGTAGAAGAGGTCATTTCAAAATATACAACATTCCTGCCAAAAGACTCTGTATGCAAAACCCCTTCAATTTCAAGAGGCGTCAATAAATCAGGTGCATAAATCAGGCGGTATCCTTTTCTTGTACTCGACTCAAAAATATACCCCCGCTCCTTAAGTACATTGATATGTTTCCAAATGGCGGTACGTGACACATGGAGATCTTTTGAAATTTCTTCTCCCGATACATAGTTGCCGCCGGCTTTACGAAAATATTCCAGTATTTCATTCCTCATTATCTTTTCTCCTTCCCTGCTTCCCGATTTTTCTTCATTATAATTTTCAAATATTTTTTAGTCAACCAAAATAAAATGTAAAATTAACATTATTTGGCGTACATAAAAAGCCGGTCATCCGCATAAACGGAACCGGCTATCTTTTATTGTTCAATAAATTTTTCAAGAGCAAGCAATGCTCTTTCCGCCAATCTTTGATTTTTCTCTTTTTTAGGCACTCTCGTTTCTAAAGGAGGCATCAGTCCAAAGTTAATATTCATCGGTTGGAAATTTTTCCCTTCATAATGCGAAATATAATGACATAATGCCCCCATCGCACATTCTCTCGGAAAAGCTTCGGGTTCTTTCTCTTGAAATCTTTTCGATGCCGATAAGGCCGCCACAATTCCTGATGCCGCCGACTCGACATAACCTTCCACTCCAGTCATTTGTCCTGCAAAAAACAGACCTTTCCTTTTTCTGGCTTCCATCGTCGCATTTAATAGGTGAGGGGAATCAATGTATGTATTTCTGTGCATCACGCCGTACCGGATAAATTCCGCATTTTTCAACCCCGGAATCATCCCGAAAACTCTTTTTTGCTCGCCCCACTTCAAATGTGTCTGAAATCCGACAAGATTGTACATCGTATCTTCTTCGTTATCCTGACGAAGCTGTACCACTGCATAAGGCTCTTTACCCGTCCGGGGATCGGGCAGTCCTACCGGTTTCATCGGTCCGAAACGCATCGTATCTTCTCCACGGGACGCCATGACTTCTATCGGCATGCACCCTTCAAAGACGTTTCCTTTTTCAAACCCGTGTATCTCCGCCACCTCTGCTGTCCTGAGCGCCTCATAAAAGACTTTATACTCTCTCTCATTCATCGGACAATTCAGATAAGCCGCCTCTCCTTTGTTATACCTAGACATACGGTAAACGATATCCGTGTCTAACGATTCTTTTGTGACAATCGGCGCGGCGGCATCATAAAAATGAAAGCCTTCCGCTCCGCAAAATTTTTCAATCGCTTCTGCCAGCTTCCCATCCGTAAGCGGACCTGTTGCCATGATAACAATTCCCTCTTCAGGAATGTCTTCCACCTCTTCTGATACGAATTCCACCAAAGGATGATTTTTTACTTTCTCCGTCACCGCCCGGGCAAAGCCTTCACGATCCACCGCCAACGCTCCTCCGGCCGGTACACTGTGCGTATCGGCACAACTCATAATGACTGATCTGAGACGGCGCATTTCTTCCTTTAAAAGACCGACAGCATTTGTTAATGCCGCAGCCCGCAGAGAATTACTGCATACGAGCTCTGCAAAATACTCCGTATGATGTGCCGGCGTTTGTTTACCCGGACGCATTTCCATCAAACGAACAGGTATCTGTCTTTCCGCCAATTGCCAGGCCGCTTCGCTTCCCGCCAGCCCGGCTCCTATGACTGTTACTTTATCAGTCAATTTCATTCTCCTGCTTTCTTTTTTGTTCTTTTAGCAATCGGTTTTTCTGCATCTCCGGCATCTTTCTTCTTTTTCTTCGGATGAGTCGGACATTCCGGATTGGAACAAAGGATTTTTTCTCCTTGATTTTTATAAGTTTTTTTCACCATGATGGCGCCGCAGGTTTCGCAGAACCGATCCACCGGTTCATCCCAAAGTGCCATGTCGCATTGAGGATACCGGTTACATCCGTAAAAATAACGACCTCTTCTGGAACGTCTTCGTACCAGATGTCCGTCATGACACTTCGGACATACAATGCCTGTATCAACAACAATCGCTTTATTGGCTCCGCAGCCCGGGCATTTCAAGTATCTTCCGTACGGTCCCTGACGATAAATCATTTTTTCTCCGCACGCATCACAAGGAATATCCGAAACTTCCTCTTTTCCGTCGCCATTGCCATAAGGCTTTGTATTTTTACATTCCGGAAAATTCGGACAAGCCAGGTATTTCCCATACCGGCTCATTTTTACAATCATGGGTGCTCCGCATTTTTCGCAAAGCACATCGGATACTTCCTGATTTTCTTCCTTTGCTCTTGCCGCCACTACATTCGCTTCATTCAATTCTTTTTCAAAGACATCCCAAAATTCACGAATCGCTTTCTCATAGGTAGCCTTACCGTCTGCAATTTTATCCAGCCATGTTTCCAATTCAGCGGTAAATCCGACATTAATAATCCCTGAAAAATATTGTTTTAAGAGGTTCGTTACTTTGAATCCCAGCTCTGTAGGTACAAATTGTTTTCCCTCTTTGTCCACATAGTTTCGCTTCCGGATCGTATCCAAAATCGGTGCATAGGTAGACGGACGGCCGATTCCTTTTTCTTCCAGCGTTTTAATCAAGCTCGCTTCGGTGTATCTGGGCGGAGGCGTTGTAAAATGCTGTTCTCCTTCCATTTTCGTATTCATGACGGAATCCCCTTTATGCAAGGGCGGCAACAGGGCCATATCTTCATTTTCCTGCTTTTTCTCTTTGGCCGGCTGCAAAACGGTGAATCCGTCAAAAAGAATAATGCTTCCTGATGCGCGGAGTGTGTACTCTCCATTTTGCAAGGTTGCGGTGGTCGCCTGTGAAATCTGGGGCGCCATCTGGCTGGCAACAAAACGATTCCATATGAGCGTGTATAAACGAAGTTGGTCTCTCGATAAAATCGCTCTTAAAGTGTCCGGCGGAAATTCCAAGCTGGTGGGACGGATGGCTTCATGGGCATCCTGGGCCTCTTTTTTCTTTGAATATACATTCGGCTTTGACGGCAGATACTCTTCTCCGTAAACGCTCATAATATACGGACGGACTTGCTCTATCATTTCTTCAGAAATCCTGGTGGAATCTGTACGCATATAAGTAATAAGCCCTATATGTCCATGTCCGGGAATTTCTACACCTTCATATAGCATCTGGGCAAGCATCATTGTTTTTTTAGAACCGAAACTCAAACGGTTGACCGCATCCTGCTGCATCGTAGAGGTCGTATACGGCGGTTTGGCTTTTCTCTGCTTTTTTGATTTTGCCACAGAGATAATATCGGCCGGCTGTTTTAAAAGAGCTTGCACTACCTGATCCGTTTCTTCTTTTGTATGCAGGACGGCTTCCTTGCCTCCGATTTGAACCAGTTTCGCTTTAAAATTTTCTTTCTCTTTTGTTCTAAAAATTCCCTCGACAGTCCAATATTCTACAGGGGTGAATGCACGGATTTCTTCTTCTCTTTCGCAAATCAGCCTGGTTGCCACCGACTGCACACGACCTGCAGATAATCCGCGGTAAATTTGTTTCCACAGCCATGGTGATAATTTATACCCGACCATACGATCAAGTACCCGCCGTGCCTGCTGGGCATCGACCATAGACATGTCTACCGGTCCGGGATGTTTCACTGCTTCTTTAATTACCGGCGGAGTAATTTCATGAAAGGCGATACGAACGTTATCATCAGGATTCACATCCAGAAGTTTTGACAAGTGCCATGAGATTGCTTCTCCCTCACGATCAGGGTCCGTTGCGAGAAGAATATCCTTGGAGCGGTTCGCTTCCTTTTGTAAATTTTTAATCACATCCGCCCGTTTTACCGAATTGACATATTCAGGAGCAAAATGATTGGAAATATCGACGCCAAAAGTTTTTTCCGGAAGATCTCTCAAATGCCCCATCGAAGCAAGCACCTTATAATTAGTGCCTAAAAACCTTTCAATGGTTTTGGCTTTAGCCGGTGATTCCACAATCACTAACGTCTTTCCGTCAGCATTTCTCTTTCTCTTAAAAACCGGTTCTTTTTTTGCCGAAATCTTCCTCTTTTTATCTCCGATTGTTATTGTTCTTGTAATTGCCACAGTTTCCTCCAGATATTTGCACTCCCCAATCCCGCCACTACTTTCCGGTCATAACAAAGCGGCCGGGACCTGTTTCCTTAATATACCCCTTAAGCTGGAGTTGAAGAAGCAATGTGGAAATTTTTGCAACCGCCATCCCTGACTGCACTAAAATTTCTTCCGTCGTTACTTCATCCCCTATACAGCAAAAACGATACACCACTTCCTCTTCCAGTGTCAACTCCTGATAAGTGGATTCCTTTGCCGTGGTCTCTTCGGAAAGCCAGTTATACTCGGAAAGTATATCTTTGGCAGATGTACAGCAGAACGCTCCGTTCCTGATCAACTGATTCGTTCCTTTGCTTGAGGGCAGCCATATATTCCCCGGAACGGCAAATACATCACGCCCTTCTTCCAATGCAAAGTCGGACGTGATGAGTGCGCCGCTCCGTTCTGCCGCTTCCACAACTAAAATACTGCGGCTCATGCCTGCAATGATTCTGTTTCTGGCAGGAAATTGTCTTCCCAGTGGCGGCGTACCGGGCGGATATTCGGAAATCAGAGTGCCTCCTGTGCAAATGACCTTTTGGAATAAATTTTTATTTTCAGGCGGGTATACCTTATCAAGTCCGCAAGCAAGCACAACGACAGTAGGAGTTTGTCCTGCCAGAGCCCCTTCATGAGAAGCGCTGTCAATTCCTCTTGCCCCACCGGAAACGACCGTCACTCCCGCTTTTGCAAGATCCCGGGAAATACGGCTTGCCGTTTCTGTTCCATAAGGCGTTGCCTTTCTCATTCCGACAACTGCTATTGTCTTCTCCCATACCGGCGGCTGTCCTTTATAAAATAAAACAGCTGGAGGATTTGATGTTTCCGACAACAGCGGGGGATAGTTTTCATCTTCCCAGGTACAGCAGCGGATCTCCAGCCTATATAAATTTTCTTCTATTTCTTCAGGTGATGTCTTGGCACGATAAGATAAAAAAGAACTTTCCGCTTTCGGAGAAAGCAGGTGTGCCTTTCGTATCATTTCATCCGATGCTTTCCACACCTCTTCCGCACTTCCGAATGCAGAAATCAGACTTCGTATGGATTTGGCTCCCAGTCCTGGGCAGCCAGGCAACGATGCTGCATATATATCCATATCTACCTCCCTGAAAGATTTCCTCTATAGCTGAGTGCCTCCGCCACATGTTCCGGCTGTATGTCCAAACTCCCCTGCAAGTCGGCAACGGTTCTTGCCACTTTGATAATCCGATCATAACTCCTGGCAGATAAATGAAGCTTATCAAAAACTTCTCTTAGCAAATCAGAACTTTCTTTATCTAAAGAACAAGTTTCTTTCAGCTGACGATGCCCCATTTGTGCGTTATTTTGCATATGCCATTTCTTCAGCCGCTCGGATTGTATTTTCCTTGCTTCTGAAACCCGCAAGGCTATTGTTTCCGACGCCTCTCCCTTGATTGTCGCCGTCATTTCACTGTACTTGGGCCTCATCACCGCCACATGTAAATCGATTCTGTCCAGAAGCGGTCCTGAAATTTTCCGTTTGTACCCCCGTATCTCTCCATCGCTGCATGTACATGGCTGAGCAGGATCTCCCAGATATCCACAGGGACAGGGATTCATCGCCGCAATAAGCACAAAATCGGCAGGATATACAAAAGAGGCATTCACCCGTGATATATGTACTTTTCTATCTTCCAGGGGCTGCCGCAAAACTTCAAGAACGCTCCGCGGAAATTCAGGCAATTCATCCAGAAAGAGCACTCCGTTATGTGCCAGTGTCACCTCGCCCGGCTTGGGAACAGATCCGCCGCCAATTAAGCCCGCCATGGAAATCGTATGATGGGGACTGCGAAACGGTCTTTCTTTCATAATATCTTCCACCTTAAATAAGCCCGCCACGGAATAAATTTTTGTTACTTCCAGTGCTTCCTCTCTTGTCATTGGCGGAAGAATCGTGGTAATCCGCCGTGCCAACATCGTTTTTCCTGATCCTGGCGGCCCTGTCATAAGTACATTGTGAGCACCGGCCGCTGAAATTTCCATCGCCCGCTTTGCCATAATCTGTCCCTGCACTTCCGCAAAATCTACATTACTTATGACTCGCTCCGTATCTTCTTTTCGTCTTGCCGGCTCCAATGTTTCATGTCCTAGTAAATATTCCACCAGCTCACTCAAATTTCTTACGCCGTAAACTTTTACATTTTCACATAGGAGAGCCTCTCCTGACACCTCAGGACTCATGAAAAATGTATGGATGCCTGCTTCCTGTCCGGCCAGCACCATCGAAAGAATCCCGGGAACAGCCCGAATCTCTCCTTTCAAAGAAAGCTCCCCGATAAACATGACCCGGTTCAAAACATCCTGTGAAATCAACCCGCTTGCCGCCAAAAGTCCTACAGCAATCGGCAAGTCAAGTCCCGATCCGTCCTTTTTCAGATCCGCCGGCGCCAAATTGACTGTGACTTTGTCTACAGGAAAAGCGTATCCGGAATTCCGTATCGCCGACTGAACTCGTTCCTTGGATTCCTTCACCGCCACTGCCGGAAGTCCTACGATGTCAAAAGACGGGACAGCCCGGCTGATATCCACTTCTACCGTAATGACATGCCCATTCAGTCCGAACGTACAAGTTCCATACACCTGTGCAAACATGTTTTCCTCCTAAAATGCATTCTTGACATGACGGACCTTTTTCTCTCTTCCGCTTTCCATCATGACCTCCACCACATCAAAACGGATCCGTTTATTTTCAATTCCCTGTGATAAAAGAAATAAACGGGCTGTATAACGAATATGCCGTTGCTTATACTTTGTCACCGCTTCTATCGGTTCACCATATCTTCTGTTTCTTCTGGTTTTTACTTCCACAAAAACAATTGTTCCGCCGTCTTGCATAATAAGATCAATTTCTCCATGCGCGGAACGGAAATTCCGGACGATACACTTCATGCCTTTATTTTCAAGATAAGTGCATGCATAAATCTCTCCGCCCCGCCCCAACTCCGTGGTCATCATCTTATTTCTCCATAGAAAATTATTTTCAAACGCACATTATATTATAGAATAATTATATAATTATGATATGTATATTTCAATGCAAACCGAAATTGATAAAACGTGGAATCCACACAAGGTATCCACATTTTTATTGAACCATTCCATTTCGTCCATGCTTCTATAGAAAGCCGGATTACACATCGAAATATGATAAAACAAAAAAGCCTGCAGACCAACTATGAGTCTATAGGCTTTTAATTTCTGGAGCCGACAACAGGATTTGAACCTGCGACCTACGCATTACGAATGCGCCGCTCTACCAGCTGAGCTATATCGGCATCAATACATTTATTCTACTTAGATTACCCGGTTTTGTCAATACTGATTTTTTCTTGCTTACCATAAATACGGGATATTATAAGAAATATTTCATAATTACGAGAATTTTTTACTTTGAAAAATAATCCATGTCGCTTTTAATTTTTTCCATGCCATCATCAGCTATGAAAAAGTACAGTGAACATGATAAAATGTTAAAAAATAATAAATTATCCCGAACAGAAAGGCTGAAATAATGTTATCTGCAATAAAGTTATGGTTTATTAATGAAAAAAATCTTTTGAAGATGTCGAAGTTTATTATTTTGACGATATCTCTTCTTTTAATTACATGGATTTTCGATCATCAATACCCCTATCTGAAAGTCTACATCCCCAAACAACTCCTGTTATCGGTGGAAGTGTCCGTCAACTTTCTTTCGAATATATCGGGTGTTTTTTTGACAATAAGTATCTTTTGTTTTACTACCATTGTCACCGTACTGAATAAATACAGCAGCAGTATATCACCAAGGATGCTTCAAAGTTTTATAGACAAGACGGGCGTTCTAAGCTTGTACGGTATATTTGTGAGTGGATTTTTTTATTCAGTAATCAGCATCCTACTTCTCCAGGATCTTAATTCGGACCAAAATGTAATTGCAGGAAGTTTCGGGATTGCTTACTCGATCATCACTATGATTGGATTTATCATTTTTTCTAAACAAGTTCTTGAGAACATTAAAATCTCAAACATTATCGAGGAAGTATACAATGAATGCGAAAAACTTATCAATGACGAAGTTGAGCTTAGAACAAAGGCTGAGCGTTACAAAGATGATAAGATGGCAATAAAAATACCTATTGTAGCAGAAAAAACAGGTTATTTTTTCAAAATTAAATCAGATGATATACTTAAAGAACTTGATGGCATAAAAGCAGAGCTGACCATCACAAAAAAAATTGGCGAATACACTACTAAAGATGAATCCCTGGGAGATTTGAAGATTTTTAGCGGTAAAAAACTAAGTAACGAGCAAAAAGAAGTTTTAAGGGAAAAAATAACTCAACTCCTTGTAATCAATATTTTCAACAACAGCGAAGAAGACTACCACCGTGGGCTTATCTATCTTACAGAGATTGCAAACATGGCTCTGAGTCCGGGACTCAATGACCCTAATACCGCCATTACGTGCATAAATAAAATTTCATCTCTATTGGGTAAACTATTATCCACCTCTAATCAGTTCATTATACTTAAAGAGGACAAAGATACAAAAATAATCTATCAGAGTTATTCTGTGGAAGATGAATTATATCTTGTTTTCAGCCAGATTATCTCCTACTCAGGTGGTGACCCATTGGTGACCAAAGCAATTTTGCATGGAATTTATATGATTTATATGATGGCAGGCATGGGTGCCAAGGCAAGTGTAAAAAATTATTTTGATTCTTCTTACGATCTTCTCACGGCTAACTTCAGTCATGAAGTCCACTTAAGCAAGTTCAAATTGATTAAAAAGAATATTGAAGAACATATTAGTCTTAAAGAGGAGAATGATTTAAAATAAAAAATGAGATTAGCTCCAGCCAAAAATGACTCAGTGATAAAAAAGACATCGCCTTTTAGCAGATGTCTTTTTTATCCTCGAAATTATGTGTGAGATATTGGGAAAACGTATATAAAAAATAATAAAATTTTTATATCTTAACTATGAATTGAACTCAATCAAAAAGCGCCATGATATAAAAAATTGTCCGGTCTTGTCAATATTTATTTTTTCTTGCTTACCGTAAATCCCGTTCCCTGCTGATTGGCCATAATCACCACGTCACTGATTTGTACTCTCTTCGGGCGGTCAATAATGAAAGCAATGACTTCCGCAATATCTTCCGCCTGCAGTGCATCTATTCCTTCATACACAGCGGCCGCTCTCTTTTTATCTCCTTTAAACCGGACTTCACTGAAAGGAGTTTCCACAATGCCCGGTTGTACGGTCGTCACTTTCACATCACTGTCGATGACGTCAATACGGATACCGTCACTGAATGTCTTAACCGCCGCTTTTGTTGCACAATAGACAGCTGCCCCGGCATAGGCATAAAGCCCTGCTGTAGAACCCATATTCACAATATGCCCTCGATTTCGTCCGACCATTTCCGGAAGAAATGCACGGGTAACGAGAAACAGACCTTTGATATTGGTATCAATCACTTCCACTATATCCTCTTCATGGGCTTCTCCATACGGTTCAAGTCCGCGGGCCAATCCCGCATCATTGACGAGAATATCAGGGGCACCCCAAGTCGTAAGACACTCTTTTGTGACCGTTTTCACCGCTTCTTGATCACGGACATCAAGTACATAGGTTTTCACTTTTACCGGGTGTTCTTTTTCTATTTTCTGTTTGATTTTTCCCAACTTGCTTTCATTTCTGGCAGCAATCGCCAAATCATACCCCTTTTCTGCCAAAGCCTTGGCCGTTGCAAGACCGATGCCGCTTGTTGCGCCTGTTATAAATGCAAACATATATATCCTCCTTAGATTTTTCTTTTATTATACTATGCTTTTGCTTCTCCGTCCGAATTCTTTTACAATACAGGAAGGAGGTTCTATGAAAAACTTGATTTCTTTCTTACTGTTCTCTTTATTGATTGCCGGTTGCAGCGGAGAAAAATCAACATTCTCCATACCCGATCCCCCGCCGGCCTCCGATACGGAATCAACAGAAAAACTGCCAAAACTCCACGAAATTCTTCCCGCTTCTCAATCTTTTTATCAGCAAGCCGTTCTTGCTTACGGCAAAGGAAATCATACAGACGCCTTGCAGCTCGCCAACCGGGCTCTGGAGCAGGATAAAGAAAATTATCAGGCTTTATCTCTGAAAGGAATTATTTTAGCATTTGATATGTCTCCTGAAGAGGGCATTCCCTACATAGAGAAATCACTAACCATCGCCCCCGGCTATACGCAGGCTTTCTATGACATGGCAATGGCACAAAAATTAGGCGGACACCCCGATATATCCAATGCATATTTTGAAAAAGTCGTGCATTCCGATTCTCAAAATGTATGGTCTTATTATGGCATGGCAACCAATTGGGCGGATATGGGAAATAAAGACCGGTCTCTTTTGTATTTGGAAAAAGCGGTTGTTCTTGGCGGTGCAGATGTAATAGCCGCTGCGGAACGCCAGAATCATTTTTCCCGCTTCAGAGATGACACTGATTTCCAAAAAATTTTGGACAAAAAATAAATACACACTCCGAGGTCTTTCCAAAGAGTGTGTATTTTTTATTCCATATGTTCCGCCAATGCATCCCATTTCCGGTATAAAGCGCCAAGTTTTTCTTCCGCTTCTTCATAGGCATCGCTCAGCTCCGAATAATTCTCCGGCTCCGTATTCATCCGCACACTGTACATTTTTATGGTTGCTTCCAATCTGGCGATTTCCATTTCTATATGTTCCAGCTTTTCCATCTGTCCCGGGGAAATTTCTTTTTTTGACGGTTTTATTTTTTCTTTCTTTTCTTTTGTTTCGGCTTCTTTATTTTCTCTCCTTTCCTGTATTTCTCCATTTCTGTCGTTCTCAAACGCTTCCAAATCTTTTTTCTTTTCTTTGTAATAAGAGTAATTTCCCAGGTATTCCGTGATTTTCCCGTCTGCCATTTCCAAAATTCTTGTAACCGCTTTATCAAGAAAATACCGGTCATGAGATACAACCAGACAAGTACCTCCAAAAGATTGGAGTGCCTCTTCCATAATTTCCCGGGTAGGAATGTCCAGATGGTTGGTCGGCTCATCAAGAATTAAAAAGTTGGGTCTTTCTAAAAATAAACAAAGAAGAGAAAGTCTTGCTTTTTCTCCGCCGGACAGATGACTGACCTGCTTGAATACGTCATCCCCATGAAATAAAAACATACCTAAAATATTTCTTGCTTCCTGCTCCCCGAAATGAAAAGTATTTCTTACTTCATCAATCACTGCCGCTCTCGCATGAAGACGCTCCTGTTCTTGGGAATAATATCCGATTCGCACCTGATTTCCGATACGCACCAGAGAATCTCCGGATTTTATTTCGCCTAAAATCATTTTAAGAAGCGTTGTTTTACCGGCACCGTTCGGTCCGATAAGCCCAACACGATCGCCCTTCTTTATGTGCAACTCCAGTCCTTTAAAAATGACGCGTTCTCCATAAGAAGCCTCTCCTCTCAATACGTCCAGAACTTTTTCCGCCGACTCTTCTGCAGAAGGAAAATGAAAATCCAGCCTTGCCTGATGCACCGGCTTTTCCAGACGCTCCAACCTGTTTAACTGTGACTGTCTTCCCCGTGCCTGTTTCGATTTAATACCCGCCTTGTATTTCCGGATATATTCTTCTGTTTCCCTGATGTGCTCCTGTTGTTTTTCATAGGCTTTCTCATAGGCCTCATCCTGATTTTTTTTCGTAACCAGATAGCGGGTATATCCGCCGCAGAATGTGCGTATCCGGTGATTTTCCAAATCAATAATTCCTGTCGCCGCCGCATCTAAAAAATAACGGTCATGGGAAATCATCAAAATACCGCCTTTATAGGAACGGAGATATTCTTCCAGCCACTCCAGCATGCCCATGTCCAGATGGTTCGTCGGTTCATCAAGCAAAAGAAAATCGGGATGACGGACAAAAGCCGCTGCTAAATTGATTCTTACTTTTTGACCGCCTGAAAAAGAATGGATATCTCTATCCCAGTCTTCCTCCGTAAATCCCAGTCCTGTCAATATTTTCCGGGTCGTCGACTCATAATCATATCCGCCAAGAAATTCAAATCTGGCTTCCGCTTGTCCATATTGGGCAACGATTTCTTTATTTTCATGATCCGCTTCCAATACTTTGGCAAGAGATTCCATTTTTTCTTTATAATATAAAACATCTTTCCATGCCGCCTGCATCTCTTCACGGACAGTAGTACTTTCATAATTGAAATCTTGGCGCAAATAGCCGATAACAGCCCCATTTTCCGCTTTTACGGAACCGCTGTCAAACTCCTCCGCTCCCATAATGCATTTTAAAAGTGTCGTTTTCCCCGCTCCGTTAGCTCCGACAAGTCCGATCCGTTCTCCGCTTCTTATATCAAAAGAAACATTTTCAAATACTTTTTCAATCCCGAAAGATTTCGTCAATCCGTTGATTCTTAATACTGCCATACTTTCCGTCTTTCTCCCTGCCGTCCGTCATTCAATGATATCGGCTCTTATTATAATGATAATTTCAGACTCTTCCAAAGACTGTCCCCGGCTTTGAAAGAGTTTTCCCAGTAAAGGAATATCTCCTAAAATAGGAACTTTTCTAAATGTTCTGCTTTCTTCCTTATCAATCAGGCCTCCGATTGTCAGCATGTCTCCCGATTTCAGCCTGACCATGGTATCCGCCTGTCTGGTAATAATCCGGTACGCTTTCATCTCAGGCACGAGATAGGGAGTAGATACCTCTGCATTAATCCGGGCCGTAATTTCATTTCTTTCACTAATCCGTGGGGTATAAGAAAGTTTAATTCCCGCATCTCTGTATTCCGTTGTTGTCGTTCTGACTCCGTTATCCAGATGCTCTACCAATACGGGGATTTTATTTCCAATCAATATTTCCGCTTCTTTTCCATTCATCGTTACCACATTGGGCTTTGCCAAAATCCGTGCTTTCCCTTGGGAAACAAGTGCGTTTAAACGAGCCTGGAAAAAGAAAGTATAAGGATGACCCGTGATGGAACGACCATAGGATAGTCCCGCATATCCTTCAGGTACACTGACATTCCATCCGTTATGTTCTATATTTTTCATTCGGGGATTGCCGTTTTTATCGTATCGGATTTGCCCCTGTTCATCAGTGACATATTGTTTTTCATTCCAACTTTCACGATGATAACCGGCGCTTCCCGTCAACGGTTTAAAATCCCAATCTATGCCCAATTCTTTTGCATGCGAACGATTGACGGCAATCACTTCGGCTTCTATTTTTACCTGTTTTTCCGGTATATCCAACCGTCGGAGCATTTCTTCCGTCTGCATCAACTCCAAAGGTGTTCCGCTCACAAAAATCGTATTGGCTGTACGGTTATAACTTACATGGCTATCATCCGATAACCGGCTTAAACTCTCCGCCACTTCTTCAGCATCGGCATATGACAATCGGTATCCTTTCGCCATCCGCTTTTTCTTTGTATCATCGCTTTCATTGAAAATAACGATTGTATTCCTGTCAATTCTTGCAGCAAGTCCGCCGGAGGCCAGTACAAATTCCATGGCCTCTTCAGGTGTGACATGATCTATATCCGCCGTCACCACGCCTGACAAATGTCCCGAAAAAATAATATTTCTATGGGTCAGTTCCGCCAAACTCTGTAAAATCCCCTGCACGGGAGCATTTTTCACATGCAGACTGAAATCCGATCGGTTTTCAGTCATTTTTTGTTCTCCCGCGATTTCCTGCGTTTTAAGTTTCGTCCCCTGTTGTAATTCTATCCGGTCCATGCTTTCCGGCACAGTTTCATGGACACTTTTTTTCATATCCGTCTCCCCGATGCCGGCCGGAGTTATATTTTTAGCAAAAGAAATGCTTCCTAAAGACAAAAAGAAGCAGGTGCTTACCAGCACCGCCATGAGTTTTATGAAATTAAATTCAATGTTCTTTTTTCCGTCCCTCTGAATAAGTCCACTGATTTTTTTTGAATTGATGATACTGTCCATTCTCCCACCCGATCTCCTCTCCGAACTGTGAGTGATTTTCCCTCTATTTCCAGCATGGCCAGATACACGTTATTAAAGCTTATAATTCCCTGAAGCACCGGTATTGCGGATATTTCTTTTTCTGTTTTCCTCGGCGGCTGTTGTTTTCCTGATTTCTGATCCTTTCCGGGTTGTTTTGCATATTTACTTTCTGCCTGAAAAGGATCGCGGAGCGGTTTTGCCCGTAAATAAAGAGCAGCATCATATTTTTTTGTACTGCTCTTCCCTTCGGCTTCCTCTGCAGCAGGTGAATATACGGAAGCCGTTATTACTTTGTTTCTTTCCTTTTCATCGGACATGACATCGGTATTTCCCGTACCCCAAATGCCCCAAATCATAAAAACAGCCCCTGCCATTCCTGCTGCCAGTAACTTTTCCCTTTTGGTTACCCCTCTCATACCCTTACACTTTCTCTATCTG
Organism: uncultured Dialister sp.; assembly: GCA_900547785.1. Taxonomy (GTDB): domain Bacteria; phylum Bacillota; class Negativicutes; order Veillonellales; family Dialisteraceae; genus Dialister. Next base: position 89,689 of record URIB01000003.1, read on the forward strand.
TTCTGAATGACCGCAGCGAACTGATACGGAATCCTCCGGAGTCACGCACCGCTTTTGACAGAAAACTTTGACCGCCACTTCCTATATGAAAATTAGAATTTAAAATCTTTTGGACTGATCATGACCCGTACATCTCCCATGACCCGGTCATATCTGATCCAACCGTAAAAAGAATGCATGTCCCTATAATATGTGTAATAACGATGCCGTAAATTTCCATTCACCGTATCAATTGACCAGGAAATGCTAACCGCATCTTTTGGCGTCAACTCAATGCGAAAACCCGTATCCAGAGGATTTTCCATGCTGTACGTGTCATATAAGTAAGGAGAAACTCCTTTTAAATTTCTTTCCGTATAATCAACCCATCCGCTGAAAGAACGATATTTTCCCTGCAAGCCTATCGAATAATAGCTGCTTTTTCTTATGCCGTCCTTTGCGGTGACAAGATTTTTGGCTTTGTATTCTTTGTAATCATAATAATCCTTGGCATGACCTATTCTCCAGTTGAACGTAAGAAATTTGCCCAGCGGAACAGTTGGTCCTGATATATAGACATCAAATCCTTTATATGGACCTTTTACTTTTTTATCCCCCCAAGATTCATCCCAATAGCTGATTTCGCCACGGAAAGAAGCATATATGGGGCTTTTCCCGAAATAATACTTTTGGGAATCAAAAACGAATGCCGGTTTCTTCTTGATCCAGATTCCGCCTTCATCATTAGTCGCACTTTCTTTTTCTGCATAATACAGTGCTATTTGCCCTGCCGGTATTTCATACCTTACCCCTATATCAGGCTTGTATCCTACTTTACTATACCAGGTATTCCTCATATAAAAGCTTAAATCATGATTCCGGTTCAAAGGAATATCAATTCTATTTTGCAGTCCCCAACCGTTATCATTATCATACATGGGTCTCGGCATCAAAGACCATACGCCGGGACCTCTGTCACTTGATAAACTTCCGCTATATTTAGAAAGTGTGATTACCGTCGTATTTTTAAATTTCAATTTTACGTTGTGCGCCACATATCTGTCCCCGGGATACATGTCAATCAAATCTGCTTCTATCCGATAGTCGGGAACTTTGGCAACTGCATGTTTCGTCGTAAAATATCCATTTCTTACCACTATTTTATTGGCATCACGGTCATAGATACCGTCTGTCCCCCGGAAATAGTATAAATCTGACTCCCAACCGGATACTTTTTGGAACTTGCCGGTCGCAGAAGAGCCGTCATACTCCGCACTTTCCGCTTCCATTTTCAAGGTGGGATTCACCCATTGAATCGCTCCGGGAACCACATATTTCTGCGTCAATGTATTCCCATATACATAGTCGGCTGTATAGCGATCCATCATGTGCTCTATCCGGATATATCCCGAAAGAGCAATATCTCCCGTTTCATGATTATATTTGATTTTATCCGCCTCTAAACGCAACGGATTTTCCGGTGATATGGGCTGTTCTTTTCTTTTATCTTTTCTTGGGGAGCCTGTGTTCAAATTTTCTTTTTTTTCTGTATGCGAAAAAGATACACGGCCGGTTGTTTCCGGAGAATACGCCGCCTTGTATTCATTGCCCTGACGCATCTGTGCTTTCACCGTATCAGAAACTATAGAGTTTCTTTTTTCCGCATTTTCCATACCGGTATCGGCAGCCCGGGGTTCATATCCGCCTGCCGCCAATGCTGCCAACACCAATACTGCACATACTCTTTTATTCATTTCTTACAATAACCACGGAAGCGGTATCATCTTCTTCATCAGCCGCTTTTTCCGCTTTTTCCGCTTTTTCTTTCGTACTGTCTGCTTGTGTTTTTATCTCTGTCACTTTTGAGGAAGCTATAGCATCAGGATTTATTTCTTCTCCCGCTGCATTTATAAACTTTAATTCCTCTCTTGCTTTCTCGACGGTATCTTCCGTTTCCTCTTTTAAAACATCTTTCTCCGATGCATTCCCCTGTTTCTCTGCCATTACCGTTTTAGTGACACGATCCCGAATCATTACCTGAGGCATTCCCGCCTCCATAACAAGCCCTTTCGTCATCACACTGCTTTGTGTCTGGATATATAATTCAGTCCCTGCAGGAATCTCCACATCTTTCCCTTTCACGAAAAAGCCGCCGACAAGTCCAATCGGTCCTAAAGCCAATGCGCCTACCGCAGAAGCGCCTACCGCCGCGGCCTCCATTTTCAATTTTTCTTTGGCCTCCGGTCCTAAAACGGTGGGAATCGGCTCGTCATCCAAAGAAAATACCTGATCAAAAGAAATATCCAATTTCCCGCTTCTTCCGAAACTCTTCGGCTGCGATACCTTAGTAATCACGCCGCTTCCCTGTGATCCTTTAGGGAGGACCAGATTATCTCCCACCTTCACATCCTCACGAACCGTAAAGGTAACTTCGTCGCCCACCTGATTGACTTTACTGCTGACATCTTCATTAATCGCAATTTTGAAGACAGTTTTAGCAGGAAGCAACACTTTTTTCATTTCAAAATGCTGGTCTCCGTATACCGCCTCTTCCAAATCAGCCGAACGACGATCCAAAGCACCCTTTCTTGCCTGACCGAAAACAGTTTTTTCCAAATTGGCAATTCGTTCTTCCAAAGCCTCTCTTTTGACTTCATCGGTTAAATAATATTCCAACGCATTTGTTCTGGACAAAATGGACGGCGCCGCATCATTTCCGCTATTAACCACATCCAGATAGACATTGCCGATTCTGTCATCCAATCCGGAGCCTGTCATATTTCCTTTTCCATAAATCAGGTTATCCACCGACGAAATACGATCCAGTAAGGATCCGCTTTTAGTTTCCCCATAAACCACTTGCTCTACTCTATCCATACGCCCGCTGATGGTAGCCGGTTCCGCCGCAAAAGCGGGAAATGCAAGCCATAAGGAAACGCCTGCTGCGATAATCGCTTTATTCATATGTATGCCTCCTGTTAAATTCTTACATCAATAACGGCAGAAACGCCTACCCCTTGTACACGGCTGAATTTCGCCGGGTTTTTGCTGTCCATGGGAATCAGCCCCTTGATTCTGAAAAGCTGATCATTCCATCCGATTTCCAACTGTCCTACCGCCTCTACTTTTGCCACCTGTTCTTCACTCCCGATAACCTGGGCCGCTCCGATATGACCTTTATTTCCTATACTGATGATCGGCACCACTTTCGTTGCATAGTTCGTACCTGCCCCTTCTTTCATCATCACGGAATTGATGGCACTGTTAACGGACGCCCCATATTTATCTACTAAAAAGCCGATACCGCCTACTTTGAGTACACCACCAAGAATACTTCCAAGACCTGAAGCCGATACACCGGTGCAAACACCGGCACCAATCATGGAAGCCACCAAAAATGACACGGCTATTCTTCTTATTTTCATGGTAAAATCCTCCTTGTTGCAAATATTCCGACTCTATTGTCTTTATTTTTACTGCATCTATCTAATTATAATTTAAAAAAGACGCCTGTGCAAACAGACGCCTCTTGACCGGGAAATATTTTCTTTCTATCTATATTTCATTTATACTTTTCAAATGGTTCCCTTCCAAAATATCGGTGAATATCTGTCAAACAACAGATAAGATTCCGAAAATCGTCCCTAACGGCAGTAAAAGCATTACGACTGCCAATCCGAAACAGCCTCCCTTTTTCCCGTTGACCGCCAGCCAGTCATCAGCAATTTCTTTCATCGCTTTAAATTCCGTATCCATGTCTTTAATCAATTTCCAAAGCTCCCGGCAATCCTCTTCGGTCATTTCCCCAGTCTGCGGAACCTCTTTATTTTTCCGTTGCTTCAGCATACTTTCTTTTCTTTTCTTTTCCTCTTCTTCCGCCGCTTTTATTTCCGCTTTAATATCCGTTTGCCAGTCTCCTGATGTTTTCGGCTTTTCTTCTTCCTTCTCCACTTTTTCTTCTTGCAGGGTATCTACAGCCTTCACAACGCCCGCATCAACCGCCTTCAACAATTCCTTTTTCAGCCGGTCCATATCTTCCGAATATTTATGAACGGCTGCATCCCAAAGCGCTTCATCAATCCGCTTTCTGAAGTCATACATTGTCCCTCTTGTCGCCTGATCGAGCAGAAATTTTGTCTGTTCCATATCAAAAAAAATATCTCCGACAATTCCTTTGTTTTCAAACTTTTTCTTCCCTATCTTTACATCGTATAAAAACGTTCCGATATGCGCCCGCAAAAGACCGATCGGGCTGCCGGATTCATTTTCTTTATCAAAAAAGCCCATAAATTCCACCCCTTATTTTCATGAATATATTAATTATATAAGATTCATAGAAATACCGCAAAATATTCTCATGAAAAAAGATCTCTCCCGTACAGGAAAGATCTTCCAAAAAATGGAGCGGGTGAAGGGAATCGAACCCTCGTAACTAGCTTGGAAGGCTAGCGCTCTACCATTGAGCTACACCCGCATATGGTCGGAGCAGCAGGATTTGAACCTGCGACCCCTTGGTCCCGAACCAAGTGCGCTACCAAACTGCGCTATGCCCCGACAACGTAGTTAATTATAGCGGCAATTAAGTCATCTGTCAATGGATTTTATAAAAAACAATGACTTCTGCTAAATCATCCGATTTATACGGAAACGGAAACCAATTTTTGTTATGTGTTTTATTATACTACATTTCTCCAAATTTTACAAAATTTATACTCCGTTTGGCTGTTTTACGTTTCTTCTCTTGTTACCATGGCCGCTCATTTCGTAAGCATGGCTCTGTTCTTTATCAGCCGGGCAGATATACGCTGTCCTTCTTCCGTCATTGCCAAGCCGGCCCGGCTCGTTTCTCTAAGTGCCGACGGCAGCATTTTCCCAATCTTGTCCATCGCTTCAATCACATCATCCGGCGGAATCACGGAGTGAATCCCCATCATAGCCATTTCCACCGCAACAAGGGCATGAACCGCATGAAACCCGTTTCTCTTGACGCAAGGTACTTCAACCAGTCCCGCTACCGGGTCACAAACAAGCCCCAAAAGATTCTTTAAGGCCAATGCCAACGCATCACCCATTTGACGTGTGGTACCGCCTAATAAATCCACTGTTGCCGCCGCAGCCATAGCGGTAGCCGTCCCGCATTCCGCCTGACATCCTCCGACAGCCCCAGCGATGGAAGCATTTTCAGCCACCACCCGGCCGACGGCACCTGCCGTAAATAATGCCCGCGTCACATCATTTAACGTAGAATTTTCTTCTTCCGCCGCCGCCGCCAGCACTGCCGGCAATATACCGCAGGAACCTGCTGTCGGGCATGCCATGATGCGAAACATTTTGGCATTGGCTTCCGCCGTTGCCACCGCATAAGCACAAGCACGTCTGCAAACGGGACTCAAAAAACGTCCGTCTTGCATAAATAAAATATTGGCATCACCGCCTACCAATCCGCTGGAGGATTTTTTTGTATCTGCCAATCCTCTCTGAATGGCTTGCCGAAAAACAGGTATCGTTTTCTTCATCCGGTCCCATACATCGTCATAGGAAAGTCCACACTCTTCCGCTTCTACACGGCAGGCAATTTCACCGGGTGAGCACTGATTTTCATCAGCCAAGCTGAACAGTTCTTTGATAGAATGATATTTTTTCATAGAAACCCTTTTAAATAACATCCAGTGTCAAAACACTGCTAATATTTTGATTTTTATTTTGTATTTTCTCAATCACCGCACCGGGAATTTTTTGATCCGTATGAATCACCATAACGGCTTCTCTTCCCTTTCCTTTACGAAATACCCTCATATGAGAAATATTAACCTTTTCTTCCGCTAAAACGGAAGCCACATCCGCTACGATGCCCGGTACGTCATTATGACGAGTCAGAAGGGTATATTCTTCACCCGTAATCTCTACAGGATATCCTCCGATACTTGTAATTTTAACCCGGCCGCCGCCTAATGATCGTCCTACAACCGTTATAGATTTCCCGGCTTTTCCTGTCGCAAAAATTTCCGCCACATTCGGATGTCCCATATCTTCCTCAGATACATTGAATCTTATGGAAATTCCTCTTTCCTCCGCAATCGTCAATGCATCGCGAATGGTTCCGCTGTCAGGTGCATAGCCCATAAGTCCGGCAACGAGCGCTTTGTCTGTCCCATGTCCATGTCCTGTTTTGGCAAATGAGCCATATAAAGTAATCGTTGCCGAAACAATCTCATCTCCGAGAATTTCCCGTACCATCCTGCCGATTCTTGCTGCTCCCGCTGTATGAGAGCTTGACGGTCCTATCATAACAGGTCCGATAATATCAAAAATACCCATATCTTTTCTCTCACTTTTTAACTAATAATTTCGATATTCTATATTTATTAAAGCATTTTGATAGCAATTCTTCAATAGAAATTGTCATCAAAATGCTTTTACCACAATCTATACAATGATTACATCCAGTGGGATAAATCAAATTCTTCTCCTATTTTAGCTTTGATACAGTTACGGGCTACATACATACCCATCAACGTCAAGGAGGCTCTTCTAAGAAGACCAGTATCCCAAATCTGCTGCATATGAGCAAAATCCGGTGCAATTTTTTCTAAGATATGCGCCAATTCTTTTCGGTCATACTCCACCGGACGGGAATGAATTAATTTGTCCAGATATAAGCGATCCTCTTTATCTCTAATCCCCATATCTTCATAAAAATCATGCAGAAGGGCATCATCCACCGCCGCCGGTTTGTAATAGGAATTATACAGGCTTTGCACGAGAGCATTCTCCGGCCAGTTCTTTTTTACTGTCGTCATTTCGCTTCTCATGCATCCTCTATAAGCAAAAATCAATGGATAAGAATCATACAGTACGCGGCCGAAAGGCGTTTCTTTATTATTTAAAGAAATACAATGGATGTATTCCAATTGCTGATATCCGCTGTATTCATCCGGCAGCTCCGATAAAAACGGAGTTATATATTTCTTTGTATATTCTCTGAAAGCTTCTGCATTCACATTATCCGTATTCCGTGAGTAATGGAAAAGCAGCAGCAAGGCTAAGGCGTTAAATTGATTTTCTTCCATGCCCGGCATTGCTTTCAATGCATCGTAAGCAAGAATCGTTTTGGTTTCTGACCGGTGTCCTCTCGCCACATCTCCGAAAGCCTCCGACACCATATGCAGTACCGTTTCATCAGGCATCATGACATATGTTCTCTGTGCATTTTGAAGAGCTTCCTGAACCATGATATGCATCAGTGTGTCGGCAGCTTCTTCCGCTTCCATTTCCAGCTTGTCCACGATATAGTGGGTAACTGTCCTTGTATCCTGCTCGACTGTATGGGAAACCGCACCATACCGGTTCAAAAAGTGACGGATAAAGTATTCTTTCAACGTTTCCAATGTGACCGGATCTTTTAGTATTTCAGGCTTTTCCTCTAAAACAAAAACTTCTTTTTTTTGTTTCTTCTTATTCTCCGGTACTTCTCTCTCCCATTTCCCGGGGTGAATAATTCTTGTGGCTTCCTCATCCTCTGACGCTATTTCTGCTCTTTTATTTTTTCCTACCGGAATAATTTGTGTCGTGGCGCTGAAGTCCTGCTTCTTTGACTCCTCCACCGCCCGCTTTACAGCCTCCGCATCAATAATGGGTTTATGTATTCTTTTTCTCGGTGCGTGTACTTTCGACTTATTCATTTTCTTTTCCATCGTTCCGACGGCAAATCCGTAGACGAGAAAACGGCAAATCAATATAAATAAAAGTGCCACCACGATAAGAACTATATAGGGAATGATGATCATAAATACTCCTTATTGTAGAAACCGGGAATTATTTCCCTATTTCCTGATAAAACACTATTAAATAGTACCATATTCCGGCAGCCCCTTCAATGAAAATCCGTATTCTCTTTCTATCTGTTGCCGCCGGCAAGATATATGCTGCACTTTGAGAAATACTCCGATACAACCCGGTTAGGATTCTTGTAAATGAAAAACGAACCCCGCTATTTTATTATATCCGGCTTGATGCTTTGCCGCTCTCCGTCATTTACAAATTCAGCGCCATTATCCTCTTGGAGCATTCAGTGGGAACTCTCATTTTCTCTCAAGTTCTTTCGGATGTCTCCGGTTTCGTATATATCTTTCTTCAATGATTTTTAAAACTCGTTTTCCGTTCTGTTCCTGCTTTTCAGTTTTGTTAACATTTTCCCCGCACCTCGGGATAACTTTCTCAATACGAGTCAATGCCTTCTTTTCCGTTATCACAATTTGTGACAAAATAAAAAACCTCACATAAATGAGATTTTTTGGTTGGTGCGGTTGGAGAGATTTGAACTCTCACGGATTACTCCACTACCGCCTGAAGATAGCGCGTCTGCCAGTTCCGCCACAACCGCATATAAAATTGTAATAAATATAAAGATAAGGAATGGTGCGGCTGGTGAGACTTGAACTCACACGATCGAAAGATCACTACCCCCTCAAAGTAGCGCGTCTGCCATTCCGCCACAGCCGCAAATATGGTGCCTCAGCACGGAATCGAACCGTGGACACAAGGATTTTCAGTCCTTTGCTCTACCAACTGAGCTACCGAGGCAAAATTGTGGCGACCCGGATCAGATTTGAACTGACGATCTCCGCCGTGACAGGGCGGCATGTTAGACCACTACACCACCGGGCCGCAAGTTACCTTATAAGTATATATACCATGCCTTTGTTTGTCAAGATTTTTTCAAGCAAAATAACATATTTCAGGCACCATATCCAAAGTTTATAAAGCAAAAGAAAAAAGAACCGCCTTCCCATCGGCAATTCTTTTCTCCTCCCTTTTATTCAATAATGTTTAACGCATAAATCTGATAGTCTTCCGACAAACTCTGAGCTTCTCGAGCCATAATAATTTGTAATTCTGATGCCTGATCGTAATCATTATTTTCCAGGAACTCTTTCAGTCGGGTACAAATGCATTTCGTATCTTTTGTATCTTTTGCCAAACATAAACGTTTTTCTCGGATAGAATTCCATCTCTTGTCGTCTATTTCATCTTCATGCTCTAACTTTTTATAACTTTTTACAGCTCTCTCCGTTTCCGGAATCAAACGATCAATCAGTTCATTTTTCCATCGATACACTATACCGGTCAAAAATGATTCTACAATTTCTTTGGACAGCACACCGCCATCTGTCAAAACCGCTATTTTTTCCGGATGGGATTTCATTATTTTTACATTCTCCCATACCGTTGCCGGCGGTTTTCCGAAAACAGCATCCCGTTCCTCTTGCGTATAATCCTCAAACACATTCTTTTCACACCGGTATTCTCTGTCTTTTTCCAAGTAATCTGCATCTTCTCCCGCTGCTTTGGAAAGTTCTTTGAGTAATTGATCCGGTCTTTTCCTCGAATTAACTGCATAGGCAATACCGTCCAATGCTGTCAGATACAGACAGGAAACCGCCAAATATGTATTCGTGAACGGATTGGGCGCTCTGAGTTCAAATCTCGTTGCTTTCGGATTCTCTATATCTCGTATCAGCCCCATTAAAATGCTGCGGTTGCGGGATGGTAAATCAGGGGTATGTCCTAATGAAGTTACAATACATACCGGTGCTTCAAATCCGGGTTTTAATCGGTTGAATGCATCTGTAGTAGAAGAGATAAACGGGTTTATTGCTTCATAATTATTCAACACCCCCATAATAAATCCATAACCTATGGTAGACAGATAATCGGCTTTCATATCTTCCGGTGCCAGTAAATTCATTATTTTCCCGTTTTTCAGCCGCACCGACAAACCGACATGTGTATGTTCACCGCTACCTGCCACACCTAAGATCGGCTTTGCTTTAAAAGATACGTCTAATCCGTTTCTGCGAAAAACTTCCCGTATAATAATTCGTGCTTCCAATTCATTATCGGCTGCTTGTAGGGGATTGAAAGAAAAGCGCCAATCCAATTCAAGCTGTTCGCATACGTCAAAAACATGACCGCCGTCATCAATTTTCGGTTTAATCCCGCCTACTTCTTTATGTCCCATCTCGACGTGCATACCTCGTATATCCAGTTCTTCAATGGCCTGCTCCATCGCCGTACGGACATTCCCTCTCATTCTCTGCCAATATTGCTCTTTTAATCGTTGGGAAATGGAAAGATGTTGTACCGTCTCTTTTTCACTGGGAGTTTTTACCCAAAACTCCAATTCTGTCCCTGTAGTAAAAATAATATCCTGAATTTCTTCAAACGGAAAATTTTCCATACCCTTGATTTGTTTTCCCGCGAGTAATTCTTTGAGTCTTTCCGCCACATATTCACAAGACTGCTTTAAAATGGATCGGGAATCTATAAAAACACCTTTGTGTGTTAAAAAACTGGGAATACGAAGTGTCCCCACGGGAAGACCGGTTGCCATATCAATATTTTCATCATTATAGTCTACATACCAATTCACTGTATTGTCTGCCACAAAATCAACACGGGCATCATTTAAAGTGGCAATATTCATAAACACAACGGAAGAACCGTCTGTCTGTACTGCTTTTCCTGCAAAAAAGTCGTCATAATCTTTTATAAAAATTTCAATAGGAATTTTTTCGTCCGTATCATTACCGGCCAAATCAACCCCTATTAAAGATACAAATCTGATTTCGGGGTGCTGCGCCAATAAAGAAAGTACCCCCTCTTTTCCGTATTGACCGGCAGGAATACAATACAGCAACTCTTTATTCATTTAAATCCTCCTTTGAAGTGCCGAAGCATTTTCTTTTTCACAAAATAAAATGACCCACTCCTTTGGGAATGAGTCATCTTTGACGTAGTATGAACTTGTAAATAAGAATACACCACGCACCTTGTTTTTGTCAAGTAGATCAGCGTTCAGATAAAACATCTTTCACAATACGATTAATGACTTTACCGTCCGCCTGTCCCTTCAACTTAGCCATTACAACCTTCATGGCAGAACCCATATTTTTCTGTTCCGCTCCCAACTCATCAATCGTCTCTTCAACAATTTGACGAATCATATCTTCCGGCATTTCCGGCGGAAGATATTTTTCAAGTACTGTAATTTCTGCTTCGGTCTCCTTAACCAGGTCATCTCTGCCGGAATCTTTTATTTCATCAAGCGTTTCTTTGCGTTGCTTGACCTCTTTCCGGAGAATGGCAAGAACCTGATCATCATCGAAGTCCGCGTGTCCGCCGTCAATTTCGGCCTGCTTGATATGTGCTCTCGCCATACGAATGACGTTGAGCGCAAGCTTTCCTTCTTCTTTTGCTTTCATGGCAACTTTCATATCTGCCATAAGCTGTTCTTTAATTGACACAACTATCACCTTGCAACCTGTTATTTAAACTTACGTTTTCTTGCGGCTTCAGATTTCAGTTTACGTCTAACGCTGGGCTTTTCATAATGTTCACGTTTTCTTACTTCAGAAAGAACCCCGGCTTTTTGGCAGGAACGTTTAAATCTGCGAAGAGCACTATCTAAAGACTCGCCCTTTTGAACTTTAATTTCAGACATCTGTATCCCTCCCTCCAAATAGACTGATGGGGTGCTATTGCACACTATTAAATTATAATTTATTGATCCTTCTCTGTCAATGAAATTATCAAAGAAATTACTCATTCGTCGGGAATGGCGGCCAGCCCATTTCTTTCCCGCCCACAATGTGTGCGTGGAAATGAAAAACGGTCTGTCCTGCTTTTTTCCCCGTATTTACAATCAAACGAAATCCGTCCTCTTCCATCCCCTGCATTTCCGCTATCTTCTTTATGATAAGAAAGAAATCTGCAAACTCCTTATTAATCGCAGATGTCATTTTCAATATATTATCCACATGGACCTTGGGTATGACAAGGATATGTACCGGTGCGCAAGGCTCTATATCCTTAAATGCAAACCAATGCTCATCTTCATAAACCTTTGTACAAGGAATTTTTCCGGAAATAATTTTACAAAACAGGCAGTCTTCCATTTTATACCATCCTTTCTGCAATTCCGCTCAAACCGTCTTCTGTTAAAGAATGAATTCTGACTAAATATATTTTACCACGTTGTATGTCTTCTCCTTTGAGATACACACGGATGTACTCATCAGAAAGTCCTTCGAAACAGCCATTCTTTTCTTCTTCCGTTAAAACATGAAGCATTTTCCCTAAAAAGCGTCTTCTGTATTCTTCCGATAACTTTTTCTCCAGTTTCTGTACCTGATGCATCCTTTCTTTTTTAACAGCCGGTGAAATCTGCCCCGGATAATTGGCTGCCGGTGTCCCTGATCTTTGAGAATACGGAAAGATATGAATGGCTGAAAATTTCAATTCCGCCAAAGTATCCATCGTTTCTTTAAAATTTTCTTCCGTTTCTCCCGGAAACCCTACAATCAAGTCTGTAGTCAATGCCAAACCCGGTATCTGATTCCTGAGCTCCGTGATCAACCGCTTATAATCTCCCAAGCGATAGTGGCGGTTCATAGCACGAAGCACATCATCTGATCCCGATTGAATCGGTAAATGTAAGTGGCGACATACTTTCGGTTCATTCTTAATTAAATCAATCAGTTCTTCAGACAGCTCAACCGATTCGATAGAACCTAAACGTATGCGCAATAAGTCGGGAATCTTCAATAATTCGTTGACCAGCGACGATAAAGAGGTATCGTCATGCAAATCTTTCCCGTAATTCCCCAAATGGATTCCCGTAAGAACAATTTCTCTATACCCTTGACTTACAAGGTGCTTAATCTCTTTGACCGCATCTTCCTGTTTTCTTGATTTTAACCTGCCCCGGGCATAAGGAATAATACAAAAAGTACAATAATTATCACATCCTTCCTGCACCTTAATAAACGCCCTGGTTTTTACTTCTCCCTTAGCATCCACAGTGAGATTCTCAAATTCTTTGACCGTCATAATATCTCTCACTTCATTCAAAACAGCATTTGACCGGGCAGCTTTTTCTACATATTCCACAATGTGGGATCGATTTTGTATTCCTACAATGACATCTACATCCCCCATTTCTTCAAAGACCTCAGGCGCAAGCTGGGCATAGCAGCCTGCTACCGCAATAACAGCTTTTGGATGATTTCTTCGGATACGACGTACCATTTGCCGTGATTTTCTGTCTCCTATGCTTGTTACAGAACAAGTATTTACAACATATACATCCGCATCATTATCATTTTCCGCAACCTTATATCCGTTATTTATAAATAAGGTACGCATGGCATCACTGTCGTATTGATTCACTTTGCACCCCAACGTGACAAAAGCTACCGTCTTTTCTTTTGTATCTAAAATATTATTTTCCATTTTATGATTAAACCCTTTGCTATTAAATTTCTATACTGCAAAAGAAATAGTAAATATGTCTATGTATCATTCTACTGAAATCTGAATAACTTGGGAAGAGGATTTCATGTATGCCGTCAAAATGCTTAATGACGATTCCGTTCTTATACCGGACGTTAAAAACCTCATAGTTCAAATAAGAATAGTAAAAAGATTGGATATATTGTTTCATCAGCCATAACAGAATCATGTGAGACTTACTTCTTCTCTTCATAAAATTATATTTAAAAACAGCAAAAAACTCCGGAGTCCATCAAACTCCGGAGTTTTTTGCTGTACAGATTCACTTAATCATTCATTATTCTTCAGTTTCTTCTTCCGACTCACGGGCAGGCCCTTCTACAAGAGCAAAACTGATTCTCTTCCGTTCTTCATCAATTCCGATGATACGAACTTGGAGTGTATCTCCTACCTGGCATATATCTCCCGGTTTTTTATTATGGTCCTGTGTCATCTCATTGACATGAAGAAGACCTGTCAAACCGTCTTCCATTTCAACAATCACACCGAATTCAAGAAGTTTAATCACTTTTACTTCTACTACATCATCAACTTCATGATCATTGACTGCGGTTTCCCACGGATTCGGAATGCAATCTTTATGACTGAAAGAGATTCTCTGTTTTTCTCTGTCAAAAGACTTAATCTTCACATCAATTTCCTGATCGGGCTGAAGCACATCTTCCACCTTGGCAATTTTTTTCCAGGAAATATCTGAAATATGAAGCAATCCCTCCACCCCTCTAAGTGCCACAAAAGCACCATAGGGCATAATCTTTTTAACAGTTCCCTTAAGAATTTCGCCATTTTCATAAGCAGATTCAATGGCATCCAATTCATCGGTACGCTGTTCTTCCAGCACCGCTTTTCTCGAAAGCACCAGACGATTTTTTGTGCGGTCCACCTCAAGAATCCTTGCTTCAAACTTTTTCCCTACCAAACCCTGAAGGGAATGCACAAAACGGAGATCCCCCTGGGAGAGTGGAATGAAACCGCGGAGAGATTTCAATTGTACAAGCAGGCCGACTTTGATTGCTTCAATCCCTTCGCATTCCACAGTTTCGCCTTTGTCAAACGCTTCCTGGGCAATATCCCAGTCCGCCAGACGATCAATTTTAATCTTGGAAACGAAGATTGTGCTGTCCTCCTTGATTCCGCTGACCACCTGTACCCGAAGTGTATCGCCTACCTGCAATACATCTTTAAGGGATGCGGGTTCCGGATAAGAGTATTCATGAATCGGAAGTACGGCTTCTGTCTTGTATCCGAAAGATATCCAGGCTTTGTCGTCACTTAAGTCCACAACGGTACCGTCTACAACGCTGCCTTTGTGCACGTCCAGATTCATTTCCTCCTGTTCCAGCATTTCATTCATGTCTTCCATAATAAAAACTACCTCCTCTATGATCCAGTCTGGTGTCGATGCACCGGCGGTGATGCCAACCTTGTCATGACTGTGAAACCATTCCAATCTCAATTCCTCAGCCGTTTCAATGTGATGGGTAACCGCTCCTTCCGCCTGACAGACTTCCACGAGCCTGCCGGTATTGGCACTGTTGCGGCCGCCTATGACAATCATCACATCTACATTTTTTGCCAACTCACGGGCTGCCTGCTGTCTTTCCTCAGTAGCATTGCAAATCGTTTTATGAACCGCCAGCGATTCGACTTTACCGGAAATCGCTTTAATCAACCGTTCAGCCAATGCGACAAAAAATGTGGTCTGTATAACGATATGGGCTTCTTTCATGGGCGGAAGTAAATCTACATCTTTCATTGTCTCCACAATGACCGGATGCTCTCCTGCCCATTCAGCTACACTCAGCATTTCAGGGTGCTTTTTTTCACCGATAAGTACAATTATTTTACCTTCTGCCGCCAAATCTTTAACGATTTTTTGATTTCGTTTCACAAACGGACAGGTGGCATCAAGTAAAACCGAATTTTTGCACTTAAGGTCATTATAACATGAAGGACCTATCCCGTGCGAGCGGATAATGACCGCTTCATTTGTTATTTCATTCACACTTTTTACGGCAGCCACTCCGCGGTCTGCCAATTTTTTTACCACTTGGGGGTTATGGATAATAGGTCCGAGTGTAACTGTTTTCTTGCCCGAAACAGCTGCTTTTTCCGCAATTTTCATTGCTTCCCGGACTCCATAACAAAAGCCCATCACTTTAGATTTATATATTTTCATCTGTCATTTTTTCCGTCTTTTTTATTTTATATAAATGATAGAACAAGTTTGTTATAAAAAAAATCATTACCCATGCATTTTCATTTTTGCCTGATATGCATCTGTAAGCTTTTGGATTTCTTTTTTTACAATATCATTCAATATTTCAACAGCTTCGTTGTCCGCCTTTTGCTTTTCTACATTTATCGGCGAACCTATTAAAACGGCCAGAGGCCCTTTTTTACGAGGCATATCCGCAGATCCCACAACTGCCACGGGAATCACCGGCGTCCCTGTCATCAGGGCCAGCGATGCCATGCCAGAATGAAAACGTCCCAGCCCGTTTTTTTTGATTCGTGTCCCTTCAGGAAATATGCCCAAAGCATTTCCTTCCTTCAGTTCTTTAACCGCCCGGCGAATTGCCGTTCTGTCGACAGAGCCCCGTTTGACGGGAAATGTACCGAATTGTTTTAGAATCCAACCGAATAACGGATTTTTAAACAGTTCTTCTTTCGCCATGTAATGGACAACACGGTTTGTAATAGCCACCCCGACCAGAGGCGGATCGAAATAACTTTTGTGATTAGGTGCGATAATCACGGCTCCCTCTGACGGGATATGTTCCCGCCCCTCTATATGAAGACGATACATTCCCAGAAATATAATATTCAGTCCCCATCTTACAATTGTATAAAAAAACTGCTTTATCATCTGTATACCACCGTTACTTACCGTTTATTTCTATTTTTTCATGACAAGTCCGAATTATCGCCTCTGCCGTTTCCTCCAGAGACATTTTGCTGTTATCAAGAAGAATGGCATCCGCTGCCTTTCGGAGAGGTGATACTTCTCTGTGACTGTCCTGCCAATCCCTGTTTTCTATATCTTTTTCAATTTCCGCCAGGGTAATTTCAGGATGTATTTCATGAAGCTCCTTATAACGGCGGAGTGCTCTTGTTTGGACTGATGCAGTTAGAAATATTTTTACGTCCGCATCAGGAAGCACGGTCGTTCCTATATCTCTCCCGTCAAGAACAATGCCGCCTAAAGCCGCCTGTTTTCTCTGTATCACCACCATGGCTTCTCTGACCTTACCGATTGCAGCCACTGCAGATACTTTGACAGAAACCTCCGGTTCTCTGATAAAAGGAGTCACATCTTCTCCATTCACGGAAATCCGTATTCCCTCCTCCGAGGGACTCACGGTCATGTGGAGATTTTCCACTAATTTTATAATAGCTTGTGTTTCCGTAACACCCTGTTTCATCACTTCATACGTGACCGCTCTGTACATCGATCCCGTATCTAAGTAGGCATAACCCAAACGGCGCGCCACAATTTTGGCCACACTGCTTTTTCCTGCTCCGGCAGGGCCGTCAATGGCAATCGCTATATTACGCATCCGCTTCACCTCCTGCGGCGGAAAGAGCGGCCAGTCTTCCTGTAGAAAAAGCCGCCTGAATATTATACCCGCCGGTAAACGCATGGATATCAATCACTTCACCGGCCAGATATAAGTTTTTTATCAATTTCGATTCCATAGTGGAAGAATCAATTTCTTTTGTCGCAATTCCGCCGGCCGTCACAATAGCTTCTTCTATGGGCCGGGTTGCAGAAATCGTCACCGGCAACCTCTTGATGACCTGCCGCAATTTTGTCCTTTGTGCTTTAGTAAGCTCCGCAACCGGCAAAGTTTCAGAAATCCCCGCCACAGCTAATACGGCGTGAATCATTCGTTGAGGAAGAAGATCCTGCATTGCGTTGTCTATTTGCTTTAAGTGATATTCTTTAAAATCCCGGAGC
The DNA here is from genome assembly GCA_900547785.1 of uncultured Dialister sp. GTDB lineage: Bacteria > Bacillota > Negativicutes > Veillonellales > Dialisteraceae > Dialister. The sequence goes on from URIB01000003.1 coordinate 106,982, forward strand.
AGACGCTTATCCAACACCTCTTCTGTCAGTGCAGGCTTTAAATCAATAAAACCCGTCACGACATATCCTCGGGAAAGCCATAAGGAAACCGTATCACTTTGGGTAAGAACTATCGGACCGGAAATTCCGAAATGGGTAAAAAGCATTTCTCCGAAAGCCTCTGTTTTTCTCCGTCCCCCTGCCGAAAGAGAAAGCGTCACGTTTTTAAGGGACAATCCTTGCAGATCCTTGCAATAGGGTTCCTTACATACCAAAGGAACAAGAGCCGGTCTCACGGGAACAATCGTATGTCCCAATTCCGCTGCCATAGCGTATCCGTCTCCCGTAGAACCTGTCCGCGGATAGGATTTACCGCCTGTGCAAAGAATCACCGCATCAACAGAATATCTTCCTTTTTCCGTTTGCACGGCAATGACTTTTTTGTTTTCTGTCAATATATGCAAAACCGGTTCGGACAAGTGAAGGCTCACTCTCTTTTTCTCAAGAAGATTCATAAATAGATGCCTGACTTCCTGTGCATCGTCACTTGCAGGAAATACACGGCCTCCCCGTTCCACCTTTGTTTTTAGTCCCCATGCATGCATAAGTGCGAGTAAATCCAGATTGGAAAACTTGTGATACGCACTGAAAAGAAATTTACCGTTTCCCGGCGTTTTAGAAATAAAATCCGTAATCGGTGCCGAATTGGTAATATTACAACGCCCTTTGCCGGTAATCCCCATTTTCAAACCGACTCTGTTCATTTTTTCAAACAGAAATACTTCCGCCCCCGCTTCTGCCGCTGTCACTGCCGCCAAAAGTCCTGCTACACCGCCGCCGATGACAGCGATTTTCTTATTTATGGAGTTCATATAATTTTTTGACCTCCGCTGTTGTGAGCCTTCGGTAACTTCCCCGAGTTACATCTAAAGAAAGGAAGCTGTATTTAACACGCTTCAGACCGAAGACGGGATAATGATAGGCTTCCATCATCTTGCGGATTTCCCTGTTTTTCCCTTCATGGAGAATCATTCTGATATAGCTTTTATTTTTTTCCTTATCATATTTAACTACTTCAATTTCACAAGGAGCGGTGATTCCGCTGTCAATTTTCACGCCTTTTTCCATTTTGGCAGCTAATTTCTCTGAGAATTTCCCTCGGACAACCACCTCATATTCCTTTAAGACCTCATGACTCGGATGAGTCAGAATGTAGTCCAAATTTCCGTCATTGGTCATAAGGAGCAGTCCCTCCGAATGATAATCCAGACGACCGACAGGAAAAATCCGTTCTCTGATACGTCCGAAATAGTCCATCACCGTACGGCGGCCTGCGGGATCGGAAACCGAAGTGATGACATTGTCAGGTTTATTAAAAAGGAAATAGCGGAGCGGCTCGGGCTTGACCACACTCCCGAGCGCTTCAATTTTATCTTTCCTCGGGTCCGCTTCACTCCCCAATTCCGTAACTGTCCGCCCGTTCACGCGGACTTTTCCTGCCTTAATCAGCTCTTCCGCTTTTCTGCGGGAGCAAACACCTGCTCTGCTTAATATTTTCTGTAATCTTTCTTTCAAAATAAATCTCCTTCATCAGGCTTTTCTACCCAACGCATTTTAAGTTCGTTCACACTCGATAAGCCTGTACATGTCAAGAAACGTTTCGTCGTACCGTACAGAATAGGCCGTCCCGGAACATCAAGACGCCCTCTTTCCTCTACCAATTCCTTTTCAAGAAGCGTAGCCAATATCCGTCCCGCCGAAACACCGCGGATTTTTTCTATTTCCGCCCGTGTCACAGGCTCTTTCACCGCAATGACCGCCAAAGTTTCTAAAGCCGCCGCCGAAAGAGACGTTTGCTTTCCCAGTGTATCTGTCAGCCATGCATCATATTCTTTTTTTGTGGTAAGCGCCCATCCGGCTCCTGTTTCATGAAGCATGATGCCTGCATCGTCTTTTTCATACTTTTTCTCCAGAAGAGCTAACGCTTTTTCTATTTCCACGGAACTTTCGTCCACCGCTTCCGTCATTTCTTTCATTGTCACCGGATCTCCTTTGACAAAAAGAAAGGCTTCCAAAAGTGCCGCCAGCCGTTCCGTTCCTCTCATGGCTTGCCCCCCTCCAGCACAAGTCCCGTCACCGTATCTTTTAATAAAACCTCACCCAGACGAATCAGCTCCAAAACAGCCATTAGCGCCACGGCAAGATGAAGTCTGTTTTTTCTTTTCCCGAAAAATTCCATAAGTCCTACCTGTTTATGACTCCGCAAAGAATGCCGCAAATCCTCTATTTCCTCTTCAAGAGACGCCTCATCATGCTCCAATATTGTTTCCTCCGGCTCCTTGATGGCGTCATAAAGAGAAAAAAAAGCCGCCGACAGCTTCTGCAAAGAAATTTTTCCTGTATACTGCCCGCCCTTTACCTCGGACGGCGCTTTGGTCCGGTATATTTCCTCTTCTTCTATCAAAGCGCCGATTCTGGCGCTGATTTCTTTCATACGTTTAAATTCTTCTAAAGATCTCGCCAGTTCCTGACGGGGATCCTCCGTTTCGCTTTCATCTTCCTGTTTCCGTTTAGGAAGAAGCATTCTTGACTTGATGTACACCAGCGTCGCCGCCATTGCAAAAAAACTGCTGCCCAAATCCAGATTAAACGCTTGAGCCTGCCGCAAATAATCCAAATACTGATCGGTAATTTCATGAATGGGGATATCGTGAATTTCAATTCTGTTTTTGGTGACCAGATGAAGCAATAAATCCATTGGTCCTTCATACACGGGAATGCTGACCTGATAATTGCTTTCCAATTCCTCCATAACCCCTCCACCCGAGTTTTCTTTGCCAAAAGGCGATGCGTTTTCAAACTCCATATTACCACAGGAAAATTACATTCACAAACGAAATCCGCTTTGCTTTTTCTTTTGTTATAATGAAATAAATTTGAATTTCAGGAGTGATTTCATACAATGAATGAGAAGGAAATCAAAAAACTTCCACCGTTCACGGCTGCTTTGATCCGTCATGCGGAAGAAAAGCAATATCCTTTCGATACCCCCGGTCATCATGGCGGTGAATTTTACAACTTAACGGAAGAGGGAAAAATATTCACTCAATTCTGGGGTTCTCCCATGTTTAAAGGCGACATGTCCGATTCCGATGCGGAGCTGGGCGATCCGTCATCCCACGAAGGGCCGGCGGGTATGGCGGAAAAATTGGCGGCCCGCACCTTTCACGCCGACAAAACATGGTTTGTTCTCCACGGCACTTCCGTTTCCAACCGTATCTGTTGTGAAGCACTGCTCTCACCGGGCGATTTGGTTTTATTCGACAGAAACAATCACAAGTCCATGTATCAGGGAGCGATTCTCCGCTCCGACGTCACTCCCGTCTATATGGAATCCGTTCGCTTTCAAGGCGGCATTATCGGCGGACTTTCCTCCAAAGGACTGCAAAGAAAAACACTCCGTGAAAAAGCCGGACAAATGGATCCTGAAAAAATGAAAAAAAAACACCCTTACCGTCTTGCTTGTCTGCAACTTGCCACCTATGACGGATTCATCGCTGACGCCAAATATTTCATTGACCTGCTCTCCCCACTCTGTGACTACATTATTTTTGATGCGGCCTGGGCAGGCTATGAGTCTTTTATTCCTTTACTTGAATCCTTCAGCCCTCTTACGCAGGCTCTTAAGAAATCCCACGCCGGCATTTTAGTCACCCAATCCGTTCACAAACAGCTTGCCGGATTTTCGCAAGTATCACAAATTCATAAAAAAGACAGCCATATTCGCAGAAAAAAACAATACCTTCCTGATGACGTAATGGACAATGCGTTTCTCATGCATATTTCTACCAGTCCCTACTTCCCTCTTTTTTCTTCCCTTGAAATGAATGCTTTCATTCATAAGAAAAAAGGAAAAGAATTATGGGAAAAAGCACTTCGTTTCGGTATAGAAACAAGAAAAAAAATAATCCGCCGCTGCCGCTTCATTCATCCCCTGCTTCCCAAAAAAATAGACGGACTTCCCTGGGAATCTTACGATACGGAAATAATCATGAACGAACGGAGCTTCTGGGATTATAAGCAAATGTCAAAAGAAGCGCATGCCCGCCGTGTATCTCCTCATTACCTCATCGATCCGTGCAAAATCTTACTCACCACCCACAGAGGAAAGAAAAAAATCCCCGCCCCGCTTCTTTCCATGTATCTGCAAGAACGACACATCACACCCGAAAAATGCGGACTCCATTCGATTTTGTTTTTAGCTCAGCCGGGAGATACGGAAGAAAAAGCGGCTTTCCTTGTATCCGCTCTGGAAGAATTTGAAACGACAGCCCTCAATCAACCGGTCAAAGAAGTTTTTCCCCGCCTCACCCGTACCTATGATATGACTGTCAACGAACTTTGCACCTCAATAGAAAAATTGATGGACACACATAATGCAGGAGCTTTGGAAGAAAAAATTTTTGTCCTGACAAAAGAAATGAAAGGCATCCGCGGAAAAGAAGCGACTGATCATTTTATAAAAGGGAATCGCAAGCTTCTCCCTCTGAAACAACTGCAAGGAGAAATCGCCCTTGAATGTGCCATGGTCTATCCGCCGGGAATCTGTGCCGTTGCCGCCGGGGAAAAATGGACAAGCGCCGCAGTCGATTACTTCATCTTTGTAGAAAACTATATCAATACCTTTCCCGATTTTGCTCCTGAATGCGTGGGCCTTCACATCAAAGAAAAAAGAGGAAGAAAAAAAATATATGCCTGGGTTCTGCCGAAGAAACATAAACCGTAACGAATTTTCCATCAGTACCGCCATCCACCGATAATTTGACAGTTTTTATTTATTTAGTTATAATTATAAAGCTATTTTATTTATAGCTATATTTTTAGAGAGGTGATACACACAATGGCAACAAACAAGAATCTCCGTTTTAAGACGAGCAGACGTTTCGGCATGAATATCTACGGCCATCCGAAAGCGTTAAAACGGCAGCCCGCTGAAACCCGCCAGAAGAAAATGTCTGAATACGGTATGCAGCTGGCAGAAAAACAGAAAGTCAAAGCGTTATACAATCTTCTTGAAAGACAATTCTATCGCTATTACGATAAAGCAAGAAGAATGTCCGGCATCGTAGGTGAAAACCTGTTATCCCTTTTGGAAACAAGACTGGATAACCTGGTATACCGTGCAGGCTTTGCCCGTTCTATCCGTCAGGCACGCCAGATGGTCACTCACGGGCTCATCCTCGTCGACGGGAAAAAAGTGGACATTCCTTCTTATCCCGTACGTCCCGGCCAGGTCATCGTACTGAAAGAAGCTTACAGAGCCAATGAAATGTTCAAGCAATCTTTCCAACAGACAAAGACCTTTGATCTGCCCTACATTGAAAAGAGTTTCGACAACTGGTCTGCGACCTTGGTACGCACACCGCTCCGCGAAGAACTTCCTTACAAAGACGAAGTCAACGAAACGCTCATCGTCGAATTGTACTCGAAATAAAATTTATACAATAAAAAATCCGGTTCCATACGGTTCCGGATTTTTTATTGTGCTTTTTTACTTTTTCAGTAACTTCTTGATTTCCTGCAATTCTTCACGCAGTTCTTTATTATCTTTCTGCAGTGCGCTGACATCAGCCGTAAGTTTTTCATTTTCCGCTTTCATGCCTTGTATTTCTTTTTCCTGCTGTGACAGACGGGTTGCCATCTGCACTCTGGAAAATCCTGCATAGGTATTTTCTCCACTTCCCAGTTTAATAGAGAATCCGCCGTTCACCATGTTTCGGCTGTCTCCCATTGTCCAACCGAGGCTCAGCATGGTTCTTTCATTCGGACGATAGAAGAGTCCCACTGCGGCGGCGGTGGCATTTTTGTAGTTGCCGATGCCTGCGGAAATATCCCACTTGTCTTCCGGATCGAAATCCAGAGGATGAAGAGCGGCAAGAGCGGCGGCACCTGCACCGACTTTATTCATTCTTGTGTCCAGTTCGCCCACTCTGTTTCCCATATCGTAGAGATTATTTTCAATCCTTGTGATGTTTTCCGTATTTTTTTGAATATTTGTGGTATTTATTCCCACCTGTTTATCCAATATGGTAAGGTTTTCCCCGGCAGTATTGACTTCTTTTATGTAAGTTCCGTCTTTTTCAATTCTGGTTTCTTTGTAGACCGTTCCGCCGTTCACGACACCTTGATTGTCTTTTTCTACTTTTCCGTCCGTCTTGACGTTCAGTTTGTAGTTTATGCTTCCGTCTGCATTTTTATTTGTATCATCTACGGCTACGGTGTCACTTTCCACAATGGTATTTCTTGTATCCGTATCCACCGCGCCCTGCAATGCTTTGAGGTCAACTTCTCCCGTCACTTTATTTCCTGCTGTATCCGCTACAGAGAGTTTTAATTTCGTTCCGTCAAGTGATAAAGCTTTGTTATCTCCCTGGAGCGTCGTATCATTGATATTGTCGGTAATTTCTTTGGCAGCGGCTTTCAGCTGTGCCACATTGACCGCATCGGTGTCGGCTTGTCCTGCCGCCACATTTGTAATCTGCCGTGTCGCATTATCATGCCCTACGGAAACAGCAGCCAAGTCCCCTTTCACTGTCGCTTTTACCCCGGCATCTTCTTTCAGATATACGTTATCCGCTTCCGCCTGTCCGCGGTTTGCTACGGATTCACTTCCGAGAGCTACACCGCCCGCCATCGTGACATTTGCATTATGACCGAGTACGGTGGCATCTGCTACTTTGATTTCTTCATTCAAGTCGGAAGAACCTAAAACAATGCTGCCGCTTGCCCCCGACAGTTTTCTCTTATTCCCGAAAAGAAGAGCGTCTGTCGTATCTTTGACTTCGTTTTCCGCACCGATTACACTGACATGGCTGACATTCTCCGCTGTATTTTTGAAACCGTCAATCAGATTGTACGCGCTTACCGCATCTTTCTTTCCTTTCAAGGTGTTGTTGACGCCCATAATCTGGGACGCTCTGGTGTAGTCTGCCGTATTGCCGCCGCCGAACGCCATCGTCGCTCCGCCGGACTCACGGGCTATCGTTTCCTTGCGGAGTTCGTCCACCATATCATCGGCAGAGTTCACATTTTTAGCAATATCCTCTATCCGTCCCACTCCGAAAATTTCCCCGATGGAATTGGTAATTTGGTTGCCCGCACCGAAAATCAGAGAACCGTTCGTATTTTCCGTCATATTGGCAATGCCGACAATGCTGTTGGCAACGCCTGCGTACTTTTCATAGTCCTTCGAACGAATGCTGTTCAAAGAACCGACAATATTGGCGCCGAAATTCTGCCCGGCATACTGGGTTGTATCGTCACGCCCTGTAAAATCTCCGGTAGAAATCGAATAAGCGCCGATGATTGTGCCGAAAACGCCTTTATTGTAACTGTTCGTTCCCACAGTCACCTGGTTTACATGATGGCCTTGACGATTCGTTCCGAGAATACCCTTCTCGACCTCGATGCCGCCCATTTTCCCTTCATAAGTATGCGATCCGATCTGGATGCTTCCCGTACGGGCAACCGCATTGACCCCGAGAGCAATTCCCGTAGCTACACGGGTTGGATCTTTAACCCCTTTCACACCGCCGAAGAAACCGAACTCCCAATTTGACTTATCAAAGCCGAAATAGGCTTCCTGTCTGCCTTTCCCGACATGGGCAAAGGCATTCATTCCCATAGCTATCGTACCTCCGACGGGTACACCATCATGTCCCACCTTAGCCCCGTTCCCAAGAGCTATAGAGCCTATATTAGAAGCCTTGGCTCCATAACCGAGCGCTACGGACTTTTCTCCTGACGCCCCGCTAGTAGCACCTATCGCGACAGCTCCCACTCCGCCCGTCAGCACGGACGAACCGAAAGCAATCCCCTCTTTTCCTGAGACATAAGCCTTTCTTCCTATCGCCACGCCGGCTTCTGCCATGACACTTGTAGCATGACCGACAGCAATCCCATCGGTGGCTTTCTTTTCGTCACTATACTTCGCCGTCACGGCTCCGGTCGCCGGATCAACGGTCGCGGTAGCTCCTGTCGCTCCTACACGGGCACTTTGGCCAATTGCCAGTGCATTTTCAGAAGTAGAGCCGACCGTACTGTTATACCCTGCCACAAAAGCATTCTTTCCGCCTGCTTTATTCTGGGCTCCTAACGCGATGGAATACGCCCCGGTGCCTATATTGTTTTCTCCCAGCACATACGCATTATTACCGCCGACCTTATTGCTCCCTCCCAGCGCATACGAACGTAGTCCGGAAATCTGATTTGCAAGACCGATACCAAATGAATAGTCACCGACGACTCTGTTTTGCAAGCCGAATGTATACGCATGCTGGCCTTCCGCCTTGTTTGTATACCCGATAGCGAAACTGCCTGAGCCTTTCGCTTCATTGTTATACCCGAGAGCCAAGCTCGTCTGTGCAGCGAAGTTTTTCGTTCCCACTGCTACGGCATACGCCGCATTTGCCGTATTTTCGTCACCGATAGCGACCGCTCCGTATGATTTGGCAGTCACCTTGGTACCTATCGCCGTTGCGCCCTGACTTGCCGAAGATTCTTTTCCGATGGCTATACCGGGACCCGTTCCTGCCGGGTTCGTCGCCGGTGCTGCGGAAATACCGGCAAACCCGCCGAAAAGGAGTGCCGAGCCTACCGCTGCGGAAAGCGCCGCTTTGAGCGCTTTTCTCGAATTGTTTTTGCTGTGGCTTTGGGCAATCTCAGAAACAACTACATATGTGTTTTTGATTTGACTCCATATAATCTTATACGTTTTATTCATGCAAATCCTAACCTCTTTCCTCATAAATGACAGATACTGAATATAACGGACATAAAAATAAATTCTTTTTTCGGGAACCTCTCTTTGCCGCCTCTCCTTTCCGTTTTCTACGCCCGATACTTAAAGAATTATTTATAATGATAGCACTATTTACCCCCCCGTCTATACGGATTCTGCATGATTTTATGCCATTTAGAGATGTATAATCGATTTGCTTTTGCCCGGACAAAAATAAAATTCTTTTTCCTTATCGTTGACTTTCCTCGAATTACGTATCTGCTTACACTTGCCCCTTTCGTCAACCTGACGGTTGACACCTTCCCCGTGTCCGGGGACGGCTTACGGTTTACACACTTTCGTTTATGTGACAAGGCAAGACGTTAATAGCATTTATAAAAAATTTGATTTCTTTTTTCCTTGATGTCAGCTTCCCCCGAACTCGGAGGGAAGTGCCGAGCCTTGCGAGGCGATAGGGGCAAGTTGGCGTACACAGGAAAAATGTCTTCCATTTCTATTTTTCATACAATTTTTATCCGATGTAAATGTATTCCGGCTTGTTATTTATTGTTTGATGCACAGAAGTTTATTATTGACAAATAAAATGACAAAGATAATAATATAAAAAGTTAAGTATCCTATAAATGCTTCATTTATGTTTGAGGAAATGGAATCGGACATGAAGTGAAGCACTGTTTTCGTGTGTATGCATGATATTTCCGTATCGGGTCATTAAGCCGGGCAGACGAAACAAAGGGAAGTCCTGCCGACGGCTGATGATATATCCATTCTTTCTGCAAAGAAAGAGAATTTAATTTCATAAGCCTTATGAGGAGGAAATAATATGGCAAAAAAAGGGAAAATTTTATCGTGTGCTGTCGTACTGGCTCTTGCAGGAATTGGGGGGGCAGGAGCGGTCGATGTGTATGAGCTTGATCCGGTAACGGTGACAGCGGAGCGTATGGATACGAAAGAGTTGGAAACACCGTCCGCCGTTGAAGTGATAGGGGCGGAACGAATCGCCGCTACAGGGGCAAGTAATGTGCAGGAAGCTTTGAAATATTCGGCAGGCGTTATTGCAAGCAGCCAGGGACCGAAAGGACTCTCCCAAGGGACTATGTTTGCGAAAGCGGTGATACGCGGCGTGGAAAAAGGGACATTGGTACTTGTTGATGGTGTGCCGATGAACCAGAGCGGTATGTATCAATTACAGGATATTTCTACAGATGCGGTAGAAAAAATTGAAGTCGTCCGCGGCGGCGGCGCCGTCCTGTATGGATCAGAAGCGAGCGGCGGTGTCATCAATATCATTACCAAAGGAAAAAGAGATACGAAAATCAAGGCGGGACTCGGCAATTACGGACAGCAGAATTATGCCGTGAGCGCACAGGCGGGAAATAAATTCGGCATTACCTATGAATATGATCATTTAGGAAATGTTGACCATATTTCACACCCGTCCGGCGGAAGACCGGCGGGCATGTATTTTAATGTCGTTCGCGGTGAGCGTAACAATCTGAATTGGCGGTATAACCTCACCGATGATTTATACTTTACCCATTCTTATTCCCACAGCAACAGCCATTATGTATACCGCTGGGACGGAAGAAACGGGAAAAATAAAGATGCCGTCGGACAGGATAAATTTTATGGAAATGATGAACATATGGCGGCGTTCCACTACGGAAAGGATGACTTGACAGGCAATTTTTATTATCACAAAAGAAATATGACGACAGACACAGCAAAGGTAAAGGTTGGACCTGATAAAGATGGATATGATCCGTTGAAGAGAAAAATAACGAAATCGGAGAATAAAGATCAGTCCATCGGCTTTGATTTATCCAACCGCTGGCAATTCGATCAAGTTTCTTTCATGGTTGGCGGAGATTTCCGGCGGGATATGGCGAACGTTATCGAAACGGGAAAAGGAGAAAAGCATTACTCCCGTAATATGTATTCTCTTTTCGGGCAAGTCGGCTATGATTTTAGTGAACTGACCCGTGCGAACTTCAATTTCCGGCAGACCTGGGTAGAAAAGGATAAGGCAGGCAACAAATATGATAAATTCACGCCGGAAATTATCTTGATGCATGACCTCAATCAGGATACCATGGTTTACGTAAAAGCGGGAAAATCTTTCATGATGCCGACCTTTAAGCAGCTGTATGGCGGCGGAAATGTGGTTGCTTCCCCGGGTCTTAAGCCTCAGTCGGGTACGCATTATGAAATCGGAGCGAAGAAAAATGTAGGAAAGTCCTCGTGGCGAATCGCTGCCTTCCACTACAATATAAAAGACAGCTTAGAGGCAAAAGATATTTCAGGGGCAAACGATTTTTCACAAATCGGATATGCGAATGAAGATATAAGAAATACGGGTCTGGAAATCGAATGGAAACGGAATCAAAGTGAAAATCTGTCCTACCGCCTGGGTGCCACATTCGGTCATCCGGAGAAACAGGAACGGGACGCAAAGGGAAAACTCGGAGACTGGCATGATTATTACGGAAAAATACAGTTGAACGGCGGTGTCACTTATAAAACCGGCAAACTGACCACTTCTTTCAATTTCAGCCATCTCGGACAAAGAACCAGAGACAGTAAACCTTATCAATCTTTCAAGAGTCAGTTCCTCACCAGCTTGAATTTCTCTTACCGGGCCAATGAAAACTGCCGGGCATTCCTCAACATTGATAACTTGCTGAACAGACAAGATATCATTTCTTCCTCGTCATCAAGCTTTTATAATTTAGGAAGAAACTTTATGGCCGGCGTCGAATATAAATTCTGATGCCTCTGTATCATAAAAATGAAGTGTAACATGATTCGTTGCACTTCATTTTTGTTTTCCAACAATAAAAAGAAAATGCAAAAGATTAAAACAAATTAGCGGTAAAAATAAGAAAAAGGAATAAAAATTTGACAAAATAGAAAATAACATGAATAATACAAAATATAAGAACAATGATTTTCTATACAAATATTTTCTTTTTTCTATAAGGAGACGGGCGGAAGTAAAATAATCGGGTTCCGTTCTTTTTTATGGTCATCAGTCAGGCGGGCGAAACAAAGGAAAGCCCTGCCGGAGACTTATGATATAGATTCATCTTTCTGAGAAGAAAGATATGTATTTGATGTGTCATATGAGGAGGAAATAATATGGCAAAAAGAGGGAAAATTTTAACGTGTGCCGTTGTACTGGCTCTTGCAGGAATTGGGGGGGCGGGAGCAGCCGATGTGTATGAATTGAATCCTATTGTCGTGACCGCACAGAGAACGAAGAAAACGGAAATCAATACGCCGGTTACGGAAACGATTGTTACTACGAAAAAAATCGAAGAAGCGGGCTATAAAAATGCATTCGATATCATTGAAAGCCAGGTCGGTTTATCAAGTACAGGCTACGGGGATGCGGGACAGGATTTCGGTTTCAGTTCAGGCCGTACCGTCATTCGTGGCTATGATCGCGGTACATTGGTAATGGTAGACGGGATTCCCGTCAATTTAAAAAATTATAATTCCTTAGACGGCATTCCTGTGGATATGATTGAGAAAGTGGAAATCATCAAAGGCGCTTCGGGGACTCTCTACGGAGCGGAAGCGATGGGCGGTGTCATCAATATTATCACCAAACGTCCGGAAGGCATGAAACCGGAATTTACGATCAAAGGGACGGTAGGCAATTATTACAAGGATTTTGGCGTCAATTATTCCGATGACCGTTTCATCATCGGCTTGCAGAAAGAATATTCCAATAAAAATGATAATGCCAACGATTATCCGGGGTGGTCGGATTATGACTGGAGAAATGGAAGAGGGCAGAAAAACAGAGCGACTATCGTTGCGAAAGTGACGGATGAAATTACAGCAAATTTGATGTACCAGGACGGACATATTACCAGATGGTCACAAAGTCCTAAAAAGCCAAAACTGAAATATAACTATAATCATAAAGACCGTCGTATGACAGCAGGTATTCACTACGCCGGCAAAGACAACGGAGTAGAAGCTACTGTAGGATATAACGCCCGTAAAACTTATGGTGATAATTATGCGACAGGTGGATTAATTGACTCCTCTGCTAATCTGCAAAGTTACATAGGGGATATCCAAAAGACGTGGGACTTTGGTAAGGACACATTGATTGCAGGGTATACCTTTAAGCGGGAGAGTTATGAGGGGCTGGCCGGGAAAAAACCGACAGGACACAGGACGAATAATGCAATCTATTTGTCCTACGACCATGCCTTTACCGATTATTTCAGTGCCACTTTAGGACTTCGCGGAGAGTTTATCGATGATGTTTTGGATAATCAGCGTGTATTTACTCCGCAAATCCAGACTTTATACAAAATGAATGACACAACGTCATGGTATATCAATATAGGTAAAGCATTCCAGATGCCTACGGTAGATGATGAATTGAAATACAGTTCCGTGACGGGGCTCAAGCCGGAAAAAGGATGGACCTATGAAACGGGAATCAAAAAACTGATCGGAAATGACAGCAGCTTGCGGATTGCGGTTTACCACATGGATTTTGATAACAAAATCGGTTGGAAAGAATTGATACCCGGTGATTCCAGCAGTAATGTGGCGTATAACAAAGGGGAATTTAGAAATACGGGCGTGGAAGCGGAGTATGATAAGACAGTCAATGCGCACTGGAACTACTCCCTCGGCTTAGGAGTCAGCAATCCCGAGATCCGGGATCCATCCAAGAAGACTTCTAAATGGGAGAGAGACTCCGCACGGATCGACGGAGTGGCGTCCGTCACTTACCGGACGGACAAATTGAGAAGTACGCTCTCTTATAAATATCTGGGAGACAGAGAGTATTATAAGAACAGACAGGTTCCCAGCCGTTCCCGCTTCACATGGAATACGATTTATGATGTAACGGACAACGATACGGTTACACTGACGCTGAATAATTTATTTGACCATAAGAACTATGCGAACAGATACGGTAATTTGGAATTACCGTTCAATTGGAAGCTTTCTTATTCCCACAAATTTTAAAATAGAAATGAAAACGGCTTTTCCGTATGGGAGAGCCGTTTTTGTTCTGCAAATTGTATTGATTCTGAATTTTCTTTTATGTATCTACCAAATATTGTATTGACGGTGAAAAATTTTCGTGATACGATAGGAACACAATTTCAGAGGGTATATAGGACTGACGGACTGGTGGAAATGACCACATGGACTATATATCTTGCGTAAGCCGGCCGTCTGGGCAGGGAAACCTACTCGGGCGGCTTTGTGTTTGTCCATTTCCTTTCGATAAGAACAGGAGGGCGTATGATGAAAAGAAATAAATGGGGCATGGCGTTGGCGGCGGTGGGGATTCACTTGTGTATAGGCAGTGTCTATGCCTGGAGTGTTTTGACGAAACCGGTGATGGAAGACATGGGGCTGTCTCTTTCAGGGGTGACATGGGCATTTTCGATTGCCATTTTATTTTTAGGCATGTCCGCCGGATTTCTCGGAGGTTTGGTGGAACGAATCGGACCGAGATATTCGGGTTGGCTTTCCGCCTGCTTTTTTGGAACGGGCATGCTGGGAACGGCGCTTGCGATTTCATGGAAATCACCTTTTTTACTCTATCTGTTTTACGGTTGTCTGGGCGGAATCGGTCTGGGAACGGGATATATTACGCCCGTATCGACGTTGGTGAAATGGTTTCCCCGTCACCGCGGTTTTGCGACAGGACTTGCGATTATGGGATTCGGATTTTCCGCGCTCCTTGCAGGACCTGCTATGCAATATCTGACATCTACGGTGGGACTGGTTTCCAATTTTTTCATTTTGGGAGCGGTTTATTTTGTCATCATCGTTCTTTCCGCTTCCTATCTGCGGCCGCCCCGCAAAGGAGAAGTGGCGCCCCGCCCCGAAGAGGGACTGCGGAAACAAACGGACACACGAAAGCAGAGGACTGCCACAGAATCGTCATTGACAAGAAAAGAAGCGATGCGCACTTGGAAATGGTATGCGCTCTGGTGGATTTTCTTTACCAATATCACTTGCGGAATCGGACTTCTTGCCATCGTATCTCCGATGGCACAGGAGGTGATTCATATGACGGCGGCGGAAGCGGCATCCTTTGTGGGAATCATCGGCATCATCAATGGGGCGGGACGGATTATATGGTCGACCGTTTCGGACCGGATCGGGAGGGGATTGACGTATATATTATTTTTTACTTTTGAAATCGCCGCTTTTTATCTGCTGGCACAGACGGGAGACGTTTTTCTGTTTGAATGGATCGTGTTAGCCATTATCAGCTGCTACGGCGGAGGATTTTCCTGCATGCCCGCCTATTTATCGGATCTGTTCGGAGTCAGACAGCTGGCGGCCATACACGGGAGCATTCTCACCGCCTGGGGCATTGCAGGCATAGCGGGACCTTTGGTGCTGGCGATGATGAAAGAAATGACGGGAGGTTACGAAGCAACGCTGTATTTATTTTCAGCTATGATGGCTTTGGCACTGGTCATTGCAGCCGTTCTTCACCTGTCGAACCGGAAAGCCGTGTAAATATCTGTTATATAGAAGAATTAAATTCATGCCTGTCATTCTTGAACGAAGTGCTGGCAAGTGAACTGCTTTTCGAGGAGCAAAGCGACACTGGAAAAGTGAGTGAGTAGAAAAGGAAAGAATATCAATCGCAAGCTGTCCTCGGACACGGGGAAAGTGTCAGCGAAGCCGTCGAAAGGGGCAAGTGTGAGCAGATACGAAAAAAACAGTTTTGCAGAACGGTATTAAATATCTGCCCGTCATTCTCGAACGAAGTGAAGAATCCAGGCAAAGAAAGCGGGTGTTAAATACGCTTTTTGCAATTAACCTATGCCGGATTCTTCGCTAAGAGTCATATTATATTCTTTTCTCTTATTAACATTCGGTTTTGCCCGCCGCTCAAGAATGACGGCAGAGGTGCATTGCATTTTTCAATGGCATTAAATGGTAGTTGTTACAAAAGGAAAGAATATCAATCGTAAGCTGTCCCCGCTTGTCGGAGAAAGTGTCAGCAAAGCTGACGAAAGGGGTAAGTGTGAGCAGACATGAAAAACGGATTTTGCAGAACGGTATTAAATACCTGCCCGTCATTCTTGAACAGTCGTAAAAAGCGGTCGGGAATACAATAATAAAAAATACGAGGTAGAGTGAAGAATCCGGGCTGAGGTTGCAAGATTTAACTGTTCTGACCTGTGTACACCAACTTGCCCCTATCGCCTCGCAAGCTCGGCACTTCCCTCCGAGTTCGGGGGAAGCAACGGCTAAGTAAAAAGAAATCAGTTTTTTATAAAAGGTACTCAATATTTTTTTCGTATCCGTTGGGATGCATTCAAAACAGCTCTTTGATAAGATATCCAAATAAAAAAGCATCGTATCCGAAGAATCGGATTTGATGCTTTTTGTATTTATTTCTTTTTTCAATCAGGAAATTTTATTTCTTTGCCTGATATTCCCGATCCAGTTCCGCCAGATATTCGTCGGAGCAATCGCTTTTCACATAGGATTCTTCTGCGGCAGGGAAGCTTTCGTCCTGCACGGCTCTGTGGTAGCTTTGATAGGCGTCAATCATGGCTTGTCCGATTTCTCCGAAATGGCGGACAAATTTGGGGTTAAATTCCATATTCATTCCCAAGAGATCCTGACTGACGAGAACCTGACCGTCACAGTCTTTTCCTGCGCCGATTCCGATGGTAACCATTTCCGTATGTTTTGTGATTAATCCGGCAAGTTTGGGCGGAACGCATTCGAGAACGCACATGAAAGCGCCGGCTTTTTGGACAGCCAGGGCATCTTCAAGAATCTGCCGTGCTTTTTCTTCTCCTTTTCCCTGCACTTTGAATCCGCCGAAGGCATTCCATGATTGGGGCGTCATGCCGATGTGGGCGCAAACGGGAATACCTGCCGCGGTGATGGCACGGATTTGTTCCGTTACGGAAGCGCCGCCTTCCAGTTTTACAGCGTTGGCACCGGTTTCTTTGATGAGCCTGCCTGCATTTTCCGTGGCCTGCGCGACGGAAACCTGATAGCTCATAAAGGGCATATCCATGATAATAAAGGGATTTTTGGCACCGCGGACAACGCTGCGTCCGTAGACAATCATTTCATCTACAGTGACGGGGAGCGTGTCGGGATATCCCTGCATGGTCATGCCCAGACTGTCGCCTACCAGAATGGTGTGAATGCCTGCCGCATCAACGAGTTTTGCCATGCTGTAGTCGTAGCAGGTGACTTGTGTGATTTTTTCACCGTTTTGTTTCATTTCCAATAATTTGGGAACTGTCATTCTCATGTCCGAATCCTCCTTTGGTAGTTGTGCAAAAGGGTTTCCATTGCACGGTAATCTCTGTCGGGGTGCTTTTTCTTCGCCATTTCTGTCAGCTTAAGGGTCAGGCTGAGATAGCCGGTTCGTTCCGCATCATTCGGCAAATTGTCCAAGTGCTTTTCTACCGTGGCCGTGTCGCACCGTTCCGCCGCTCCCGTAAGAGCGGCAACGGGTCCGTCTTTGATGATGTGGTCAAGATTGCTTTTCATCAGCGGAGCGAGCGCTTTGATGGCGTTCTTTTCCGAAAAACCGCAAGACTCCAAAAGTTCTACGCTTTCTTTTGCCAGCGCGCAGACCAGATTGCTGGCAACGGCACAGGCGGCGTGATAACGCACTTTGTCCGCGCTTGCCAGAATATGGGTCTTTACTCCTAAACGGGTGAGCAAGTCTTTCCAGGCGGAAAGATGAGGTCCGTCGCCTTCAAGGCAAAAAAAAGCATCCCCCAATTCCTGCCAGCTTTCTTTCTTGCTGCTGACCGGAAAGAGCGGATGAATCGAATATCCGTAGGCGCCGTACTCCTGAATCTGCGGGAACGCTTCCCCGGCAGATAGAGCACCGGAGGTATGACAGATTTGTTTGCCTGAAATGCCGCAAGTTCTCAGTTTTTCATACACTGAGGTAATTTCCCCGTCCGGAACCGTCAAAAAAAGCGCATCACTTTCTTTTGCAATGAGTGCTGAAGATTCATAACTTTTTGTGTTTGTGAATGCGGCGGCCTCTTCGGAAGACTCTCGATGCCTGCTGAAATAGCCGGTCACCGTAATTCCTCCTTCGGTAAAAAACTTACCGAGAGAGAAGCCCACTTTTCCTGCTCCGATAAAACCAATTTTCATAGAATCACCTGACTTTCGTAAAAATACGCGTCCAAGGTGATGCGGCTTTCCATCTTTTCCCGGATGTACGGGAGCATTTCATGCACAGTCGGTATAATTAACGCTAACGAAATATTATCCGCTCAAGTGAAGAATAGCATAGAAGTTACAGTGAGTCAATGAATCAAGGATTTTCCGTATGGTTACTTATCCTACGTTTACAGATTGTTGACATCGTGATATATTCATATTAAAACCTATAATGGTTTAATTTTTTCCAATTTAGTTAATAGTAATTAAATGTTTATGGGGGGGGGTAAGATGAAATCAAATGTAGGAAAGATAAAAGAAGAATTAAAAAGAGAAAAAATTCTAAAAGTTTTGGTTTCAGCAGCTTTGGCTGTGTTCTCTACTTCACTTCCGGTGGAGGCGTCTGCTATTGATTTGGGAGACAACTATTCCATCTCTGCGGATTCAGATCATGCTATGTACTGCTATAATAAGATGACCGCAGGAGATCATTTGACCGTGACTTTAAAAGGCGCTTCCGGGCAAGGCGTATCAAGTGCCATTTTCGTGTATAAAGAAATGGCGGATTTGACAGTCGGCAATCATGCCGTGGTAACCACAGATATGACGTCGGAAGGAATGGTCATAAATGATGCAGGCAACCGGGGAATCGGTGTGGAAAAGGGAGCAAGAATGAAAGTCGGCGATGACCTGAGTGTTTCAGTGACCCAGCATGGTAAATTGACACAAGAGAAAGATCTTTATGGCGTATTTATAAGTAAAAAATCTTCTCTTACTGTAGGAAATGATGCGCATATTACGGCAAGAGGGATGACGGCGGACAGGACTGATGCACAAGTGCTCGCAATTCAGGGTAAGGAGAGAAGTTCCGTTTCTTTTGGCGATCGTTTATCTGTAGATGTGGCAGGAAATAAATATGACTATGTAGAAGGTACGTCATTATACGATAAGAGTGTACAGCGCATCGGCAATGATATGCGGATGAAGGTCAGGGGGACAGAGGCGAAAAATGTTTATGGTTTGATAAATTCGGATTCATACTCGTTTTTGGGGCATCATGCAGATGTGTCTGTGACGGCAAGCGGTACAATAAACGACTTATTAGGGGTTTTTAACAGACACGATAATAATCCCGATGCATGCTTTGTGGCGGGAAATGATATGAAGGTGGCAGTGATGCCAGAAAACCATGCCCATGTGAATATGATACACGGTTTTTATAATCGAAACGGCAAATCCCAAATAGGAAACGGAGCCTCTATTTCAGTGATTAATGAAGATTCCGAGGTGGCAAGAATTTTTGGGATACGCAATATAAGCAGTGTTGTCACTTTCGGAAAAGAGGCGGAAATCAGGCTTTCAACGTTAGATAAAGCAGGAGAAGCAAGCGCTGTTACCACAACCGAAAATGGAACAACGACATTCGGAGACCGTGTTTCTATCATAAAAAAAGGAAAAGCGGCAAACCTCAGTTCGGCAGTCCGTTCCAATGCAGGGGGGCATATAGTATTTGACGGTGCAGCCCGGATTATTTCTGATGATTATGCTCTCTGCTGCCAGGGAGCAAACAGCATGATTGATCTTTCTTCCGCCGGCTCCAAGAGCATTACCGGCGATGTAATCAATCAAGGGGACGGGACAATCAAACTCAGCCTGGACAGTGCCGATTCATTCCTGATCGGAGCCTCTTCCGTTAAAACGATGGGAGAAAAGCAGGATGTGACGGCGGCAGATACGACAATCAGCCTTTCCAACGGGGCGGTATGGAACATGACGGCGGAGAGCTGGGTAACGAATCTGTCTAATGACAATGGCGGTACCGTGGATATGATGAAGAACAGGAATTATCAGAATCTCCATGTGGGAACGTATTCAGGGAAAAACGGGCGCTTTAAATTGAAAACCGATCTGGCAAGCTGGACCGATGGAGATAAGATTCATATGCAATCTGCTGAAACAGGGGCGACGGGAGATATTTTTGTTTATGATAAAAGCTTTGCATTAGGAAAAGAAATTACGGAAGAGCGGCATCTTCTCATTGCTACAGATGAAAGCGGGGAGATGACGTTTGTCGGCAGAGAATTGGATACAGGCGGTCTGTGGGATGTTATACCGACCATTAAAAGGGGCGGTACTTTCCTGGACGGAAACGGGGATGTTGTAGGAAACAAGAAGGAATGGTACCTCACAAAGATTCGGAAACAATTGAATGAGGATACAATTCCGGTTGTTTATGCAGGAGACAGTACGTATGCTTTTTACAGGCAGTCACTCGATACGCTCCGCCAGCGTCTGGGGAATATCCGGTTCAGAGAATATACGCCGGAAGATACCTATGATTTCTGGATAAAAAACAAGCACGGCCGTTTTGACGCCGCCGGGTATGACGGACGTTACAATGATTTACAGGGCGGTATGGATATCCGTGTCAATGAGAAGAATACATATGGATTCCTGATAGAGCGGGGCATCGGAAATGCAAATTATCACACAGGAAGCGGAAAGAATCACAGCGTATCAGGAGCCTTGTACGGCGTATGGACAGATAAGGACGGAAGATACGCAGATGTTGTTGCCAAATGGGGAAGAAGCGATGTGAAATTCTACACCTGCGGGCAATATCCTGATCGCGGGCAATATAGAGAAAATGAAAAGAGCATCAGTATTGAATACGGCAGAACCATTCAACTGGATGAAAATTGGTTCATTGAGCCGCAGGTCCAGTTTGTAGCAGGACATCTGAGCGGCAACTCGTATATGACGGAGAAGCGTACGAAAGTCAGTATAAGTGACTATAACAGCGGTATCGGCAGACTGGGCTTCGTACTCGGGAAAAAGAACGGAGAAGGAAATAAGCCGTATGATTATTATCTGAAAGTATCCGTTTTCCATGAATTTGGAGGGGATAGAGGTTATTCTTTCCGTGCGGTCAACGGAGAAACGTATAAAAATGTTTATGACTACGAAGATACATGGTATGAAATAGGATTTGGAGGGACTTGCCAAATTAATGCAAACACGTATATTTACGGAGATGTCGCAAAGAGCTTCTGCGGAGCTATAAGCAAAAAGTGGCAGTACAATATAGGGATTAATTGGAAATATTAATCCCTGACCGAAGAAAGAAGAAAACCGCAGGCAAAAAGAAAAAATAAATATACGGTTGTTTTCGCAGGAATGACTGAAAACAAAAAAAGAAGCGGATAAAAAACGCTTCTTTTTTTGTTTCCTTATGCTTGGGCTTCTTGCAATTTTTCTATATAGAGTTTCATATTGCTTTCCAGGTCGGGTCCTTCAGTCTGCAGAGCGCCGCCGACAAGGAAAATGGTTTCCGGGCCGTATATTTCATACATGCGTCGGAAAAGTTGCCACCTCATGCCGCCGCTGGGGACGGGAAAGATGGGTTTAAGGTCGGCCATTCTTGTTTCCGTGCCGTCGCAGATATTCTGACAAACCTCCTGTGAAAAGGGGAAACGGCCGCCGAAACTGGTAAATATGACGGCGTCCGCCCCGGCAAGGCGGCTGATTTGTCCGTAGTAGCAGAACGGAGAAATGCCGCAGTCGTTTTTTAAGACAAGCGAGCCTGAAAAGCAGGGGTGCAGGTAAATAGGCAGACCGAATGCAGGGTCTTTTGAAAGTTCACGAATCATGGAAAAGCCCAGAAGTCCGGGGGCTGCCATGATTCCGCCGGCGCCCAGTTCTTTGGCTTTGAAGGCTCTTTCTAAAAAGGAAAGTCCGTCAGCGGTGCAGTTGGCAATGTATTTTGATTTTCCGCCCGTTTTGGCATTGGCGGATTCCACCGCATCGACACAGACTTTCACTCTTTCTTCAAAGGGGGAAAACTTTTGGTCGAGAAGGCTGTGATCGTCTTTGATGAGTGGACAGCCGCCGAGGGCGAGTTCATAGACCATACGGGCAAAATCTGCGGTCGGTGTTCCGAGCGGTTTGATGGCGGACATGAGGACGGGTCCCTTTTCCACGCCGCAAAGTTCGCGGATACCGCTTCTTCCGAAACGGGGACCGGGGTAGTCATTGTACATGACGTCAGGAAGTTCAAAGGACATGAGGCGGATACCGGGCTGGAGACTCGTATTTCCGAAAAGCATATTTAAAAGTTCGGTAAATTCCGATTCCACGGCTTGGGGGTCATAGGAAATCGTAGCGTCATAGGTGCCGGGCGCACCTTTTTTTATATCTTCGATTTGACCGACCAGTGTATCGCCGATCCATGTGTTTTCCACGAGTTCATAAGGACATTCCACCGTTTGTTCTACGGCGATACCGAAAGCGATTTTCTTCGCTTCTTCATAGCTTCCGGCGGTGATGCGGTATGTGGCGGTGAAGCGGGAATAGTGCTTCAAATCATTGCTCAGTTCGTTAAATAATTCACTTTCAAAAAAGGATTGGGACATATATAACCTGCTTTCTCTTCAGGGAAAAAGAATTTATTTATTTTTACGGTCGTTTGTATCATTGGAAATCCAATAGAGCGGTCTGTCCTTGGTTTCTTCGTAAATGCGTCCGATGTATTCGCCGATAATGCCGAGACCTACTAAATTGGCAGAGCCGAAAAAAGCAATCAATATAGTCATTGTTGCCCAGCCGGGGACGGTATTTCCTACCAAGTAGGAATAGAGAACGTGAAGAATAAGGAGGATACCGATAAAGCCTGAAACGGCGCCTGCATAAAAAGCGGCTCTCAAAGGAGTCGTGGAATTGGTGAGAATTCCGTCCATGGCAAAGTGGAGCATTTTGTTCATGGAAAATTTTGAAACGCCGGCATGACGGGCGGGGGCTTCAAATTTTACGGTTGTCTGTCTAAATCCCAGGCCGCCGACAATGCCGCGGATAAAGCGGGCATGTTCTCTGAAACGGAGAAAAACGTCCAGCGATTTCCTGTCCATTAAACGAAAATCAGAGCCTCCTGGAATGACCGGTGTTTTGGAAATGGAATTGATGACTTTATAGTAACCGGCAGATGTGATTTTCTTGATGAATCCCGAGTCTTCTGTGGAAGTGCGGATTGTCTGGACAATATTGTATCCGTCCCGCCATTTTTCGAGGAGAAGAGGAATCAGTTCCGGCGGGTGCTGCATATCGCAGTCCATGGTAATGACCGCATCGCCTTGTGCCAAGTCCATGCCGCAGGTGATGGCGATCTGGTGCCCGAAATTTCTGGCGAAAGTAACGGCCCGCACGCGAGGGTCTTTTTCCGCCAGTTCGCAGATAAGTTCATCTGTCCGGTCTTTGGAACCGTCATTGACGTAAATGAGTTCATAGTCCATACCGGTCGTTTTCATGACTTTTGTAATTTCTTCATGAAAAAAAACGACATTGTCTTCTTCATTATAGACCGGGGTGACGATAGAAATCATAATAAACTCCTTTGAAATACCATTAGCGTTTTTATTATATCATGAGCCGTCTTATTTCCAGGAAAAGATTCGGCGGATACAACCACAAAAAGGAAATACGGTTCCGATTTAAAGAAGAACCGTATTTCAGATCGTCTATATAGGAGAACCGGATTACAGGGCGTCAGTATGCGGAGCTTTTTGTGCGGGCAGTTCCTGCGCAGGATTAGCAGTCTGTTTCTCTCTGCGGTTTCCGGAAGCGGATGTGTCCGGCAATTTCCTCTTTTCCGTTCGGGGTTCTACGGACTGCGGTACATCCTGTTCCTGTTTTTTCGTGTCTCTTTTTTTATGATCCCCATCGTGATTTTTGTCACGGAAATAAACGGAAAGAGTCTCTCTGTTCGTTTCAATCCAGTTGTGATGGGCGGATATGTCATTGGCAAAGAAAGAACCGGCGGCAATGAGAAGGGAAACGAGAGAGAGTACCATGCAAATAATGATTTTTTTCATCATCAGTCACCACCTTTCTGAAAAGAAGCGGTATTTTTTACCTCTGACACGGCAACGTTTTTTTCGCCGGACGAAATGGATACTTTATCATAGGCATTTTTTCCCAGTGAACCCGTAAAATAAATGGAAAGAGCGGCAAAGATTCCCGTGCCGGCAAGACCGCAAAGGGTGACCGTGTGAAGACCGGGAAGAGGGGTGGCGCCCGGAATGGGATTGAAATGAATGGACAGGAGATAAATCACCAGGGCGGTCAGTCCGAGAATCAAAAAGGAAATAAAAGAGCATGTCCAATAAAAAGTTTTTACCAAAATAGAAGCGGTGGCGTTTGCCGCGTCCGGTATTTTAGGGCTGATTTCATTCAATATTTCTTCCACATCTTCGGTTTTGGCATTCCGGAAATAATACCGGAGAAGATCTAAAAATTCTTTTTCACTCATCAATAGTTCCTCCTTCTGTAAGAAGTGAATCGACAGCTTTTGTAAATTCCGACCATTCCCGTACCGATTCATCATATTCGGTGTGGCCGGCCTCTGTGATGCGGTAGTATTTCCGCGGCGGCCCGTTATGCGACTCCGCCAGATAGGTGTCGACAAGGCCGTCTTTTTTGAAACGGTTCAGGAGAGGGTAAATTGTGCCTTCCGACATTTCAATATATTTGGAAATTTCGGAAACAAGTTCATATCCGTAGAAATCTTTTTTCCGGAGCATGGACAGAACGATAATCTCCATGACGCCTTTTTTCAGTTGAATATTCATAACGCTTCCTTTCCGCTTTCTTTTCGTATCGCCATTCGGAAAGCATATTCAATATATCACAAGGTACTTTGTAATGCAAGGTACTAAATACTATGAGATTGAAGAAAAGCAGAGTTGGAAAATAGGAGTTATGGGCAGCGGAATCTATTTTTAAATCGGCATAGACCGGATACAAAGAAACGGCCGGTCAACTTTTATCGCTATGGTATACTGAATAAAAATGGAAGCATGAGAACAGGAGAAACTATGAAACTTATAAAATTATTTACTTTTGTTTTTATCGCCGTACTCTTTTTTTCAGGCGCGGTGCAGGCGGAAACGTGGACGGCGGGACCGGCATTGATTCCCGGAGAGAAAAGCAAATCCTATCGCACGGCGGAACTTCGTGTAAATACAAGCACGGCGAAAATTCCCGTTTATGAGGGCGATGATTTACATTTTAAGGATAAATTTAATGGGCGCATGAGAAAAGAAGCCGACCGTTATCTGCTGGCATTATACGGAGAAGATATGAAAAGAGAGGTTTCGGGGTGGCTTCATTGGCAGGAAGGACGAAAAGGAAATCTGAACAGTGTGATTTTTATTGAAGCTGTGATGTACAAAGGGGCGGCACATCCTATTACGTATGTAAAGGGGATGACTTCAGACCGGGAAGGAAATCAAGTGACGCTGCCGGATTTGCAGAAACGTATGCCCGGATTAACCGTAGACAGGCTTCGTAAAGAAACGGCAATGCAATGCGAAAAACGGGGAATCATGCTGTTTGATGATTATCATATTTCCGGGTTCCCGAAAGAGTTTTATATAGGAACGGACAATCATATCTATTGTATTTTCCAGCAATATGATATCGCCCCTTATGCGTCGGGGTGGATCATGATTGACATGGGAAAGGTTTCATAAGAAAAAGCACGGCGGTTCCAATGCCGTGCTTGATTTCATTGGCGCCCGATATGGATTTCTTGAAGAGGGTTTCTAAATGTGATAAAATTGAATCGTAGTCGAAAATAAAGTGCGCGCACCGGACTGGGGCGCACAGGTCATGGATTGAAGGAGGAAATTATGAAAAAATTAGCAGTGCTTTTAACAGCGGGTCTTCTGGCCTGCTCTTGCATGGCGGCACAGGCGGAAGACGCCCGCCGGAGTATTACAACGACAGGAAACGGAGTGGTCATCGCCCAAAATAACAGAGCGGTGATGTATTTGGCGGTGGAAACCATGTCGGCCGATGCCAAACAGGCGGCCCAGGACAATGCAAACATCATGACAAAGGTGAAACATGCAGTCATCGGCGCCGGAGCGGCTCCCGATAAAATTGAAACGGACAATTATACCATGTACCCCGTTTATGAATATGACAAAGGAAAAGTAAAGTCCAGAAGCTATCAGGTCAACAACCGTATGAAGGTGGTTGTTGAGGATTTGACCCAAACGGGAAGTGTGATGGATGCTGCGATTTCTGCCGGCGCCAACCGCATTGAGAATGTGATGTTCACGGTAAGAAATCCGGGAAAATACAAAGATGACGCGTTGAGAGAAGCCGCTCAGGATGCCAGAAGAAAGGCGGATATCATTGCTGCTTCTTTAGGAAAGACGGTGACAAATGTCATTTCCGTAACCGATAACAGTGTGCGTGTAGGGCCGCGGAATTATATGATGAATATGAGAATGGCGGCGGCAAACGGCATGGCGGATCAGGAAACAACGCCGATGGAAGGCGGAGATGCGAAAGTGGAAAGCACGATGACTGTTGTTTTCGAGATTGCATAAAAAAGGGAGGGAGCGATCCCTCTTTTTTTGTTACAGACTGTTATAAAATACAGACAGAGCTTGCTGAAAATTTCTTTTGAAGCTTTTATCCGTTTTTATTTTTCCAAGGAGGAATTGTATGAAACAAGAAGTGGCGGATCGTGTACGGACTATGATTCAAGAAGAAAGCTGCTGCAAAGAGTTAAAAGCGGCGGGACAAGAGTGGTTGGACGCGCTCGGAACGGATCGTGAAAAGGAAACGGGCAAGAAATTGGTAGCGGAATTGGAATCCGATTTAATGCCGGTTGACCGTTTTATCGGTTTTCTTTCTACAGAGGCAGGTGTGAAAATGTTCGGCCGGGAAACAGCGGAAACGTATCTGGCTCATGCCAAAGAAATCAAGGCGAAAGGTGAAAAATGGTGCGACTGCCCGGCCTGCACAGCCGCGCAATGGATTCTGGAACATAAGGAGTTCGTAGTATAGTCAACAAAATGTCAAAAATAAAAGGACTCTCTCCTTAATGGCAAGGAAAGAGTCCTTTTGATTTGTAAGTCAGCGGACAATTAAAATATCTTCCAGTTTTCTTTTCGGCACGTAATATTGATTTTCATCGTCCAAATAATACCGGACATCGCCGCTTTCAGGCATATCGACAATCGTGCTGGTATGATCGGGATACCCTAAAGCGATAGCCAGTTTAGGAATCCATATTTCAGGAATGTCGAGGAATTTTCTGATTTGTGCAAATTGTACATGCCCCATAAGGCAAGTGCCGATGCCTCTCGAATAAGCGTCAAGCGCAATGTTTCTGGCAGCAATCCCGGTATCGATATCCGCCCAGGGATTTTTGATGCCTTCTTGATAGACGATGATGAATGCGACCGGCTTTTCTCCCTCTTTCGGCTCACCCAATTCCGGCGGAAGCGCTCCGGCAAAGTGGAAAAACGGCTGGATTAAACGGACGAGTTCGGGATTTTTGACAAGAACATACCGAAGAATCTGTCCGTTCATAGCACTGCTCACAATCCGGGCATTTTCCATGATTTCCTGTAAATCTTTTTCCGGAATGGGCGTCTGTTTGAAACGGCGGTAGGTGCGGCACCCGCTGCAAAGCGATGAAAAATCCATGAAAACCTCCTTATTTAACGGCAATCACTTCTATTTCGCAAAGCGCGCCGGCGGGAAGCGCCGTCACGGCGACGCAGCTTCTGGCAGGCTTTGAAACGAAGTGCTGTGCATACACTTCATTGAAAAGAGAAAAGTTGTCCATATTTGTCAAAAAGCAGGTGGTTTTGATTACGTTTTCCATGGATACATCCGCTTTTTTCAAAACGGCTTCGATATTCCGGCAAACCTGTTCCGCCTGCTCTTTCAAATCCGAAGAAATGAGAGTTCCTTTTTCCGGAACAATACCGATCTGGCCGGATAAAAATATAAGATCGCCGGTCCGCACAGCTTGTGAATAGGGACCGATGGCGGCCGGTGCGTGTTTGGTGTGAATGGTTTTCATGGGAAATCCTCCTCTGTAAAATGACTTATTTATACTATACCGCAAAAGGCGGGGAAATTATAGGGGACGGGCATCAGTTGCTCCGGGCTTGCAAAAATGATATATTCCGAAAGAGAAGAAATAGCGGAATCCGCGCAAAACGCAAAACCGGCGGGAGCGGATTCTGTTTTTGAAGTTGGTTTGTGAGCGGCAAAACAAAAGAAAAATTGCAAACGGTTTTGCTTTCAGGAGAATTATGGAAAATATATTTCACATGTGGTGGCCTGTTCTTTGTATTGTTTTTGCAGATATTATTTATCAGGTCTGCGCAAAAAAAATGTCATCTCATACCGACCCTTTAGCGGCGTTGGGGATAACGTATCTGGTGAGTGCGGCGGTATGCACGGCTTTGTTTTTCCTTTGCGGCGGCGGAAATTTATTGACCGATATGTCTCATGCGTCATGGATGGCGGTGGGCATCGGCCTTTCCGTGACGGGTCTTGAGGTGGGCTGCGTTTCCATGTATAAGGCGGGGTGGGCGATGAATATCGGATTTATTTTTTATACCGCCGTGATTGTCGTTGCTCTTTTGGCGGTGGGATTCCTGTTTTACGGAGAAACTCTTTCTTGGCCGGCTTTTCTCGGAATTATTACCGCGTCGGCAGGCATGTTTTTAATTGTGAAAGGATAAAGATGAATTTTTCATTTTGGTGGCCCGTGGCGCTGGTCGTCATATCGGGCGTGGGATACCAGGTTTGCGCCAAAGAAGTGTCGGGCGGCGTGAATCCCATAGCCGCGCTGGTGGTGACGTACCTTGTGGCCTCGGCGGCGTCATTTCTGATTTACATCATCACGGGGAAAAAAGGGCGGCGGCGAAAAGAAATTATGTCTTTCAACCCGGCGGCGCTGATTTTGGGGCTCTCCATCGCGCTGATTGAAATCGGAACGATTTATATGTATAAAGCGGGTTGGACAATGAATATTTCTTTTATCGTTACCAATGCATTGATTACACTTTGCCTGATTCTTACGGGAGCGGTTTTATATAAAGAAAAATTGTCGAAGCGGCAGGCATTGGGGATCGGGATTTCTTTTTTGGGAATATGCATGATTATCTCTTAAAACATAAAGCACAAAAAAACGACGGTGTGGAATCGTCGTTTTTTGTTTCTTTTATAATAATCCGATGTCATCATAAGCCGGTTCTACCAGCCAGGTGCCGTCGGAACGGATAATGCCCCACTTTTTATCTTTCTTGGCGGGAGCCAGACCGTGCCTGAATTGTCCTGCCCGTGTCAGCGGCGCTTTTGTGTCTTCATAGAGAATTTGCCCATTTTCATCTATGATGCCGTAATAGCTTCCTTTTTTGTACATCCATGTTACGGATTCATCATTGAACGGCATCAGGTCAACGCCGGCGGGAAGGGCGGTAATGACTCTGTCATTTTCGATATCAAACAGATAGTGGGATTTTCCTTTTTCCACAACGGCTCTTCCGTGTCCCAGAAGAGTGATTTCATCGTAAGAAAAACTCATCAGCTGCGCGCCGGTTTCCAAATCGAAGAGCCCGTCTTTGTCGAGGTGTTCCTCTTCCAATACGGCGTATCCGTCTTCTGCATCTACGTCTTCTATATCATAGCGCCCGGGGGCAATGACGACTTTTCCTTCCGGGGAAATAAAAGAAGTAAGACCGCCGTTTGTTACGAAAGCGCCGTAAGGCGTCATGGGATAGACAATATCATTTTTACTGTCGATGACGATTTCACCGTTTCTGTTTACGAAACCTCTTTTAGTATCGTGAGATAGACCGCCGTAAGCGCCGTATTCATTCGTTGCCTTTGCGCCGGCGGTATTGGCAATAATAAGGCCCAAGAAAGTGCCGCCTTTGACATGATTGACTTTTCTTCTGTATTCGGCAACACCGTACCGGAAAGGGCGGATGTCTTCAAAAGGTGTCGTAAATAAAACTCTTCCGTTTTCATCAATGCCCGCATTTTCACCGTTTGTTGTTTTTACAACGGCAATGCCTTCGCTGAAAGGGGCAAGTACATCTTTATAGCGGGGCGAGATTAAAACCGAGCCGTCGCTGTTTTTAAATCCGTACAGTCCTTTTTCTTTGTACCAAAGCGGATTCCCGTCGGAAGAGGGGGGCAGGGCAGAATTTCCCTGCTTGTCTATGAACTGTAATTCTCTTTTCTTGTTTCCCGCTTTAAAAATACCGTCCCGCTTGGGAATGAGAATTTTATAGGAAGGGGACAAGGTAACTGTACCGTCTTTTCCGATAATGCCCCAGTTTTTACCGCTTTTTACCATAGCCAGAACGCCGTTTTCGTAAAATCCCAGGTCTTTCTTTTTTACGGGACCGTCATAAGACGCGAGCTTGGGAGCCCGGCGACCGTCATCAATGAAAGGAAAGCCTTCCATGGAAGGAAATATAAGAATGCTTATGTCGGGACCCGAAACAGTTACGCCTTTCGATGTGTCCGTGGTCCGCTCTTCCCAGTGCCATGTGGTCACAGATTTCGTTTCTTTGTACTCGCTTCTCTGTATGCGGGTAGCCGTGGTTACTCCTTTTTCTGCATGAACCGTCGTCATGACAGATGCAGAAGAAACGAGCAAGGCAGAAAGAATAGCAGCTTGCCATTTTTTGATCATAGGTACCTCCATTTTAAATATATTATTACATGAGCAGATTCAGTATAACAGGGCGGCCGAAAAAGAGAAAGTGATTTTAAAGCATATTATCTATTTTTTTCGATATTAAAATTGGAATAAATTATGCAAAGAATAAATTGTAAACGTTGAATTTAGATAAAGGTTGTTATAAAATTTATTATGTAAACCGTAATTTAAATAATAATAAACAATAGGAGGTTATGAAAATGGAAAGGGAAGAAAAATTAGTAAATACGCAAGGGAAGACCAGAGAGCTGGTCCTGTTTTCGCTGTTTACTGCATTGACGGCTATCGGGGCGTTTATCCGTGTGCCTGTACCGCTGTGTCCGTTCACACTGCAACTTTTATTTACCACTTTGGCGGGACTGATACTGGGGAGTAAAAAAGGTGCCGCTTCCGTAGCGGTTTATGTCGCTTTGGGCTTGGCCGGTGTGCCTGTATTTACCCAGGGAGGCGGACCGGGGTATATTTTCCAGCCGACGTTCGGCTATCTTTTGGGATTTATTGCCGGAGCGTGGTTGACGGGAAAAATTTGTGAAACTGCAGAAGTAAAATCTTTCGGCCGTGTTCTTTTTGCCAACCTGGCAGGACTTATGGTGGTCTATCTTTGCGGCATGATTTACGTTTATTTCATTAACAATTTTTATTTAAACACACCTATCGGTCTTTGGCCGCTTGTCTTATATTGTTTCCTCCTGGCCGTACCGGGAGATTTGGTTCTTTGCATAGTAGCAGCGATTCTGGCACGGAAATTATTCCGTATACGCCTTTAATTTTGAGAAAGAAGGATAGTTATGGGAAAGGGATTATTTATTACAGGGACGGATACAGATGTAGGGAAAACGTATGTCACGGCATTGCTGGTGAAAACGCTCCGGAAAGCAGGATTTGATGTAGGCTACTATAAAGCGGCTATCAGCGGAGCTCCGACGGTTGCGGAAAGTGACGCCGGTTTTGTCAATCGTTTTGCCGGAATTAATGAACCGGAGGATATGATACTTTCTTATTTATATCAAAATGCAATTTCTCCGCATCTGGCAGCACGGATAGAAGGAAATCCGGTGGAAAAACAAGTGATTCTGAAAGCCTGGGAGCGTGTCACGAAAGCTTACCCCTATGTCACGATGGAAGGAAGCGGCGGTATCATGTGTCCGATCAGGCATGATGAAAAGGCAGTGTACTATCTGGAAGATATCATTCAGTGGCTGCATTTGCCGGTACTTGTGGTTGCCAATGCGGGACTCGGAACAATCAATCATGTGGTGACGACCTGTGAGTACATCAAAAACAGACATATTCCCGTCAAAGGAATCCTTCTGAATCATTGGAAAGGTGGCATTATGGAAGAAGATAATGTCAAAATGATAGAAGAAATCACAGGTGTGAAAGTGCTTGCAAAAATCCGTGACGGTGATTCTCTTTTGGATATCGACGCCGAAAAAATCATTTCACTCTATGAATAAAAAGAGAGGAAAGAGAGAGCAAGGAGTATAAAGGGAGTATAAAGGAGATACAAATGGGAGAAACAATCAATTGGGAGTCGGAAGATAAAAAATATATATGGCACCCTGCCATGCAAATGAAAGATAATGAAGTATTTCCGCCTGTCGTCATTGACCATGGGAAAGGGGTCTATTTGTATGGCACGGACGGAAAAAAATATTTGGATATCATTTCCTCCTGGTGGTGCAACCTGCTCGGGCATTGCCATCCGGAAATCAATGAAGCACTGAAAAAACAGGTGGATGAACTGGAACATGTCATTTTTACCAATTTTTCCCATAAACCGGCCATCGAACTTGCCCGGGAACTGGAAAAATTATTGCCTCCGGGACTTACAAAATTCACATTTCATGACAACGGTTCCTCTGCCGTGGAAGCAGCCATGAAAATGGCGTTCCAGTATCATTACCAGACGGGACATAAAGAAAGGACAAGATTTATGTGTCTTCCCGAGTCCTACCATGGAGAAACTATCGGCGCTCTTTCTGTAGGATCGATGGATTTATATGCCAAAATTTTTCACCCTATGCTGATGGATAATATCCACTTTGACGGACTCGATTGCTATCGCTGTCCTTATCACAAAACAAGAGAAACTTGCGACGTCGATTGCTTTGAAAGTGCGGAAGAAGCCTTTGAAAAATACGGAAAAGAAACAGTGGCGGTCATTGTAGAGCCTGTACTCCAAGGGGCGGCGGGAATGCGGATATATCCGGCGGAATATTTGCGGAAACTCCGCGAGCTTTGCGATCGCTACGGCGTGCTGATGATTGACGATGAAATCGCGGCAGGATTCGGGCGGACAGGAAAATTATTTGCTATCGAGCATGCAGGAATCAGCCCCGATATTCTCTGTACCTCTAAAGGACTTACCGGGGGTTATATGCCGATGTCGCTTACAGTGACGACGGATACGATTTATAAAGCTTTTTACGATGACTTCGGAACGCACAAAGCCTTCGTCCACAGCCATACTTATGCGGGAAATCCGATGGCCTGTGCCGTAGCACTGACAGTACTTAAAATTTTAAAACGGGACCATGTTTTAGAAAAAGTCAATGAAAACGGCCGTTATCTCCATGAAGAACTGATGAAAGCTTTGGGAAATCATAAACATGTAGGAGAAATCAGGCATATCGGACTCATCAATGCGATAGAGCTTGTAGAAGATAAAAAAACAAAAAAAGCCTTCCCCCCGGAAAAGAGAGCAGGCTGGCATATTTTCCGTAAAGCCATGGACGCGGGACTCGTACTCCGTCCCATGGGAGACGTCATTTATTTCAATCCGCCCCTGACCATTGAACGAAAGGATTTGGATAAGGCGGTCAAACTTTGCAAGGAAGCGGTAATAAGCGTATTGGGAGAATAAAAGATTTACAGTCGATAAAAAAACAGAACGGAATAGGCGAATAAGAACCGGATAACGAGCTGACATTGATTACAATCGGTGTCAGCTTTATAATTACCTGTAAGAATGGAGAGAAAACGGAAAGAAATTAATCGTGCATTTGCCGCGCTATTTTTCATGGCTTAGAAATTTGGCAAGGACACAATTGATATCTCTTGAAAAATTAAATCCCAGGGGCGAAACGGTTAGAGAATACATTCGGAAAGCGGTCTGAAATATTTTATAGGAGGCATTTTTGAGAACATATCAAAATAAAGAGGAACTGAAAGCGGAGATTGCCAAAAGTTTTGAAAAATATATTTCGGAATTTGACGGCATTCCGGAAGAGTTGAAAGATAAGAGGATCGAGGAAACGGACAGAACTCCGGCGGAAAATCTTGCTTACCAGGTCGGCTGGACAACGCTTGTTCTTAAATGGGAAGAGGACGAGAAAAACGGACGGCAAGTACATACCCCGTCGGATATATTCAAATGGAATCAGCTGGGCGGGTTATACCAGTGGTTTACAGATACCTATGCGCATTTATCACTCAAAGAGCTGCAAGACAGATTAAGAGAAAATATACAGGCGATTTATGCCATGATTGACTCCCTAAGTGAAGAAGAATTATTTCAACCCCATATGAGAAAATGGGCCGATGAATCGACAAAGACAGCAGTTTGGGAAGTGTACAAGTTTATCCATGTAAATACCGTTGCCCCGTTCGGAACGTTTCGGACAAAAATCAGAAAATGGAAAAAGGCGGTACTGTAAATCCCGGTTTCATATCATGAAATTTGATAAACAGCCGATAAAGAGGATAGCCCAAGCTATCGTCTTTTTTGTATTTCGCTTATAAATGGGTATAATACATATAAATTGCAAAGCATGATTCAAAGGAAGGGAATGAAAATGCTCGAAATGAAACCGAATCGGAAAAATTGGAATACCCGCGGTGAGGATGCACGGGTTCGTATAGAAGAAGCGGCGCACTTGGCGGACGGCAAAGTGGTGCGTGTGGAAGATACGGTCCGTCTTTTGGAAACGGTTCTTCGTTCCGGCGACAGGGTCAATATAGAGGGGGATAACCAGAAACAGGCGGATTTTTTGGCAGAGGAACTTTGCAAAGTAGATCCGTCAAAGGTGCATGATTTGCATATGATTCAGTCCACTCTTTCCATACCGGCCCATTTGGATGTTTTTGAAAAGGGAATTGCCAAAAAACTTGATTTTGCATATGCAGGAAGTCAGGGTAAACGGCTTGCCCAAATGGTACAGGATGGACGTATCGAGCTTGGGGCGATTCATACTTATCTTGAAATGTACAGCCGTTATTTCGTAGATTTGGTGCCCCGTGTGGCTCTTTTGGCAGCCGATGAGGCGGACAGGGAAGGAAATATTTATACAGGGTTTTCTACGGAAGACACGCCTGCTATTGCGGAAGCGACAAAATTCAATCAGGGGATTGTAATTGTCCAGGTGAATAAATTGGTGGATAAGGTGTCCCGCGTGGATATCCCGTCCGGTTGGATTGATTTTGTGATTGAAAGTCCGAAACCTTATCTTTTGAACCCGTTATTTACAAGAGATCCTGCTAAAATCGGTGACGAAAGAATATTGAAAGCCATGATGGCCGTCAAGGGAATTTACGGAGAGTACGGAGTGCAGGTGCTGAACCATGGTGTCGGTTATGATACGAGTGCCATTGAACTGATTCTTCCCACTTACGGGGAAGAATTGGGATTAAAAGGAAAGATTTGCAAACACTGGGTATTGAATCCCCATCCGACAATGATACCGGCGATTGAAACGGGTTGGGCGGAAAATTTGTATCCTTTCGGCTCCGAAGTGGGCATGGAAAACTATATCAAAGCAAGGCCTGATATTTTCCCCATAGGCCCTGACGGAACGATGCGTTCAAACCGTGCTTTTGCCCAAGCGGCCGGTCATTATGCGGCAGATATGTTTATTGGCTCAACCATGCAAATTGACCGTTACGGAAATTCTTCGACGGCGACAAAGAATAATGTGGCCGGTTTCGGCGGTGCTCCGAATATGGGGTGTGATGCCAAGGGCCGCCGCCATGTAACGCAAGCTTGGTTCCGGTGTGGCAATGAAGTATCGAACCGTATGGAACTCACAGGGGAGTGTAACCGCGGAAAGAAATTAGTTGTCCAGGTGATTACGACCGTTTCAGAAAAAGGCTTCCCCGGCTTTGTCGAGGAGTTGGATGCTATCCGGTTGAAGAAAAATGCAGGTCTTGATTTAGAACCGGTCATGATTTATTCAGATGACCTGACACATATCGTGTCGGAAGTGGGGATTGCTTATCTCCATAAATGTGCAAATATGGAAGAACGGATGCAGGCCATTCGGGCGGTAGCAGGAAATACGGAAGTCGGAAAGCTTGAAGATCCGGAAGAAACAAGAAAGCTGAGAAAGGCGGGCATTGTCAAGCTTCCTGAAGACTTGGGAATTGATAAAGGCAGGGCAACAAGAGAGCTTTTAGCCGCGAAAAATATGAAGGACCTTGTGGATTGGTCCGGCGGACTCTATGATCCTCCTGCCAAATTCCGGAATTGGTAAATGAAAAAACAGGGCAGATAAAATATCTGCCCTGTTTTTGATAAAGGAATCTATTTTATAGTGATTATTCCAAATGTTCTATCGTAATATTTGGAAAATATATATGACCCGAGTTTATAGAAATTACTGCGAGAATTACATTTTATTCTATGATCAGGGGGAGATGTCCCGATGTATGAACCATCCAGAGTCCAAACGTGTGTTTTGTTTATGCAAAGTGTCATTCCTGAATTTTTAAACATACTTTGTATAAGCAGTTTAAATTTTTCAGCTTCTGAGTAATAAGGATAATCTTTGACAATTTTTTTTGACATAGTTTCTAAAGAATAATTATAGTCATAATCAAATACAATATTAAACTCAAAAATCATCTCCTGAGAATAAGAAATCTGATAATATTTAGCTTTCAGTGTATAATAGGGAGGTGAATAGCGGAGAGATTCTATGGAGTTAGTATCTACATAAGCGGGCCACTCTGCATTTCCAAATATCTTTTTATATTGTGAGGGATTGTTTTGGATTGTGCTAAGTGAAATAGCAAAAATCATATAAGGCATCAATACTATTGGAAATAGTATTGCCAATAACCGCTTTATCATAAGAACCTCCAAATAAGAAATATAGATTACTGTTTTTATTTTAGCATTATTTTTGATTAAAAAAAAGAAATAAATTACTAACTCTTGCGCAAAAGAGAATATACTATAGAAATGAATAAAGTAATGCTAAAGATAAGAAAGTTTATGGAGAAAATGATTTATAACTGAAAAGACAGTAGCAAAAGAAATCGGATTTGCTACTGTCTTTTTGATAAAGGAATCTATTCTATAGGGCTTAGGCTTATTCCAAATGGTCTATCGTAATATTTGGAAAATATATATAGCCCGAGTTTATGGAATTTACTGCGAGAATTACATTTTATTCTACGATCAGGGGTAGCTGTCCCGATGTATGAACCATCCAGAGTCCCAACGCGTATTTTGTTTATGCAAAGTGTCATTCCTGAATTTTTATAGATACTTTGTATAATCAGTTTAATTTTTTCAGCTTCTGAGTAATAAGGATAATCTTTGGTAATTTTTTTTGACATAGTGTCTAAAGAATAATTATAGTCATAATCAAATACAATATCAAACTCAAGAATTCTATCCTCAGAATAATCAATATGATAATATTTAGCTTTCAGTGTATAATAGGGAGGTGAGTAGTGGAGAGATTCTATGGAGTTAGGATCTACATAAATGGTAAAAGCTGCATTTTCAAGTACCTTTTCGTATTGTGAGGGATTGTTTTGGATTGTACTAAGTGAAATAGCAAAAATCATATAAGGCATGAATACTATTGGGAATAGTGTTGCCAATAATCGCTTTATCATAAGAACCTCCAAATAAGAAATATAGATTACTGTTTTTATTTTAGCATTATTTTTGATTAAAAAAAAGAAATAAATTACTAACTCTTGCGCAAAAGAGAATATACTATAGAAATGAATAAAGTAATGCTAAAGATAAGAAAGTTTATGGAGAAAATGATTTATAACTGAAAAGACAGTAGCAAAAGAAATCGGATTTGCTACTGTCTTTTTTTAATTGTCATCGGCAGTAAAAGGATTGATGGTGCGGATAATCCATTTTTCCCCGCCCGTAAATTTTGAATTGTATTTTCTTGCGGTCCGCTCATAGCGTGTTTTCAAATCGGAAACGGCTTTTTCCAATGAAGTCAGACGTTTGATGACCGTTTCCGGCCTCATATCGCTTTGGCAAAGGGGACAAACCGGCGGGGTGATGTACGTACGGTTAATTTTAGAGTGGCAGTGCGGGCAGGAAATGAAATCTGCGGTGAATCGTTTCGTTTCCTGATTCTCTTTATACTCTTTAAGCAGCCGCTCTTTATCGGCAAGGCGTTTCTGCAAAGAAATCATTTGCGGGGACGGCTCGATTCCGATTTTGTACTTTACCGCATAGGTGGTAGGAAGGGATTTTAAGAATTCGACAGCCTGTACTTTGGTGTTGAATACTTTTTCTTTAAAGAACAGTCCTTTGAAAACACGGTTGGCTTCTCTTTTTGAAAATCCTTCGGCAAGCATTTGTTCTTTCATATCATCTTTGATGGCTTGCGAGGGTTTCGTGATATTATACTCCCAGAATTTTTCTTTCCATAATCCGGAAGGGCCTTTTATATTCGCAGATATATCACTTTCCGAAGGTGTGCCGGGCAGTACAGGTTGATTCGGTTCTTCGTTTTTTGGTGTGGCAGGTACTTCTTTTTTGTCTTTGACCGGAGCGGCAGAAAGAGGTGCTTTTTTCTTTGTTTCTTTCTTTTCTTCCGGATTTACAAAATCAAATAACGAGGTTTCTTCAAAATTCGGATCTTCAGACATAATAAACTCCTATCGATGATATTATGTTAATCATATCATGAATTTTTACTTTATACAGTGTTTTTCTTGGGTTTTTCAAAAAATTCTTCGGATAAGAAATGACAGGTCTGAAAAATAAAGAATTGACATTGCGGAAATCCGGAACATAAAAAAACAGCCGCCCTTTTAACAGGCAGCTGTTTTTATCGAAGTCGAACTTCTTATTTCATATCCGGATGAATTTCTTTAACAAGCCGTTCCAAAGCGTCTACGGTTCTCACGCCGGGGGTGATTTCTGCAAGACGGACACGAAGGAAATGATTTTCTTTAATCGCTGTTACGGAGGAAAGCTGGGGATTATTTTTCAGTCTTTCCACTTTATTGGCAAAGTCATCATCCGTTCTGTCGCTGGCAGTGTAGTCGACAATGATAACGTAGTCCGGGTTCGCTTGAACGAAAGATTCCCAACTTGTTTTTGCCCAGGTTTTGTCAACGCCCTGACCGGCCATGACATTGTCGGCGCCGATGAGTTTCAAAACGTTGGTGGTATATCCTTCAAAAACGGTAAAAGGAGCATCGTCTTCAGAATCAAAGACGAAAACTCTGACATGAGGGATATCTTTGATTTTGTCCTGGATGGTGCCCAGTTTCTTCTTCTGGCTGTCCACCCATTTCCGAGCGTTGTCTTCCAAACCGAATATTTTACCGAGTTCCAACATATCATTGAAATTGGTTTCCAAAGTTGCATTGGTATCCTGCATGGAGTCGGGAATGAAAATGGGAACACCGGCGGAAATGATTTTTTCAGCGGGAATGGCACGTTTACTGAAATCGACTTCCCAACCGATGACAAAGTCCGGCTTGACAGACATAAATTTTTCGTACGACGGCCATTTTTCAGCCAGAACGGGAACTCTTTTGTAGGCTTCGGCAATCGGTTCATAGAGTTCTTCTTCTTTGAATGAGGTGCCTACCATTTGTTTCTCCGCTCCGATGGTGAGAAGCATTTCGGTGGGTGCAAATGACATGGTGACGGCCCGTTTCGGCGGGGCGGATACTTTCATGTCTATTTTTTTGCCATCGATAGTTTCTGTCCAAGTGGTACCGCTTGCTTTATCGGTCGGCTTGGTTGCAGGATTACATCCTGTAAGTACGAGTCCGATACTTGCAGCAGCCAGAAACAGTGTTATAGATTTCTTTAAGTGATTTTTCATGTTCGAGCTCCTTTACGGCACGACGTGAAACCAGAATCGTTATATTTTATCTTTTATTTCATGTCGGGATGCATTTCTTTAGCAAGACGTTCGAGAGCATCGACGGTTCTGACACCCGGGGTGATTTCAGAGAGACGGACACGGATGAAATGATTTTCTTTGATAGCTTTTACGCCGGCAAGCTGCGGATTGTTTTTCAGCTTTTCTACTTTCTTTTCAAAGTCACCGTCATTCCGGTCACTGGTGGAGTAATCAACGATGATGATGTAATCGGGATTAGCCTGAACAAAGGATTCCCAGCTGGTTTTTGCCCATGTCTTGTCTACGTTTTGGCCGGCCATTACATTCTTTACGCCGATAAGTTTGAGAATATTGGTGGTGTAGCCTTCAAATACGGTGAAAGGATCTCCGTCTTCCGAGTCAAATACGAAAGCGGTTACTTCCGGCAGATTCTTTAATTTGGACTGGACTTCTTCCAGTTTCTTTTTCTGGCTGTCTACCCATTTCTTAGCATTGTCTTCTTTATGGAAGATTTTTCCGTATTCCAACATATCATTGAAGTTGGTTTCCAAGGTGGCATTGGTATCCTGCATGGAATCCGGAACGAAAATAGGAATGCCTGCTGCTATAATTTTTTCGGCAGGAATGCCTCTTTTGGTAAACGGTACTTCCCAGCCCGTTACGAAATCGGGATTGACGGACATCAACTTTTCATAGGACGGCCATTTTTCGGAAAGAACGGGAACTTTTGCATAGGCTTCAGCCACCGGTTTATAAATTTCTTCTTCCTTGAAAGCCGTTCCCGCCATTTGATCTTGAAGCCCTAAAGCGAGCATCATTTCTGTAGTGGCAAAAGACATGGACACCGCTTTTTTCGGCGGCTGTGTCACTTTCATGTCGGCTTTTTTGCCGTCCAGCGTTTCTGTCCAGCTGACGGCGGAAGAGGTTGGGTCTTTCTTGGCGGACGGATCGGTACCGCAACCGGAGAAAATCATTCCCGAAGTGACGGTGATAACGAGAGCAGTGAGTAAGGGTTTAAAACTTTTTTTCATAAAATCCTCCTAAAAAATGGTAATAGAAAACAATCATAAAATCTATCAGCAATAAAGGAAATGTTTTTCCTCATGCACGGAGTGATAAAAGGGGACTTCGAAAAGGCGGCTCATTTTTTCCGCGGTGAGAACATGGTCCGTCGGTCCCTGATCGACAATTTGCCCCGATTTCATGATGACGGCGTGGTCACAATACCGGGCGGCTAAAGACAGGTCGTGAAGAACAATGATGACCGTTCCGTGGGTGTGAAATTTTTTCAAATGCTCCATCAACGCCAGTTTATATTTCACATCCAGATGATTGGTCGGTTCATCCATCAGAAGAAGCTGCGGGTTTTGGGCAAATGCTTTGGCAATCAGTACCCGCTGCTTTTCGCCGCCGGACATGTGTTTCATTTCCTGTCCGTACAAAGAAAAGGCTCCCGTTTCTTTCATGACCTTTTCCACGATTTTATAATCCGTATCCGAGTAATCGGAAAAACGGTCTTTAAAAGGATAACGACCGGTCAGTACGACTTCTTCCGCTTTTAATTCACCGACCATGCCGAATCCCTGCTGCACCATGACGGCGACTTCCTTGGCATAGGCGCTTCGCGGGATATGTTCGACCGGTGTTCCTTTATAAAAAACGGTATGCTTGCTCGGCAGGCGGCGTGATAAATGAGAAAGCAAAGTGGATTTGCCGCAGCCGTTGGGACCGACAATGCAGGTCATGCTGCCTTCTTCTACAGAAAAGGAAATATTTTTCAAGATTTCTTTTCCGCCAACCTGATAAGATAAGTTTTCTACAGTAATCATGATTGTTCTCCGTAACGATGGGTGACAATCCAAAGGAATATAGGCGCTCCGACAATGGACGTCAAAACACCTATGGGAATTTCTTCAGGAGCGAACATTGCACGGGAGAGCACATCCGCCCACACCATGACTAAAGCGCCGATGAGAGAGGAAAAGATGACGAGCTTTCCGTGCGTCGGGCCGGCAACGTATCTTGCCAAATGGGGAGTAATGAGACCGGCAAAGCCGATAATGCCCGCTTTGGAAACGAGAAAGGCAACGACGAGAGAAGAAATGATGACAATAAAAAGCTGAAGACGTTTTTTATTGAGTCCGAGATATTCCGCTTCTCCTTCTCCGAGAAGCATGAGATCCAAGTCATTGCGGATCAGCCATAGGAAAAGAGCCATAAGAAAAACGGGGATAGTGACAGACGCCAGATCGCCCCATTTCATACCGGAAAGACTGCCCAAAAGCCAAAACATGGCACTCCGCACTTGGGCTTCATGCCGCGCTCCGTAAATAATCATCATCGTGAGAGAAGAAAATAAAGCGGAAACACCCATGCCGACAAGGATAAGACGAACGGGGCTGGAGCTTTTCCCCGCGCAAACGGTGACGATCAGAGTGGAAATGGCGGCTCCTATAAAAGCGCCGGAAGATACATTGTATTCGCCTAAAAAAGAAAACCAACCCCAGATGATGGCAATGACGGCACCCGTACTGGCGCCGGAAGATACGCCGAGGACATAGGGGTCGGCCAGATCATTTCTTGTCATGGTTTGCAGAACAAGTCCGCAAAGAGAAAGCCCCATTCCGCAAAGCGCGGAAAAAATGGTGCGGGGAATCCGTATTTGCCACAAAATCAAGGAAGAAGTGGTATCGGCGGTATGCCCGTCCCGTATAAATGATGTGACTTCGGAAACCAAATCACCGGTCGGAATGTAAACGGAACCGAAACGCACGGAAAGAATCATACTGAAAATGAGCAAAATCAAAATAGCGGTAAACCAAAACGATGATTTCACCAAACCGGAAGCGGAAGAAGATTTCATAAGACCCTCACTGATACAGATTAAATTTATATATCTTTAATCAGTATATCATAAAATGAAAAAAATAATATAATAAAATTAAACGGGATAAATCAGAAATATAAAAAAACATGTGAAAATGACGGGTAAAATGATTTTGGAGAAAATTTTAATTTTTTGAAAAACAAAAAAATAACGGCAGTGTTTTGGGTTTGACATCTGCCATTATTTTTATTGAATGATAATTTGTAAATTTTTGTTTTCCCCAGCCGCTTCCTCGAAAACCCGGAGCATTTGTTTTCCGTAATTTCCCAGGTACATGGGGCTTGTGATTTCTTTCGGAATCATGATTGTCTGTTTCTCATAAATATCGGTAAGGCAATCATAGAGAGCGTCCAGATTGTTTCCGTAGTAATCTGGAAATGCCAACTTTTTTTTCAGATAGGAGTGAGCGTCTTCTTTTGTTTTAAAATAAGGGAGAGCAAGTTTGATTTCCATAGGAGCCTCTTTTAGTATAATCGTTCAAAGTCTTTGTAGTGGGACGGAGAGTAATAAATCAAACCGTCATCGGAATAGCAGATACGCTTGGCGTTTCTGTTTCCTTTGACGTAGTCAATATCACATTCTTTCCATGCACGGCCGTTTTTTTCAGGAAGAAGTTTTTCGTAGTTTCCGAAACGGTCACCGCCGATGCTTTTTCCCGGGGCAACGCGGTCGAGGGTGCCTTCTTCTTTCCAACCCAGTTTTCGCGCTTCTTTTTTTGTAATGTAATTGGAAGGAAGCGTTTTATATTTGTGAATATAAGCGGCGACATGCTCTTTATCCGTATAAGTGCCGTCTTTTTTGACGGTAATTCCGCCGGTTTCTTTTTCAGAGGAATAAGCCACACCCGCTGGGGGCGCCGTGTGAGGTCTCTGATTCGTGCTGCATGCCGTAAGGAGAAAGAAGGAAAGGAATACGGTTAAAATAAGAGACAGAAGTTTTTTCATAGAGGTTTCCTTTGGGTAAGTGAGCGGAGTGTCTTATTTTTTACCGGCAGCAAACTTTTTGGCAAATCCGGCAAAATTTTTAATGAAATACTGTTTTACGCTTTCGGCAGGGGCAGACAAAGTGTGTCCTTTTTCCCAGGTAAGACCGATATAGCGCTGGCAAGTCGGGGACGCAATGGGAACGAGTGAGACCTTGTCACCGCCGACACCGTGCCAGGTAATGCTGGGGGCAAAAGAAACACCCAATCCGGCTTTGATAAATTCGCGGACCGTGCCGGGATTGTCACTTTCCAAAATGACATGGGGTGTG
Source organism: uncultured Dialister sp. (assembly GCA_900547785.1). Taxonomy (GTDB): domain Bacteria; phylum Bacillota; class Negativicutes; order Veillonellales; family Dialisteraceae; genus Dialister. The sequence goes on from URIB01000003.1 coordinate 150,670, forward strand.
AATCCTGCCATCTGGCAATAAAAGTCTGTAATACTCCGGAGAACAGCCCCCTGCTGGAGCGAAATAAAATCGGATTTTTCAAAGTCTTCAAGGTTTACGGATTTTTTATCGGCCAGCGGATGGATGTCAGGCATGGCAAGCATGATATCTTCCCGCAGAAGGGTGGCCGAGTGATCCGTGTCAATCGGATTGATACTGCTCGAAAGATATAAATCGACATGTCCGTGATGACGACGGTCTGCCTGGTCACGCTGCTGGATAATTTCAAAGCGGATTTGCGGATATTCTTTTTTAAATTCCGTAAGGAAAGCAGGGATAATCATAGACGCTGCAAAAATAGAAATGGTCACCGTCATATCCTGGGCTTCTTTGGCATCTTCCAGTTCCTTTTGGGCACTCTTGAGTTCCCGCATAATCCGGTTGGTATGGCTCAGCAAAATTTCACCGTATTTTGTCAGTACGATATTTCTGCCGGCTCTGCGAAAAAGAGGGACACCCAATTCCAGTTCCAACATTTTTATGGTATGGGAAAGAGAGGGCTGCGATATATGAAGTGCCTGTGCGGCATGGGTAAGATGTTGCATTTCCGCTGTTTTTTGGAAGTACGTCAGCGCGAGAAGTGTGAGTCTCATAAATCCTCCTTAGGTAAATACCTGTTATTGCATAAATTATACTCTTCACTCTATTATTATTCAATGATTAAAAAGATTTTGCATGTAAAACTATGAATAAAAAAACTGATAGAAAATAAACGAGAAAAAGAAAATAAAATTGATTGAATAAGTTTTGTTTTATGAAAATAACAGATTAAAATAAAATTTTCATACATAAAGGAAATACTGTCCGTTCCGGAAAAAAGAGAAGAATTTGACACTTTTCGTGTTTCATGGTACAACGAAATCTATGGAACGAATAAACTGAAATTTCTTATAAAATGAGGAAAGAAGGAACTATGGAATTTTTTATAGATACGGCAGATATCGAAGCCATCAAAGAAGCAAATGAGCTCGGTTTTATCTCGGGCGTTACGACAAATCCGTCCCTGGTTGCAAAGGAAAGAAAGGATTTTCATTCCGTAATCCAGGAAATTGCAGGGATTGTGGATGGCCCTGTTTCGGCCGAGGTTTTGTCCGATAAAGCGGATGACATGATTGAAGAAGGGAGAGTTCTCGCAGCACTCGCTCCGCGGGTGGTTGTCAAGATTCCGATGACGTCGGAGGGAATGAAAGCGGTTAAAGGATTAAAGAAATTGGGGATCCGCACCAACGTGACACTTGTATTTTCCGCCAACCAGGCTTTGTTGGCGGCACGGTCGGGCGCTTCCTATGTCAGTCCTTTTGTCGGACGCATTGATGACATCGGCTGGGACGGGGTGGAATTGATTTCCACGATTTCGGAAATTTTTAATTTGCACGGGATAGAAACAAAAATTATCGCCGCTTCTATCCGCAAACCCCGGCATATTATCCAATGCGCTTTAGCGGGAGCGGACATAGCCACCGTGCCGTTTGAAGTGCTTCTGGATGCCATGAAGCATCCTTTGACGGAAAAGGGAATCCGGCAATTCAAAGAGGATTGGGAAAAAGCGGATATGAAAAACAAGGCTCTCTGAAGAGGGCTTTTTTCATGCGTCAAAAGATATTCATACGACAGATTTGTTTAGTATAATAAAAATAAAATCGGTTTGCTTCGGTAAAAGAAAAGATAAAAATTTATTGTCCGCCGTGCAGAGAAACCATTCTGCCAAGTATGGACGAAAGCGGAGCGGACATGGGGGAATGAAATAACCGGGCTGTGGATAGGAAAGGAAGCGGCGATGAAAAAGAAAAAGAATAGGGTCATGACAAAAAAAGAAAGAGTGGAAGCGGCGATCAGCGGAGCGGTTGTGGACACCGTTCCCTATACAATCCGGATTTCTCCTCCGGAAAAGATGACAGTGACGGCACATGCGGAATTTACAGCCCGCACGGCACGAGAGCAGGATTCAGATTTACTCATAGCCATGCATAGTGATAAGTATGTGCAGGATTTTTGCGGCGGAGAAAACTTATTTTCCCAAGGAGAGTATCAAGATTGGCAAAAAATAAAACCCCTGTCCCTGAACCGGGGGATTTTGGCGGAAGAGCGGGACTATTTAAAATGTCTTTTAGATAAAACAAAAGGGGAAATTCCTCTCCTTTTTACAGTTCTCAGTCCGATCACAGCGGCATTCAAGCTGTGTCCGTCATTGGCGGAGCATATAGAGAACGGACATGGAAACGAAGTCAGGCGGGGATTGGCGGCCATTACGGAAACCACCTGTGCTTTTGTTCAGCGGCTTATAGAAACGGGTGCAGACGGAATTTTCTTTGTGGCGGAAAAAGCTTCCTACCGGTTTATGGAAGAACATCTTTATAGGGAATATGGAATGCCTTATGATTTGGCAGTGTTGTCCGCTTCATCGGGGTGGTGTAACGTGCTTCATGCGCCGGGAAAAGAAATTATGTTTCCCGTTCTCAGAAAATATCCGGTACAGGTTTTCAGTTGGAATGTCCGGGATTCTTTGCCGGCTGTCAGGGAGGCCGCAATGCTCATGGACGTCTGTCTTATGGTAGGGCCGGGCAAAAGAGAAATCACGGAGAGGGATAGAAATTATATAGAATACAGCTTATATAACATTATGGAACAGACAAATGGAAAAAAAGTCATTGTTTCCGCAGAGTCTCGCATTTCCGGAAAAGAGGACGAGGAGATCATTTCTTTCATAAGAAAAGCGAAAAAAGAAATAGAAGAAAAAATGGTAAAGAAAAATTCATAAAATAAAACGACTCCGATTAGGAAGAAAGGAGTCGTTTTTTATGCTTATTTTTTAGGCGGATAAGTTTCCAAAGCAGTGGTGTGGAATCTTGTATTCTTGATGCCGTAAATAAAGAAACCGAGTACATTTACCAGTACGCCGTAAAGAATGATTTCCCAACCGCAGCCGTAGACGGCATATACACTGTAGATACCGCCGATGATGGCTGCCAGATTCGGAAGCTTTGCTTTGACGGAAGAAATGTGTTCCGCTTTTTGCAAATCGGGAACAGAAGCCATGGAAAGAAGATAAGGGACAAGATTGATCATAACGGCGAGATTAATTAAGATATTGAATTGCTTCAGCAATGTGGGGCTGATCGTGGAAAGAGTCATCAGTGACTGGATCACCACCAAGGTGCCGATGGCTACATAAGGAGCACTGAATTGATTGACTTTTTTCAAAAACCCGGGGAAAAGACCGATGGTAGAAGCTTCTCTGACCACTTCGGAAACAGTAAACTGCCAAGCCGTAAGAGATACGAAGCAGGAGATGATGAGCATGCAGGAAACGATGTATCCTGCGGTTTCCCCAAACATCATGGCATAGGCGAGACCGAAAGGTGCACCCGAACCGACCAGTTCGGAATGAGGTACAATGCCGCCAATCAGAGCCGTAGATGTGGTATAGCATACTCCTGCAAGCAGTGTACCCGCCATGACGGCAACGGGAACATTTTTTTCGGGATTTTCCACCGTTTCGGAATTGGCGCAAGCGGTTTCCAAACCGAGAAACGCCCAAAGAATGACGGCGATGGAATCACGCATGGTGATATAAAAAGGAGCGTTTTCCGGATTCCATGCCGATTGATAGGTTTCCAGACTGAAATGAGTCCATCCGAAGAAAATCAGACCCGCTACGGGAAGACATACACAGAGAATGCCCAATGTGGTAAATCTCCCGAACTTTTTCGGACCGACCAGGCTGATAGCCGCCGCCATACAAAGTGTAAAGATAGTGGCGGAACAAACGTGGAGAGGGGACAAATCAAAACCGAAAACATAAGAAATGTAGCTTACGACACCTGTGGCAATTGCTACATTGGCAATAATTAAAGAAATGGAATAAGAGTAATTGGAAATGAAATTACCCGCTTTTCCAAAGCGGTATTCCGCATAACCGCCCATGCCGCCCACCTTTTTGCTGTACATACCGCATTTGGCAAAGGCGTAGGCAAGGATGGTGGCACCTATAGAAGCCAGAATCCAGGCAAAAATTGAAACGGTACCGATTTCGGCAAGTTTTGCGGGAAGAAGAATAATTCCCGAGCCCATCATATTGATGGCAGTGACGGTGGTAAGTTGTACCACTCCCATTTTTCTGTTATCAGACAAGGCAGTTCCCTTCTTTCTTTACCAATTTCCGAAATGAACCGGAACGGGGGAATAGTTGTCCGGACTTTCACCGGGATGCTCTGATGCCTCAAAGCATACGCAAACCCCATTTACTTTCGTTATGGTGAAAGAAACAGGGAAAAAAGAAAACCATACACTTGGAAAAGTGTTTCGCTGCTCATCTGCTAATTATGCAGGGCGCGATTTTTTTGCTGCATGAAATATAACATAGAAAAACGGAAAGTACAATACAAAAAAAGCAGAAAAAAGAAATTATTTTTCCGTGAGGAAATAAGAGGAGTTTCAAGGAGAAAAAAGAAAATAAAAGATAAATGGAGAAAAAAGGAAGCGTTTTATGAATAGACGTGAAAGAATGGAATACATCATGATACATTATGTTTTTTGGGAGAGAGTAAAGAGGAGTCGGAAATGTCCCCTATATAGGGCTGTTTGCGTTTTCATGGAGAAAAAAATAAAAAATATGAATGAATAAATATTCAAAATAATAGAATAAAATTTAAGCCATACTGGAGGTCAAAAATTGAATATGAACTGTAAAACCTTGAAATTAACTTTTTTGGGCTGAAAAGAGTGAGAATGAACAAAAATAATTTCATAAATGAGAAAATGAAAGCCAATTTGAGAATGAAATAAATTTTCTTGTTTACGGTAGAAAAAAATTTTATAGTTTCATTTGAGGCGATGAAGTATTCATTTCGAAGGATTCATCTTGTTGTTCAACCCATAATCTGAATGAACAGGACAAAACTTTACATATATAAATCTTATCTAAGTAAAATCGGCGAAAAGAATATTTCAGGCAGGAGATTTGACATGAAATTTGTTGTAAATCACAGGTATAGTGTATAATATATGAATAAACTGAGAGATATATTTATTTTTATTGATAGAGAAAAGGAGCAGTGTCATGGCAGAATTGCAGCGTACGCTGGTAACCAAAGAGGGCCTTGAAAAATTAGAAAAAGAGCTGGACGAACTCCGGACAAAAACTCGTGCCGAGGTGGCACAGAGATTGAAAGAAGCCATTGCAATGGGCGACCTTTCAGAAAACTCTGAATACGATGATGCCAAAAACCAGCAATCTTTTGTGGAAGGCCGCATTAAAGAGCTGGAGCAGCAAATCCGGACGGCAGAAGTCATTGACAGCAAAAAGCGTGGCAGAAAAAGCCGTGTGGATTTGGGAGCGACAGTTGTGATTCAGGACATGAGTGATGAAGCGGAGGAAACGGTGACGATTGTGGGAAGTACGGAATCGGATCCGTTTGAAGGAAAAATCTCCAATGAATCGCCGGTAGGTCGTGCTTTAATGGGAGCTAAAGTGGGAGATGTTGTAGAATCGGATTCTCCTGTGGGCGTTATCAAATATAAAGTAGTAAAAATTAAATAGGAAAAGGTATCCAAAAGGAAGGGCTAAAAATGACAGAAAAACTGAATGACCAAATGCTGATCCGCCGCGGCAAGCTGGAAAAAATTGCCGAATTGGGATTTGAACCTTATGGCGGCCGTTTTGACTGGACACACCACACCGATGCTATTCTTGCCGATGCGGAAGCTTTGGAAAAGAAGGAAGACCATGTGAAAGTGGCGGGCCGTATCATGATTATCCGCGGACACGGTAAAACCGCTTTCTGCAAACTCCGGGATGAAAAAGGAGATATCCAGCTGTATTTCCGTAAAGATACACTTAACGAAAAAGAATGGAATCTTTTTAAACTCGTGGACATGGGAGATATTCTCGGCGTGGAAGGTACAGTATTTACTACACATACCGGAGAAGTTACGATTCGTGTTCTTTCTTTTACGATGCTTTCCAAATCACTCCGCCCGCTTCCCGAAAAGTGGCACGGCCTTACTGATGTGGAACAACGCTACCGCCAGAGATATCTGGATTTGATTTCCAACCCGGAAGTGCGTACGACATTTGTTAAGAGAGCGAATATGCTACAAGCTATCCGTAACTGGTATACGTCCCACGGATTTTTGGAAGTAGAAACGCCGGTTCTCCAGCCGTTATACGGCGGCGCCAATGCCAGACCTTTCATTACCCACTTCAATGCACTGGACATGACCATGTACATGCGTATCGCACCGGAACTCTATTTAAAAAGACTTTTGGTAGGCGGTTATGAACGTATTTTTGAAATTACCAGAAATTTCCGTAATGAAGGCATGGATACCCGACATAATCCGGAATTTACCGCTATCGAAACCTATCAGGCTTATGGAGATATCGAAGATGTCATCGACCAGACTGAACAGATAGTTATAGCTTGTGCCATGGCATCTTACGGGACAACAAAATTTACCTATGAAGGCACAGAAATCGATGTCAAAGCACCGTGGCCAAGACTTACGATGGCAGAAGCTGTCAAGAAATATACAGGCGAAGACTTTGATGCCTGCAAGACTTTGGAAGAAGCACGTGCGATTTGCGATAAACTTCATGTAGAGTACGGAGAATTTGACGGATTCGGCAAATTGCTGTCTGCCGTATTTGATGAATATGTAGAAAAGAATCTGATTCAGCCTGTTCATATTACCGCGCACCCTATTGAAGTGTCGCCTTTGTCCAAGCTTGACCCTGAAGATCCGAGATATACCATACGTTTTGAATCCTATATTTATGGAAGAGAACTGGCGAACGGCTTCTCAGAATTAAACGATCCTCTTGACCAGCGTGCCCGTTTTGAAATGCAGGCGGAAGAAAGAGAACATGGAGATGATGAAGCACACCCGATTGATGAAGATTTCTTAACGGCGCTTGAGTACGGCATGCCCCCGACAGGCGGACTGGGGATCGGTCTTGACAGACTGTTCATGTTCATGACCAATTCTTCAAGTATCCGTGACATTTTGCTCTTCCCCGCGATGAAACCGGAGGGCGGAGAAGAGCATGGAGAAAAACATACTCAGACAATGCCGGAAGGCGTTTCTGAAACAATTGATTTTTCAAAAGTTAAAATTGAACCGCTGTTTGAAGATACAGTAGATTTTGATACTTTCAGCAAGTCCGATTTCCGGGCAGTGAAAATTAAAGATTGCACCGCCGTCAAGAAAAGTAAAAAATTATTACAATTCACATTGGACGACGGAACCGGAACGGACCGCACCATTCTGAGCGGTATTCACGCATTTTATGAGCCTGAGGAATTGATAGGAAAAACGGCGATTGCCATTGTCAATCTCCCGCCGCGAAATATGATGGGTATTGATTCCTGCGGCATGCTGATCTCTGCGATTCATGAAGAAGAAGGAGAAGAGAAACTTCATTTACTCATTGTGGACGATCATATTCCGGCAGGTGCTAAATTATATTAATCAAAAAAGCACTTATGGGGAAATATCCGTAAGTGCTTTTTTCATGGAAAACAGAGGACTATAGTATGATAGAAATACGAACGGGAACGATAGATGATGCAGATAAACTGGCGGCTATAGAAGCGGAATGTTTTCCTCCGGCGGAGGCGGCAACAAAAGATATATTGAAAAACCGCCTCATCTGTTATGGGAATCATTTTTGGTTATTGTTTAAAGACGGCGTTCTTGTTTCCTTTGTCGACGGCATGGTAACGAATCATCCGGATTTACAAGATGAAATGTATGAAAAAGCGGACATGCACGATGAAAACGGAAATTGGCAGATGATTTTCGGAGTGAATACCGTTCCTGCGAAGCGGGAGCGGGGATATGCGGGAAAACTTTTACGACAGGCGATTGCAGATGCCCGGGTGCAGGGAAGAAAAGGAGTCGTTCTGACCTGTAAAATAGAACTGATTCCTTATTACCGCCAATTCGGTTTTGAGGAAGAGGGAAAATCAAAGTCCATACATGGGAATGTTACATGGTATCAGATGCGACTTACTTTTTAAAGGCAATAAAAAAGAGCGGAGAAAAGTCCGTTCTTTTTTTATGCGTGAGAGGCTGTGATTTTTTCATCCGCCACAGCGGCCGACATTTCAAATACCTGCCCTTTTATATCCGTCATCATCAGTGCATCTAAAAGGCCGCTGATTTGATGAGATTCGGAAATGCCCGTTTTGCACCAAAGCGCAAAGTGTTCGCAATTATTGGTGATGAGGTTATAGTCAGACTCACCGATACGGCTTTTGGCCCGTTCAATCGTTTCTTTCGGCGTATAGAGATGATAATTGACGGCTTTTAAGTAGTCCCAAAGTTTATCGGAGCGTTCCAAGTTTGTCATCAGCTTTTGGAATGCCGAGTATTCCATATTTTCCGTAGGGACACCGTAAAGCGGCGGAAAAGAACAGATATAGTAGATATCCGTACCGTTAAGGAAGTCTTTCAGTGAAGCTTCATGGATACAAAGCTTAGAATCTTGGGAGGGATCCATATCATAGTGGATAATACGGTCATTACCAATGTAAACGGCAAAATGCTGAAATCCGATCCGGTGTACGCAGATCACATCGCCGGGTCTGGCGGGAATTAATTTTTCTTTTTCCGGCTCTTCATCAAAAAGAGAGGTTATCTTTGTCAGCGCAAGGTTGCAAATCATAAAAACCGGATAAAGAATCATCAAAAAAAAGCGGATGCACCGGTAGAAAACGGGATTTCCCCTGCTGGAGAAAAATGTTGTCAAAAAGGAAAGTAAGTTCTTTTTCATAGGGCATATATTGATTTCATAAAATAGGGGTAATTACGGAACGAAAATAAGAATCCAACTCTTCCGGGGTCTGTTTCATCCGGTGCTTGACCCACCACTGCACCATGCCGACAAAGCTTCCGGAGATGTGATTTAAAAGAAATTCATCGGGGATATCTCTGTTCTTGCGATTCGGAGAGGCAAGAAGACAAGTTTCTACAACTCGGTTGAAACTCTGCTTGAAATATTTCAAAAAAATATCGCTGCTTTCGGAAGTAAGCAAATCTTTCACGTGGTAAGAGTTTGACTGTATATGCTGTAAAATGTGACAGAAAACGGGATCGGGAACGCCCGGATCCATATGATTGTCGGAAGGGAAATCATGGTTCATGACGCTGTCAATAATATGACGGAAAAGATCCGTACACATGACACGGAGAAGATCATCTTTTGTTTGGAAGTGGGAATAGAACGTACTCCGCCCGATATTGGCCACGTCAATAATTTCTTGGATAGTGATTTGTGAATATGTTTTTTTGGATAAAAGAGAACTGAACGCATTAAAAATAGCGGTTCGTGTTTTTTTCTGGCGCCTGTCCATATAACCTCCCGATGCGGCACGGTTTTCCCTATCCGCAGAAAAGCAAATATATTTCTTTCAGACTATATTAGCATGATTTGTCATGGATGACACGATTCGGGTTCTTTTTTATGAAAAGAAATCGTCCGGTCAGTCGTAAAAATAAGAGATTGCTTTTACAAGCGATTCGGTATCCCGTGTGCCGGCCGTTTCATAAGAGGAATGCATGGCGAGTTGCGCCAATCCTATATCAACGGTAGGCATGGCGACTTTGGTGTTAGAAATATTTCCCAATGTCGAGCCGCCGGGGATATCACTTCTGTTTGTAAAAGTTTGTACGGGGACATCCGCATCAAGGCATAAGCGGCGGAAAACGGCGGCGGAATACCCGTCCGTCGAATATTTTTGCCGGGCATTGAATTTAATGACGATACCGCCGTTCAGGACGGGTGCGTTGACAGGATCGGCACAGGCACCGCAGTTCGGGTGAACGGCATGACCGTTGTCTGCGGAAATCATAAAACTTTTTGAAATCATGGCCTGCATTTCATCATAACTGTAACCCAAAGAGCGGGACAGTCTTGACATTGTATTGACAAGAAATGTGGAACCTGCGCCCTGACCGGTGCCGCTGCCCACTTCTTCATTATCAAAGAGGGCGTAGACAGAAATATCTTTTTCTTTTTTTCCGTTGGTAAATCCGCGGAATGCGGCAAATGCACATTGCAAATCATCAAGCCGAGGCGATGAGATAAATTCGTGATGATCGCCCCAAAGCACCCCGGGGACACGGGTGTAAAGAAATAAATCGTGACCGAGAATATCAACAGCTTTGACTTTGGCCGCTTCTGCAATAAGTTCCATAAAAGACGGTGCCGTGCCGGTACTGAAAAGAGGAAGCAAATCGTTTTGGATATTCCAGGCATGCCCGTTGTTTGCGGCGGGATCCATATGAATCGCTACGGAGGGAATCAAGAGTGTTGTGCAGTCAAGCGAAACGAGTTTGGAAACGATGTTTCCATTTTCTTTTACGAATAACCGTCCCGCTGCGGAAAGAGGTCTGTCAAGCCAGGTACTCATAATCATTCCGCCATAGCCCTCTACGTTGAGGCGGGTGTATCGGCCGTCTTTCAGTTCAGGATTTTCCTTGATTTTAAAAGTAGGCGAATCACAATGGGCGGCGGTGATTTTAAAAGCTTGGCCTCCGTCTTCGGGAACGGAAAACGCGATTAAAGCGGATCCGTTTCTGGTGACTACATATTTTCCGCCTCTTTCAATTTGCCAGGGATCCTCTTCCCGGATTTCTTTAAACCCTGCATACAGTAAGGCGGCTTTGATATGGTGAACGACATGAAAAACGGAAGGGGATTTACCGATGAAATGCAGTAAATCCCGATTGGTCTGTTCATAGGAAATATCCATTTTATTTCACTTTATTGACTTTTCTCTGATAAACGGCTTCCGCCATGTGAGCTCGTTCTCGGACAACGGGGTTTGTGGAATTGACGGAGTTGGGAGAGAAATTACTCTTATAATGGAGTTTTTTCGTATTTTTTTCCATTTCTTTTACTTGGATGGTGCCGGCCGTTCTGTCATACACATAGGTGTAAGTGCAGGTGCCGTCCTCCAGTTTTTCAACAGCTGTAAATTCAAGAATTTCATGCCCGTCGGTCGTCTTTTTGTAACTGATCTCATCCAAATCTATGGTGAGAACGTCATTGTATTCCCAGATTTTTTCTGCCGATACGGATAATGTCATGGAAGAAAATGCGGCGGCAAGGCCGAAGGCTATCAATAATTTTCGCATAAGGTTCACTCTCTTTCTTATTCCAAACGGAATTAATAATGATTACAAAACTATTTGTATTATAACACATTTATAAGCGGAAACATTTCTTTTGTTTGACGATGTAAAAAAGTAAAAGTAGAATAAAATAAAAAAGAAACGGCAGGAATCATATGAATTACAGATGTATCGTCCGGTATGACGGAACAAATTACGAAGGCTGGCAAAAACAAAACCGCACAGAGGAAACGATTCAGGGGAAAATGGAAAAAGCTCTGGAAAAAGTGACGGGAGAGAAAGTGGCGGTGATCGGAGCGGGAAGAACGGACAGGGGGGTTCATGCGTCGGGGCAGACCGCGAATTTTCATTTGAAAACACTCCGGGAATGCGGAGCTTTGGAAGCGGCGGTGAACGAAGCGCTGCCGGATACAATCGATATAGAAAAGCTGGAAAAAACGGAAGAGCGTTTTCATAGCCGGTTTGATGCGGTGAAAAAGAAATACCGGTACCGTATTCGTACGGGTCCCCACAAAAATGTTTTTGAAAGGCGTTTTGTCTGGCAATACGGAAAGCCACTCGATACGGAAGCGATGAAAAAAGGAGCGTCCTATCTGATCGGGACTCACGACTTTACCGCATTTTGCGGCAATAAGAAAATGAAAAAGTCAAAGGTAAGAACTGTAGAATCGGTTACTATAGAATGGACAGGGGACGAAATGAGCCTGGTTTTTGTGGGAAACGGTTTTTTGCAGGGAATGGTGAGAATCATGACAGGAACTCTTGTCGAAATCGGAGAAGGGAAAAGAAACGCGGAAGACATTCCTGCCGTTTTCGCCTCATTAAACAGAGAGCGGTCCGGGTTTACGGCGCCGCCGCAAGGACTGGTTCTGGAGTCCGTTTTTTATGGCAAATAAAAAATGCCCGGGTTCGTGGAGATTACACGGATTCGGGCGTTTCTTTCGTGTGATATAATTTGAAGAGCGAAATGAAAATAAAATCAGAATTGAAAATGAACTGTCTGGAAACTATAAAACCGGAGGAAAATTGATGAGCCCTATACAAATGATTGCCATTGATCTTGACGATACATTGCTTCATGATGATATTTCCGTATCTTCTTATACGAAAGACGTACTTCGCCGTGTCATGGAAAAGGGGATTCCCATCGTGATTGCTACAGGACGCATGTTTCAGGCGGCAAGACCGTGGGGGAAAGAAATCGGCCTTGGTGATGTGCCTTTGATTTGTTATACCGGCGCGTTTGTGGGTATGTGCCGGAGCGGCCGGGTTTTGCAGCATGTGACAATGGATCTCGGGTTGGCGCATGATATTTTAGAAACGGGCCGTGCGCATGGCTGGTATATGCATACCTATATTGATGATGAAGTCTATATGCCGTTTCGTGATAAACGGACAGGCATTTATGAAGAACAATGCGGCATTACTGCACATATTATAGGAGAACGTTTTTGGAAACCCGAGAAAGCGCCTACAAAAATTCTCATCTTTGATTATGACGAAAAGGTGATGAAAGAAGCGGAATCACTTTTGAAAAAGAAATACGGAGAAGTAACGAATCAGGTGAAGTCCAAGCCGGAATTTTTTGAAATGAACACCCGCGGTATTTCAAAAGGAGCGGCTTTGAAAGAGCTCTGCCGGAAACGGAATATTCCCGTAGAAACATTGATGACTGTGGGGAACGGGCATAATGATATTTCCATGTTTGATTTGACACCTTGGTCTTTTGCTGTGGCAAATGCACACGATTCGGCAAAAAAAGCGGCCCGGTTTATGACCGGCTCCAACAATGAGGACGGAGTTGCCAAAGCCATTGAAAAATATGTATTGGAGGGATAACCGTTGGAACGATTTCGTTTTGTCATTATTACGGGAATGAGCGGCGCGGGGAAAACCAATTTTTTACAGAAGCTGGAAGATATGGGCTACTATTGCGTGGATAATCTTCCGCCGGTTTTGATTGCCCGTTTTGCCGATCTTTGTTGGAAAAGCACATCGAATACCCGCCACGTGGCGGTGGTGACGGATATACGGGGCGGATCATTTTTTGATGCTCTGCCCCAAGCGCTGAATGAATTAAAGCGGAGAGGGATTCCCCACGAGGTTGTATTTCTGGAAGCCTCTGATGAAGCTTTGGTCAGACGTTATATGGAAACACGGAGACAGCATCCTTTGGCGAAAACGATGCGTATCCAGGAGGGGATACAGGCGGAACGAAAAGTTTTGGCCGGCGTCCGTACCCAATCTGATATTATTATCGACACGACCGCTATGAAAACGGAGGAACTGCAGGAATATCTCACCAGCCGTTTCGGTGCTGTTGATAAAAAAAGAGAAATGCAGATCACTCTGTTTTCATTCGGGTTTAAATATGGAATCCCTATTGATGCGGATATGGTTATAGATGTCCGTTTTTTAAAAAATCCTTTTTATGTGGAAAAATATAAACATTGGACGGGCCGGGTCACTGAAGTGGGCCGGTATATTTCAGATTCTCCGGTGACAAAGGAGTTTTTAGAAAAACTCTATGATTTTATGGATTTTACGGTCAATCATTTCCGAGATGCGGGGAAAACACAATTTACCATTGCCATCGGATGTACGGGAGGAATGCATCGATCAGTCTTTGTGACGGAAACATTGGGGGTTCATTTAAAAGAACAACATGCCCATGTCAATGTGGAGCACAGAGATTTGCACAGAAATCGTATCGAAAAAGATGTAGATGATCAGGCGGAGGAGAACCGATGAAATTACTTTTCCGTTGGCTGTATCCGGGGCTGAATATAAAAAGATGGCTGATCCTCTTTTCGATCGGTCTTATGATTGTTGCATTCGGTGCGGCGTTGATTATGAACTATCAGATTTTCGGACTGGTGGAAGAAGAAATATTACGCCTTCTATATGTATTGACCGGAACGTATGACTATGCATTTTTAGCGACGGCAGGGATAGGATTGATTCTGGGCGGCATTATAGTCATGCTTTATGCGCTCCGTAAATTGGTAAAACGTTTTTTCTCCTTATTGGTTCCCGATCAGGCAGAAGTCTCCAAACAAATTGTTTCACGGATTGAATTATCCAGGGGAGTCCGCATCGTCGCTATCGGCGGCGGACATGGACTTTCCATGCTTTTAAAAGGTTTGAAACAGAAAACCTCCAATATTTCCGCTATTGTTACTGTGGCGGATGACGGCGGATCGTCAGGACGTTTGCGGGAAGAAATGAATATTGTAGCTCCCGGAGATTTACGAAATTGTCTGGTCGCATTGGCGGATAAAGATAGTGCGCTGGAACAATTATTCCAATACCGGTTCGGCGGTGAGGGAGAATTGGCGGGACACAGTCTGGGAAATCTTTTTTTGGCGGCATTAATTAAAGAATTCGGGAATGTCCGGAATGCGTTGGAAACGGCAAGTACGGTTTTAAATATCCGTGGACAAGTCATGCCGGCGACAGCCGAGAGAATCCGTCTTCGTGCTAAAATGTCGGATGGGAAAGAAATTGAAGGGGAGTCGGAAATTGCCGCTTACGGAGCAAAAGAAAAGACGAAGATTCTCCATATGTTTATGGATCCGGCGGAGCCGATTGCCGTAGGAGATGCTTTAGAAGCGATCCGCTACGCCGATTTAATTACATTAGGTCCGGGAAGTTTATATACCAGTGTGCTTCCCGATTTGCTGGTGCCGGAAATTTTAGCGGCCATAAAAGAAAGTAATGCTCCTTGTTTATATATTTGCAACGTGATGACTCAGCCGGGAGAAACTGACGGTTATACGGTTTCCGATCATGTGAATGCATTGATAGAGCATGTGGGGAAAAATGTAGTGGATTATGTCCTTGTGAACAATGCACAGCCGAGACCGGAAGCATTGAAGAAATATGAAGCGGCGGGGTCATTGACCGTAGAAATTGACAGAAAACAGGTGGAAGAAACAGGAGTGATCATGATAGAGACCGATCTTTTGGGGGAAGAACGGGGAGCGGTTCACGATGGACTTGTTTTGGCAGAAAAGATTATCCGTATTACCAACTTATTGAAAACAAATATAAGACCCGATGCATTGGCGGAATATTTAAGGAGGAAGAAATAATGTCTTTTACGGAACAAGTCAAGAACGAACTGGCTCGTGTTCCCAGAGAAGATAAAGAAAGCCGGACAGGAGAATTACTTGCCCTGCTCCGCATGAGCAGTTCCATGATTACCGGAGGAAAAGGGAAAAGAGGACTTGAGTTTTCTACAGGGAACAGTGCCGTTGCCCGAAGAGTTCTTGTATGCCTGAAAAAAGATTTCGGACTTTCTCTTTCTGCCATGGTCAGACAGGGAAGACAACTCAGAAAGAAAAATGTCTATACGTTGGTGGTTCAACCCTCTGAAAAAGGATTGCAATTTCTTTCCGATATGGACATGGATCCGCTGGCAGATATCAGAGATGCGGAACGACTGACGACAAAAGAGTCGGAGCGCGCTTACCTTGCGGGCGCTTTTTTGGGCGGAGGAACAGTCAGTCGTCCCCAAGGAGACTATCATCTGGAAATGGTGACACGGTCAGTCGGATTTGCCGAAGAGATTATTAAAATTATGCGCCGGTTCGGAATGAACGCCCGTATGACGGAACGAAAAAATGACCACATTGTATATATCAAAGACGGTGATGATGTCAGCTCGTTTTTGCAAATTGTAGGAGCGTCTCAAAGTTATCTGGATTTTGAAAGTGTCAGGGTTGTAAAAGAAATGAGAAACCGTGTCAACCGCCAGGTCAATTGTGAAACCGCCAATTTGCAGAAATCCGTAGATGCTGCTGTCAGACAAACCCGGCATGTGCAGTCACTGCTGCAGTTAAAAACATTGTCCATGTTATCACCGGCCATTCGTGAAGCTTGTGAAGTCCGGCTTAAATATCCGAATGCATCTTTATCGGAGTTGGCGGACATTTGCGGAATTACAAAATCAGGGCTTGCCCACCGGTTTAAAAAAATTTCAGACATGGTAGACATTTCCCACGGAAGGAAAAAAAGGAAAAAGAAATGAATATAAAAAAATGGCTGACTCTGGCTATGGCAACCATAGGTGCTGCCGGTACAGCGGCCGCTTCACCGGTGAATCTCACCTATGAAGAAATGGTACTGGATCGGGTGAAAGAAGAGGGGACGCTTATTTTGTCGGATTGTCCTGAATATGCACATCTTTACGGCATTTTGGCAGAGGGGACGGTTCCGAAAGGACAGGGAAGAATTTATTATTATCACGTCAATGAAACGGGGAAACCTGCCCGGCTTGTTATTTATGCAATCAGTGAGAAAAAAGAAAAAATAAAAGTAACAAGAACTTTGCGCGGGATACCGAGCAGAGATTACATCACGACAGGAAAAAGTTTGTCCTTCCGTGAAGTGACATCCATAAAACAGGAAGCCAAAGAAGTATTTTTGGACAAAAATAAAAAAGTCATTCTTTTCGAAGATGATAAGGAAGGGATACGTCCTCATGACCTTGTCAGCGGAATTGTGGAAGTGACAACCGATCATCCTGTAAGGTGCGGGGCGGCTCTTGTTTCTGCACAGGGAGATCTTCAAGAAAATTTAGACAATGCAGAGCCCTTGCCGCCGGATGAACATGAAATGAGAGGCACATTTCCTAAAGATGTTTATTTTGAAAATCAGATGTGGGATATAAAGTCCGGACCGCAGGAAATTCATTTGGGAAGTGACAAAAGCGGCACATCTTTTTTCATACAAGGAAATGATGAACTCAATTATGTGCCGAGAGAAAATACGGGAAACTATGGAATTACCTGTCACTTGACGATTCATAGTAAAGGTACGGGCCGTTATGATTTGTACATCAACCCGCAAGGCGGGACTTTTCAGGGAACGCTTGAAATTGGACAAGTCAAAAATGTGCTCCAAGTATATAGGACGGAAAGAGTGGGAAATAAATGGTTCGGCCATGAAACGATAGAAGATTATATGAAACTGGGAACATGGGAAGCCGGTAAAGATTTATATATCCGCTTTATTCCGCCGGGGGCTTGCTATTTTCCCATACGTTTCCTGTTTGTTCCGAAAGAGAAATAAGGTGCTGTTATGAAATTTATTCAATTCCGTATCGGTGATAGGGTGCAAATGAAAAAAAAACATCCCTGTGGAGGGGATACATGGGAAGTTCTCCAGTTGGGATCGGATATGAGAGTGAAATGCTGCGGCTGTGGGCATATTGTCTTGATACCCCGCCCGAAATTTTTAAAGGGGGCAAAAAAAGTGCTTAACCGGGATGTGACTGAAAAGTTGGATCTGGTTTGCCGGAAAGAATAAAAAGAGAGAACAATCCATGGACAATGAAGGAAGAAGAATGATATAATGAGCAGAATAAAGCAATAGAAATCATGCGGAAAAGTGTGCTTGACAACACTATGGCCTGTGTGTATAATAACTCTTGTCACTGAACATGCTAGCATAGCTCAGTTGGTAGAGCAGCTGATTTGTAATCAGCAGGTCGTAGGTTCGAGTCCTATTGCTAGCTCCATGTGGGCGGATTCCCGAGTGGTTAAAGGGAGCAGACTGTAAATCTGCCGGCTTTGCCTTCATAGGTTCGAATCCTATTCCGCCCACCAAATGACGCGGGGTGGAGCAGTTGGTAGCTCGTCGGGCTCATAACCCGAAGGTCGCAGGTTCAAGTCCTGCCCCCGCAACCATGTTTATTATTTCAATTCATATAGAATTGCTGATATAGCTCAGTCGGTAGAGCGTATCCTTGGTAAGGATAAGGTCACCAGTTCAATCCTGGTTATCAGCTCCATGGCGGCTTAGCTCAGTTGGCTAGAGCAAACGGTTCATACCCGTTGTGTCCGGAGTTCAAATCTCTGAGCCGCCACCACTAAAACCTTCGCAAAGAAGGTTTTTTCTTTTGCCGGAATTTTCAATAATCATGACATATATAACATATATGAAGAATAAAATAATGCAGTGCCAAACCATAAAAAGTAATCAAGTGATAATTTCATGGAAACACTGATACTTTCTTGTTTGTTATTGACTTTTTATGTATAATAAGAAAAGCATAAATTCTTTTTTAAAAGGAGACTTTAAAATGGCAAAAGCACATTACGAAAGAACAAAACCCCATT
>URIB01000004.1 GCA_900547785.1 uncultured Dialister sp.
GACTACGAGATGGAATGGAAAGCCAATGCAGGCATCCGTCTGAGATTCTAAGAGAAAGGAATGGTATAAAAGTATTGGATAACCAATAAATAAAAATAAAAAATAAAGAATAAAGAATAAAGACAGACCGCTTACAGGCCCTATGAGTGGGGAATAAAACTTATAGGGTCATTCTTTTTGAAATTTCCGGCGGTCTTTGATTAAAAAATTTTCGGGTGCCGGGCAGGAAGTCATGCATAAAATTTCTTACAAAAACAAATTTAAATGATGGTAGAAAATAGAATGAATAAGTGGAAATCATAAAAAAATATATGAGAGTTTTAATAGGTTTGCAATTGAACTGCCCGGCTTCATGTGATATTATGTTTATATAATTATAATTTTGTTTTTAAAACAATTAATAGTAAAATATCAAATGCTTTTTGAAAAGTATAAAAACAGCAAAAAGTGTACAACATTTGAATCATTCAAATTTACGATTGACTAAAAAGAGTGCTTTCCAAATAAAAATATTGCCGGATTATACTTTTTGAAAATAAAACGGGATTGTTCGGCGGATTGTCAAAACAACCCGGAAAATGAGGAAATAACTTTAATGTTATTTAGAACAGAGAAAGGGAGATTCAAAATGGCAGAAAAAGAAAAAATGGAAACAAAAGAAAAGATGGATACGGAAGTGAAAGTAGGTATTGAAAAGGTAAAGATTTTACAGGAACATCTGGAAGCATCAAAAATTACCGGATTCGGAATACAGAATTTTGAAAATGAAGTTCATGCCCAGGCATTCCGGAGCAATCTTCCGGTAGCGGGACAAAATCTTCCGTTTATGATCCTTCTTGATGACAGCGTATATACGATTATTCAGGTGCAGGTAGCCGCTGCCATAGCTGTAGGAGATAAGAAGACAAAAATTTGCGAAGATTTGAATGAATTGAATGACCAGTACCGCATGCTGAAATATAATGTGGATGAAATGGGCAATGTTCTTCTTACTTGCTGCATTCCCGCAGGATTGGAACATTTCGATCCCGCTTTGGTGATTGCTATTCTTAATCAGATTCAGGGTCACTTGAGTGCCGTATATCCGACAATTATGGAAAAGATTTGGAAGAAATAAGCCGGTTCGGTTTTGTTTATAAAAAGAGGTGTCGTTATGAAAAAAGTAGTAGGTTCTATGGTATTGGCTGCTGCACTGCTGGGATTTAGCGGACAGGCGGATGCGGCTTCCGGTTACATTAATATGGATAATGTTCTTGCGTCTACACCGTCATTTATGCAGGCCGGCAGAACGGTAGCGGCGGAACAGCAGAGATTGCAGAATGAATTTGATCAAAAGTCCAAGGGGATGTCACAAAAAGAAAAAGAAGCGTTAGCTGAAAAGTTAAATGCTCAGTTGGCACAGAAAGAAAATCAGGTGCTGGCTCCCATTCAGGCAAAGCTGCGTGCAGCGGTTGAAAAGGTGGCCAAAGAGAGCAATGTTGATATTATCATCAACGGACGTGATGTCATTTATGGAGGCATTGATCTCACGGAAAAAGTAAAGGCAAATATGAGATAAACGAAAAGTAAATAGGTTGTATGTAAATCGGATTATCGTAATATAAGCTGATTAAAATCGAAAGGCATGACTGTTGAAAGAAGAGATATCTTCCGGTTTCAGTTATGCCTTTTTTATTTATTAAAACGGTATAGAAAGGGAGAAGCATATGGGGATTTTAGAGGCGGGGGCAGGGTATTTTATGCGGGGAGGCCTGTGTATGTGGCCTTTGTTGCTTTGTTCTTTGGCTGTCATATTTTTGGCGGTGGAACGGTGTATTTATTACAGGCAGAAGATTTCCAAAACCGAGTTTGCCGTGGAATTTTGTAAAAAGATGACAAGGGGACAGGCGGAGGATGCCTATAACCTTGCCGCTTCATCTGAAGGGTGCGCCGCAAAGCTGGCTAAGGATATTTTGGAAGAGAAGGATCATTTAGGCGCCTCTTTGGAGTCGGTTGCTTATGAAAAAGCGGACAGATATTCCAATGAACTTGCAGAGCATCTTGATTATTTGGGGGTGATTATAGGGTTATCACCGATGCTCGGTCTTTTGGGAACGATTACCGGAATGATGAGTACGTTTTCTTCCATGACGGGGCAACTGCAAAATACGGCGGGCGTTACGGCGGGACTCGCAGAAGCATTGATTACAACTATTTTTGGACTGATTATTGCAATTGTAGCGATGCTCGTGCATGCGTACTTGATGGGGAAATACAAAAAAGCGGATCTTGATTTAAATTCCGTAGCGGATGCTTTGGTTTCCGGTTTGTCTGAAAGGCAGATGAGTGTATGAGAAGACGGGAGAAAATCAAAGATAAAACACCAGAACTCATGATCAGCCCGATGATTGATCTTATATTTCTTTTGCTTGCCTTCTTTATTATCAGCACCATGTATATGACGGAGGTCAGAACGATTTCTATAGAGCTTCCCCGTGCGGAGAGTGCCGAAGTGGTACATAAAAGCAGCAGTCTTGTTTCTGTAAAAAAGGACGGCACGTACTGGCTGGATGAAAAGAAAATGCCTTTGGAAAGATTGGTAGAGGAAGTGAAAGCGAGAAGCGGGGCAAATCCCGGTTATCCCGTAGTGATTCGCGGAGAAAAAGAGGCACGCTATAATGATGTGATTCACGTGCTGGATGCGTGTAAGAGTGCGGGACTTACCCATTTTGGCTTAGCGGCGGGACAGGGAGAAGCTGATGAGTGACAAAAAGCGGTACATGGCGGGAATCGTAACGACTCTTATTTTTCACATGGCGATTTTTCTTGTGCTCGGATTTCTGGGCGGCAGATACGTAAAAATAGTTCCCGGATCGGACATATTGCAGGTCACCCTGAATACGGGGGGCGGGAAAAAAGGAAGCGGAAAGTCTGGAAATGTATCGCCTGTAAATAATAAGAAAAGAGAAAAAACCGTCGCAAAGACGGAAAGTATATATGAAAATACAGAAAAGAAGGATTTATCCGAAGATGAGATAAACAGAAACGATGATTGGGACAACGAAGCGGAAGAAACCGATGGTTCCGATGCGGGAAATGAAACCGGCCGGAGCAGTACGGGAAACGATGGAAATGATGAAGGCGAAAGTAAAGGAGACGGAACTGCGGAGGGTGACGGAATAGGAGAAGGAGGCGGCGTACCGGTTACACCTCCGAAAGTGGTTTATAAAGTGCTTCCCCTATATCCGCCGTCGGCGAAGAGAGATGAAATTACAGGAGTGACATATGTGACAGTCTATGTAAATACATCGGGGACAGTGGATTCCGTTTCCATCGCGCAAAGTGCCGGAAACGGAGAGCTTGATCAGGCGGCTGTAGAATCGGCTTATCAATGGACATTTACACCGGCACTGGATAAATATGGTATTCCATCCGCTTGTGAGATTACATTTCCTGTCGAATTTAGACTGAATTGAAAAATGCAGAGGGCCTTTTGAAAAGCGGCTCTGCATTTTTTCATCTCTGTCATGATTATTTTATAATATGGGATTTGGACGGTTCCAATTTATTCTTTGTTTTCCAGTCCCAAATAAAGCTGTTCCAGTCCCTGTTTCAGCGTTTTTTGCGGGCAGGCGAGATTTAGCCGGATGAAACAATTGCCTTCGGGACCGAACATAGATCCCATATTGACCCAGATTTTGGCATCATGTAGAAGTTCTTGCTCCATTTCTTCATCGGCAAGACCGTAGCCGTTGCAATCAATCCAGGCAAGATAGGTACCTTCCGGCTCTATGAGTTGTAGCTTCGGCAGTCTTTCTTGCAAAAACCGGCGTGTATAGTCCAGATTATTTTTTATGTATTCTTTAACAATGGACAGCCATTCGCCCGCCCCTTTGTAAGCGGCTTCTCCGGCAATAAGACCCATGACGTTTACATGGTCATAGCCGAAAGAGTCGAGTTCTTGCCGGAAAGCGGCGCGGATTTCCGGATTGGGAATCCAGATATTGGAAACCTGGAGTCCTGCAATATTGAATGTTTTGCTCGGTGCGGTGCAGAGAATCATTTGCTCCGTCGCTTTTTTATTGACAGCGGCAAAGGGGATGTGCTTGTAGCCCGGATAGGCAAAGTCGGCGTGTATTTCATCGGAAACAATTTTCACGCCGTGGCGGGTACAGATGTCGGCATAGGTTTCCAGTTCTTCTTTCGTCCATACTCGTCCGGCAGGATTGTGGGGAGAACAAAAAATGGCAAGCTTCACATGATTTTCTGTCACTTTTCTTTCTATATCAATGAAATCAAGTTCATAGTGACCGTTTTTGAGCACCAACGGGCTGTTGACCAGTTTTCTTTTGTTATTTTCTATGGCAAACGTGAAAGGGTGATAGACGGGACGGTGAATGAGAACGGCGTCGTTTTCTTTTGTCAGCGCTTTGACGGCAAGGTTGATGGCAGGAACGACACCGGGTGTTTTGACAAGCCATTCGGGTTTCGTGTCCCATTGGAAATGATGAAGAAACCAGTCATGGACAGCTTTGAAATAAGAGGGTTTTGCTTCGGAGTAGCCGTAAACGGCATGGTCTACCCGTTTTTGCAGAGCTTCCGTAATGCAGTCGGCAACGGGAAAATCCATATCGGCAATCCAGAAAGGCAATACATTTGCAGGCTTTCCCTCTTCTTCTGCAAAGTCGAATTTCATGGAGTTCGTATTTTTTCTGTCAATAACGGTGTCGAGGTCGGAGAGTTTCATAGCGTTTCCTTTCTTAGTGTTACAGGTTCAGTGAAAAAGAGGACATCTGGGAAAGAGTCCTCTTTGCATAATTATTTCAATAGTTGTTTTCAGAGCTGTCCGCCTTCTACAACGAGGTCATCCGGATTGACGGCGCTTCCATAAACGGGAGCAAGCGTCATTTCATAATTTTTGTGGAAGAAATTTTCTTTACCCAATTTCTTGATTTCCTCATTGATGTAGTCAAGAAGTTCTTTATTTCCTTTCTGTACCGCCGGAGCGATTGTATCAAGGTCGCCCAATGAGGCAATTCCTACCTTGAACTCCGGGTTTTTCATGGCCCAGGCGAGGACTTCCGTGTTGTCCGTAGAAAATGCGGCAGCTCTGCCGTCGAGGAGTGCATTGTAAGTTTCCGTATATTGATCGAATTTCAAGAGTTTGATTTCAGGATGATGTTTGGAGAAATAGGTTTCCGCCGTCGTTCCTTTTGCAACGATGAGCTGCTTGTCTTTGAGCTGGGAAAGATCGGTGATGTTGTTTTTCACGGGCGAAACGACACCTAAAGCGACTTTCATGTAAGGAAGAGCAAAATCAACCTGCTCGGCTCTTTCTTTGGTGACTGTGAAGTTGGCGAGGACGATATCGACTTTGCCGGTCTTGGCATATTCGACGCGGTTGGCCGGTTCCAAGGAAATATATTCGGCCTTAACGCCCAAGTCTTTAGCGAGACGTTCCGCAAAATATACATCATAGCCCTGATAGTGTCCGTCTTTATCAACGTAACCGAACGGCGCTTTGTCACTGAATACACCGATGATGAGTTTTCCGCTTTTTTTGATGTCATCCATTGAGCGGTAAGTGGCTTTTTGCGAAGCTGTTTCTTGTCCCTGCTCTTTGCTTCCGCAGCCGGTTGATAAGGAAAGTGTGGTGAGCAGAAGAAGTGCGGCGAGTAAATAATAGATTTTTTTCATCATAGAAATACCTCTTTTCTGTTTGTAAAATATATAAATTTAATTTTCATAGGTAAAAGAATGTAAAAACTTTTTGGTTCTGGGGTTTTGCGGCCGGTCAAACAGATCTGCCGGCGAACCTTCTTCGGCAATCAATCCTTTGTCAAAGAAAAGAATACGGTCGGCGACTGCTCTGGCAAACTGCATTTCATGACTGACGATGACCATTGTCATTCCTTCTTTGGCAAGCTCCATGATGACGTCCAGCACTTCCCGCACCATTTCGGGGTCTAAAGAAGCAGTGACTTCATCAAAGAGCATGATGTCGGGTTTCATGATGAGCGCCCGGATCATAGCAATTCTCTGTTTCTGCCCGCCTGACAATTCACGGGGGTAGGCATTTTCTTTATCGGAAAGTCCGATGCGGGAAAGCATTTTTCTCGCTTCACCCAAAACTTCTTCTTTCGCACGGTGCTGGACCTGCAAAGGAGCAAGCGTGATATTTTCCATGACTGTCATATGGGGAAACAGGTCGTAGCTTTGGAAAACCATTCCGATTTTTTGACAAAGTTTGGCATGGGGCATAGAGCCGTCAGATATTTTTTGTCCTTCCAGAATGATATCACCGCCCGAGATGGATTCAAGTCCGTTCAGACATCGGAGAAATGTGGATTTACCACAGCCGGAAGGTCCGATAATTACTATCACTTCACTTTTCCGCAAAGTCAGGGAAATATCATGAAGAATGGTCTGGTCACCGAATTTTTTACTGAGATGATTCACTTCAAGAAGAATTTCTTTTTCCATATCAGACCGTCCATTTCTTTTCTAAATGAGCCGCCATCCGTGATAATGGATAGCAGGCCAGAAAATATAAGAAGAATATGGTTCCGTAGATCCATAGTGCCGCGTCAGGTGCGGTATAGCGGTTGGCTTCAATGATTTGCTGTCCGATTTTAAGCATCTCCACGACACCGATCAGTACGATGAGAGATGTCGTCTTTATGATACGGGTAAACAGATTGATGGAAGGGGGCAGCAGTCTTTGCAGGGATTGGGGGAGAATAATATAGCGAAAAGTCTGCCGTTTTGAAAGACCGAGAGCGGCGGCGCTTTCATACTGGTTTGACGGAATGGAAAGAAGCGCACCTCTGACGAGGTCGCCCATTTCAGCCGCACCCCAGAAAATAAAGACAATGATAGAAGCGGTGAATCCGGAAATGTCTAAACCGACGGCTCTTGTTACTCCGAAATAAGCGATGAAGAGCAGCACAAGCTGGGGAAGAATACGAACCGATTCAAGATACAGACGCATGACGAGTTGTAAGCCTTTATAAGGAAGTGTCATGGCGATACCTGCGAGAATACCGAAAATAATCGACCCTGCTACAGAAAGGAGAGAAATTTCTACAGTCGTCCAAAGTCCGCCGAGAAGACGGAGCCCGTTAGAGCCTTCAAAGAGTACGGAGAGTCCCAAATCGTCCATGACGAAGTCTCCTTTCCAGGTACGATGCTCCCAAAGAGAGAGGGAGCAAAATAATCAGATAAGAAATAACAAGCATCCATAACGTTTCATCTGTTTTGTAATAAAGACCGATGAGATCTTTTGCGACATACATCAAATCGGGAACAGCACAGACACTGAAAACGGAAGTTTCTTTAATAAGGAAAAGCACATTTGCACAAATAGAGGGAAGAGCAACGATAAAAGCCTGGGGTCCTGTGATATACCGGAGCATTTGGTACTTGCTGAGGCCGAGGGCGGATGCGGATTCGATTTGCGATTTAGAAACGGCTTCCAGCCCGCCGCGGAAGGCTTCTGCCATATAGCTTCCGCCTAAAAATGTAAGACCCAGAACGGCACAGGCTGTTCCCGAAATATGAACCCCTATTTTCGGAAGACCGAAGTAGAGGAAAAAAAGCTGGACCAAAAGAGGCGTATTTCTTGACAGCTCGATATAAGCAGTGGTTAAAGGCATCAGAAGAGGCATTTTTTCATAACGGATAAGGCTGATCGTCAATCCGAGAAGTGCGGATAAAATAATTCCGACAGCGGCGATGGAAAGAGTGGTGATTGCGGCTTCAATAAAAAGCGGCGCAAATTTCCACATGAATGCGGTGTCCATAAAACTCCTTGTGAAAGAAATAAAAAACGGAAAGCTTGCGCTTCCCGTATTCCGGTACAAAGAAAGGGTCACAGAACTTTTGTGACAAGCCGGTTATTTATGAAAAGGAGCGCACGCAAAGGGGACATGACAGCAACATGCCATGGAACAACAGGTAGCCTTTGCATGCATTGCACTGTTCATAATGCGTACTTCCTTTCTGCTTTGATTGCTGATTTAAAAATATCTTATCATGATTAAAAATGATTGTCAAAGGGAAATCATAGGTTTTTTAGAAAAGAGAAGGTATAATAAATAAAAACGAATGAAAATAACAGGAGGAAGAAATGGAATTTAATGAGGTACTGGCACTTCGGAAATCAATGAGAAACTATAGAGCGATACCGGTTTCTAAAGAATTGGAAGAAGAACTATTGAAATCGGCCGCAGCTTCTTCTGTCGGAAAGCATAATGATGCGGGATATACGATTGTTGTTGTGAGAAATCAAGACATTTTAGAAATGATAAAAAAGGAAGAAAAAGAAAAAACGGGGAACGGCGATCCTCTGTTTAAAGCGCCTCTTCTCTTTATCATTTGCAAAACCAGAGAAGCGGTCGATTATCTGATGCGCTACGATGCGGGAATCATTGCGGAACATATCCATTTAAAAGCGGCGGAACTGGGGCTCGGATCTGTTATACTCTTCGGATTTATCCGGCATTTGGGAGAAGAAGCGGAATATATCAAAATGCTTGATTTACCGGAAGGAACGCTTCCGCTGCTGGCGGTGGCTGTCGGTCATGCACCGGGCGGTCATGTAAAACGAAAAGAGGACAGACATTTCAACGTGATTTCCCGTAATTGAGAGGGACGAAATAAAAATTAACCCGAAAAGTGCATTAAGAAAATTAAACACTGCTTCCGTAGACAGAGGCAGTGTTCCTGTGGGTAGAAAATCAAAAGAGGTAGGGCAATATCATATAAGGATTGTTTTTGGAGAGCGGTCATGAAGAAAATTTTGCAAATCGGTCAAGTCATAGTTTTTCTATTTCTTTTATTTGCTGTTGCGGAAGCGGCAGATCCGGCGGAAAACAGAAAACTCGGTTATTTTGACGATACGAGAACCGTATTGCTGCTGGATGCCGGTGGAAAACGTGATGAAGGCGCTTATGCGGCTCGTTATATCCGTCAAGAAATGGAACATATTTTCCGCTACCCTTATTACCGCTGTCTGGACGATGAAACCTATAAGGGCAAGAATATCATGCCGGCGCAGCTCGAAGAAGTGCAAACGGAATCGGGAGCAGACATTGTTGTTTTGCCGGTGATTACAGAGTGGTCACAGCGTATTTATTATCCTTTTCTTACCGGTTTTGATGTGGATCCTATCGTAGAAACGAGAGCGGTGATTGACGTTTACAGTCTGGAAAACGGGGAAACGGTTAGGCAGGACAGAGTATCGTATTTTGAGAGGGACGAGGAAGGATTTGTCCGTGACGTCTATATTATGGACGAGCTTATGAATCGTTTGTGGAAAATATTTCCTTATCGCAGGGTACCGTCGGATATCTATTCCCGGGTGTCCGAGGAGAAAAGAGACATAAACAAGCCGGTTGGTGAGATGAGGAAGGCAAAAGAAAAGCTTGAAAAATAGAAGAAAATGCGTCATAATATATTTAATTCAATAAGGGCGATTAGCTCAGCTGGGAGAGCGTCTGCCTTACAAGCAGAATGTCAGCAGTTCGATCCTGTTATCGCCCACCAAAGAAAAGCAGTCCGGATGGATTGCTTTTTTCTTTTTCATCGTATGAGATATAATAAAACAGACAGAATTTACATCGGGAGAGATTGTATTGGACAGATTATTAAAGAGATTACCTGAAGGGGAGCGGTTTTGGGAAATACTCCGGTTTCTTTTTGTCGGCGGCGGCTGTTTTATTTTTGAATATGCACTATTATACAGCCTGACAGAATTCATGGGAATTTCCTATCTGACATCATCTGCCGTTGCCTTTACCCTTTCTTTAATTGTCAATTATATCCTCTGTGTGATTTTTGTATTCCGCACAGGGAAACAGACCAAAGAGGAAATGGCATTATTTGCAGCGACATCGCTGGCAGGACTTTTAATTAATCAAGTCACCATGTGGGTTTTAGTGGAGCTGGCAGGGCTTTGGTATATGTTTGCCAAAGTATTTGCCAGTGCAGTGGTAATGGTTTGGAATTATTTAACAAAACGCTATATTCTCCACAAAAAATAGATAGAACAATAAAAAAGAAAAACCTTCAGACATTTATGAAGTGTCGAAGGTTTCTTTTTTTATATATGGGATAGTGCATTTTTCAATCCGCTGCGGAATATATTGGCGCCTCCGTTGGCAGGGTGCCTGAGACAAGTGGCAGTCAGTCCCGCGTCAATTAAAGTAGTTTCACTCTTTTTCCCGATGGCAAAAACAGGAAGCGGGCCGGTCATTTTCAGAAGCGCTTTCGTGTAATCTAAGCCGGTTTGCAGCTCTTCATCCGTAGGAGTTCTGTTTGTGAGGATATTATTATCTTTATAGGGGTGAAAGGGAAATATATTCCATAAAATAAAATCATCGGGACGAAGTCCCGCCTCCAGACAGGCAGACCACACGACCGTGTCCGTCGGTTCGTTGAATCCGTCTTTTTTTTGTTTTTCTTTCGTGATATAAGGACTGTCAGGCCGGCTGGTGCGGTGTCCCTGTTTTCCTAAAATCATGGTTGAATCGACAACAGGGTGCTTATTTAAAATCATTCGTTCGCAAGTCATCGCAATGCCTGTAAAATGTCCGCCCTGGTATCCGCAAGCTTCTGCAATCAGAAGTAATTTGGCCGAGTGAAGGCGGACCGATAAATAATCGGACAATTGTTTTTGCCGTATGGAAATGGCATTTTCCACTTCATAGTCTGGGTGGAAATCTCTCCATGGATTAAAGACGCGGGAAGATTGGAATTCTGCCAGACGGGAAATAAAATTTTTTACTGATTCTGCAGGTTTTGACATGTTACGGCTCCCTTTTAAAAACAGTGCCATACGGTAATTTTTTATCAACAGCAAATTGATTTCGTAAAGACCATTTTTTCATTTCCTCAAGTTTTTTATCAGATACATATATATAGACAGGTTGGCCGGTTTCCATTTTTTGAAAATCTTCCTCAGTGATTGTCGGAATTGGTGATTTACTGTTCCAACGGGAGTCTCGGGCAGGTTTCTTAAAAAAAGAGGAAATAATTCTTTCTCCGGTATCCCCTGTGTAATACGAATATGAGGCGGGGTAAACATCAAAGAAATAATGGTTGCCCGGTAAATTTTGCATGTAGTATGCCATGTCAATACTTGAACGGCTTCGGAGGTAAGAGGGGAGTCCTGCCATAGCAAAGACTAAAAGAGCGGAAGCGGTCACTGTGGAAATGACAGTCAATCTTTTTTTCGCATTTCTATTCCACCGAAAGACCAGAGCCCATAGAGCATAGGCAATTACAAGATACAAGACCCACCACTGTCCGTCGGGAATAAAGAACGAACCTGCTGATAAGGCAGCCATCAATAAAAAGAAAGGAATGACCGCCAGCAGACCGGGTGTTCTTTTTCCGGCGGAAATTTCGGGAACCGCAAAGGCTGACAAAATGGCGGCGGGCGCAAGAGCGATATAGGTATAGGTTACATATTTCGTAGCCATCAGTGTATAAAAAAGTAAAGTACCTAAAGACCAGGTTATCAGGAATTTATAAAAAGGAGATTTTTCTTTCCACTGCTTTTTCAGTTCATAGAAAAATAAACCGGTCCAAGGAAGCAGAGAAAGAGGGAAGATAATAAGATAATAATAAAAATGGTTATCTTCCGGGTGTTCTGAAGAAGTAGCCCGTAAAAGATTATGAAGTCCTAAAAAGTCATTGATAAAATTGTTTCCATGAATCAAATACATACCGCCATACCAGGGAAGCACGACTGCCAAAAAAGCAAGGATGCCCTGCCAGGGAAATAAGCGGAGGAAATATCGTTTGTCTTGCCAGAGACACCAGCAAAGGAGAAACAGGCCGGGCAGTACAAGTCCGACGGGACCTTTTGTGAGGCAGGCCAGTCCCGCCGCTGCATAGGCGATTGTCAGATGGAGTTTATTGTTTTCCACGAGACCTATATAGGCGGAAAGCAAGGTAGGAATCGTAAAGAACATCAATATACTGTCCGTGATGACGGCATGGGAAATAATCCAGAAGGCCAAGGAAGAGCCGAGCATCACTCCGGACCAGACGGCAATGACATTATCTTTTGTAATTCTCCGTACATACCAAATAAGAGAAGTGACAGCAAGCGCTCCGAATAAAGCGGAAGGAAGACGGGAAGCCAGATCGGTAAATCCCAGAATCGTATAAGAAACGGATAAGAGCCAATAGACCATAACAGGCTTATCAAACCAGAAATGGCCATAGATTTGAGGAGACATCCAGTTACCGGACAGAACCATTTCTTTGGCAGTTAAAGCGTAATTTGATTCGACCGGATCTGTTACGGGCAACAGATGAGAACCCCAGATATAAAATAAAAAAGCGATGACAAATATACCGCCCAAACTTTTGGCAGTCGCATATTTCAATTGTTTCTGCATTTCTTCTTTTTTGATTGCATTTAACTTTTCTTTTTTTTGCCGTTTTGTACTCACTCCGTATCTCCTCCTGTTGTGACCGGGGATTTCTTGAAAAATAAAGCGGTATCTTTTTCCCAAAGAAGCTCCAATCCTTTTTTCTGTTTATCCGACCATTTCTCAAAAATTTTTCTTTGTACCAGTATATAAGAATTAGCGGGAACATCGGTCATGAGATTCACCGTAGGAAGATCAACCCCTTTTTCTTTTTGCCGCCGCGCTTCTTCTTGGCGGCTCCGGTCAAAAGAGGGCAGAGGCTCGCCGTAGATATGACTGTAAAAAGCAATGGACGGACGGTAAAACGTGTCTATATAGACAGGCAGGTTTTCTCTGTCCGTGACCAATAATTTTTGCGCAATATTTTCAGAACAAAATAAGGAAGAAATGGCGGAACTGAAGAAAATGGAAACGGAAAAAATAAAAACACCGAGCATTGCGGCTTGGGAAATCATAAAACGTTTCAGCTGTTTTGCCTTAAAGAAGTAAAAGGAAATGAAACCGAAAGCAAGCAGGAAAAACGACAGACACCAAAGTTTCCATGTGGATTCTCCGAGGTCGACAGGGGCAAAGATAACAGCCGCCGCAGTCAAAACAGTGAAAAACAAATGGGTGCATAAAAAGAGGGAAGATGTCTTTTTTCCCCGAGAGTCCCATTCTGCCAAATATTTTCCGGCAAGAACGGAAGCCGGAGGAAACATCGGAAGAATATAAGAAAACAGCTGGGTAGATGATAAAGAGAAGAAAATGAAAATAAATGCGGCCCAGGTCGCAAAAAATAAAAGAAACGGATCTTTTTTCCAGGAAGGCAGGTGGCGTAAAATGCCCGGAATAGTGCCTGACCAGGGGAAAAAGCCAAGAATGAAGACAACGAAAAAAAGCCAGATGTGATTTTTTTCCGCATGCTCCGGTGTAGTGAAGCGGGCCAGATTATGATAACCGAAAAAAGTATCTATAAAAACAGAACCGTGAGTGATCCCCATATAGACGAACCAGGGAAGCCCCACGAAACAGGCAAGAGGAATCCCCCAATACCATTTGAGCGACATGATATTTTCGACAGAAACCTGATGAGAGAGGGCAAGCCATAAAAAAACGATGACGGCAGGGAAAGCAAACCCGACCGGACCTTTTGCAAGGAGAGCCAGTCCGCAAAAAATATAAGCGGGAATATACTCTTTCCGTAAAAAAGAAATAAGAGCTACCGTCAGTGTAAAGGTGAGTGTCATATCCGTGACGGCACTTCTTGCAAGTAGTGCCGTTTCCAACGTGGTGGCACAAATGAAAGAACCGTAAAATGCCGGTTTTTCACCGATTAAATTTCTTGTAGAAAGGTAGAGATATGAAACGGTAGCGGCACCCGTGAGCGCGGAAGGCAAGCGTGCTGCCCAGGTGGAAACACCGAACATAGAAAAAGAAAGCGCATCAAGCCAATAAAAAAGCGGAGGCTTGTCAAACCAGAAATTCCCATAGATTTGTGGAGAAAGCCAGTTTCCCGTAAGCAGCATTTCTCTTGCCGTTTCTCCGTAGACCGGTTCATCGGGATCCAGAAAAGGCAGGAAAGCGGAAAAAATTCCGTATAAAAGAAAAGAAAATATAAAAAGAAACAGAGCGTGTTTATTTTTCATGGTTATATAACTTTTTGTAAAAATAAAAAATAAGGGCAATGATTCCCACAACAATAAAGGAAATGAGAGCAATCTCCACTTTATACGCAAGCAGTAAAGTCCAGTTTTCCCCCAGCATATCACCTAAATATACGAGAAGAATTGTCCAAGGAATCGTGCCGATAATGGTATAAACAATAAAAGGAGTCAGCGGATAGCGGGCAATTCCCGCGGGAAGAGAAATAAACGTACGGATCCCCGGGAGAAGACGTCCTGTAAAAATGGAAATACCGCCGTATTTTTCAAACCAGTTTTTGGCGGCCGTTAATTTTTTGGCGCCAAGCCCGCCTTTTTTTGTATGGCGAAGCATCCACTCTCTGCCGCCTTTTAAGCCGATGTAATAGGATAATAAAGAACCGAAAAGTCCCGCTATCGTTCCAATAAAAATCGTAGGCCAAAAACTGAATATCTTTTGCGATACAAGAAAACCGGCAAAACCGAGAATGATTTCGCTGGGAATCGGGATATTCATATTTTCAAGAGCCATAGTAATAAAAAGTGCGGTATAACCCCATTCACTGAGAAAATCAATGATAATATCCATGCATAATCCTTTTATTTCGTACAATCTTTCATAATGTCCTGTTTTTAAACTATATCATGCAGAAAAAATGCGGTCAAATGCATAAAATAAAAGACAGTTGAGATTAAAAAGACAGATAAATTTTATGAGACAGATGGATATGACGAGGAACATTGTTGACGGTTATGCATAAATATGATAATATATGCATATAATTTATTTTAAGAAAAGAGGAAATGCAATGAATAAAAAAATGAAAATGGTAATGGCGGCGGTAGGGGTATCGGCAGTATTGGCGATGACAGGCTGCGGCGGTTCCGAAAAATCAAAAAACAATGAAATGGCGAAAGGCGGCGTTCCGTCCGTTATTCGTGTCGGTGCGGAAACGACATTCCCGCCCTTTGAATTTACTGACGGGGATAAGTATGTCGGATTTGATTTGGATCTCTCGGAAGCGATTGTAAAGCAGATGGGAAGCAAAATGGAATTTAAGAGCCTCGGTTTTGATGCACTGATTCCGGCGGTCCAGAGCGGACAAATTGATTTGATTGCGTCCGGTTTTTCCGCCAACCCGGAAAGAGAAAAGCAAGTTGCCTTCTCTGATGTATATTTCGATCAGAACGGCTACGTTATTATCGTCAACAAGGATAATGAAGCGATTAAAGAATGGGCGGATTTGGAAGGTAAAAAAGTGGGGGCTCAAGTGGGAACGGAACCAGTGCAGCTGATTAAAGAAGCCAAGGGAGAAGTTAAGCAGCTGGATTCCAATTCCCAGGCATTTATGGAACTCCGGGCAAAAACATTGGACGCATTTGTTCTTGACCAACCGGTTGCTATGTACTACCTCAAACAGGGGGGAGATAAAGATTTAAAAATTGTAGGAGCGCCAAAACCGGGAGTGGGACTTGTCATGGCGATGAAGAAAGAAAACAAAGAGTTACAGACCGCTGTCAATAAGGCCCTGAAAGAATTAAAGGTCAACGGTGAATATGACAAGATATATGAAAAATGGTTCGGCAAGGCAAAGAAATAATGAAAAAAGAAACGGCTTCCTCATTCATTCGAGAGGAAGCCGTTTTTATATGCCGGTATTCCGTTTTTCATTGAAAAGACGGACTGCCGTGTAAAAGGAGTATGAATTTATTTGAAACTGAAAATCGTAGAGGTTATGCCAAAGAAATACCGATAGTTCTTGTATAAATACACGTTATGCGAGCGATTTTGATTGGGCAAGCATCTTTTTCTTTAGTGCCAGATAGGAATCCGTGTAGTAAGGCTGGATTTGGGATTCCCGCAAATCATTTCCGAAAGCTCGCCTGCTGACAGCCAAAAGCGGGGGAGATTGAATCCGCTTGGCGACAGCAAATCCTGAAAAGAGAGTCCACCATTTTTCCAGATCGGTGATAAAGTCTGCCGGCGTTTTAAAAATGGTATTGACATCGACTTTTGTGCCGATTTTTTCTTCCAGACAGGATTGGCTGTACCAGAGAAGAATTTCTTCCGGCGTGACCCGGTTCCATGGCTCTATGAAAGCACGGAAAAGAAAATCATGGTATTCATAATAAAAAGGATCGCCTCGGCCTTTATTGATATTCTGATTTTCCGACAGCTCGGCACTGGGCTTGATTGTGAAAATCTCGCGGGGGATCATTTCTTGTCCGTAAAAATCATTTAAGGAGTTTCCCAATTCATATATCTGGTGCTTCCATAAATCGGCGGTAGCGGCGAGTGCTCCGGCGAGATCTCCATAGAGCGTCCCGTAGCCGACAGACAATTCTGTTTTGTTGGCGTTACAAGTGAATATGCCGCCAAAGGCTGCCGAAAGAGCGGATAATATACGGGAGCTCCGGTCACGGGCCTGCATATTTTCTTTCATGAAATCGGAAATATGCAACGTTTTTTCGTCTGTGGGAGAAATAATTTTTAATCCGTCAAGAGAAGCGACAGACGTTTCTATGGATTGAGTGATGGGAATTTTCGTAAAAAAAGTTTCCAAATTAGAAGCGACCTGCCGGGCCAATTTTTTTGTGGTTTCCGAATTAAATATAGTGGGGGTATTGACAAGCAGAAGATTTTCCTTCGGAAGAACTGAACGGTAAAGAGCGGCATTGACAGCGGAGTCTATACCGCCGGAAATCCCGATCACGACCTTTTCCATACCGATGGAAGTTAAAAAATTTTTGATGCCGTAACGCAAGCCGGAAAGGAGCAAGTCTTCATGAAAAGAAACGGATCGTTCTGGAGGAACGATTTTTTTTGTTAGGGGATCAAAAAGAAATGTACTTCGCTTTTCCTGATAAGGAGAGGCTTCAAATAATAAATGTCCGTCTATGTCATAAGCGGCGGACATACCGTCATAGACGTAGCAGTTTTTTCCATTGTTTTCAAACCCGCGGCGATTGATATACAGCAGAGGGCGGTGAAGTTCTGATAGTGATTTTTCAAACAGACGGTGCCGCTTTTTGTTTTTCTCCAAAGCAAAAGGAGAGGCGGAAATATTGACCAGGAGATCGGCATTGTTTTTCGTTACAACCGACATGGGCGAAAGAGGGGCATTTTCATCCCAACTGTCCTCACACAATAAGATACCGACATTAACGGTTTCTCCATTGATGGGAAGCGGAATAGGGCGCAGCAGGTCATTGATGGAAGCAGACTCTTCTCTTGCCGCTTCAAGAAGATCCGTAAAATACCGGAATTCATCAAATTGCCGGTAATGGGGTAACAGGGTTTTGATGATATATGGGCATTGACCGTGGAGAAATACCCCGTCAGAAGCTACGAATGCGGCATTATATTTTCTGGGGCGCCCATCCCTGTTTTTCTTATCTCCGTCTATGGCTATATTTCCAAAAATAATCGTTATGTGTTGAGAAGCTTCCGCTATTTTTTTTCCGTAGTTTTCACATTCCCGTAAAAAAGCGGGTTGCTCCCATAAGTCACCAATCATGTAACCGGAAAGGCATAATTCGGGAAAGATAAGAAGATCGATATGATTTTCTTTTGCAATTTTTATTTCTTCAAGAATATGAGCAAAGTTAGCACGTATATTTCCCGGTAAAACGGCAAGTTGTGATGTTTGAATGCGAATCATGACGATGGGATTCTCCTTTATTTACTTCTTACATTGTACAAGAGCATTTCTTTTGTGTAAATCAGAGAGTCTTTGTTATATAATAAAAAACAAAAGGAAATTTTTATGGAGCTGTATAGAACATATTCAGATTATTTGAAAACCAAATATGGAGAAAAAGTATATAAAATTCCGATAGCGGTTCCGGTGACTTGTCCGAACAGAGACGGCCGTCTGGGAACCGGCGGCTGCATCTTTTGCGGGTCTATCGGAGCGGATTATGAAACTGATAGACCGGGGCTTGGTATTTCCGAACAAATTGAGAGCAGCATCTCTCATATGGGGAAAAAATATAAAGCAAAAAAGTTTATTGCGTATTTTTTAAATTTTACAGCGACCTATGCACCGCTTGAGAATTTTTGCCGGTGGATGGAGGAAGCGGCCGGTCATCCCGATATTGCAGGACTTTCCATTTCTACACGGCCGGACTGTATTCATGAGAAATATTTGGACATTCTTGAAGGAATACGGGAAAAATATGGAACGGACATCACCATTGAACTGGGACTCCAGAGTGTGAATCCCCATACACTCATAAAAATAGGCCGCGGGCATACAGCGGCGGAATTTGTAGATGCAGCTATCCGGATAGGAAAGTACCAGTTCGGATTATGTGCGCATATGATTGCCGATCTGCCGTGGGATGATAGAATTGATGTGGAAGAAATGGCGAAACTGGTGTCCGCTCTTCCTGTGACGGAAATAAAAATTCATTCTCTTTATGTTGTGAAAGATACGATTTTGGCAAATTTGTATAAAAAAGGACAGGTGCAGTTGCTGCCGCAGCAGGAATATGCGGAACGGGTGGTTCTCATTTTATCCCGGATAAGACCGGATATAGCGGTACAGCGCATTGTGGGTCGGGCATCGGACAATACGGTTTCTATTCATGAAGGACGTCCCTGGTGGGAAGTGAAAGAATACATTGAAAAAATGATGAAGAAAAGAGATATAGTGCAAGGATCGGCTTGTGATTATTTAGACGGAGCGGCGGTCCGGCAGTTTGTAGAATAAGAATGATTAAGGAAGGGTGACGGTTATTAAAGAGCAAATCAAAAAAGAAGTGGTGATTCATGATCTGAAAAGTGCCGCTCATATGTTTGAAAGGGACGGCGCATGGATTCACCTTATCGAAGAGCATTACAAGACGGAGATTTTCGGTCGAGGAAATATGCTCCAGATCATCGGCGCTCCGGATGACGTAGAAAAAAGCATGACCGTTATTAATCAAATGCTTCATATGGTCAAGCAGCGGATACGCATTTCAGATCGACAGGTCCGCATGATTATCGAATTTCTTGATGAAGGCAAATTCCATGTTTTGAGGGAAATGGAAGAAGATATTGTCAATATGACCAAGAACGGAGAATGTATCCGTCCGAGAACGTTAGGACAAAAGATATATCTTGACGCCATAAGGAGTCATTCCGTTACATTCGGCATAGGACCGGCAGGAACGGGGAAAACCTATCTGGCGGTGGCATTGGCAGCCTTTTATTTGAGAAATCATGATGTGCAGAAAATTATTTTGGTCAGACCTGCGGTGGAAGCCGGAGAAAAGTTGGGCTTTTTGCCGGGGGATTTGCAGGAAAAGGTGAATCCGTACCTGCGGCCGCTTTTTGATGGGCTTCTTGATATGTTCGGACCGGAAGAGTTTTTGAAATTGCAGCAAAAAGGACAAATCGAAGTGGCGCCGCTTGCTTATATGAGAGGTAGGACGTTGGAAAAGGCATTTGTCATTCTCGATGAAGCACAAAATACAACGGTTGAGCAGTTGAAAATGTTTCTGACCCGGTTGGGGTTCCGGTCAAAAATGGTAGTTAATGGAGATACGACGCAAATTGATTTGCCGGAGCATATAAAAAGCGGATTGGTAGATGCACAGAGAGTGCTTCACCATATTCCGGATATTTCTTTTGTGAAATTTACGGAAAATGATGTGGTGCGCCATGATTTGGTGGCGGCCATTATCCGTGCGTATGAACAAGATGCAAAAAGAAAACACCGTGGGGAGGGAAATGATGGACATCACGATTAATTACAGCGATATGAAATTTTACAGCGAAGAATTGGAAATGTTGCTGATGACCGTCTTGAAAAAAGGGGCGGAATTTCAAAAAGTGGCGGCAGATGCGGAAATCAGTGTCCTCATTTGCGATGCGGATACGATTCATGATTTAAATAAGACTTACCGGCATGTAGACGCTCCGACAGATGTGCTTTCATTTGCGTTAAATGAGGGGGAAGAAGATATCCCTGAAGAAGAGAAAACATTGGGAGATATCATTATTAATCTTGACAGAGCGGAAGAACAGGCGGAAGAGTTCGGACACAGCAAGGAAAGAGAAACGGCCTATCTTGCGATTCACGGTTTTTTGCATATTCTCGGCTATGATCACTATGAAGAAACAGACAAGAAAAAAATGCGTACTGCGGAAGAAGAAATTTTAAGCGCTTGCGGATTGGAACGGATTCTTACAGAAGGAAAGAGGGAAAATGGATAAGGGAAAAATAGAAGAATTAGTTTTTTCTGCCATACAGGCCCGACGAAATGCGTATATGCCTTACTCAAACTATGGTGTCGGAGCGGCCGTTCTGGCAGAAAACGGAGATATTTATCGCGGATGCAATGTAGAAAATGCATCTTATCCGGCGGGGATGTGTGCAGAGAGAAATGCGATTGGAGCGGCTGTAGCTATGGGAGCAGGTAAATTGGAAGCACTGGCTGTAGCGGGGAGCACGGAGCATTTTACAATGCCTTGCGGAATTTGCCGGCAGGTGATTTTCGAATTTCATATACCGCTGATTGTTGTAGCGAGAACGGCCGGTGATTATAAGATATTTGACGGGAAAGATTTATTGCCCTATGCATTTTCAGAAAGTGATGTTAAGAAATGAATCAAGGGACAGCAATGACTGAAGAAAAATTTCATTCCGGATTTGTAGCTCTGGTGGGACGGCCGAATGTAGGGAAATCGACTTTAATGAATGCCGTTTTAGGAGAAAAGATCTCTATTGTATCTGCCCATGCCCAGACGACAAGAAATAAAATTACCGGAGTGTGGAACGGGAATCACTCACAGGTCGTCTTTTTAGATACACCGGGCATGCATAAACCGCAAAGCAAGCTGGGACAAGTGATCCGGCAGAGTACGGTGGATGCTCTTGATGAGGTGGATCTGATTGTATTTATTTGTGCTTGTGATGATCCTCTCGGTGCGGGGGACAGATATATTTTAAGTTTGCTGGAAGAGAAAAAAGTTCCGGTGATCCTTGTTTTAAGTAAAATTGACTTGATAAAAAAAGAAGTTCTCTTAAAAAAGATTGCCCAATACAGTCCCATTTATGCTTTTTCCGAGATTATACCGCTTTCGGCGCAAAGCGGGGAAAATGTGGAAGAGTTTACGAAAGTCCTTGAAAAATATTTGCCTGAAGGGCCGAAATATTTTCCGGATGACATGGTGACAGACCAGCCGGAGAGGAATATTGTACAGGAAATAGTCAGGGAAAAATTGCTTTTACGGACGAAAGAGGAAGTTCCGCATGCGATTGGCGTGTTTACGGAAGAATTTACGGAACGAGAGAACGGTAAAGTTTATATCCGCTGTACCATTTATGTGGAACGGGATTCCCAAAAAAGAATTATCATCGGTAAAAAAGGGATACTTTTAAAAGAAGCGGGAAAAGAAGCCCGTGAAGAAATCCAAAATATTATCGGTGCTCCGGTATTTCTTGACTTATGGGTCAAGGTAAATAAAGATTGGAAAAATAAAGATTATATTCTGCGGGAGCTTGGATATAAAGAACATAAGTAAGAAGTTTGACAGGGAGGAATGACTTATTCATATTCATTGGGAATGGCTCATCATTTGGTGCGCAGCGGCTTTTTTTGCGGCACTGGTGAATTATATGTGTACGGTCATCAATTTTTCATTTGCAAGAATGCGGAAAAAATATATAGAAAATAATGATGAGCTGGATACGGAACTGGTCAAAAAAGTAGAACCTTTCTACAAAAAAACGTCGGAAGTGATTGCAGGGACACAAATCGGTTCTGTTTTGTGCTGCAGTTTATTTGCCGTTTCTTTGTACCGCATAATGACTGAAATGATTGTTTTGGCAAGACTGAGCCGGATGATGATTTCTGACGCTTTACTGTATGGAACGGTCGCATTTATCAGCTTGACCCTTCTTTTATTATTTTGGATATTTACCATATTGCTGCCCGCCTCCATTTCTCTTGTGCGGCCGCTTCCCATGCTGGTGTCCCATATATGGTTTTTAAAAATTCCGGATATGCTTTTTAAGCCGTTTATCCGTATGGGATTATATGCAGTCAAAAAAATACTGGATATGAAACAACTGCCTTTTCGTGATGAGGTCAATTTTACATATACAGAAGATGAAATCCGGTGCATTGTAGAAGAAAGTCATCGGGGAGGCCGTCTTACCGCTCTTGAAAATACGCTCATCAAAAACTCTTTTGATTTCTTTGATTTGGATGCCAAGGATGTAATGATTCCCCGAAATAAAATGGTCGTGCTCGACTTTGATGACGATATGGATGAAATGCGCCGTATGATTTCAAAAGCCCGGCACACTTGCTATCCGGTTTGCCTGGAAGATAAAGATCACATGCTCGGATTTATTCATGTGAAAGATTTTTTAGAAAGTCTTTTGCGCGGGGAGTACAGTATCAAGCGGATTATGAGAGAGATTCTTACCGTTCCCGAAGTCATGCCGGCGGCGGCGTTGCTGAAGTTGATGAAAAACCGGAGAATTTATCTGGCGGTAGTGGTTGATGAGTACGGAAGCACGTCGGGACTTGTGACATTGGAAGATTTGACAGAAGAATTGGTGGGAGCATTGCCGCAGAATGAAGATCCGGCGCCGATGGAAATTCTTGCCATCCATGATTCTTTATATGAATTTGACGGTACGGTTATTCTTGAAGATGTATTTGAAAAATTGGATATTGATATGGTGGAGGAAGAAAGAAATAATACGATCGGCGGATTTGTTTTTTCTCATCTGGAACGGATTCCCAAGGTAGGAGATCATATTGTGTTTGGAGACTGGTGTTTTACGGTACTCCGCATGGATGGCTTCCGTGTCGTCCGTGTCAGGGCGGAACATTCTCAAAGGCGGGAAAATCATGGAAATGAAATATCCGGTGACGAATTATAAGGGAATCCTTTTACGAACTTATAAAAGTGGTGTGCAGGGGAAAGCGGCAGATATATTTACGTCTGATGCAGGGCGCATATTGGTATATATACCGAAGAATGT
Organism: uncultured Dialister sp.; assembly: GCA_900547785.1. Taxonomy (GTDB): domain Bacteria; phylum Bacillota; class Negativicutes; order Veillonellales; family Dialisteraceae; genus Dialister. Next base: position 23,035 of record URIB01000004.1, read on the forward strand.
CATTTTGAAATGCGGTGCCGGCGGAACGATTCCTCTTAGCGTTCTTCAATTTACGGTAACAGGTACAGCCGATCATCCGGTGATGGTGCAATATGAAAGCCGGAAGATTTTGGATATGATGGCTCTTTCGTATGAAGATATGCAATATTGGTACTATGTGATTGAACTGGCGGAAGAATTATTTCCTCCTCAGCAAGAAAATTTTGAGGCTTACGAAATTTTAAAATACGGACTTAGGGAAGCTGAAGAACGAAACAAGATGATGACAGCTTTTATTATAGCAGTCAAACTTTTGCTGAAAGCAGGATTTGACCCGGCGGAAACATCTGTCATGAAAGAATTGGAACTGTCGGTACCGGCGCAAGAGTTTTTAAAAAAGTGTTCGTTCTATCATTGGGGAAACGGATTCCATGAAGCGGTTAAAAATAAAATATTTAAAGAGGCCGCTGCCTATGTCGATCACTTCATCTTGCAATATTGTGATTTGGAATTAAAGACAAAAGGCATTTTTTCAAAGTAAAAGAGCAATAAAAAAGCATTGGGGAAAACCTCAATGCTTTTTTATTTTGTGATTTTAATTATGCGGAACCATGTCTTCCGATTTCAGCGTCCCGAGCTTACGGCGTTCAGCAAATTCGGCGGTGGCGGTAAAAAGCACATCACTGGAACTGTTGAGTGCCGTTTCGCAGGCATCTTCTAAAACGCTGATAATAAATCCGACGCCGACAACTTGCATGGCAATATCATTATTGATGCCGAAAGAAGCACAAGCGACCGGAATCAGAAGCAAAGATCCGCCGGCAACGCCGGACGCACCGCAGGCACCTACTGTGGAAATCAGGCACAGAAGAAGTGCAGTAGGAAGATCAACAACAATACCGAGCGTATTGGCAGCAGCCAGAGCGAGGACGGAGATTGTTATGGAGGCGCCCGCCATATTGATTGTCGCACCCAGCGGAATCGAAATGGTAAAGGTATCGGGATTTAATCCTAAGCGCTTACAAAGTGTCAGATTGACAGGAATATTAGCAGCGGAACTTCTTGTGAAGAATGCATAGACACCGCTTTCACGGATTGTGGTCCAAACAAGCGGATACGGGTTTTTGCCCACTTTGAGGAATACAATTAACGGATTCATCACAAGAGCGACCAGGAAATAAGAACCGATAAGAACGCCCAAAAGTTTTATATAACTCAGAAGTGCTTCCACGCCGGCAGTTCCTACTGAATCGGCAACAAGTCCCATAATACCGAGCGGAGCAAAATGGATAACCCATGTAACAACTTTCGTAATGGATTGGGCAATATCATTCAGAGCGCCTTTTGTTGTGCCGCCGGCATAGCTTTTCAAAGCAAGTCCGAGAATGATCGCCCAGGTAAGAATGCCTATGTAGTTGGCATGTAAGAGTGCATTTACCGGATTGTCCACAACGGAAAGAATGACATTGTGAAGTACTTCAACGATGCCGGAAGGCGGTGCAAGTTGAGCATCTTCCGCCACTTGGAGATGGAGCATGGTGGGAAATAAGAAAGACATGGTCACTCCGACCAGGGAGGCGAAAAATGTACCGATCACATATAATATGATGACAGGTTTCATATTGTCATTGGTGCCTTCTTTTTTCTGTGCCATGGCATTCATGACCAAGAAGAATACAAGAACCGGTGCCACACCTTTCAAAGCTTTAACAAATAAATCACCGAAAATTTTTACGGCGGGAATGGCAGGTGGTGCGAAAACAGCAATCAGGATACCGATGACAAGGCCTACGGCAATTTGCTTAATAAGCGCAACACTTGAAAGAATGTTTTTGATTTGAGTAAACAAATGAATGCCCCCTTTTTCACTAATAATATTTTTTAAGTATACATTGGGGTTTTAAATGATTCAAGATTATAAAAGCAAGTATGCATAATTGATAAGCAGATAAGGTGGAGCTATGCATTTTTTCTATTTATGGATTTGAGCAGGAGGATATGGAAACGAATCCATAAATGAGCTGCATATGGTAAAATAAAAATATATTGTTTATAGGGAGGAAGCATGAAAAAAGTAGGATTGCTTGCCGGCATAGGAACGCTGCCGGGAGAGTTTATAGAGGCTGCCCACTTGCAAGGGGATCAAGTCGTTTGTATTGCTGTCATTCCCGGAACCGATTCAAAGTTAAAAGAAAAAGCAGATGTATATTATGAGATTAATGCTTTTAAACTCAATAAAATTATTAAAACTCTTGTGCAGGAGAGCGTGAAAGAAGTTACCCTTTTAGGGAAGGTTACCAAAGAATGGCTGTATAAAGAGCATGTCATGCCGGATTTACGGGCCATAAAATTGTTAAACCGGTTAAGAAAACAAAATTTTAAAGATGATACTATTACGCTCGCCATTGTAGAAGAGCTCAAGAAAGACGGCATTTCAGTTCTTGATCAGACAAAATATTTGAAACCGCTTATGCCGGGACCGCAAATTTTTACCAAAAGAGTACCGACAGAGAGGGAGTGGCAAGATATTAAATTTGGTTTTGAGGCCGCTAAAATGATTGGAGCTATGGATCTGGGGCAAACCGTAGTGGTAAAAAATCAAGCAGTCATGGCAGTTGAAGCGATAGAAGGAACAGATGCATGCATAAAACGGGGAGGTCTTCTGGCGCGGGAAGGCGCGGTAGTGGTTAAGACCGCCAAACCGGGACAGGATTCCCGTTTTGATGTACCTGCCGTGGGAATCACGACATTGGAATCCATGTTGGAAAGCAAATGTGAGGTGCTTGCCATAGAAGCAAACCGTACTTTATTTGCCGAAAAAGAAAAAGTTCTGGAATTGGCGGAGCGTGAGGGAGTTGTCATAGTGGCAGTGGAACAGGGTGCATTATGAAAATTATGATGTCTGCCGGAGAGGCGTCCGGTGATATGCATGCCGCTGCGGTAGCAGCAGAAATAAAAAAAGAAAATCCGCAAGCTGAAATCTTCGGCATGGGCGGAAAAAATATGCGTGAGGCGGGCGTACGCATTGTATATGATATAGAAAATCTCGGAATCATCGGATTTGTCGAGGTACTCAAACATTTACCTCTTTTTTTGAAGTTAATAAAATTTTTGAAACAAACGATGATTAAAGAAAAACCGGATGTTCTTGTATGTGTAGATTATCCCGGTTTGAATATGAAAGTGGCACATGCGGCCAAAGAAATGGGCATACCGGTGGTATATTATATTGCTCCTACCATATGGGCATGGAAAAAAGGACGGGCAAAGCAGATTGCCGGAGATGTCAGACAGGTGGCTTCCATATTTCCCTTTGAAGCGGAAGCCTATAAAAAGGCGGGGGCTCCGGTTACTTTTGTCGGACATCCCTTGATAGATACGGTAAAAACGTCCATGTCTTTTAATGAGGCAATGGAATATTTTAGAGGAGAGAAAATAAAGAAAAGGGTTCTTCTTATGCCGGGAAGCCGGAAAAACGAAGTGGAAAGTCTTTTGCCGGTTATGCTGGATGCGTGCAGAGTTGTTTCAAAAAAGGCGGACTGCCAATTTTTTTTACCGAAGGCGGACACGATTTCTCACGATTTTTTGAAACAGTTTTTATCAAAATATCCGGAATTGGCGGTTACGGTTACAGAGGGGAAACAATATGACCTGATGCAAATTTGTACAGCCTGCATAGCTTCATCCGGAACGGCAACTTTGGAAACCGCATTGATGGGTTTGCCGACTGTTCTTGTTTATAAATTAGCACCTGTAACATGGTTTATTGCTAAGCATGTAGTAGAGGTAAAATATGCGGGGTTACCTAATTTATTATTGCAAAAAGAAGTGACTCCTGAATTGTTACAAGATAAGGTGACGGCAGAAAATATAGCGGATAGGCTTCTTCCTTGGCTTACTGATGAAGAAATACGGAAAAAGAATATCAATGATCTGCAAGAGGTCCGTAAGCAGCTCGGAAATGAAGGTGCGGTACGGCGTACAGCCCGGCTTATACTAAAAACGGCAGGAGAACGCAATGAAAAATAAAGTGGACAGTTATAAACGTTTATTATCTTATCTCAAACCGTATAAGAAACTTCTCATATTGTCTGTGTTTTTTATGATTCTTGTTTCTTTATCCAATCTGGTTGTACCTTGGATCATTAAAGATGTGATTGACAGGGTGTTGGAAGAGAAAGATCTTAGGATGCTCTATATCATTATTGTTGCGATTTTGGTGACTTTCTTTATAAGAGCGCTGACAACATTCGGTCACCGGTATTTGATGGGATATATAGGGCAGGCGGTTATTATGGATATACGGAACGCCTTGTACCGTCATTTGCAACGACTGTCGATCGCTTATTATGACCGGCGGCGTACGGGGGATATCATGAGTAATTTAACGAATGATATTTCCGCCCTCCAGACAGCGATTGTGACCGATTTTATATCTTTGGTCCAAGAAAGTGCTATTTTTATAGGCTCTTTCGGATCAATGATTTATTTACAATGGAAATTGACTGTCCTATGTCTGGTTATTGTGCCTCTTGTTTCTTATGTCATTAAATTCTTTGGAAAGAAACTTCACAACAGCGGAAAAGATGTGCAGGAAAGTTTGGCGGATGTCACGTCTATGTTGCAGGAAACGATTCAGGGGGTACGAATTGTCCGCAGTTTTAACAGAGGGGCTTATGAGGAAAAAAGATTTCGTAAAATCAATCAATTAAGCTTTGCCGCGGCGGTTCGTGCTATCCGCCAGCAGAGCCAGATGACTCCTTTTGTGGAATTTCTGGCAGCCATTGCGGTTTGCGCCATTATCTGGTATGGAGGAGTATCTGTCATTGATGGCGTGATGTCTACAGGTGAGTTGATTGCTTTTCTGATTTATGCGATCAATCTTGCCAATCCGACGAGAAGAGTGGCTGAAAGCGTAGGGAATATACAAAAATCTTTGGCGGCAGCGGAACGGGTGTTTTCCATTTTAGATGAACAGCCGGAAGTGCAAAATAAAGAAAATGCCAAAGATATAGAGGTTGGAGAAGGGCGTGTAGAAGCCAGGCATGTGTCCTTTTCTTATGAAGAAGCCAAGCCTGTATTAACGGATTTGAATTTTCTGGCGGAAGCGGGACAGACGATTGCACTGGTGGGACCGTCAGGATCGGGAAAGACAACCATCGCCAATCTTTTGCCGCGATTTTATGATGTGACCGGCGGAGGGATTTATATAGACGGCATTGATATACGAGAGTTCACAATAAGTTCTTTACGGGAACATATAGGGCTAGTTCCTCAAGACACGCTCCTTTTTAACACAACTATCAAAGAAAATATTTTATATGGTAAGCTTGATGCGACAGACGAAGAAGTTTGGAGTGCTGTGAAAGCGGCTAACGCGGAAAAGTTTATCCGTGAACTTCCTAATGGAATTGAAACCAAAGTGGGGGACCGGGGCCTGGTTTTATCCGGCGGACAGCGGCAGAGAATAGCAATTGCCAGAGCAATTCTTAAAGATCCTGCAATTTTGATTCTTGATGAAGCCACGTCCGCGCTTGATACGGAAAGTGAAAAAATTGTACAAGATGCATTAGAAAAATTGATGGTGGGGCGTACGTCTTTTGTCATTGCTCACCGGCTATCCACGGTCAAGAATGCGGATCAGATATTTGTTCTTAATAACGGGCATATAGAAGAATCCGGAACCCATGATGAATTAATAAATAAGGGTGGTTTGTACCATGAGTTGTATACAATGTCCATGAAAGAACCGGAAGGAGTTAATTGAGTTGTACTGGTTTTATAATATTTGCCTGGTGGCATATTGGATACTTCAAGTTCCGGTTCTCATTTACCGTCTTATCTTTGAAGAGGGTTTTTATGACCGGTTGAAACAAAGTGCGGGTATTATGCCGACCCCTACATTAGAACAAATTGCTTATCACAATGCGATTTGGGTTCATGCCGCTTCTGTAGGAGAAGTGGTGGCGGCAAGTCCTATTGTTAGAGAGTTGAAAAACAGGTATCCCCAAGAAATGGTGGTTGTTTCCGTCGTTACGGCGACAGGACACCGTATGGCACAAAGGATTATTCCCGAAGCGGACGGGCATATATTTTTCCCGTTTGATTTGCCGGTGATTACAGAAAGAATTGTGGACATTGTCAATCCTAAAGTGATTGTACTGATTGAAACGGAGCTTTGGCCCAATTTTTTGCGACTTGCCTGGCATAAGAAAATTCCGGTCATGATGATGAATGGAAGAATCAGTGATCGGTCTATGAAAAGATATTCCCTGATTAAACGCTTTACATCAAGAATGCTTCTGCAGATCAGAGCTTTTTGTATGCAGTCTGAAACAGATGCCGGGCATATTATTTCTATGGGGGCTTTGTCCGAACGGGTTACCATTACAGGAAATACCAAATACGATGAAACTTATGCGGAAGTCGGAGAAGATGAAAAAAACCAACTGAGAAAAGAATTCCGTTTTGACGGTATGGAGCCTGTGATTGTGGCAGGCAGTACACATCGCGGTGAAGAGGAAATGGTGATAAAGACTTTCCGTAAAGTGATGGAGAAATATCCGAACGCCCGGTTATTACTGGCGGTTCGTGAAATCACGAGAGCGCCGTCCGTGTTTTCTATGGTGAAAGAGGCCGGATTGACCGTTTTGCGCCGCTCGCAAATGCAAACGGAAAAAGATATTGTAGAGAGACCGGAAGTAATTATCTTAGATACAATCGGTGAACTGGGGCGTTTATACAGCTTGGCGGATGTGGTTTTTGTCGGAGGAAGTTTTGTGAAAGTGGGCGGGCATAATATTTTGGAACCTGCAGCTCATGGCAAGCCGATTCTGGTAGGACCTCATATGTTTAATTTCAGAGATATATTTGAAATTCTTTCCCGTCGTGGAGCTTGCATTATGAATGCCAATCAAAAAGATTTTGAAAAAACGGTATTTCAGCTGTTACATGATCCGGCAAGGATAAAACGAATGGGAATCGCCGCATTAGAAGTCGTGAGGGAGAATCAGGGAGCAACGCAACGGAACATAGATTTTTTTGAAAAATTAACGAAAGAATATAATATTGAACTGATGGAGAATTCCCATGGGTCTTGAAAGATATATACTTGATTTACAAAAGAATCCGTCTCCGGGAACGGCAGGAAAAGTCATCTTAAGCGGGTTGGCTATTTTAGAAAAGATATATAAAGCAGGAGTGATTTACAAGCAGAAAAAAATGTCCCGGCATCAGGTCAAACCGGAAATCCCGGTGGTAAGCGTAGGGAATATAACGGCGGGAGGGACCGGAAAAACTCCATGCATTATTGAATTGGCGAAACAGATGAAAGCCTGCGGAAAACAGCCTGCCATCTTATCCAGAGGATATAAGAGCGGTTTTGAAAGGAACGGCGGTATCGTTTCTGCCGGGGAAGAAATCATGGCTGAACCTGAAATGGCAGGAGATGAACCGTACATGATGGCACTTTGTTTGCCGGGCGTTCCCGTTTTGGTAGGGAAAGACAGAATTCTCTCGGCAAAAAAAGCTGTGGAATTAGGGGCGGATATTTTGTTATTGGATGACGGATTTCAGTATCGGACATTGAAGCATGATTTGGAAATTGTTCTGATTGACTGTACCAATCCGTTCGGTTACGGACATATGCTTCCCCGCGGATTATTGAGAGAACCTTTAGACGGACTGGCACGAGCCCATTTATTTATTCTTACGAAATGCAGCCAAGTTGATGAGGAAACCAAGTATGACATAAAAAAGACATTGCACAGCTATGGAGAACATATTCCTATTCTGGAATCGGATCATGTGCCTTATGCACTTACTTTGTTGGAAGACTGGGAAAAACAGAAAAGTCATAACGAAATGGAACAGAGGCAGGGGGCAAAGGTATTTCTTTTATCCGGGATTGGAAACCCGGCCGGTTTTTGGAACACAGCGGCAAAGGCGGGACTTTGTCCTATAGAACATCTTTCTTTTAAAGATCATCACGCCTATAGTGATGAAGACATAAAAGAAATTTTCAGAAAACTGGAACATACTGATGCGGAAATGTTGGTCATTACAGAAAAAGATGCGGTTAAAATGATTAAGTTGCAAGAATTGAAAAAGTCAGTTATTCCTGTATATGTATTGAGGATTAAAATGAAATATACCGAAATGGATAGTCAAATACTTCAGCGTGCATGGGAGAAGTTATTATGAAAATTGCGTGTATTATTCCATCCCGTTATGCATCTACCAGGCTGCCGGGAAAACCGTTACGCATGATTGCGGGACAAACCTTAATTCATCGTGTTTATAACCGGGCGGTTTTAGCCAAAACGCCTGATATAGTGATAGTGGCAACTGATCATCAAGCCATTGCGGAGGAAGTGGAAAGCTTTGGCGGTCGTGTTGTCATGACGTCGAAAAATCATCCGACCGGCACGGACCGGTTGGCGGAAGTGGCCTCTCGCCTCTCCGATTATGATATTATTGTTAATGTGCAGGGAGATGAACCATTTATTGCTCCTGATCTTATTGATTGTTTAGCAACTATGCTGATAGAAAATAAGGAGCTGGACATGGTGACAGCGGCGACTCCTTTAAAAGAAGAGGAATATCAAGATCCGTCGGCAGTAAAAGTTGTTGTCAATCAAAAGGGAGAGGCGTTATATTTTTCACGATCCATAATTCCTTATCCGAGAGAGAGTTTTATGATTTCTCCACTTAAACATATCGGTATTTATGCCTATCGGTGTCACTTTTTACTTGACTATGCCAAAATGGAACAAACGCCGCTGGAACAAACAGAGTCGTTGGAACAGTTGCGTGCTTTGGAAACGGGGCATAAAATCGGGATTATTCAGATAGAAGCAGAAAGTATCGGTATTGATACGGAAGAAGACTTACAAAAAGCCAATGAATATTTTGAAAGGAGTCATTTATGAAAACAATTCAGGTAGGAAACCTTACCCTGGACGGGAAACAATTATTTTTGATTGCCGGACCTTGTGTCATAGAGGATTACGACAGGACATTAATGATAGGGCGTGAGATAAAAAAGATTTGTGAGAGACTTGATGTAAAGTATATATTTAAAGCTTCTTATGATAAAGCAAATCGATCCTCATACCATTCTTTCAGAGGACCGGGACTGGAAAAAGGATTGGAAGTTTTAGCATCCATCAAAAAAGAATTACAAGTGCCGGTTATTTCTGACGTACATGACTTAACACAGTTAAAGCCGGCAGCGGAAGTTCTGGATATGATTCAAATCCCCGCTTTTTTATGTCGCCAGACGGATCTTGTCTACGGGGCGGCTATGACAGGAAAACCCGTAAATGTGAAAAAGGGACAATTTATGGCACCGGAAGATATGAGCAATGTTATACAAAAAATGGAAGAAGCACACAATCCGAATTTGGCAGTGACAGAAAGAGGCGTTTCTTTCGGCTATCACAATCTGGTAGTGGACATGAGGGCATTTCCCATCATGAGAAGATTTGGGTATCCTGTTATTTATGATGCCACTCATAGCGTGCAGTTGCCGGGAGGTATGGGGGCGACGACAGGCGGACAACGGGAAATGATTCCCTACTTGGCTCGCGCAGCGGCAGCCAGCGGAGTGGACGGATTTTTCATGGAGGTTCATGACAATCCTCCGGAGGGTCTGTCAGACTCTACCAATATGCTCTACTTATCATCTTTGGAAAACTTGTTAAAGGATTTAATCGCAATTAACGAAATCGTTAAACATGAAAAATAGCCGGACAGCTATTTATGGGAAATTAAAAATAATCAAAGAGTAAAAGGTATTTTATAAGGAGAATCTATGCCGGTACTGGAAATAGCAGCTCGTGTGCTCCATGATGAAGCGGAAGCCATTTTAAAATTAATTGACCGATTGGATAATTCTTTTGAGGACGCAGTGAATCTGATCAATCATTCTCCGGGACGTGTCATTTTTACGGGAATGGGGAAATCGGGACATATAGCGAAAAAAGTATCTGCTACAATGGCGAGTACAGGTACACCGTCGTTCTTCCTTCATCCCGCAGAAGGAATCCATGGGGATTTAGGTATGGTTACGGCACAAGATGTACTTATTGCTTATTCTAACAGTGGCGAAACGGGGGAAATTTTAAATATCATTCCTTCCGTAAAACGTATCGGTGCCAAAATGATTGCTGTGGTGGGAAATGTAAATTCCACACTCGCTAAAAATTCAGATGTCGTACTTTATGCGGGGGCGGAAAAAGAAGCCGATAATCTCGGCTTGGCACCGACCAGCTCTACAACGGCGGCATTGGCATTGGGAGATGCATTAGCGATTACTTTAATGGAAAAAATGAATTTTACAGCCGATAATTTTGCAGTATTTCATCCCGGAGGATCTCTTGGCAGAAAATTATTAATGACAGTGGAAATGGTGATGCATACAGGGGATAGAAATCCTGTTATTTTTGAAAATGCAACTGTGAAAGATGCTCTTTTTGTAATGACAGATAAAGGTTTAGGCGCCGTTTCCGTTATTGATGAGAATTATAGGCTTCAAGGACTTATGACTGATGGTGACGTCAGGCGAGGTCTTGAAAAAGGAATCGATTTTTTGTCTTTGTCCGTAAAAGAAGGAATGACGGGAAACCCTATAGTAATTGCTGCCGACAAATTAGCGGCGGAAGCGTTGCATATGATGGAAAAACATATACCGCACCCTATTACCGTACTGCCTGTAGTGGATGATCAAGGAAAATCAGTAGGAATGGTTCATATTACTGATTTGCTCCGTCAGGGGGTTGTGTGATGGACCATATTAAACAAATCAAACTTTTTGCTTTCGATGTAGACGGCACGCTTACGCCGGGAACGCTCATCTTCGGCATGGATGGAGAGGCGTATAAAGAATTTCACGTTCATGACGGAATGGCACTTGGATTGCTTCACCGGATGGGATACACTACCGTATTTTTGACAGGCAGGACATCAAAAATTGTGCATGCCAGGGCCAAAGAATTGGAAGTTGATTTTTTATTTATGGGAGTCCGGAACAAAATTCGTTCATTAGAGGCGGTGCTGCAAAAGCAGGAGATTTCATGGAATGAGGTGGCCTTTATGGGGGATGATTTGAATGATCTGCCGCTTTTTGCGAAAGTGGGCGTATCAGGCTGTCCCGCCGATGCTTGTGCAGAAAATAAGAAACAGGCGGATTTTATATCCCAATATAATGGCGGAAGAGGCGCTGTCCGTGAATTTGTAGAAACGATATTGACGGGGCAAGGCAAATGGGAAAAAGCGATTTCTTCCTTTTGTGATGAAGAAAAGGCAGCCATACAATAATTCATCAAACTGTATATTTTCGGAAAGAAGAGAAATTATGCTATTTTATTTAAAATACGGATTATTAAAGGGGATCAGCCGTATTTTATGCACTTTATCGTATGAACGGATATTGTGCATAGGCAAATTTTTAGGTCCTGCTATTATGAATCGGATATCCAATCAAAAAAAACGTGGTCTGCATCAAATCATGACGGGTTTAAAGTGCGACAAAGCGGAAGCGGAAAAACTATTAAATCGTGTATATGAAAGTGTGGGAATGTCTGCGATGGAAATGTTGTACATGCCACGTTTATGCAGAGATAAAGAGAACCTTGACCGGTATATAACCATTGACCATCCGGAATATTTAGAGGAGGCCTATGCTGAAAATAAAGGAATAGTAGGTCTTACAGCTCATGTCGGCAGTTGGGAGTGGCTGGGGGCCGGTTTATCGCTGTATGGGTATGACACATCGGCCATTGGAAAAAAACAAAAAGATGATGCACTGATGAGAATTATTAATGAATATCGTGCAAAATCAGGGGAGCATATATTTCTTACAGGAACCGGCGGTTACGAAATGATTTCAGCGGCCAGAGCAATGAAAAAGAATTATATATTGGGTTTTTTGTCGGATAAAGATGGCGATAAATCGGGCATTCCGGTTCGCTTTATGAACCGTGTTTTCTCTTTTCCGCAAGGGCCGGCAGTTTTTGCCAAAAAGTTTAAAGCACCGATATTGCCTATTTTTATTGTGAGGAATAAAAATAAACCGGGGAATACGATTTGCATCGGAAAGCACTTCTATTATGAAGAAACGGGAGATAAAGAAAAGGATCTTTTGGTAAATTCCCAAAAAATGGCAACCGTTATGGAAACTTTTATTAAAGAGAATCCTGCCGACTGGCTTTGGTTTCAGCATTTATTTTGGACAGAAGCTGATGAAATTGAAATGTACCGGAATTTGGATTCACGGCAAAGACAAAAATTAGGATTTAATTTTTCCACAAACAATGGTGGGGAGGTAGGGAATGAAAGAGAATAAAACTCTGCTGATTGTTGTTTTTGTTATTTTATCGGTTGTAGCGGGGATTTATTTTTTATTTAAAGAAGATGGAGCATCTGATACAACAGCTACAGCAAAGCAAGCGGTTGAATTTAATGATATAGATTTAAGTGAGGAAAAGGATGGACAAATCGTATGGAATTTAAAGGCTCATCATGTTAAGATTGAAAATGATAAAAATACTGTTTATTTGGAGGGGATTGACGGCTTTTTTTCCAGAGAGGGAAATGAATTAAAAATTAAAGCAAAAAAAGGGTTGCTCAAGAAAGATGAGCAATTGGTTTATCTTGATGGAGATATCGACGGACAAACTAAAGACGGACTGATTTTGTCTGCAAAAAATTTGACCTATGACGGTAAAAAACAAATATTATCTACAGACCGGGCCTTTAAAGTAGAGAAGGACGGTCGTGTTTTGACAGCGGATTCTTTTACAGCAGACAGAGTGCTTGAAAAAATTACAGCTAAAGGAGATGCAAAGCTTTCCGATAAGGAGGACGTATAAGTGAAACATTTAAAGCTTTTCTTCATGGCAACGGTTCTGGCGTGCTTTTTTTTATCGCCGTCATTTGCCGATGACATTACAGCTGACATATTGACTTATGACGGAAATTCAAAAGTTGTGACAGCAGAGGGAAATATTGTCATTCATGCCAATCAGGGGGCTGTGATTACAGGTCAAAAGGGGCAATATGATTTTGAAGACCGCAGTGCATGGCTGGAAGGAAACGTACGGTATGAAAAAGAAGAAATGGTTATAACCGCCGATAAATTGCATGTATATAATGACAAAACGGTTCATGGAACAGGCTCCGTATACATGAATGACGGAGCGGGAAGAAGAGTGCTTAAAGGAGACGATGTTATATACAATGAGGCTACCGGGGTCGGAAAAATCCGGGGGAACGGTTATTTGGCATCTGCGGATGTTTCTATGCAGGCGCCTTTGATTGAAGGGAATATGAAACAGGTGGAAATTGTTGCTTCCGGTGGGGTAAACCTGACCGGTGAGTCACGACAAATGACCGGCTATAGCGATATGGCTACTTATAAAAGAAGCGGAGTAAACGGAAGTGATGGGAAGCTTGTTTTGACAGGAAATGCTCATATTGAGCAGAATGGAAATTCTTTTGACGGGCCCGAGTTAGTTATATGGGATGCCGATAAAATTGTTGAAACCAGAGGAAGAAGCACCCTGATCATTACCAATACATCATCTGGTGCCGGAGAATGAGAAAACAATGATTTATGCGATTTACCGGCGCAAGGGGAATGTACAAAGGAAACATGTCAGATAAAATCTGAATTAAGGATAAAAAATGAAAATAGAAACCCATGGATTGTTAAAAAAATATGGTGAGCGGACAGTCGTTAATGATGTGAACATAGAAGTTGACCGAGGGACCGTTGTCGGATTGTTAGGGCCGAACGGCGCCGGTAAAACAACGACTTTTTATATGATTGTCGGAATTATACAACCGGATAAAGGTGAGGTGACGGTTGACGGAACACCATTGTCAGGGATGCCTATCCACCAAAGGCATCAGTTCGGAATCAGCTACCTTCCCCAAGAGGCTTCTATTTTCAGGAAAATGACTGTTTGGGAAAATATGATGTCGCTTTTGGAAACGCGCGAGGACTTGACAAAGGAAGAGCGATCAGAAAAAGCAAATTCTCTTCTTCAGGAATTTCATATTGAACATGTAAAAAATACAAGAGGAGATGCCCTTTCCGGCGGAGAACGCAGAAGAGCGGAGATAGCAAGAGCTTTGACGATGGATCCTTCTTTTATTTTGCTTGATGAACCATTTGCCGGGGTAGATCCGCTCGCCGTGGAGGATATACAAAGTGTAGTCATGCATTTAAAGGCGAGAGGAATCGGTATACTTATTACGGATCATAATGTAAGGGAAACATTGCGCATTGTTGATAATGCCTATATTTTATCGGAAGGAAAGATTTTGCTTAGCGGAAAGGCGGAAGATATTGCGAATCATCCGGCGGCAAGGAAATTTTACTTGGGAGAAAATTTCAGATTATGATACATAGAAACCACGAGGAGGAATTCCTATGCGTATCCTTGACAAATATATCTTAAAAGAATTCCTTGGTCCTTTTTTATTTGGGGTGGCCGCATTCACTTCCATTTTTTTAGGAGCGGACACTTTGCTTAAAATAGCCGGCTATGTGACGAAATACGGAGCTTCAGCAACAGCGGCCATAAAGATATTTGTTCTTGCACTACCAAGAATAATCGTGTATACCTTTCCGATGGCGGTTCTTTTAGGTTCATTGATGGCGACATCCCGCTTGTCAGGCGCAAGTGAGCTCATTGTCATGAGGACGTCCGGACAAAGTTTCATACGCATTGCAAGGCCGATTTTTATAGTGACATTTTTCATCAGTCTTTGCACGATTGCTTTTAATGAGTATGTAGTGCCTTGGACCAATACAAAGTATGAACAGGTTCTCAATGCGGAAATCATGCATAATCTGAATCCCGGAATCACAGATCATGTCATTATGCGAGATGTACAAGACGGGCAGATTTCGCATCTTTTGTATGCAAGGCGATATAATCCGAACACGAAGACTCTTGAAAATATAACATTGCAGGAATTTCAAAATGAAAAAGTAATCCGTGTGGAAAATGCGCCGTCCGCCACATGGGAAAATGGGACATGGATCATGAATGACGGAATTATTTATGACCTTTCCGATGACGGCGTTAGCCGGATGATGCATTTTAAGAGGCAGGCCATTTCGTATGGACAATCACCGGCAGATATTCCGAAAGAGAAAAAAAACTACGATGAAATGACGATTCGGGAATTGATTGTGGCAAGTAAAGCCTATGCGGCCGCTCATGCGGATATAACCCCCATATATATGGAGATACACCGCCGGTTTTCTCTGCCGATGGCAAGTTTTGTTTTTGCGATGCTGGGGGCGCCTCTCGGGGTTCAGAAACAAAGATCCTCTTCATCAATCGGATTTGGGTTGTCCGTTGTTATCATTTTCATATATTATGCTGTTATGACGTTTTTGGAGGCGCTCGGTAAGGCACATATGGTGCCGCCAGCTATAGCCGTATGGCTTCCGAATTTTGTTGCGTTTATCGGCGGTCTGTATCTTATTAAGCGAACGAATAATTAAGTACAGTATGTAGGAGGTATATATGTTTATTGGTGTTGCGATGTTTCTCGTTCTTATAATGATGGGCGGGATTATTGCATTTCTCGGTGATAAAATCGGATCCAAAGTGGGGAAAAAACGGCTCACGCTTTTTGGGCTGCGACCTAAATATACCTCTATTATCGTGACCATTATTTCCGGAATACTGATATCTTTTCTGACCATAGCGGCACTTGCCGTTGTAAATGAAAATGTCCGGGTAGCGCTGTTCGGATTAAGCCGGCTTCAAGCACAAATGGCGACCTTAAATCAGGAAATCCAAGTCAAAAACAAAGAGTTGGACGAAGGGAAAAAACAACTTCAAGAAAGAAACAGGGAATATCTGGATATGACAGTTCGTTCTGAAAAGATAACTAAAGAATTGGAACGAGTGGAAAGCCGGCGGGCCTATATAGAAGAAGAACTGTCTATTGTGCAAAAGGCCTATGATGAAGCCCGGCAAGGGATAGAAACATCAGCAGAGGAAATCAAAGAGCTGGAAAAAACAAAAGAAGAGCTTTCAGGAAATATTTCTAAGTTGAATAAAGAAAAAGAAACTCTTATTGGAAACATAGCGGCTATCAGAGAAGGCACTGTCGTATTCCGTGCAGGGCAGATCTTAACAGATGCGGTTGTTGATGAAAATATGAATAAAGAACAAACCGAGCAGGTTTTAGGCAGTATTTTGAATGATATCAACAATTTACTCAAAGATAGGATGAATGTAAAAGATAAAGAAGCCTATTTGGTAAGAATACCCAAAGTGTCTTTTGACTCGGCGGTAGAAAAGGTGAGCGGTGCTAAAAATAAAAAACTGGTCCGTGTAGTAGCGGCGGGGAATCTGATTTTGGGAGAACCCGCTATTGTTGAATTTGATGTTTTTGACAATAACCTGATTTTCTTAAAAAATGAAACGATTATGAAGGCGGAAATGTTCAACTATGGAAACCTTAAACGTCCTGATGCACAAGTACTCCGCTTACTGAATGACTTAAACCATTACGCAAAGGGTAAAGGTGTACTTCCCGACCCGATTACAGGAAAAATAGGACAACTGGAAGGACAGGAACTGCTTAACGTTATCGAAAAAGTTAAAGCCTATAACAGCAAATGTACGCTTATTATCAAAGCCAAGAAAGATATTTATTCAGAAGGGCCTTTGCTGATTGATGTAGAGGTAGTGAAGGAAACATAAATGATACTTGCAGCCGATCCCGGATCCGTAAAAACAGGGCTGGCGGTTTTACAGGAAGACGGGACTCTCATTTGGAAAGGCATCATCCCGACCGGGGAACTTGAGCATACCCTGAAAGAAATTATGTCTGCATATATAATTGATGTTTTTGTGATTGGAAACGGAACACACCACAAAGAGGTCAAAAAACAAGTATGCAACTGGTTCGCTGCGATGAATAAAAATATACAAACAGCAGTGGTCAATGAAAAGTACACGACAGAAATGGGAGAAGCTTGGTTCTGGAAATACAATCCCCCACAAGGTTTTAAACGGCTTATACCTAAAGGGCTACGTACGGTACCTGTTCCTATTGATGACTATGTAGCTTGGATTATCGGGTGTATTTACTTGGGAATTGTCAAAGAAGAAGATGTAAAGCACAAAAAAATCTGAATAAGATTAATTGACATTGCTTTGTATATGTAATATAATTATTCGGTATTACGGGGCATGGCGCAGTTGGTAGCGCACCTGCTTTGGGAGCAGGGGGTCGCCAGTTCGAGTCCGGCTGCCCCGACCACATCATGGCTCAGTAGCTCAGCTGGATAGAGCAACCGCCTTCTAAGCGGTAGGTCGTGAGTTCGAATCTCTCCTGGGTCACCAACAAAGACACGACCAGTTTGCTTTTGCAAATGGTAATGCCCTGTAGTAATTACCGGAATAAGACTCTGAGTTTTCAGGGTCTTTTTTCGTGCGTAAAATCATATTTATATGGGAAACAGCCGGTCTGATTGACTTATGGGGATTGGTATCTAAAGATTTTCTGCTTTTTGCTATTTGTAATAACGCTTGATACACGTATACATTATATTTGATATTACATTAGAATGATTTCTAACCGTAATAGATAGAGAAAGGTTGGAGTTTATGGGAAGAAAGAAGTTAAAGCAAGAAAAAGCTGAACGGAAAAAATCAAAGTGTACATTGCGGAAATGGGTTGCGTATGATTTTGTTAATTGGAAAAAATAATGATGGCTACCGGATGGAAATGTGCTAAGATGATAGATATCAGAGATTACTATCAGCATATTTAAAAAGTGAAAGGAGAGGATGGTATGAAAATTAAAGCATTAGATTGTGTTTTGTTAAAGGACGGGAGGGAAGTGGTTGTACTTGAGGATTCAATTCCAGGCTATTATTTAGTAGAAAATGGTGATGTTGAAAAAAACGGGGCGCCACCTTATACCATAACAGAAGAGGATATAGCTAAGATTATATATACAGCGTAAGCAGACCGCCGGGGTATCAAGCCCGACGGTTTTTTTAGTGAGGAAGAAGTATATTTGAAACAGATAATTTTAGCGTTATTTATAAAAGGTAAAGAGTATTGAGAAAGCGTGGATTATGAAAAGTTTGACAAAGAGCATTTTGCCACGGATTTTTTTAGTACCGGAAATAATTTAACAACCATCATCTTTTATAACAATGGGTGATTATTTTATGATTTTTGCTATTTCTTTTCTTTTAAATATACAATCGGACAGGGGCGTAAATCGTTTCAAAAATCCGGACGGTTAAATTTTTTGAAAACAGAATTTCTTTTCTTGCAAAATCTTACAAATAGGAGTATTATGTTGTTCTGATTGATGTTTGATATATGCGTATCATAAACTTGAAATCCATAAGCTCAATAGGAAAGAAAATACTTTATCGGGATGTTTTTGGGAGGTGTCCGTATTTGGCGGGGAGAACAACACAAATTGCTAAATGGCTTAAAGAACTGCAAAGTAAAGTCAATGCAGACGGAAATATTTCGTATGATGAAATTCTTCATTTCATAAAAGAAAAATCAGCCAATCAAAAGCAGATGGATGCTGTCTTTAAAGGGCTTCATGAACAGGGGATTGAGATTGTTTATGGAGAAAAAGAAGAGCAGGACGAATTATTTGGAGAAGACATAGAAGATATTTCAGAGGAAATAGATCCTGATGATGAGGATGATGAAACGGAAAAAGAGTGGGGCAAGGATGATGTGGAAGTGGCCTCCGACCCGGCAGGGGTAACGGATCCGGTTCGTTTGTATTTGAGAGAATGCGGGACCACACCTCTTCTTACGTCAGAGCAGGAAATGAGCCTTGCCCAAACAATAGAAATCGGAAAAATGCCGGGCGCTACGGAAGAACAGAAAGAAGCTGCTGCCAGAGCCAAGCAGGAAATGGCAAACGCTAATCTCCGTCTTGTCGTTTCTATTGCAAAAAAATATCCCGGCCGGGGAATGCCGTTTCTTGATTTGATTCAAGAGGGGAATATGGGGCTTCTGAAAGCGGTAGATAAGTTTGACTATACCAAAGGATATAAATTCAGTACTTATGCCACATGGTGGATTCGGCAGGCAATTACCCGTTCTATTGCAGACCAGGCGAGAACAATCCGTGTACCGGTGCATATGGTGGAAACCATTAATAAAATGAACAGGGTGGGACGTCGGTTTCTCCAAGAACATGGAAGAGAAGCAACGAATGAAGAGTTGGCAAAGGAAATGGAAATCAGTGTAGAAAAGATCAGAGAAGCCAAGAAAGCGGCACAAGATCCGATTTCCTTGGAAACGCCGATTGGAGAAAAAGAAGACTCCCATTTAGGAGATTTTATCGAAGATCAGAAAACAGCCTCTCCGGAAGATGAAGCGGCGGCGACGATGCGTCGTGAACAAATTCATAAGCTCCTTGATACCTTAACGGAGAGAGAAAAAGGTGTTATTGAGTTGCGTTATGGGATTGATGACGGAACACAGCGGACATTGGAGGAAGTGGGGAAGCATTTTGGTGTTACTCGTGAAAGAATCCGCCAGATTGAGGGAAAAGCATTAAAGAAACTAAAGAAATTGGCCATTCCGATGGCAGGACTTTGATGGGGAGATATGCTTGATTGAATTTGTGGAATCCGGTTGCAAATCACCGGAGCCTATGATAAAATAATACCGTTAATCTGGACAGTCCTCTGCCAAATACGATCGGCATGAATGTTCTGTGAGAAGGAGGAAAAGATCGTGAATATTATTGAAACATTGGAGAATGAACAACTCCGGAATGACATTCCTGCATTTCGCCCTGGGGATACTGTCCGTGTGCATGCGAAAGTTATCGAAGGAAAGACCGAACGTGTTCAGGTGTTTGAAGGTGTGGTAATTGCAAGAAGGAATCATGGCGTCAGAGAAACTTTCACAGTGCGCCGTATTTCTTATGGAGTAGGAGTGGAAAGAACGTTTCTGATTCATTCTCCGCGCCTGGCTAAAATTGAAGTGAAACGCCGCGGTATTGTCCGTCGCGCCAAGTTGTTTTATTTGCGCGGGCTTTCAGGTAAGGCGGCAAGAATTAAAGAGAGAAAATAAAAGAAAGGTGACCGAAAGGTCATCTTTTTTTTGTGCAGTAAATATTGTATACTTAACCTTGATATGAAGGTTAAGTGACAAATTTTTGAGTGATTGCTGCAAGGTGAGAGGATTTTATGAAATATGCAAAAATCTTTTGGATAGGGGTGTTTATCACCGCCATAAGTACATCTTGTTTTGCCAAACAGGATATTACTAATAAAATAAAAAATGTATTTGTTGTAGACTATTTGACGGTGGAAGTGGTTATGGAAAAACCGCTGACTGAAAAAGAAACAGATCCTTTACGCATGACGGATTCCGGCTTTAAACCGGACTTTACATTCAATGAGGGCGTGTATATATGCGGAATGCCGGTGCTGCAGGATTCGGACGGATTTCATGAGAATACATACCGGATTCCTGTCAGCGGTTTGGACGAGGGGATTATTTATCAAATCTCTTATAAAGGGCAAAAAGCAAAAACTTTTAGAGCGTATTCCGGGCAAGAAATGAAAGATAAATATCGTGATCGTTATGGGAGCTACTTTTGATGCATATTGTACTTGTTGAGCCGGAAATTCCGGGAAATACCGGAAATATAGCACGGCTTTGTGCAGCCGAGCATTTGACTCTGCACTTGGTGGAGCCGTTGGGATTTGAAGTTGATGATAAGCATTTGAAAAGAGCGGGGCTGGATTATTGGGATTTATTGGATGTGCATATACATCCCGGGTATGAATCGGTTGTACAAATGCTTGCAGGTCATCATTTTTATTTTAATACGACAAAAGCCGTACGCAGCTATACCGATGTTGGTTTTGAAAGAGATGCCGTTTTGGTTTTCGGAAAAGAAACGAAAGGGCTTCCTGAAGAATTATTACTGGAACATAAAGAAGACTGTATCCGTATACCTATGATTGAAGAGGCGCGTTCTCTCAATTTATCAAATGCGGTGGCTATTGTAGCTATGGAGGCGCTCCGCCAAAACGGATTTCCCCGTTTATTGAAAGAAAGCGGGCGTTTATTTAAAGGAGGAAAATGATGAATACTTATGATGAAGCGTATGCATTGGCAAAAGCCATTAAAGAATGTGATGAAATGAAAAAGCTTGTCGGAGCGGCCGAAAAAATAAAAAATAATCCGGATGCCAAGAAAATGGTTAAAGATTATATTATGGCACAGATGAAAACCGACTATGCAAAGATTTCAGGGAAAAGTGCCGATGAACAAGATTTGAAGCATTTGCAGGAATTGGCGGTGTTGGTAAGCAATAATAGTGATGCCCAGGAGTATTTACAAGCATTTATGAAATGGAATCAAGTAGCGGCGGATCTGCAAAAAATTATTTCTGATGCGATGGCGCAGGGTATGGACGTATTGGAATTACAAAAATGATAAATTGGAACTTATTTTTTTCGGACATATTGCAGGAAAGACAAATTAAAATCAATGAACCGATGAGCCGGCATAATACGTATGGAATTGGCGGCAATGCCGACGTATTTGTAACCCCCGGGACCAAAGAAGAATTGACGGCGGTTTTAAAACGTGCTTCCGGGGAAGGGATACCGGTGACCGTCATCGGCGGCGGTTCAAATTGTCTGATCAGTGATAAAGGGATTCGGGGGATTACTATTTGCACTATGCAAATGAAATCGGAAATTATTTGCAAGGATACATGGATTACCGTTTACGGAGGCGCAGGAACCGGAAATGTGGCGAGAGTGGCCCAGAGAAATTCTTTGCGCGGTTTTGAGTGGGCGGTAGGAATCCCCGGGACTGTTATCGGAGCCACTTTTATGAATGCCAACGGATACGGAAGCCAAATGAAAAATGTGGTGGAAGAAGTGTATGCCGTCTCCGCAGACGGGCAAACAGAAAAAGTTTATGGATGGGATGACCTCCGCTATGGAGAAAGCGACAGTATTTTTATGCACAACGGAGATATTATCTATGGTGTAAAGCTGCATTTGTCCCAAGGAAATCCTCAAGATATTAAAGATAAAATGAGAGATCATCAGGAATCACGCAGATCGAAGCAGCCTTTGGAAAAAAGGAGCGCAGGTACCATGTATCTGAGACCCCCGGGATATCATGTAGGCCCCATGATTAAAGAATGCGGTTTGATAGGGTTTGCTATCGGTGATGCACAGGTATCGGAGAAACATCCTGATTTCGTGGTTAATAACGGGAAGGCCACCTGCAAAGACGTTTTAGCCGTGCTTCATGAAGTGCAAAAACGAGTGAAAGATAAGTTCGGAATCCATATTCCGTTAGATGTCAGATTGCTTGGTGAAGATTTGGTGCAAGAAAGATAGCGGAAGTAGTTGAAGAGAGGCGAAAAGCCTCTTTTTTGATAGGAAAGAAAAGATAGGAATAGGGAGATCGTATAAAAATATAAAATAGCACTTGCATTTTTTTTATAAAATGAGTATTATAGTAGCGTGAGTTAGCACTCGAATTTAATGAGTGCTAATAATTCAAAGGAGGAATTGAAATGTTAAAACCGTTAGCAGATCGTGTTCTTATTGAAGTAGATGTGGAAGAAACGAAGACCGCAGGTGGAATCCTGCTTCCCGATACGGCACAGAAGAAGTCCCAAAAGGGGACTGTGATTGCCATCGGTTCAGGAAAAGTTCTGGACAATGGAGAACGCTTGCCTTTTGAAGTGGCTGTAGGAGATAGAGTTTTATTTGCCAAATACTCCGGCGTGGACATTGAAGAGGGCGGCAAGAAATTTTTACTTCTTTCAGAACGTGATGTTTTAGGAAAACTTTAATTTAGAAAACCGGATAGGAGAGATATCAATGGCTAAGAAAGTACTTTATAACGAAGAAGCTCGTGCAGCACTTTTAAGAGGGGTAGATCAGCTGGCAGATGCAGTAAAAATTACCCTCGGACCGAAAGGACGGAATGTCGTTCTGGATAAAAAATACGGAGCGCCGAATATTGTCAATGACGGTGTATCTATTGCCAGAGAAATCGAATTAAAAGATCCTTTTGAAAATATGGGTGCCCAGCTTGTCAAAGAAGTTGCGACCAAAACGAATGACGTTGCCGGTGACGGAACAACGACAGCTACCCTCCTCGCACAATCCATGATTCATGAAGGGATGAGAAACGTAGCGGCAGGCGCCAATCCCATGGTGCTGAAAAAAGGAATCGAAAAGGCAGTCGAAGTCCTTGTGGAAGAAATCAAGAAAAAATCTGTGCCGGTAGATACGAAAGCAAAAATTGCCCAGGTTGCTTCTATTTCTTCCGATGACGCAACAATCGGCGGTTTAATTGCCGATGCCATGGAAAAAGTAGGCAATGACGGCGTTATCACCGTAGAAGATTCCAAAACGATGGGAACCAGTCTTAAAGTTGTGGAAGGCATGCAGTTTGACAGAGGCTATCTCAGTCCGTATATGGTATCGGATGCCGATAAAATGGAATGTGTCATGAATGACCCGCTGATTCTTATTACCGACAAGAAAATACCGGTGATTCAGGATATTATCCAACTTCTTGAAAAAGTGGTACAAGCCGGCAAAGAACTTCTTATCATTGCAGAAGATGTGGAAGGGGAAGCACTGGCAACACTGGTAGTCAACAGATTACGCGGCACTTTCAAATGTGCAGCTGTCAAGGCACCGGGATTCGGGGATCGCCGTAAGGCTATGCTGGAAGATATTGCGGTTCTTACCGGCGGACAGGTTATTTCAGAAGATATGGGACGCAAATTGGATACCGCTACCGTTGAAGATCTCGGTACGGCTCACCAGGTGCGGATTACCAAAGACAATACAACCATTGTCGGCGGTGCCGGTGATAAAGCGGCAATCAATGCGCGTGTAGATCAGATTCGTGAACAATATAAAGAAGCGACTTCCCAATTTGACAAAGATAAATTGCAGGAACGTTTAGCTAAAATGTCCGGCGGTGTTGCAGTGATTGAAGTCGGAGCCGCTACGGAAGTTGAAATGAAAGATAAGAGACTCCGTATCGAAGACGCGTTGAATGCAACCCGCGCAGCTGTAGAAGAAGGGATTGTCGCAGGCGGCGGTACAACATTCCTTGATATCCAGTCCAAGCTTGATGATTTGCAAGTGGAAGGCGATGTAAAGACAGGTGTTAACCTGGTTCGCAATGCGATTGAAGCGCCGGTTCGTCAAATTGCCAACAATGCAGGGATTGAAGGCGCAATCGTTGCCGAAAAAGTCAAAGCTTCCGGTGACGGAGTCGGTTATAATGCCGCTGTTGATAAGTATGAGGATATGATTGGAGCAGGTATTGTAGATCCTGCCAAAGTAACACGTTCCGCACTTCAGAATGCGGCATCAATTGCCGCTCTGGTTTTGACAACGGAAGCCATTGTAGGCGATGATCCGGAAGAAAAACCGGCTATGCCTCCTATGCCTCCGATGGGTGGGGCGGGGATGATGTAATTCCCGGAATTGAATCAAATGAAAAAATAAGAGCCTGTATACAGGCTCTTATTTTTTTATGAAAATTGATTGGATTGAGTAAATGATAAAATATGATAAGAATGCCTATGGCATAGAATGACATCACTTCAATAAAAGTTGTTTTCTTTCGGACAGATAGTCTTTGAAGTTTAATACTCTTACGGCCATCCAGTTTCCATTGATGTCTTTTTCCATTTGAACATGCCAGATAAAATCTTTGTCGAGCTCTTTGTCATGGAGTTTCACTTTAACAACAGCGGAGTGGTCCTGTTCTTCCACATCTAACACATCGGTCATGGAAAGCGCGGCGGAACCGACATAAGCGGTGACACTTTCTACCGGCTCATTAAGAAATGATTTTCCTTGGGGAGCGTCGGTTTTAAATTTCATTTCTGTCCGTTGTATCAATTCGGAAATCAGTTCTTTTTTCAGCCCGTTGATGACAGCGGCGGCAATTTTGTATTTTGGAGCCTTGTCCGCTTTCAGTTCTGCCAGTACATCATCAACTGCATAGGAATAGACTTTCTCCATATCCACTCTTTCTTTGAAAAGCTGTAAATCTTTTTTCTGAATGGCTTGCTGGATTTCTCCTGCGGCATAAGCCGGGGTTTTGGTCCAGTATCCGAAGTAAAATCCGGCACCGGCAGCAAAAATAAGACCGATTATAATAAAAATTTTTTTCATGGAATCTCCTTTCGTTTCAGAGTAATCAATAATAACAATCAGTAAGATATAAACGGCAGTTTGCGGGAACTGCTTTTTTTATTTGCCGGTATCAAAAACCGCCTTTTGCTGTGTAAATTCAAGCATGCCGTAAATGCCGCCCTCCCGACCGAGGCCGCTTTGCTTATAACCGCCGAAGGGGGCGGCTGTATCACGGGGGCTCGCATTGATATATACATTTCCCGCTTCAAGTTGTTTTGCAATGGCGACGGCTTTTTCTTTCTCTCCATACACACCTGCATTCAAGCCGTAGCGGGTATTATTAGCGATTTGAACAGCTTCCGCTTCCGTTTCATAGGGGAATACACACAGGACAGGGCCGAATATTTCGTCTTCGGCTATGGACATGGAAGGGGTTACATGGGTGAAAATCGCAGGTGAAATATAATATCCCTTTTGCGGTTGTTTCGGAACTGTACCGCATAAAAGTTTGGCGCCATCCCGTATGCCCGATTCAATGTAGCTTTTCACTTTTTCGTATTGACGGAGTGAAGCAAGGGGGCCCAGTTTGGTTGACGGATCTTTTGGGTTCCCTGTTACATATTCTTTGGAAATTTCAATAAGTTTCTTTTCGATGACAGCTTGCTCGGATTTCGGGATGAGCAGGCGGGAAAAAGCGGTGCAGGTTTGTCCGGAGTTTAAGAATATGGAATTAAAACATAGACGGACGGCTTCCTGATAATTGCTTCCTTTTAGAATGATATACGGGGACTTACCGCCCAGTTCAAGACTGATATGCTTTAAACCAGTTAAGGCGTTTTTTCCGACATTGATGCCGCCGGAGGTGGAACCGGTAAAGGAAATCATGTTGACAAGAGGGTGAGCTGCCATGGCATCTCCCACCTCTCCGCCGCGGCCGGTGACTAAATTAAATACACCTTTCGGGAAATTTGCTTTTTCAAAAGCATCGGCGAGCCAGTAGGAAGAGAGCGGTGTATACCGGCTCGGTTTTAAAATAACCGTGTTTCCCATGAGAAGCGCAGGGATGACTTTTTGTATAACTTGTCCGAGCGGGTAATTCCACGGTGTAATACAGCCGATAACGCCGACAGGTTCTCTGTAAACGGTGGAGGCTGCCATATGTTCGATGAGAGGAACTTCCGGTGCCAAATCAATGTAGGATTGGGTTCTTGTGTATTGATACTCTACTTGCGCAGTTTTGGTAAACGTATAAGGCGACCCCAATTCTTTTATAGTAACGGCAATCAATTCCTCTTCTTGAGAGCGAAAAATGTCCAGGAAACGTTTCATGAGTACAATTCTTTCCGAAAGAGGAGTGGCACGCCATGCCGGTAATGCATGGTGAGCCGCTTTTGCCGCAGCATCTACATCTTCCGCGTTTCCGGCGGGAACTTTTGCAAAAATTTCTTGTGTAGCCGGATTTTCCACACCCATCAACTCACCGGATCGGCTTGAAATCCATTGGCCGTTGATATATAGTTTTTCAAAGTTCATAAAAAGACCTCCTTTATCTACTTATTATTATATAACAGTGAAAAGTATTTTAAAGTCTGTAGGAAGGGAGGGGAAATTGTATAACTTTTATAGGAGAAAAGAGAACTTTCGTGTATAATAAACACGTAAAGTTTTTTATGGAGAGAAAAAAATGAACAATAAAGAAGAATATCGAAAAGGTGAAGAATTTACAAAAAGTAAAAGCCGCTCTTTTAAAGATAGAAAGTTTTCTTTCGGGAAGTCAGCAAATAAACCGGCAAAGGCATCGTTTAAAAGAAAGAAACTGGAAGTGGGAAGTCCTTATACAGATAGAGAGCTGGGAGAAGGAACGGTCACCGCACTCACAGAGGAATCAATCACCGTTTGCTTTGGGGAGCAGGAGAAAATATTTCCCCGTCGCCGGAGACCGGAAAGCAAGAAAGTCTTTCCGTCTTCAGAAAAGAAAGTGTTTGGAAAAAGAGAATATGCAAAAGATGACAGAGATCCGGTGTTTAAGTTTGACCAAACAGAAGATAGAAATAAAGAGAACGACGGCAGTGTGAAAAGATCTCCTGTCAAGGTAGGACTTCATGTGAAGGACGATGTATTGGGGCCCGGTGTGGTGGGACGTATCACGGAACGCGGGACTTACGTCACCTATGAAAGAACGGGAGAATTTGTTTTGTATCCGCTGGGGCTGCCGTTAAAACTTATAAAAAGTGCTTTTCCGGAAGAAAATAAAAGCGAAAAGAAAAATAAGCCGCAACGATCGATAAAAGAAGCAAGAACCTATAAGGGGTCTTCCGTAATAAAAAAAGAGGAAAAACCGGAGCCTCGTAAGGAAAAGAGTTCTTCCGAGAAAATAAGAAATACAGGAGATACCCGGTATTTTGAATTGACAAAGGGCACTCGTGTTCTAAATAAAGGACTTGGTGCCGGGACTATAAAAGAAATCGGGGAAGGTATACTTATCGTCGATTTCTCAGGGGAGGATAAGAAATTCTCTTATCCGGAAGCCTTTATCCTGGGAGAACTGGAAGTCAGCAAGGAGTAGATTTAAAGAATGTGGCAATGACAGCCACATTTTTTTATTTTGCCGTTTCTCTTTAGGCGGTGAATCTGGAATAATCTTATGCCTATGATATAATTAATAAGTGAAAAGTCCGTAAAAAACGAAGAAGTATCAAAGGTTAAAATCCGTGTATGGAGAAATTAAATGAGTTTATTGAATGATACGGTGGCACGTATACAGCCGCTCAATAAAGATGTGATGAAAAAAGCCCGAGAAAGATGGGGGCGATTGTATCTCGGTGTGGGAGATTTGGGAAAACTGGAAGATCTTGTAGTTCAGTATACGGGGATTACAGAAAAAGTGATTCCTGAGATTCCGAAATGCTGTATGGTGGTGGCATGTGCCGATCACGGCGTATATGCACAAAAAGTTTCCGCCTATCCCCAGTCGACTACCGTAGGAATGACAAGAGGATATCTGGTCGCCAAAGGGGCATCGGCGAATGCCATGGCACACTATTGCGGGGCTGATATGGTAGTGGTGGATATGGGAATTAATCATGACATGTCTGATTTGCCGGGGATTTTGGATAAAAAAATTGCCTGGGGAACAAAGGATATTACTCTCGGGCCGGCTATGACAAAAGAAGAAGCAATCCGGTCTATTGAGGCGGGCATAGAGATAGCGGAGCAAAAAGTAAAGGAAGGCTACCGTGTATTTACTGTAGGTGAAATGGGGATTTCAAACACGACCTCTTCGGCTTGCATGATCGGCGCGTTTAATCATTGGAATGCCATAGAAGTTACCGGACGGGGGACAAATATTTCCGACGAAAGACTCAAACATAAAATAGAAGTAGTCCAAAAAGCATTGGATATCAACCGTCCCGATCCCGATGACGGTCTTGATGTTTTAGCGAAACTAGGAGGTTTTGAATTCGGCTGCATGACCGGAGTTATTCTGGGAGCAGCCGCGAACCGGTGTCTCACCATAATAGATGGATTTAATTCTACCGCCAGTGCCTTTGTGGCGAAAAAAATATCAAATTTATCCATTCAATATCTGATGGCATCTCATCTTTCGCTGGAACAGGCACATCGGCGTTCATTGGAAGGTTTAGGGCTGTCGGAATATATTGATTTGGACATACGTTTAGGAGAGGCGGTAGGAGCGAGTATCCAGAAAAAAATATTGAATATGGCGCTGACCGTATACGGAGAATGTATGGAAACGGAGCGGGGGCAGACAAATGAGTCAAATTAAAATGCCGGATAAACATATGATGGAAGCCTGCCGTCTCTATGTCGATAATTTGATTAAACCTCTTCATGCTTTGGGGAAATTG
Source organism: uncultured Dialister sp. (assembly GCA_900547785.1). Taxonomy (GTDB): domain Bacteria; phylum Bacillota; class Negativicutes; order Veillonellales; family Dialisteraceae; genus Dialister. The sequence goes on from URIB01000004.1 coordinate 52,067, forward strand.
GAGGAAATGGCAGTCCGCCTGGCAGGAATTACAGAAACAATAAAGCCTTGCCGGTTAAATAAGGCTATCGTTGTAATAGCGGGAGATACAGCTGTTGATAAAGAGAATGAAACCGGCGGCAAACAAAGTCTTTTGGAATTTCATGCATTGGCGAAAGGCCTGGCACCGGTAAGTGCCGTGGCAAGAATGCTGGACACTCCTTTATACTTGATTGATGCAGGCCTTGAATCAGATACAAGGGGGATAGAAGGGGCGCTTGTCAAAAAAGTGATTAAAGGCACGCATCGGGGCGGGAGGGCCATGACGAGGGAACAAGCGGCGGAAGCCGTCAGCTTAGGAATGTCTGTTGCTAAAAGTCTGGCGTCACAGGGCGTGAATGCCGTTGCGTTGGGGAACATCGGGGAGAGGTCTTTACTTTCCGCTTTAGGTGTTACGGCGGCCGTTATGAAAGACGAATTGCAAAAAAATGCAAAAGAAAACGGGATACCGATTGAAATCAAAGAAGTTGGAGATTTAAGAGAAGACCCTGTCGCTTTTCTTGGAAAAATAGGCTCTTCGGAAATTGCGGCATTATTCGGGCTGACGGTACAGGCGGCCAAAGAAAGAATGGCAATCGTTTTTGATAATGCAGTCACGGGAGCAGCTGTTCTTGCGGCGGTGGAAACGTATCCGCCTATCAGGGAGTATGTATTTCCTTCCGCCTGCTATGACGAACCTCTGCATCAGATGCAAATGAAAAGGTTGAAAATGAAACCGTTTCTGCATTACGATTTTACGTTAGCGGAAGGATTCGGCTCTACCATGGGACTTTCCCTTTTAGAGGCATCTCTGGATATGCTGAATGTGATGAAAACTTTCGGCGAGGGCGGAGTAGACGTGGCCGAAGACGGTCCGGGAAAGGATCGTCAAAGAGAGGATGTGAGATAATGAAAGCATTATTTATCCGCTGTTACGGTAAATTAATACCGGATATGCTTGTGGGCGGTCTTATTGATATGGGCGTACCTCCTGAATATCTGAAAGAAAAGTTGAAGGAAGCGGAATTGCCCGACAGCTTTATTGAAAAGCCAATTCCGAATGCCCGGGTGTCTGCCCATTATTTTCATGTACCGGAAAGCAAGAATAAACCATTATTGCTTCGTCAAGGAGATTTATACAGGCAATGGCGTGAAATTTGCACAAAAGCGGATCCCGAATGGGAAGTTCCGGGGTGGAAAGTGTTTTCTTCTCTGGCGGCGGGAGCGTCTGATGCACTCGATGAAATTCCGGCCAATATCATTAATTTGCGGCGCTGCGGAGTCAAAGAAGAACATTTAATTTCTTTATATTGCTTTTTTGCGGCTCTTGATTATTTGGGTGCGGAATCACTTTTTGTTTGTCCGTTTTCTATCATCCCGGGGAAAACGGAAATCGGCAGAACGACAGAAAAAATAATGATTCATGCTGTTTCTACAACAGGAGAAACCATATCGGCGGAAGAAATCAATCCGTTTGCCGCCGCTATGATAGAGGGGCTTTCCGCCGGTTATATACCGATGGACGGAAGATTTTTAGTGGACAAAACCGCTTACGGCAGTGCCAACGTGGAGAACCCGACAGGAGAATCCACAGTGGCGGAATATTTGGGCTATTTCACCGACAGAGAGGATTCCATATTCAGCCGGCATTTAAAAGTCTTCGGTATGGATGTATGAATTTTCCGGGAAACAGGGGATCGGTTGTTTTCTCTAAATTTCTAAAGATAGTCATTGACATGTAAAAATTCATATGGTAAAGTAGTGACTATGATGTCATTTGCAGGGGATTCTGTTTGAATGAGAACAGCGTAATTTTACAGAATTTGCTTGACAAATCATAAGGCAATGATATAATAATATCGTTGCTGACAGAGATGCGGAAGTAGCTCAGTGGTAGAGCACAACCTTGCCAAGGTTGGGGTCGCGGGTTCGAGTCCCGTTTTCCGCTCCATATGGCGGCATAGCCAAGCGGTAAGGCAGAGGTCTGCAAAACCTTTATCTCCGGTTCGATTCCGGATGCCGCCTCCATATATCTGCTTATTTAAGAGTTCTCTATGCCGGGGTGGCGGAACTGGCAGACGCAAGGGACTTAAAATCCCTCGAATCGTGAGATTCGTACCGGTTCGATTCCGGTCCTCGGCACCAAAATTAAAACTGTTGCGTAGTGCAGCAGTTTTTTTGTTGTATATGAAATTGTTATTGCTGTGTAATGGATGCTACTTGGGCAGAAATGAAAGCAATGAGAGTTTTTGAATTAATTACAACCTGTTTTCCCCGTTGACCGGCGCTTATGCTTATTTCCTCGTAGTTATTTATGGAAATATCTATATATGTGGGGAATGTTTTCTTCATTCCGATAGGAGAGCAACCACCGCGTAAGTAACCGGTTAAATGGAATAAATCTTTTACATGAACCATTTCCAGTTTTTTATTCCCGCTTATTTTAGCCGCTTCTTTTAAATTTAATTCTTTCTCGGAAGGAAGACAAAAAACAACCGGTCCTGTTTTATCTCCTGTAGTTACAATTGTTTTAAATACCATGTCAGGATCATAGCCCAATGCTTCAGCCGCATGAACTCCGGACAAATCATTGATTTCATATTCATATGATTTTGCTTTATAGGATATATTTGCTTTATCCAGTATGCGCATGACGTTTGTTTTCTTTTCTTTCTTCACAATAAAACTCCTTTATTTCAAAATACGTATAAAAAATGTATTTGTCAATATGAAATTTTAACCTGCTGCCATTTGGAATAAAAAGCGGCGAGTATGATTTTCTGCAGCTGAAAAATAACGATAAAATAATGGTATAATAAAATCAAGGTGGGTGATGAAATGTATATATCAGATGTAAGAATAGAGAATTATCGCACTTTTGAAAATATAGAATTTCATTTTGACAGCCGTGCTAATTATATAGTGGGTGACAATAATATCGGGAAAACTAATTTTTTGAGCTTTTTAAAAAGTACCACCCACGGATATGGTTTTAAAGAAAATGATTTTTTAGATAAAGATAAAGAAATTCGTGTTTTTTTCACCCTTTCCACAGCGGATATGGGAACTGAACAATCGGCACATATTGAACTTCGCCAAGAAGTGAGGGAAGTAGTGCCAAGGCTCATCAATTCCGACACGGGGGAAAGACTTCCTTTGGAATATATGAGAAGTCTTTTTTATCTTGATTATGCGGTGGATGATATTCCCCGCAATATGGTGACGGAAGAAGAGCTAAGAAAAATTTTATATTTATATAAGGATTATTTTTCTTCCGGGACGGAGGCTATCCATGAAGCGGAAAAGATATTGAAAGACAGAGGGTATTCTGTAACATTTTCTGAAAATGCGGACACAGCAGCTTCGGAATTGCTGCAGCTGATTTTTGGGGAAGATCAAAACAGGGATACGTTAAGCAGCACTATGAAGATTATGTTTGCAGTGGCTTCTCATTTATTGATTTGTCTTATGGAAAAGAAAAAAAGCAAGGCAATACCGTTTGAACATATTATTGTTTATGATAAACTCGGAAGATCTTTTTTCCCTCTGTTAATCAGCATTGATGAGCCTGAAATTCATCTCCATCCTTATTTGCAAAGGGCGGTCTTGTCTTTTCTGCGGGCTATTTTAAATAATGAAGACCCGTTTTTTAAAAGTATTGTGCAGAAAACTTTGGGCGTTTACGGTTTAGACGGCCAGTTGTTTGTGGTTACCCATTCCACAGATGCACTGGTCGATGATTACCGACAAATCATTCGCTTATACAGAAATAAGGAAAATCAGGTAAAGGTGGCTTGCGGAGTGACGTTTCACTTTGACAGCGAAATTGAAAAACACCTGATTATGCATTTTCCTGAAGTCAAGGAAGCATTATATGCAAGGTGTGCCGTCTTGGTAGAAGGAGAAACAGAATATGGTGCATTTCCATACTTTGCCCACACTTTGGGAATCAGATTTGACTATCATGGAATATGCTTAATTAATGCAAGGGGAGAAAGTTCGATTCTTAAAATTGCCAAATTAACTAAAAGATTTCATATTCCCACCGTATGTCTGTATGATCGTGATGTAATGACATTGGGAAAGCGTTCCGATGTGTATTATACGAAAGAGATCTGTTTTGAAATGGATGTGGTACAAGCCTGCTTGGATAAAGGGCGTACAGATTTATTGAATCAAATTATACATTCACTGGATGACAGCAGTGATCTGGTTAATTCAGCATTGGTAAAAAAAGCCGGACAAAAGTTGGGGATTGACAGGCGGTCGTATCCGTCAAGAAAGTTATCCAATATATCAAAGAAAGATAGACGTGCGCTTGAGTTTTATTATTTTGCATGGCTTTATGGAAATAAAGGGGTTATTATAGGGCGTGCAGTCGGTGAGGTCCTGTCAAAAGATGAAATACCGGATTCATTCAAACGGGTGATTCATGCTGCGGTATCTGCTGCGATGGGAGAAAAACAGTAAGCGCTTATTCACGAAATTTTAATAGTCTATGTATTGAAAACATGAAATGAATCCCTTAAAATAACAAAGATAAATCATTTTATGTATTGCATTAAGGAGGCTGGCATGAGTACGGTTTCATTGCAAGGCCGATCCATTTTGGATTTGGAGAGTTTATCTCCTGCCGAGATTCATCGGATCCTTGATATGGCACGGCAAATGAAGATGGTATTGCTTTCCGGAAGGAAAAAGAAAGAGTATTTAAAAGGAAAATCTATTGTGACTGTATTTTCCGAAGCTTCCACGAGAACACGAAGTTCATTCGAACTGGCAGGGAAATATCTGGGAGCGGATGTCATTAACATAACAAAGAGCGGCAGCTCGATGACGAAAGGTGAAAGCCTGAGAGATACACTGCTTACTGTTTCAGCGATGGGAACAGATGCGGTAATTATTCGTGATTCGTCAGAGGGGGCCGCTCTTTTTGCATCTAAAGTGACAAGCCCTAAGGTAAAAACACCATTGATTTTTAATGCGGGAGATGGCGCACATGCACACCCTTCGCAAGCGCTCCTCGAGCTTTTTACAATTCAAGAATCAGGTAAGAAAATCAAGGGAATGAAATATACTATTGTCGGAGATATCCTCCATTCCCGCGTTGCCCGGAGTGATATTTACGGATTTACGAAACTGGGAGCGAAGGTTCATTTGACAGGACCGAGAACACTGGTGCCTAAAGAACTTGAAGCGATGGGGGCCATTGTAAATGATTCTTTGGAGGAAGCACTGAAAGATGCTGATGCCGTTAATATTCTCCGTATCCAGTTAGAACGGGCGGCAGCAGGGTTTTTCCCGACGACGAGAGAATATGCACGGCTTTGGGGAATCAATAAAAACCGCCTTTCTTTATGTAAGCCGGATGTGACGATTATCCATCCGGGACCGATGAACAGGGGGATAGAAATTTCTCATGATGTAGCTTATGATGAACAATCCTGGATACAGGAAGAAGTGCGTAATGGAGTGGCAGTACGCATGGCGTTACTGTATTTGACACTGACGGAGGGCAAAGATATTGAAACTGATCATTAAAAACGGAACGATTATAAATCCTGCAAAAGGACAGCATGAAAAAGGAGATATCGCTGTTGAAAATGGAAAAATAACGGCTATAGGCGGCTGTATTGATCCGGAAGATGCGGAAGTTTTTGATGCCGACGGTTACTTTGTAACTCCGGGGCTGATTGATATGCATGTGCATCTCCGTGAGCCGGGACAAGAAGCTAAAGAGGATATTTTAACAGGCACACGGGCGGCAGCAGCAGGAGGAATTACCCATGTCGCAACGATGGCGAATACAATACCGGTGATTGATAATGCGGCAGTTTTAAGAAGTGTAAAACAGCGTATAGAAGAAGATGGCATAGTAAAAGTCAGCATAATAGGAGCTATATCGAAAGGGTTGGAGGGAACGCAGCTTTCTGAAATGGGAGATATGACTTCCCATGGCGCAGTGGCATTCTCTGATGACGGTCATTATGTAGAAAATGCCAATTTCATGCGCAGAGCGATGGAATATGCGGGTCAGCTTGGGAAAATGATTATTGATCATGCAGAAGATATAACGATGTGCAGTCAAGGATTTATGCATGAGGGAAATGTGTCTTACAAGATGGGCGTGACAGGGAGACCGGCGACAGGAGAAAGTATTGCAGTGGCAAGAGATTTATTACTTTCAGAATTGACAGGCTGTCATATCCATATCGCACATGTAAGTTCGGCCAAAGCCGTAGAGTTGGTCAGACAGGCTAAAAAGAAAGGGATTCATTGTTCTACGGAAGTAACGGCGCAGCATTTATATTTCACAGATGAATACCTTAAAAATTATGAAGCATGTTTCAAGATGGCTCCTCCTATCCGGACGGAAGATGACAGGAAAGCACTGATTGAAGGGCTGAAAGACGGAACGATTGATGCAATTATGACAGATCATGCACCGCATACCAATGAAGAAAAAGATGTCCCGTTTAACTGTGCACCCAACGGCATAGCCGGACTTGAAACCTCTTTAGCCTCTACATTGACCGTTCTTTATCATGGAAAGCATATGACGATAGATCAAATTGTGGAGTGTATGTCAGTTCGTCCCGCCAAATTGCTTCAAGTGGATGGCGGAGTTCTTGATGTGGGAAAAGGTGCGGATATTACAGTGATTGATCCGGATAAGGAATGGACAGTGAAAGGGAATGAGCTTTATACAAAATCTTTATTTACACCTTATGAAGGTATGACACTGAAAGGGAAAGCGGTTCTGACGGTTATTAACGGACATATAGTAATGAAAGAAGGTAAGGTGCTGAGATGAAAGGATGGCTGGTTTTAGAAAATGGAATCCGGTTTCATGGAGAACTTCTCGGGTCTGCAGAGGGGATCGGAGAGTTGGTTTTCAATACAGGGATGACAGGTTATCAGGAATGTTTTACCGATCCGTCTTATGAGGGGCAAATTTTAACACTGACATACCCTTTAATCGGAAATTATGGAGCAAACGATGACTTTATGCAAAATAAAAAGCCTGCAGCTACAGGGTATGTACTTGATCAAATCACAAAATATCCCAGTAATTGGGAATGCAAGGAGTCTGTTATAGAATTTATTGAGCGATATCATGTACCTTGTCTTTATAATGTGGATACCCGTGCAGTTACCCGTGTAGTCCGTACACAAGGAATTATGAAAGCCGTTATTGTAAGTGCGGATAGAAGTGAAGAGGAAATCAAAGCGCTGCTGGAAAAACCGATGCACCGCAACCATGTCGAAAAGGTGACGACAGATGTTCCTTATACTTATGGAAACGGGAAATACAGGGTTTCTTTATTGGATTGCGGATTAAAGAAGAGCATTTTAAAAAGCCTTGCCGATAATGAGTGCACAGTTCATGTATTTCCTGTCCATACGGCAGCAGAGGAATTACTGGTAAACTCTCCGGACGGTATTTTTTTAAGCCCCGGACCGGGAGATCCTCAAGATGTGCCTTATGTGATTGAAACGGTAAAGCAGCTGATAGGAAAACGTCCGATTTTCGGCATTTGTTTGGGAATACAAATGATAGGACTTGCTCTGGGAGCTAAAACTTTTAAACTGCCTTTCGGACACAGAGGCGCCAATCATCCTGTCAAAGACTTGAGAAACGGAAGAGTCTATATTACCAGCCAGAATCATGGGTACGCTCTTTTAGAAGACAGCCTGCCCGAATGTATTGAGGTGACACACAGAAGTGTTAATGATGGAACGATAGAAGGAATCCGTCATAAGTCACTTCCGATACAAGCCGTGCAATATCATCCGGAAGCAGCACCGGGACCGACTGATAATTTTTATTTATTTTCAGAGTTCAAAAAGGCGATGGAGGATTTCAAAAAATGACAAAAAAGAATGTAAAAAAAGTTTTGGTCATCGGCTCCGGACCTATCGTGATCGGACAAGCCGCGGAATTTGACTATGCAGGTACGCAGGCTTGCCGCTCATTGAAAGAAGAGGGAATGGAAGTTGTTTTAGTCAACAGTAATCCTTCAACAATTATGACGGATACAGATATTGCAGACCGTGTCTATATAGAACCGATTACGCTTCCCTTTGTCACAGAGGTTATAAAAAAAGAAAGGCCGGATGCGCTTTTAGCTACATTGGGCGGACAGGTCGGTTTGAACATGGCAGTGGAGCTTTCTGATGCCGGCGTTTTAGAACAGTATGGTGTGGAATTGCTGGGTTCCTCGTTGCATGCAATTAAGCATGCAGAAGACAGAGAGCTTTTTAAGAAGGCGATGAAAGAAATTCATCAACCGGTTCCTGAAAGTGATATTTTTGAAGAACTTGAACCGGCGATTGCTTTTGCCGATCAAATAGGATATCCGGTGATTATACGACCTGCGTACACATTGGGAGGAACAGGCGGCGGAATCGCCCATGACCGTTATGAGATGGAAGAAATAGCTAACCGGGGTATCAAACTTTCTCCGATTAATCAAATTCTCGTTGAACGATCCGTGGCAGGCTGGAAAGAAATTGAATTTGAAGTCATGCGTGATGCTTCCGATAATTGCATTATTGTTTGCGCTATGGAAAATATTGATCCTGTAGGGGTTCACACAGGAGATTCCATTGTGGTGGCGCCGACGCAAACTTTAACAGACGGGCAATATCAGATGATGCGTGCCGCTTCTTTGGATATTATCCGGTATTTGCAGATTGAAGGCGGATGTAATGTCCAATATGCTTTAGATACAAGAACAAATAGTTATTATGTCATTGAAGTGAATCCCCGTGTAAGTCGTTCTTCGGCTTTGGCGTCCAAGGCAACGGGATATCCCATAGCTAAAGTGGCGGCCAAGATAGCTTTGGGTATGCGTTTGGATGAAATTACAAATGCGATTACTAAAAATACAAAAGCCTGCTTTGAACCATCTATAGATTATGTGGTTGTTAAGTTTCCCAGATGGCCGTTTGAAAAATTTACATTGGCAGATCGATCTATCGGCACTCAAATGAAAGCGACCGGAGAAGTTATGGCGTTGGATCGTACGTTAGAAGGCGCTTTATTGAAAGCATTGCGTTCTTTGGAAGTGGGTGAAGGATATCTTCATCTGAAGAAATTGGAAGGGCAATCATTATATGACATACGTTGTCTTCTTCACCGTATAGATAATGAAAGATTATTCGTATTGGCAGAAGCACTCAGACGCGGTATAGAGCCGGAAGAAATCAACAGGATTACAAAAATTGATTTGTTCTTTATTTATAAAATCCAGAATATTATTCTCACGGAACGTTTATTGCTGAAAGAAGGACTTACCGAAGATACATTTAAAGCAGCTAAACGAATTCAGATGCCCGATTTTGCAATTGCGCATTTTGCTGAAGTGGGGGTCAAGGATGTAGAGAACTTTAAGAAAAAAATAAATTATCATGCCCGGTTTAAGATGGTCGATACCTGTGCGGCAGAATTTGAAGCGCAGACTCCCTATTACTATTCGACCTATGGAAGTGAAGATGAAGTACAGCCGCAAGGAAATCATTCAGTGATTGTTTTCGGATCTGGTCCGATCCGCATCGGCCAGGGAATTGAATTTGATTATTGCTCCGTACATGCATCATGGGCATTAACTAAAGCAGGTAAGAAGTCTATAGTCATCAATAATAACCCGGAAACTGTGTCAACAGATTTTGATACATCAGATGCTCTGTATTTTGAACCGCTTACAGAAGAAGATGTACTGGATATTATCGATAAAGAAAAACCGGAAGGAGTGATTTGCCAATTCGGTGGACAAACAGCTATCAATTTGGCCACGCCTATGGCAAAACGGGGAATCAAAATCATTGGATCATCAAATGAGAGTATTGATATGGCAGAAGACAGGGAACGCTTTGATACCTTAATGGGGCAACTGGGTATTGCCAGACCGAAAGGTTGCCTTGTTGAAAGTGTGGAAGAAGCGATGGAAAAGACGGCAGAGCTTTCATATCCGCTGATTGTACGACCCAGTTATGTTCTTGGCGGCCGGGCCATGCAGATTGTATATGACCAATCCGAGCTTCGGCAATACTTAAAAGAAGCCGTAGTGGCTTCTCATGAGCATCCTGTACTGATTGATCAGTATATGGTAGGGCGGGAAGTAGAAATTGATGCCATTTCTGATGGAGTAGAAGTATGTATTCCCGGAATTATGGAGCAGATTGAACGGTCCGGGGTTCACTCCGGAGACTCTTTTGCCGTATATCCACCGCAGCATTTGACACAAGAGATTATTGATACATTGACAAAATATACAAGAGATATAGCTCGTGCTATGAATGTCAAGGGGCTTGTAAATATCCAATTCATTGTTGTGAAAGACAAAGTCTACGTTATTGAAGTGAATCCTCGTGCCAGCCGTACAGTACCTTTTATGAGTAAAATAACAGGAATTAATATGGTCGGGCACGCAACCAGAATCGCACTGGGTGAATCCTTAGCAGAACAAGGATTGCCATTGGGATTGGTTCCTCCTAGGAATTATGTTGCCATTAAAGCACCGGTATTTTCTTTTTCAAAATTAGGTCTTGTGGAAATCAAATTAGGACCGGAAATGAAGTCTACCGGAGAAGTTATGGGTATCGGGCATACCTACCAAGAAGCTCTTTATAAAGCTGTTGTAGCTGCTAATCTGATGATACCTTCTCGCGGAAATATCTTAATTACAGTAAGTGACAGAGATAAACCTGAGACGGCGGAATTGGCCAAAGGATTTGTTAAATTGGGCTATCACTTAATCAGTACATCCGGAACAGGTGCTTATTTTGAAAACCTCGGTATACCTGTCGAAATTATCAAGAAAATTCACGAGAAGGGTGAAAACTGTGAGAAATATTTAAAATCAGGGAAAGTTGACTTGGTTTTGAACACAATTTCTTATGGAAGTCAAATTGAGCAGGAAGGATATGATTTGAGACGAATTGCCGTAGAATTGGCGATTCCCTGTCTGACATCTCTGGATACGGCGAAAGAGGTTCTGCGTGTTATGGCTGAATCGGGAAGTGAAGAAACAAAACATGTAGAAGCTGTGCAGGACTATATAAAGGAGGTTTAGTTTTGTCTGGCTATATAGAAAAAGGAGTTATACGTCTGCACGAAAAGGTCGGGACAGATATATGGAGAATGCAGGCGGAATTGCCACGAACTGCTAAGGATGCAAAGCCGGGACAATTTGTCCATGTTAGTGTAAACGACGCAAGCAAACTGCTGAGACGACCAATTTCTATTGCAGGAACAGACCTGGTGAAGGGTCTTGTAGAAATCATTTACCGTGTTGTTGGTGAAGGAACAGAACGACTCTCTCGCATGAATGTGGGAGATACAATAGACAGTCTCGGACCACTTGGAACAAGTTTCTCGTTAAATGCAGCACATATTGTGGGTGTTGGCGGAGGAGTAGGAATTGCACCGATACTTTTTTTGGCGAGAGAAGCATTGTCGGGGCAGATGACAATTGTCATCGGAGGAAGAAATAAATCAGAAGTATTTTGGAAAGAGTTTTTTCCTAAAAATATGAGAAAACTCATTGTTACTACGGATGACGGGTCATATGGCATTAAAGGATTCTCCGTTTCCGTATTGCCGGATATCTTAAAAAAAGACAATGTTGATCAGGTCTGTGTCTGCGGACCGAGTATTATGATGAGGGCTACGGCAGAAATTGCGCACCGGTTAGATGTTTATTGTGAAGTATCTATGGAAAGGCGTATGGGATGCGGAACCGGGACTTGTCTTGCATGTGTATGTGATAAAACAAAAGGCGGACATTATAAGGTCTGCCTTGACGGTCCCGTGTTTGATGCGAGTGAGGTGATTTTATGAATCTGGGCGTAAATTTTCTCGGTATTCATATGAAGTCCCCGCTGATTGCTGCTTCGGGAACATTCGGTTTCGGTTTGGAGTATGAAGAATACATGAATTTGGACAGCATCGGCGCTATTTCATGCAAAGGGTTATCCTTGAATCCCTGGAAAGGAAATATAGGGGTAAGAATTGCAGAAACACCATCCGGTATTCTGAATTGCATAGGCTTGGAAAATCCCGGAGTGGATTATTTTAAAATAAATTATTTGCCACGGTTAAAAAAATACGAAGTTCCTGTCATATGTAATGTGGTAGGAAAAGATATTGAAGAATATGGAAAAGTGGCGAAAGCCTTATCTGTAGAAGGTGTGGATGCTTTAGAAATTAATATTTCCTGTCCCAACGTAAAACAGGGAGGCATCTCTTTCGGCACGGATATAAAAATGGCATATGAAGTGACCAGAGAGGTTAAGCGGAACACAAATCTTCCAGTGATTATGAAATTATCTCCCAATGTGACAGATATTGTTTCTCTTGCTGAAGCGGTAGAAGAGGCGGGTGCCGATGCCGTCTCACTGATTAATACGTTGATGGGCATGGCGATTGATGCCGGAACAAGAAAACCGGTATTGGGAAATATTACCGGCGGATTATCAGGGCCTGCTATCAAACCTATTGCGCTCTGTATGGTTTGGAAAGTATGTCGTGCTGTTCATATCCCGGTTTGCGGTCTTGGAGGGATCATGACAGGAGAAGATGTAGCGGAATTTATGATTGCAGGAGCTTCTGCCGTACAAGTAGGAACTGCTTCGATTGTCAGCCCGGATGCAATCCCCCGGATTACCGGGGAGTTGGATGACTGGTGCCGCAAAAATCATGTAGAAAATATAAATGACATAGTCGGTACACTGCAAGTCTGAGTTTGATAAAAGCGGAGGAGAAAGTTCCTCTGCTTTTGTCATTTTACGGATCGCCAAAAGAAATAGAGCTTGATATACTTGAATAGATACCGCATCGGAAAGATACAAGAAATGAAAATGCATGGGGGATACTTATGAAAAAAGTCATATTTGATATAGATGGTGTTTTATTAAGTGAAGAAAGATATTTTGACGTATCAGGGCTGGTTGTTTGGGAATGGCTGTATGGGAAAAAATACATGGGACTTCCGGCGGAGCAGGATGATTTTGACAGTCGCTGTGTGAATGAAGGACAGATAGCAGCTATTAGAAATAAAGTATGGGAGAAAGACCGCTTATTAAAGTGGCTGAAATCAAAGGGAATCAATTCCAATTGGGATATGGTTCATATGTATTTGGTTACAGTCTTGTGGCTGATGGCGAATGTTTATAGAACAAGAAGTGAGGGAAACATGCTTTCTCTTTCTTTTTGCAGTGAACAGGATATACGTGAAGCAGGAAAAATGCTTATGGGAATTCCGGTGCCTGCCGCTGATTTAATTTTAAAGCAATGGGAAATATGGATTCCTGAAAAAAGCAAGGGTCATGAAGTGATAGTTTGTCTTGGAGAAAAGGCGGCGCAGGGGTGGGGGAATAATGCAAGATGGACAGAAAGATTTTCCAAATTTTACAGGATGCATACTGAATTGTTTCAAGCGTGGTATTTAGGAGATGATATTTTTATTCGTAGAAATCATACTTTGCCCTATAGCGGGAACAAAGAGGGCTTCCTTGAAAAAGAAATCGCTTTAGCCGGACCGGATAAAATAGCTCATATGTTTCGGGAATTAAAAAAACGGGGCTATGAAATCGGTATTGCTACAGGGCGTGTTAGGGAGGAAATGGAAATCCCTTTTAAAAATTTTGGCTGGTATCGGGAATTCGAAACGCAATATATCGGAACCGCCAGTGATGCGGACACGGTATCCCGTGAATCGGCCGGTATCTTTTTAGATAAACCGCATCCGTTTATCTATTTGTGCGGTATCTATGGAAATGATAAGAGTCAATATCCTTCCTATATGGATGGAACCAGAAAAGTTATGGCGGGAGATGAGATTTACATTTGCGGAGATTCCTATTCTGACTTATTAGGGGCAGAATCAGTAAGGGCAAATTTTATAGGCGTTTCCGGCGGACCGGGAGGGGAACGTCTGTCACTTCTTTGCAAAGAAAAAGAGTTTCTTTGTATCGGGGGCATTTTAGAAGTGTTGGATATTTTAAAATAAAAATATAAAATAATTATTCAGCAAGTAAAACAGGGCGGTAAGTCTCTGTTTTTTTGCTATGTGACGATATAAATGATAAAATAAAAAATAAATTTTATTACACTTTTATGCAGGTATATCAAAATGAGCGGTTTTCTTTCTCACGTGTACGGTCAGAAAAAACTGAAACAAGAATTGCAAAGGCTTTTGGACAGCGCAAGAGTTCCTCATACCATGATATTTTATGGAGAGGAAGGTTTAGGAAAAACGACAGCCGCGCTTGACTTGGCAGCCTTGTTGACCGGAGCCGCCGATACATTTTGGGAAGAAGTGGAAGCGTGGAAAGAATATGCTGATAAAGTACCTGTTCTAACAGCAGCCAAAGATAGTGTCTGGTATATCCATCCTTTAGGTATGGAATTGAAAATAGAACAATTTCGTGCGTTTACGGAAGCGATGTTTGTTTTTGATGAAAATCCGAAAGTGTGTATTATTGATGAGGCACAGACAATGATGCCGGTTATATCCAATTCACTGTTAAAAACATTGGAAGAACCGGTAGGAAATTTGTATTTCATTTTAGTTACTCATGATATACATGCGCTGTTGCCGACAATCCGGTCACGAAGTGAAAGCTTCCCCTTCTTTCCGTTATCCCGGGAAGAGTATCATGAGCTGGCGGTATCGGATCCTAAAAAATATAAATTTACCGACAGGCTGACAGAAGAAATGGTTTATCAGTTATCAGAAGGGAATCCGGGTATTACTTTAGACATATGCAGCGAAACTGAAAATAGGCAACCTGAGCAGGCGATGATTTTTTGGGAAACGCTGACTTGGAGTAAATCGCCTTTCTCGGTACTATCAGGATGGGAAATGAAAGAGCGTAGTGATTTTTTGAGAATGCTCCGCTGGATTATTTTGGTAGGGCGGGATTTATTGGTTATTTCTGCAAATCCCGGACTTTCAATGGAGAGGTGCGTACAGGTATCGGAAAGAGAAAGAGAAGTTGCGCCCTCATGGAGTAACGGGCGGGCGGAAAAAGCGATAGGTGTATTGCAAACGGCAGAAACAGCTTGTCGCAGATATATTTCAATCAAAAATATATGGGATATGATTTTAATTGAATTACAACATATACAGAGAGGCAAATAAATGGAACAAGTGGTGGGTGTTCGTTTTAAAAAAGCCGGTAAAATTTATTATTTTTCCCCTAACGGCTTGGATTTGGAACTTCATGATCCGGTGATTGTCGAAACTTCCAGGGGCATGGAATACGGATATATTGTTATGATACCGGGAAAAGACTCAGCGGCAGAGGATAACGGTCCGATAAAGCCGGTTGTGAGAAAAGCTACGATAAAAGATAAAATGCAGGCGGAGAGAAACCGGGAAAGGGAAGAAGCAGCCTATGATATCTGCCTGTCAAAAATAGAAAAATTTAAAGTACCGATGAAACTTCTTGAAACGGAGTATACTTTTGATAGAAGTAAGATTGTATTTTCTTTTACTGCCGACGGCAGGGTAGATTTTCGTGAACTCGTCAAAGAATTGGCATCGGTATTCCATACACGGATCGAACTGCGCCAGGTCGGAGTCAGGGATGAGGCAAAGCAGGTAAATGGAATCGGACCTTGCGGCAGACCTTTATGTTGTGCTACATACTTAGGTGAGTTTGCCCCGGTTTCCATTAAAATGGCTAAAAATCAGGGATTGTCATTGAATCCGACAAAAATTTCCGGTGTTTGCGGAAGATTGATGTGCTGTCTCCGTTATGAAAATGATCAATATAACGGGACTTCTCATAAAAGAAACTGTCCGCTTATGCAGAATGCCAATAAGACATTCCGGGTTGGTATGAAAGTCATTTCAGATGAGGGAGAGGGGCAGATTGTATATGTGAATCCGCAAAAGCGCAGTGTAAGAATACAGATGGATGGCGGTCAAACTAAAATGATGCCCTGGGATTCAGTGGAACAGGTCGAAAATGAGTGAATGGATTTTAAATGATGGAGAACGCTTGGATGATCTTGTCAGGGACGGTATGAAAGTCATTCAAAGACCGGATCAGTTTTGCTTTTCGTTGGATTCTGTACTGTTGGCCCATTATGTGACGCTGAAAAATAATGATCGGATAGCAGATTTGGGAACAGGAACAGGCGTTATTTCACTTCTGCTGTCATCACTGGGAGCTAAAGATATTGTGGCTTTTGAAATAAATCCGGTCATGTCGGACTTGGCGAAAAGAAATGTGGCTAATAATCATAAAACAGATATCATTCATGTGCTGGAATCGGATTATCGCAAAGCAAAAGAATTCTTTCCGTCCGGTTACTTTACTTCTGTAGTTGTTAATCCTCCGTATCGTGAGGTGGGAAGCGGACGTATGAGTAACAGTGATGGAGTGGCCTCTGCCAGTTATGAAATTCATGCGACTCTGGATGAAGTGTTTTCCACGGCCCGGTATCTTTTGAAGTATGGAGGGCGATTAACGATGGTGCATAGAGCAGATCGCCTGGCCGATTTGATTTCATTAGGGCGGGCATACAGGATGGAGCCTAAAAGAGTCCGGCCGGTTTATACAGGATACGGTCATGGGGCTATCAGGGTTCTTGTGGAATGGAAATATGGCGGAAATCCAGAATTATTAATAGAAGAACCTCTTTTTATCCATAATCCTGACGGTTCGTATACAGATGAAATTCTTGAAATATACGGAAAGGAAACAGATGAATGAAATAGAGTCCGGCACATTATATCTTGTGCCGACCCCCATAGGAAATTTATCGGATATGACACAACGGGCGATTTCCGTTTTGGAAAATGTCGATTTAATTGCAGCGGAAGATACAAGGCATTCCGGCATTTTGTTAAATCATTTTCATATTTCCAGGGAAATTATTTCCTATCATGAACACAACAAAAAGGAAACGGGACCAAAGATTATAGAATTGCTTAAAAAGGGAAAATCTGTGGCCCAGTGCAGCGATGCGGGAATGCCTGTTATTTCCGATCCGGGAGCGGATTTGGTCAGACTGGCGCTTGATTCGGGAATTAAAGTCGTACCTCTTCCGGGACCGAATGCGGCATTAACCGCACTGATAGCATCCGGGTTGGATGCCCGGCAATTTCTTTTTATCGGATTTTTACCAAAAATAACAGCGAAGAAGAAAAAGCTGTTATCCGATATACAGCACTTGCCGGTGACACTTATTTTTTATGAGGCACCTCATAGGTTAAAAGAAACACTTGCCGTATTAAGAAATGAGCTGGGAAACAGAAAAGCTGTTTTAGCCCGGGAACTTACAAAAAAGTTTGAGACTTTTCAGCGGGGGAGCTTGGATGAACTGCTGGGCACATTGGAAATAACATCACCAAGAGGAGAGTATGTTGTTTTATTAGATGGAATTTCAGAAGAGTCGGAGATAAAAGAAGACAAGGATATGTCTTGGGAGACGGCAGCCCTTGAATTGTCTGAAACGAGCTCCATAAAAGAAGCGGCAAGAGAGATTTCCCGGACTTATCACTTATCCCGGCGGGAAGTTTATCAATATCTTTTAAATCATAAAGAAGCGATTGAATGAGATGTTCATGTTAAATCTATAAAATAAATCAAAACAGCAGGGGGCTTATGATGAACGAAAAACCGAAGTATTATATTACAACACCTATTTATTATCCGAGTGCAAAACTGCATATCGGGCATACCTATTGCACTTCTATTGCCGACAGTATGGCTCGCTTTAAACGGCTTGACGGCTATGATGTCATGTTTTTGACAGGTTCGGATGAACACGGACAAAAAATAGAAGAAAAAGCGGAAGAAGCGGGAGTGACCCCCATTGAGTATGTGGATCATATAGTGTCTCTTTTTAAGCAACTTTGGCGGGAATTAAATATCAGTAATGACGACTTTATCCGGACAACGGAAGAAAGACACGGTAAGGTTGTACAGATGCTTTTTCAAAGAGCTTATGACAGAGGAGATATCTATCTGGGAAAATATGAGGGCTGGTATTGCATACCTGATGAAGCGTTTTGGCCGGAAAATAAATTGACGAAAGATCATATTTGCCCTGATTGCGGACGTCCGTTGCAAAGAATCAGTGAAGATGCCTATTTCTTTAAAATGTCAAAATATGCAGAACAGTGGTTGGAATTTATTGATGAAAACCCTGATTTTATACAACCTGCTTCCCGCAGAAATGAAATGATCAAGTTTGTAAAAAGCGGATTGGAAGATCTTTGCGTGTCAAGGACAAGCTTCACTTGGGGAATTCCTGTGCCCTTTGATCCTAAGCATGTTGTTTATGTCTGGTTTGATGCTTTAGTGAATTATATTACCGCCGCAGGCATTATTGATAATCCCGAAAAATTTTCCCGGTTTTGGCCGGCTGATGTGCACTTAGTCGGTAAGGAAATTGTGAGATTTCACGCCATCATCTGGCCGATTATGCTGATGAGTCTGGGGATAGAATTACCTAAAAAAATTTATGGGCATGGCTGGCTTATCGTTGACGGTGAAAAAATGTCTAAGTCTAAAGGAAATGTGGTGGATCCGATTCCGTTGCTGCAGGAATTCGGCTCTGATGCAATCCGCTATTACCTCTTAAACGATATCCAATTGGGACAGGATGGTAATTTCAGCCGGGAACGTCTGATTAACCGTATTAATTCCGATTTGTCAAATGATTTGGGAAATCTGCTGCACCGCAGTCTATCTATGATAGAAAAATATAGAAACGGATTTATATCAAAAGGGGACGCGTCGCTGAACCATTCTGTTTATGAAGCCTCCACTGAAATAGAACGCCATGCAGAAGAAACGTTGTCCATTTTTCGGCAGAATATGAATGACTGGAAGATTAATGATGCTTTAAAAGCTGTATGGACATATGTAAGAGCATTAAATAAATATATTGATGTGACCATGCCTTGGAATTTGGCAAAAGAAGATTTACAGAAGCCTGTATTGGATGCCGTTTTGTATCACTTGTGTGAAGGAATGCGTTTTGTTTCCCTCATGGTAGAACCGGTTATTCCGATAGCTGCGGAAAAAATATGGACACAATTGGGTCTTAACGATTTTAAAGAAAAAATATATGCAGATCTTTCGTGGGGCGGAATAGAAGAAGGGACTAAGATCCATAAAGGAGATCCGATTTTCCCCCGTATTGAATTGGATAAAGAGCCGGATGAGTCTGAAAAAGTTGTGGTAAAACAAAAAGAAATCAGTCCACAAATTACGATTGATGATTTCTTTAAAACCGATTTGCGAGTTGCAGAAATTTTGACGGCGAAAAAAGTCGAGAAATCAAAAAAACTACTTCATATGACCGTTTCATTGGGGGATGAAATGCGGAGTGTGGTAAGCGGTATAGCCGAATACTATGAGCCGGGTGAATTGATTGGTAAACACGTCATTTTCGTTTCAAATTTGAAACCTGTAAAATTGATGGGGATTGAGTCGCAAGGAATGATTCTGGCTGCATCAAAAGATGGTAAATTGGTTGTACCGTTTGTAGATATGCCGGCAGGAGCAAAGGTCAAATAATGAAGCCGTTTGACACCCATGCCCATCTGTATGATAAGCAGTTTGATGCAGACCGGAACGAAATACTTACTGATACATTCCAAAAGCTTGATTATGTAGTATGCCCTTCTGAAAATTTAGAAACGAGCATAAAAACGGTGAATCTTGTAGACAAATATTCTCACTTGTATGGCGCTGTGGGTATTCATCCGCATGAGTCCCGTTTTGTCAATGAAAAAGTGTTGGAAAAGATTGCGGAATTGGCAGAACAACATAAGAAAATAAAAGCCATTGGAGAAATCGGTCTTGATTACTATTATCTTCGCAGTCCAAAGGAAATACAGCAAAAATGGTTTAAACGTCAAATAAAAATCGGTATTGAGCTTAATTTACCTGTTATTATTCATGATAGAGATGCGCATGGCGATACACTTCAAATCTTGAAAGAGTTTAAAGATAATAGAGTAAGAGGGATACTTCATTGCTTCAGCGGGAGTATAGAGTTTGCCAAAGAACTTATAAAACTTGGCTTTTTCATATCCTTTTCAGGGTCATTGGTATTTCCCAAAAGCACAAGGCTAAAGCAAGTGGCAAGAGAACTTCCGTTAAGCAAAATACTAATAGAAACGGATAGTCCGTACTTGACTCCGCCGCCACATAGGGGAGAAAGAAATCATCCGGGGAATGTCATTTATGTGGCATCAGAAATTGCCGCAATAAAGGAAATATCAGTTGACCGGGTTATTTGCCAAACAAAAGAAAACGCAATGCGTATTTATCAAATTTAAAACCAAAAGAGAATTTGCTGTTGATAAGATAATCTGCAAATTCTTTTTTTATTGACTTCATAAGTAATGGTATAATTGATTAAAAAGTGTACATGAAAGAATTTATTTAGGGGAAAATATGAGAAATATAGGAGAAGATTTTTTACAAAGGCAAATAAAAAAAGCCCACATAGCCGTTATCGGAGATATCATGCTTGACCGCTATATTACAGGTACTGTTGATCGCATATCGCCGGAAGCGCCGGTTCCGGTTCATTTGGTGAAATCGCAACGAACGATTCCCGGCGGAGCGGCAAACACGGCGGCCAATTTAAGCGCCTTGGGTTGCCATGTTTATTTGGCGGGAATGCGGGGGAAAGATGCTGACGGACAGGAATTGGGAAAACTTTGTAAAGAATTTAACATAGATGAATCAGGGGTCTTAACGGATTCTGATTATCAAACGACATCAAAGATCCGGATTCTCGGTGCGGGACAGCAAATGCTGCGTCTTGACTACGAAGAGAAAAAAACACTTGGAGATACGGAAATAGAACAGCTTTTGTCTTGGCTTGAGAAACTTTTAAAAAATAAATTGGGATGCATTGTTCTTTCTGATTACGGAAAAGGAATGGTGACATCTGTGTCAGCACAAAAAGTGATCCGATTGGCCGGTGTATATGGAGTTCCGGTGCTGATAGACCCCAAAGGGTCAGATTGGGAAAAATATGACGGGGCTTATGGAATCACTCCTAATATTAAGGAACTGTCGGATTGTATCGGAAAAATGATAGGAAATGAAGACACAGAGATAGAAGAAGCAGGACGAATAATAAGAGAGAAATATCATCTCAAAAATCTGTTTGTTACACGATCGGAAAAAGGATTAACCTGTATTAATCATATGGGAACGATGCATAAAGCTTCGGTGGCGCAGTCGGTTTTTGATGTATCAGGGGCGGGAGATACCGTTATGGCCGTATTAGCGGCAGCTACGGCGGAAAATATAGATATAGAAACGACTCTTAAATTGGCCAATGCAGCGGCAGGAATCGCTGTGTCAAAAGTGGGAACATATCAGGTAAAAAGAGAAGAGTTGTTTGAAGTTTGGTATGATGCTGCATCTGCACCGAGGAGATATAAACCGTTAAGTTGGACAGAAGCGCAGGAACAGATTGCATTGTGGAGAAACCGGGGAGAAAAGATTGTTTTCACCAATGGATGCTTTGACATTCTTCACAGAGGGCACATTACGTATTTGCAGCGGGCGGCTTCTTTGGGAAACCGGCTCATAATAGGATTAAATTCTGATAAATCCGTTAAAAAGTTAAAAGGAGAAGAACGCCCTGTCAATAACGAATCGGATCGTGCGTTTATGCTTGCTTCTCTTTGTATGGTAGACGGGGTTGTCATTTTTGAGGAAGATACACCGGAACGGTTATTATCTCTTTTAAAGCCTGATATTTTAGTTAAAGGAGGAGATTATCAGGCAGAAGAAGTGGCGGGGAAACAATACGCCGGAAAAGTAGAGATACTGCCGTTTGTAAAAGGATATTCAACAACAAACATTATTGGAAAGATAAAAGAAATATAAAAAAAATCTTCTTCGGGTTATGAAGCGGTCAGACCCTGAAGAAGATTTTTTATTTCTTACGAGTTAGTTCTTTTTCTTATAATAAAAGAAAGCGGTAAGACTGATGAGTAAAATAGTTAATAATCCTACAATGAACAGTCCTTGAGAAGTTCCTAATGTTTCCAAAATAAAACTCACGAAAAGGCTGCCGAAAGGGGCACTTCCTAAAAATAAGAAAGTGTATAGTCCCATAATTCTTCCTATAAATTCTTTGGGAGCCGCGGCTTGTATAATGGTATTGCAGTTAATAAGAAATAAGATGGTAACAGCACCTTCTAAAGAAAAAATAAACATGGATACATAAAAATTTGATACCTGGCTTACCGACATTAAAGTAAATCCGCATAAGCCGGCTAAGATAAAAATCTTTTCTTGGGAAAAACTTTTAGAGGATGAGGCGGATATGATTCCGCTGATCATAGCTCCCGCACCGCTGGCAAATAATATAAAGCTGAATCCGTTCAATCCGGCATGGAGAATCCGATCGGCGAAAAGCGGACCGTAAGTACCCAGATTTAAAATCAGTCCGCTTACAATTCCGAGAGAAATCAAGTTGGAAAGAATAACAGGGTTTTGTTTTGCCAGTTGTAGACCACTAACCAATTCTTTAAGAGGATGCTTTTTTTCTCCGGTATAAGAGGGAGAGTCTACTTTAATGTGTTGATAGGCATATAAAATAGGAATGAGAGATAAGGCATTCAGAAAGAACAAAGAACTGTAAGACAGATACGATAAAAGAAATGCGGCCAGTAGAGGACCGAACATACGGGTAATATTGAAATTTGCCGAATTTAAACTGATAGCACTGTGGAGTGCATCTTTCCCTACCAATTCAGGCATGAAAGCAAGTCGTGCAGGCATATCAAAGGCATCAATGGTGCCGCAAAAAAAGGCAAAGAACAAAATCCAGTAATAGGTTTCGTAACCGCTCCACAATAACAGTCCCAAGAGTGTTGCCTGTATAACATACATAAACTGCGTACCCATAAGAATTTTTCTTTTGTTATGCCGGTCAATCCATATACCGGCGCCGAGTGTAAAGAGAAAACTGGGGGCAAATTGACAAGCAGAAAGTATACCCAGAAGAATAGCGGAATCGGTCAGCCTATAGACGAGCCATTGCTGGGCGGTAAGCTGCAACCAAAATCCGATGAGAGCGATCCACTGGGTCATCCAGAAAATTCGGTAATTTTTTATTTGTAATGCAGGGAAAAATTTTATTGCTTTCTCTAACATAGGCATGCTTTCTTGTTATTTCCAGTAAAAAAATTTAATAAATAAAATACAAATGATATCAAGCAGACCGATTGCAAGAAGTCCATTGGCAGTTCCTGAGTATTCAATCGTAGTGCTGACAATAAGACTGCCGAAAGGAGTGGCACCTAAAAATACCAATCCGTAGAGACTCATAACACGTCCAAGATAGATGGGATTTGTTTCAAATTGGATGATTGTGTTAAAGTTTACAATGCTTATGATGGCAGTAAATCCGATCGCCGCATATAAAAACAGAGCAAGATAAAACTGGGAAGTTTGACTGACTAAAACCAGGGATAGCCCACAGAGAAGAGATGAATAAAATGGAGTGGACTGGGTAGGTACTTTTTTTCCGGAAGCGGAAAGAAGACCTCCGATCATAGATCCGGTACCTACGGAAAAAAGAATTTTACTAAACCCGTCCAGTCCGGCATGAAGAATTTGATCTGCAAAAGGAGGTCCGTAAGTTCCAAAGTTTAATATCAGACCGCTGACAACGGCAACGCCGAGCAAGTTTGAAAAAATAGTTTTATGTTTCCATGTGTAAGAAATCCCGGCTTTGATTTCATCCGGTACATTTTTGGTTCGGTCAAGAGAAAGAGGTTCATCAACTTTTAAAAAATAGTACATGACTAAGATGGGAATCAAGCAAAGTGAATCTAAGAAAAAGATAGTGCTGTAGCTGAAATAGGAAAGTAAAAATGCGGCAAGTATAGGACCTAACATGCGTGTGATATTGAAATTGGTGGAATTAAGGCTGACAGCACTTTTCAAGAAATCTTTGCCGACCAGATGAGGCATAAATGCCATTCTGGCCGGTAAATCTATGCAGTCAATAGTTCCCAGCAAAAAAGCAAATAATAAAATCCATTGGTAATTTGTGTGTCCGGTCCAAAGGATAAATCCCAAGAAAAAAGCTTGAAGCATATACAAAAACTGGGTAATGAATAAAATATTTTTCTTTTTATACCTGTCAATCAAAAAACCGGTCCACAATGAAAAGAGCAGGCTTGGCAAGTATTGCATAGTGCTAAGCAGCCCAAGCAAAAGAGGAGACCGGGTAATTTCATAAACAAGCCATTGCTGGGCCGTTAATTGCATCCACAGCCCCATCAAGGCAGCCCATTGGGAAATAAAAAAAATACGATAGTTTTTAACGGTAAGTGCCGGGAATAGGTGAAGAATTTTTAATTTATTCATTTATTATCCTTGTGTACATTTAATATATATTTATAGTACCATATAGGTAAAGAAGCAATGGAGGATAAAAATGGCTAGAAAGAAGTCGTGGTATGCCGTAAGAAAGGGGAAAAAAACAGGACTTTTTAAAGATTGGGAAGAATGCAGGCAACAGGTTATAGGGTATGCCGGAGCAGAGTATAAAGGCTTTTACTCAAAAGAAGAAGCGGAGCAATATCTTGATGTTCATTCCTCTAATAAAGTGACAACGGACGCCAGTAGAGATTCTGGATGTATGATTGCTTATGTAGACGGTTCTTATATGCCGGATCAACCGGACAGTTTTTCTTTTGGAGTGGTTTTTATTTACAAGGATGAATTGGAAACCTATGCTGAAAAAATAGTTAATCCGGAAGAAGCGGCCATGAGAAATGTGGCGGGAGAAATCCATGGAGCCGCTTATGCCATGGAAACTTGTTTACATAAAGGGATTCGTGAGCTGGATCTTTATTATGATTATGCAGGAATAGAAAAATGGTGTACCGGAGAATGGAAAGCAAATAAAAAAGGAACGAGAGCTCTGCAAAGTTATTATGCATCCATAAAACAAGAGCTTACAGTTCATTTTCATAAGGTGGAAAGCCATACCGGTGTTACTTACAATGAAATGGCTGATCAACTGGCTAAATCTGCATTAGAGATGAAATAACAATTTGAAATGCATAAAAACAAAATCCTCTTTTCCGTGAAATCAGTTCCGGTGAAAAGAGGATTTTAAAATATAGAAATTTACTTTTTATTAACGTTTCGGGATAATAAATTTCCGATCCATTGGATAAGCTGAACGATAACAATAAGAACTAAGATGGTGGCAATCATAATATCTGCCTGAAAACGCTGGTAGCCATAACGTATTGCCAAGTCACCGAGCCCGCCGCCGCCAATTGTACCGGCCATAGCGGAAGAGCCGATCAGAGTAACAATGACTACGGTTATATTTTGAATGACAGAAGGAAGTGCTTCCGGGATAAGCACTTTACGAATGATTTGTACAGGTGAAGCGCCCATGGATTCGGCAGCTTCAATCAAACCGGAGGGGATCTCACGAATTGACGTTTCTACCAGGCGGGCCGTGTAAGGAATGGCGGCTAATGTTAACGGAACAATCGCTGCCGTAGTTCCGATAGAAGTTCCGGCTACCAGTCTGGTAAAAGGAATAATAGCCACCATTAAGATGATAAAAGGAATTGAACGAACCATGTTAATTAAAAAAGAAAGCGGTTTATTAATCATGGCGCAAGATAAGATATTGTTTTTTTCAGTGACAACTAAAAGTATGCCTAAAGGAATTCCGACGATGGCGGCTAATATGGCAGAAATTGAAAGCATATATAAAGTTTCCGCCAAGCTTTTCAGAAGTAAATCAAACATTGTGGGGGACATAGCCAATCACCTCGCTTGTAATAGGTAAAGATTTTAAGTGGTCCAGTGCGCTTATCATATCCTTGTCATGACCGGTAATCATAATAAGAAGACGGCCAAAAGAAATATTTTGAATGTAATCAATAGATCCGTAAAGAATACTTACATCCAGATTATATTCTTTTATAAGGTTGGCAATGATCGGTTCATTGGTTACATCACCTCGGAATGATAAAGAAATTAAAGTACCGTCAGTATCGGAATGTTTCTCTTGCCGGATATCCATGTGAGACAGTTGTTTCGGCAATTCGGAAGACATAGCCGAACCGACAAATTTTTTAAGTGTTTCCGTTTGCGGATTGGTAAACAAATCAATAACAGAGCCTTCTTCAATGATTTTCCCATGCTCTATGACTGCCACATGCTGTGCGATTTCTTTTATGACTTCCATCTGGTGGGTAATTAAAATAATGGTTATCCTCATTTTTTTATTGATATCTCTTAAAAGTTGGAGAATAGACTGTACGGTTTGAGGATCCAATGCGCTGGTAGCTTCATCAGAAAGCAGTACAGAGGGATGGGAAACAATGGCTCTCGCAATACCGACTCTTTGTTTTTGTCCGCCGGAAAGTTGCGAAGGATATTTATTTCTATAACTTGTAAGTCCCACTAATTCAAGGATCTCATCAATTCTCTTTTTCTGTTCATTTTTGGGGACGTTTGACAGCTCTAAAGGGAATGCTACATTTTGGTCAACGGTACGATTGGAAAGTAAGTTAAAGTGTTGGAATATCATACCGATATTCTTTCGTTCCTCTCTTAATTCTTTGCCGGATAATTTCATCATATCTTTCCCGTTGACAATCACTTCACCGGAAGTTGGCGGTTCCAGCATATTAATGCAACGGACAAGAGTTGATTTCCCCGCACCGGACTGTCCGACAATTCCAAAAATTTCGCCATCCCGGATTGTCAGACTGATATCATCCAAAGCTTTGTATTTCCCAAAGGTTTTATTGATATGCTTTAGTTCAATCATAGATTTCTCCTTACAAATAAAAAACCTTCATCAGAAGATGAAAGTTCTGCAAACATCATCTTCCGGATTATGTACCCGCTGGACTTGGCACCGTTTTCATAAAGAATGGTTGCCGTAGCTTCATTGGGCCAGTCCCTCCGCTACTCCTGATGAATTTCATACGTGTGATTCTTATTTAAATATATGACGCTATCTTACATGTTGAATAGAAAAAAGTCAACACCGATATTTTGTATACTTTGTGACAGAAATGCTATAATACGGTAAAGCGTAAAAGTCAAATGAATACATTCTCACAGACGAAAGGAGTTCCCTATGAGTGTCAACCAAAGACTGGTAAATGAGTTGAATGATAAATTATTTGATACGATTCTACGACTTGAAACGAGAGAAGAATGCTATGAGTTTTTTGAAGATTTATGCACCATTAATGAATTAAGAGATATGTCACAACGATTGGAAGTGGCAAGGATGCTGCGGCGGGGAGAAAAATATGAAAATATAGAAGAGGCTACCGGTGCATCTACAGCTACAATAAGCCGGGTAAAGCGGGCACTGATGTACGGCGCAGATGGATATAGTCATATTTTGCAAAAAGAGGAGGATGAAAAAGATGATTGATAATCATTTAGAAATGACTCATACGGGATTTAAAGCGTATGATATCCGTGGAGTGGTTCCTACTGAAATCAATGAAGACCTTGCCTACCGTGTGGGACGTGCTTATGCAGAGCTATATCATCCTAAAACAATGAGCATCGGCTATGATATCCGCCCAAGTTCTCTTTCAATTTGTGAAGCCGCTATAAAAGGATTAACAGATGGTGGGGCAGATGTATATAATATTGGGCTTTGCGGTACGGAAATGGTTTATTTTACTACGTTCCATTATGGTCTGGATGGAGGATTCATGATTACTGCCAGCCATAATCCGGCGGATAATAACGGAATTAAAATTGTTCGTGAGGAAGGGATTCCTGTCAGTGCGGACAGCGGATTAAAAGATATAGAAAGGCTGGCATTTTCTGGAGATTTTGCGGAAAACAAAAATAAAGGACAGATATATACTAAAAACATTATGGAAGATTATATAAAATGCTTGTTGACCTTCATTGATGTAGAAAAATTAAAACAATTAAAGATAGTTGTTGATGCAGGGAATGGTTGTGCGAATATTTGTTTTGAAAATTTAAAGAAGCACTTGCCGTTTCATTTTATTGAGCTTTATATGAATCCTGATCCTGATTTCCCTCATGGCGTTCCGAATCCGATGTTGGAAAAATGCAGAGAGCCGTTAGTAGATACCGTGTTAAAAGAAAAAGCGGATTTGGGAATTGCCTGGGACGGTGATTTTGACAGGTGTTTTTTTATTGATCATAAAGGAAATTTTGTAGAAGGATATTATATGGTGGCATTACTTGCCAAATATTTTTTGCAAAGAAATGAGGGGGAAACTATTGTTCATGACCCACGGGTATATTGGTGCATTCAAAAGGTTTGCAATGAACTGAGAGGTGTACCGGTGGGATCTAAAGGCGGTCATGCCTTTATGAAAGAAACGATGAGAAGAGTAAAAGGGATATATGGGGCGGAAAATAGTGCCCACCATTTTTTTAGAAACTTCTCCTATTGTGACAGCGGTATGATTCCATGGCTGATTGTGACACAGATAATAAGTGAAACCGGAAGGTCATTACATGAGCTGATTGAAGAGATGGAAAGTGAATATCCTTGCAGCGGGGAAATCAATTTGCCCGTTTCAGGGGTAGATAAAATATTAGCTGAAGTAGAGAAAAAATATGAACGAGAAGCAGTTGAAATACAACATATTGATGGATTGGGAATGAGTTTTTCAAAATGGAGATTCAGCCTTCGTGCGTCCAATACGGAACCGTTAATCAGATTTAACATGGAGACTAAAGGGGATAGAAATCTTTTAAGAGAAAAGCAAAGAGAAGTCATAGATTTTATTAAAAATTTGAAATAACATATCCGGATACCTTTTGCTATTTTAAATTACAAGCGAAAGGTATTTTTATTTCGAAAAATTTCATAGGATAAAAAAATATTGGTTATTGATTTTTAGATTTGCTATGATGAAATAAATATATTTGAATAATTTGTAAATCATAAGGAAAGAGATTTATGTTTGAAGCGATCATAAATTTAATTAAGGAATGGAGCGTGGTAGGAATCTTTCTGCGCTTGACATTGGCGACTGCAGTAGGCGTTATCATCGGACTGGACAGAGGTTATAAAAATAAAGGGGCCGGCATAAAGACTCATGCACTGGTTTGTCTTGGTGCTGCGATGTCCATGATCGTTAATGAATATGTTTTTCGTGAATTTCCCGGTTCCAATACGGACATCACCCGTATAGGAGCACAGGTCATCAGCGGAATCGGATTTCTGGGAGTCGGTACGATTATGATTACCGGCAGAAATGAGGTGAAAGGACTTACAACGGCAGCAGGATTATGGGCTTGTGCAGGGATAGGGTTATCGGCAGGGATTGGATTTGCAGAAGGAACGATTTTAGCGCTTGTATTTATTATTGTTATTTTAAAAGTGTTGGATCCGCTGGATAAAAAAATGCACAGAAATTCTAAAAACATAGACTTGTACCTTGAGTTTAAAGACGGTGAGGGGATTCGAAAATTTATAGAAGAGCTTCGAAATAAAAACGTCAATATAGTTGAGTTGGATTTCAGAAAGGACAGGTTGGGACGAAATATACCGATTGCCACCGTTTCCGTAAAGCTTCCCTATCATGGGAAAAAGATGGAGTTTAAGGAATGCCTGCGTAATATGGATTTTGTTACTTATTTTGAAGAGGTGTAATATAAAATATTGACAGAACTGAAAAAAGGTGTATCATAACAAATATAAATGTAAAGACAGAGACAAGGCGTATTCATTTTTCATTTAAGAGAATCCGTGGCCGGTGTAAACGGATATGAGGATGCGTGCGTTACCACTCTTGAACAGGAAAACGGAAAAAAAGTATGTTTTCACGATTTGGCATCGTTATAAGTCAATCAAGTGGAGCAATGCTCTGATTTGGGTGGAACCGCGGAATCAAACTTTCGTCCCTTAGGGATGAAAGTTTTTTATTTTTAATTATGAGATGTATTCCCGAGTATGGGTTTATCTCCGGAAAGAAAAGAGGATATTATGATAAAAATCAGATTGAAAGATGGGAAAGAATTAGAATTTGAAAAGCCGATTCCTTTATTTGAAGCGGTTAAACGCATGTCCAACAGTTTGGCAAAAGACGCTGTAGTAGCAAAGGTTGATGGTGAAATTACCGATCTTCGTGAAAATATTGCAGAGGGTACACAAGTCGAGTTTTTTACAAAAGAGGATCAAGAAGGGCTGATGACATTACGCCATAGTGCGGCACACGTGATGGCACAAGCGATACAACACTTATATCCGGGAACAAAATTTGCCATTGGTCCTGCTATTGAAGATGGATTTTATTATGATATAGAATCGGAACATATATTTAGCCAAGATGATTTTGCGGCTATAGAAAAAGAAATGATGAAGATTTGTAAAGAAAATCTTCCTATTGAGAAAAAGGTATTAACCAGGGAAGAGGCTCTGTCTCTTTTTAAAGAAAAAAATCAGACATACAAGGTTATACTTATTCAGGATTTACCTGAAGACGCGGTAATCTCCACATACAGCCAGGGGGATTTTATTGATTTATGCAGAGGACCGCATATCCGCTCTACCGGAAAATTAAAGACATTTAAGCTTATGACTGTGGCAGGAGCCTATTGGCGCGGTGATGAAAAGAATAAAATGCTTCAGCGAATTTATGCGACCGCATTCTTCAACAAAGAAGAACTGGAACATTTCTTATTTGTCAGAGCGGAAGCGGAGAAACGGGATCATAGAAAGTTGGGAAAGCAATTAGACCTGTTTTCATTTCATGAAGAAGGACCGGGATTTCCTTTCTTTCATCCCAAGGGGATGGTTGTCCGCAACCAGTTGATGGAGTATGAAAGAGAGTTATTTACCGAGTTTGATTATGAAGAAATTATGACTCCCATTATTCTTTCCAAGAATCTTTGGCTGCAATCCGGACATTGGGATCATTATAAAGAAAATATGTATCTGACAGAAATTGATGAGGAAGAATATGCAATAAAGCCGATGAATTGTCCGGGAGGAATTCTTTATTATAAGACTCGGCAGCATTCCTATAGAGAATTGCCTAAGCGTGTAGGGGAGTTTGGGATTGTACACCGGCATGAGCTTCATGGGGCTTTGCATGGCTTATTTAGAGTACGAGTGTTTACGCAAGATGATGCACATATATTTATGACGCAAGAGCAAATGAAAGATGAAGTTATTAAGACCATGGAAATGTATAGAAAGCTTTATAGTGTCTTTGGTCTTGAATATCATGTGGAACTTTCGACTCGTCCGGAAGACTCAATGGGATCAGATGAGCTTTGGGAAATTTCTACCAATGCACTTAAGGATGCAATTGAGTCGGCAAAAGTTCCTTATATAGTTAATGAGGGTGACGGCGCTTTTTATGGACCGAAACTTGATTTTCATATTAAAGACTGCTTGGGGCGCACATGGCAGTGTGGCACGATACAGATGGATATGCAGCTCCCGGAACGCTTTGATGTTAATTATATCGGTGAGGATGGGGAAAAGCATCGTGCAGTGATGCTTCATCGTGCAGGATACGGTTCACTGGAAAGATTTATCGGTATTTTAATTGAACATTTTGCCGGAGCGTTCCCGACCTGGATAGCGCCGGTACAAGTAAAAATCATTCCAGTGACAGAGAAACATTTATCATATGCAAAATCGGTATCAGAAGCATTAAAAGGATCTCATATCCGTGTGGAAGTTGAAGATGGCAATGATACGTTGGGATATAAAATCAGAAAAGCGCAATTGGAAAAAGTACCCTATATGCTTGTGGTAGGAGATAAAGAAATGCAATCCCATACCGTTTCAATCCGCAGCCGGAAAAATGGAGATGAAGGGGCTTTATCATTAGCTATGTTTATTGCTAATTTAATTCGTGAGATCAAGAGCAGAGATTATTAATATGGCAAGAGAATATCAAAGCGGTGACGTCGGGCGTGCAGCGCTGCGTATGGCACTTTCTGAAACAAGAGCGGATGAAAACAAATTAAAAGAAGAACTGGCGGAGCTGGAAATACGAGCTGTAGCCGTTAATTTTGGGGGTAAATTTTTAGAAGTTCTTCCTAAAATTTATGAATCGGCAATTGTAGCCGCCCAAAGGCAGCTCGTAATCAGCGATACCCATGTCGGAGACGGATCCGTTTTGGGTGCCGTGGAATCGGCTATTGAGCAAATTAAACTCAAGGCGATCGGAATGAATGTAGGCGGAAAAATAGGGATTGCCCGCTGGAAAGAACACCTCTGTGTTGCTGTTTATGTGGGAGTCGGTGTACTGCATTTTAATGAGGTGGCCGTCGGTATGGCTCATCGGGTTTTGCGTGACGATATTCCGGAAAAGAAATAAAATCATTAATAGATGTGGTGTTTGACAAAATATAATAGATAAGGTAACATATATGGCATGATTGATTGCAAGCAGAAGTCATCCGCTTCTCACCTTACAAGGCGAAAGCTACTAAGGTTTTGTAGGAACTTTTAAAGCGGACGGTGTATGCTGTCCGCTTTTCACTTGCAGCACATACATTTTGAGGAGGTGAATAGAATAGCAAAGGAACTTAGTATCAATGAAGAAATTCGTGCAAAAGAAGTACGAGTTGTCAGCGATACAAACGAACAGCTGGGGATCATGGCTCTTCGGGATGCAATTCGTGCAGCTGAAGAGCAGGGGCTTGATCTCGTAGAGGTGGCACCGAACGGACGTCCGCCGGTATGCCGTATTATGAATTACGGCAAGTATAGATACGAGCAACAAAAGCGAGACAAAGAAGCAAAGAAAAAGCAGAAAGTTTTCCAGTTAAAAGAAGTTAAACTTCGTCCCAATATTGAAGATCATGATTTCTATGTCAAATTAAAAAATGCACAGCGATTTTTAAATGACGGAAATAAAGTCAAAGTGACCATCATGTTCCGGGGCAGAGAAATGACACATCCCGAACTGGGAGAAGAAGTGCTTGAGCGGTTTGCAAAAGAACTGGGAGATTTGATTATCCGTGAAAAACCGCCCAAGTTGGAAGGACGCAATATGACCATGGTCATTGGTCCAAAATCATAATAAAGGAGAAAATTAAATGCCGAAAATGAAAACCCGCCGCGCAGCGGCAAAACGTTTTACTGAGACCGGCTCAGGCCAGTTTAAAAGAAACAAGGCTTTCAAAAGCCATATCTTAGAAAAGAAGTCTCCGAAAAGAAAAAGAAATTTCAGAAAAGCAGCATTGGTATCCAAAGCTGATTACAAACGTGTAGCAAGATTGCTGCCGAACGGCTAATAAGGAGGAACTGAGAGAATGGCAAGAGTAAAAGCCGGTGTCACCGCACACGCAAGACATAAAAAAATTATAAAAATGGCGAAAGGCTACAGAGGTGCCCGCCATGCCCAATTTAAAAAAGCGAACGAATTAGTAATGAAAGCGCTCTATTATGCAAGAAGAGATCGTAGAGCAAAAAAGAGAGAATTTCGTAAACTTTGGATTATTCGTATCAATGCGGCAGCACGCATGAACGGACTGACATATAGCCGGCTGATTGCAGGCTTGGCAAAGGCAGGCATTGAAGTCAATCGTAAAATGCTGTCGGAAATGGCAATTCATGATCCGGCAGGATTTACGAAGATTTGTGAAACCGCTAAAAATGTATAATAAAATACTATAAAACACCGTCCCTTATGAAAAAGGGACGGTGTTTTATAGTGCTTGTGAAGTTTAAACATATTGTATACATTCTTGTTATGGAATTTTACTTCACTATATTTTTTAATGTTCCAATCGGATCAATGGTGATTTCTACCACATCGCCTTTTTGTAAAAAGGCAGGCGGATTCAATCCCATGCCGACACCTTGAGGGGTTCCCGTTGCAATGATATCACCGGGGAGAAGGGTTATTCCTTCCGATAGGATTGAAATAATTTTTGGAATAGAAAAAATCAGGTCAGAAGTGTAACCCTCCTGTCGGAGCACTTGATTGATTTTTGTGTGAATTGTAAATGACATGGATCGGTGACCGACGAGAATGGTGGGACCGATGGGGCAAAAAGTGTCTAGGCTTTTTCCTTTGAACCATTGTTCATGGGATTTTTGCAAATCCCGAGCTGTTACATCATTGATTATGGTGTAGCCATATATATGTTGGGAGGCATCTTCTTCAGGAATATTACAACCTTGTTTTCCTATAATGACGGCCAATTCACCTTCGTAATCTACCTGAGATGTGATTTCCGGATGAGAATCAATTGATTCATTGGGCCCGATAACGGAAGTGGTGGCTTTTGTAAAGAATACCGGTGTGGCAGGATTTTTTGCAGTAGCGTCGTTTTCAAATTCTGCAACATGTGCCCGATAATTTTTTCCTACACAAAAAATATTTCTTTTCGGCTGGTAGGGAGTCGTAATTTCTACTTCTGAAATGGGGATAGGCGGTAGAGCATGGTTATTTTTTTCAAGTTCTACAATTTCAGATAAATTTAAAAGTCCGTATTCACCGCACGCAATAAATTCATCCAAGGTACCAGCAAGAGGGATAAAATAAATTTCTTCCATATCGGAGGCGGAATATATATAAGTTCCGTCTGCCGATAAAATACCCCATTGACGAAGACCATGATAATTATAGGAAATGAGCCGTTGCATAAAAACACCTCTTTCTTCTGATTTTAAAACATTATACCATGGTCTTTCTTAGTTAAGTGGATCCTGTTTTATAAAGAATGTGTATTGTGTTAAAATAATTTAAAATGATACATGAAAATGAAATATTTTTCTATAGAAAATAGTGAGGTAGAGTATGGAACAGAACAGAGCGGCTGCTAATTTTATTGAAGTTGAAATGAATAAAGATATTGAAAACAGTGTATATGCCGATAACTGCGTTTTAACCCGTTTTCCTCCGGAACCTAACGGATATCTGCATATCGGGCACGTAAAAAGCATTTGTCTTAATTTCGGCTTGGGTGAAAAATATCATGGAGAAACAAATATAAGATTTGATGATACCAACCCTACGAAAGAAGAGGTGGAGTATGTCAATTCGATTTTATCAGATGTAAAATGGCTGGGATTTAAGTGGAAAGATCCGGTTCACTATGCATCAGACTATTTTCCTCAGCTTTTTGAATTTGCGTGTAAATTAATTGAGATGGGACTGGCATATGTAGATGACCAGACAAGTGAAGAAATACGAGATACCCGGGGTGATTTTTCCCATCCGGGAACAGAAAGTCCGTGGAGAAACAGAAGTATTGAAGAGAATTTGAAATTGTTTCATGAAATGAAAGAGGGGAAATATAAGGATGGAGAAAAGGTCCTTCGTGCAAAAATTGATATGGCATCTCCTAATGTAGTTATGCGTGATCCGGTTATTTACCGGATTCTTCATGCAACACATCATAGAACAGGCAACGAATGGTGTATTTATCCGCTATACGATTTTGCACATCCGCTGTCAGATGCTATTGAGGGAATTACACATTCAATCTGTACTTTGGAATTTGAAGAAAGAAGACCGCTTTATAATTGGTGTCTGCAGGCGTTTGACGGGGATGAAAAGCCAAGGCAAATAGAGTTTGCCCGTCTGAACGTAAGCACAATGATTACAAGTAAGCGCAAATTGAGAAAGATGGTGGAATCCGGTGTTGTTTCCGGATGGGACGATCCCCGTATGCCGACGATAAGCGGAATAAGAAGAAGAGGATACACACCGTCATCCTTGCGGAGATTTTGTGAACTTATCGGTGTAGCAAAGTCCGATAATGTTGTGGACATTTCTTTTTTAGAATATTGTATTCGTGAGGATTTAAAGGCAAAAGTGCCCCGAATTATGGCCGTTATCGACCCGGTAAAGGTGGTTCTCACGAACTATCCGGAAGATAAAATAGAATATGTGACTGTAGAAAACAATCCGGAAGATGAATCTATGGGTTCGCGGGACGTTCCGTTCGGCAGAAATATTTACATAGAGCGGGAAGATTTTATGGAAAATCCTGCAAAAAAATTCTTCCGTATGACGCCAGGAAAGGAAGTGCGTTTAAAAGGCGCTTATATTGTTCGTTGTGATGAAGTAATCAAAGATGAAAAAGAAGAAATCAAGGAAATTCATTGCACTGTAGATTTTGATACGAGAAGTGGAACGCCCGGTGCAGATAGAAAAGTCAAGGGGACACTTCACTGGGTTTGTGCAGATACGGCTGTAAATATAACCAGTCGATTATATGATTATCTGATTGATCCGGATGATCAAGATGACGGGAAAGATTTTATGGAAAAAATCAACACGAATTCATTGAGTATTTTTGAAGGAAAAGCAGAGCCAGCCATAAAAAAATATAAAATAGGAGATCGTTTTCAATTTTTACGAAAAGGATACTTCATTATTGATCAAGACAGTTCTGACGAGTGCTTAGTTTGTAACCGGATTGTAGGATTGCGTGATACATGGGCAAAGTTGCAAAAAAAATAAGGAAAGCGGTATGAAAAATAAAATAAAAAGATTATTTTTGTGTCTGGTTATGTTTTCAGGAATAATGAATGTTTCGACGGCAAGGGATGAGTGGTA
Source organism: uncultured Dialister sp. (assembly GCA_900547785.1). Taxonomy (GTDB): domain Bacteria; phylum Bacillota; class Negativicutes; order Veillonellales; family Dialisteraceae; genus Dialister. The sequence continues at coordinate 88,632 of URIB01000004.1, forward strand.
TTTTCCGGGGATTGGAGAGATGGAAGTACCTGAATTTATTTCCGTTGAAGAGGGGAGGCAGGAAGCACTGCCTTTCATGAAAGATGGAGGTATCCGTTTATATTTTACTCGACAAGGCGCGACAGACGGGCACTACTATACGCTGTCGTACACAAACCCTCCTGATTTTTCTTATGGATGGGCGACCAGTCAAAGACTGGGATCTCCATATTTACTGGAAATCGGGAAATCATCCTATCGAAACAAACCTGTCTATGAGCAAATGGACCTGATTGCTGAATATTTGAATACACAATTGAGTGCCAAAGGCGCGGTTTTCGAAGGAGATTTGCCTCTGCTTCGTCATGAGAGGGGAAAGAATCATTATTGGGAAGGGAAATTCATTCTTGACAGAAGAGAACGAAATATCACTTATCACACAAATTACATTGTTATATTGGAAAATGACGGGTATTTTATTACTTTAGGGATAATCAGTTCCGATGGGGAACAGAAAAAATTTACGGATGCTTTGTATGATATGGTAAAGAACAGAAAAGACCGTAAAGATAAGCGGGTTTTGCAAATAAAAGATAAGACTGAAAAGCAAAAATAAAATAAATATCAAATTGACAAGGCATTAGGAGATAGGTAATATAAAGGCGTAGTATAATAACCGATTTTATAGGAGGATTTTCAAATGGCAAAAGTGGTAATTGTATATTGGTCCGGTTCCGGAAATACGGAAGCTATGGCTCAATCGGTGGAAGAGGGAGCAAAAGGAGCAGGTGCGGAAACGGCACTTTATTTTGTAAGTGATACGACCGCTTCTGATGTAGCTGAATTTGACCATATTGCACTTGGATGCCCGGCTATGGGGAATGAAGAATTGGAAGAATATGAATTTGAACCGTTCTTTGCGGAATTATTGCCCCAACTTAAAGGGAAAACGGTGGCACTTTTCGGCTCTTACGCATGGAATGAAGGCGATTGGATTGAAACTTGGAAACAACGTTTGAATGATGAAGGAATTGAATTAGTAGCAGAGCCGGTTAAAGCTTATAGTTATCCTGATGAAGATGCATTGACTGCATGTAAATCATTGGGAGAAGCTGTTGCTAACGCTTAATGATCAACAAAGGGGCGTCTTTTTTAAGACGCTTCTTTTTTTACATGAGGAGGCTCGGTATGAAAAATAAAGTGGCTATCATTTATTTTTCGGGAACAGGGAATACAGAAGCAATGGCGGAAGCTGTAGCTGTAGGCGCTAAGCAATCCGGTGCCGATGTTTTGTTAGCACCTGTTGCAGATGTGGATCCTGTTGAAATAGGAAATACATATCATCGTATTATCCTAGGCTGTTCGGCATGGGGAGTGGAGGTTATTGAAGAAACGGAAATGAAACCGTTTTGTGAAAAATTGAAGCCTTATTTAAAGGGGAAAGAGATGGGACTTTTCGGGTCTTGCGGCTGGAGCAGAGGGGCATGGCTGAACTCATGGTATAATGAACTCCATTTCGCGGGAGCACATTTCCCTGTAAATCCTGTTTTGGCCTATGGTTATCCGGATGAAGAAGCACAGAAGAATTGTGAAAAATTAGGCAGAGATGTTGCAAATAGTTAATCTATGAAAGGATATTCAATTTATGAACTGGGAAAATAAAATTGCGGAAAATGTAAAAGAAGTTCCTTTTTCCGGCATCCGTAAATTTTTTGATTTAGCAAGTACAATGGAAGATGTTATTTCTTTAGGGGTAGGAGAACCGGACTATTCTTCGCCGCAAAAGGTTATTGATGCTTGTATAGACAGCTTGAATAAAAAAGAAACTTCATATACATCAAATTGGGGACTATACGAGCTGCGGAAAGAAATCGAAAATCTTTTCCAAAAAAAGTATAATCTTTTTTATGATTCTTCCGATCAGATTATGGTTACAGTAGGCGTGTCGGAGGCAATTACAGTTGCTATGCAGACACTTTTAAACCCGGGGGATGAAGTTTTAATTCCTGACCCCGCTTATCTTGCATATCCGGCCTGTGTTCGGTTGGTCGGCGGTAAACCCGTATTAGTACCAACTCATGCAGAAGAGGAATTCAAATTAACGGTGAAAGAATTGGAAGCAAAAGTAACCGAAAAAACCAAGGTACTTCTTATCGGGTATCCGAATAATCCAACCGGAACAGTCATGGACAAGGAGTCGTTACTGGAAATTGCGGAGTTTGCAACAAAACATGACTTGGTTGTTATATCTGATGAAATTTATTGTGATTTGACTTATGAAGGAGAACATATTTGTTTTGCGTCTTTACCAGGAATGCAAGAACGAACCGTTGTGTTGAATGGATTTTCCAAGTCATATGCAATGACGGGTCTTCGTGTAGGATATATATGTGGACCGAAAGAAGTTATGGAATCTATTTATAAGGTACATCAGTATGAGATTCTTTGTGCATCTGTCACCAGTCAGTTTGGCGCTATTACTGCATTGACAGAATGTGATGCCGATGTAAAAAATATGTTTGATGAGTATGCAGCAAGAAGAGAATTTGTATATAAAGCATTGATAGATATGGGGCTTTCCGTTTTTAAGCCTAAAGGAGCATTTTATATTTTTCCGGATATCAGTTGTACAGGGATGGATGATGAAGAATTTTGTGACAAGCTTCTCAAAGAAGAGAAAGTGGCGACGGTTCCCGGTACATGTTTCGGGGCACAAGGGAAAAAACATATCCGTATTTCATACGCTGCCGGCAGAGAAAATTTGGAAGAAGCCATGAAGCGGTTATCCCGGTTTGTTAAGAAATATAAAAATTAACAGACATAAAAGTGTTGCATGTATTGGCTGTCATGCAGCACTTTTCTTTTAATGGCGTTTAATAACAAGCGGTTCTTGACATTTACTACATACAGCCAACATAATAAATAAGAAATATTTTATAGGGAGAATAAAATGAAGTACAAAGTATTAGCAACTGCAATTGCCATATCAATGATTGCATGTCCTGCTTTTTCTGAAAACTGCCGGGATATTGAAAAAAATACTAAAAAACAGACCACAGAGGTTCACGTAGCAGATTTAAAAACTGATGAAGATAAAACGTCTGTGACGAGTAATGATAACACATCAGAAAAAAATATCGGTTTTGATAACCTTATTTCTATTACTGGAAATGAATTGCAAGAAAATGATTTTCATTTGTGCCGAATCAAATTGGGAGATTCCATTGATCGTTTAAGGCAATTAAAAGGTCAGGCAAATAAAATAAACCGCAATTTTCTTAGAAATGAATATCAATGGGAAGGTTTAATTGTTACTGTCAATAATGAGATGCCTTATGCTTATTCCAACAGAAGCGATTTGACATTAAAAAAGCAAATGGATACAAAAGGGGTACTTTCTTTTTATGTAAATGAGAAATCATTAGTAACAAATAGAAACATTTCTGTAGGAAGTATCAGAGAAAATGTGATTCGGGCTTATGGAAAACCGGATGATATTTTATGGAGTCGAAAGGAAGGGCAGTTTTATTTTTTCTACTCAAAAGGAAATAAAATTCTCCTGTTCATAATAAAAGATGATAAAGTTAAGTCCTTTGAAATTGCTTATAAAGAGGCGCTATCGGGAACTTACTATTCCCACTTTGTAAATAGTAAAAAAAGTTTTTCAGAAAAAGATTTCAGTCTGGCAGGATTTAAATTATTTAGAACTTTACCCCCGGATTTCCAGGATATATGGGAAAAGAAATTGACAAATCCTACAGAAGAAGTTTTATATTACTCCGGATATGCAGTCAGAACTACAGGGAAAGGAAAATTTATCCAATCGGTGTTTTTGACGGATAAGAAAATGATTACAAGCCGGGGACTTACTATTGGAGATGATATTGCCACAGCAGAATTGTTGTATGGGGCTCCTCATAAAGTGGAAGTGGACGTATCGGCAGGATACCCCAGAACTTCTTATATTTATTTTTCAAAAGATAAAAAGTATATTTTAATTATTTTTATAAGTAAACAAAAAGTAGATGGTGTTATTTTGGCACAGAATCCGCAAATAAAAGATAAAAAATAGAAGTGTCATGATTATTCAAATAAGTCTGTGGATTTTGAGGTGAATTTTAAGTGTACGAATATTTTTGTGCTTTTATCATTGGCGTAGTAGAGGGATTAACGGAGTATATACCGGTATCAAGTACCGGGCATATGATCATAGTCGGACATATGCTTAACTTTACAGGCATATTGGCAGATGTGTTTGATGTGTTTATTCAATTAGGTGCTATCTTATCAGTGATTGTGGTATATCGCCATAAATTTGTTTATATGATGAATACCCATCATTGGTTTAAGAAAACAGGACCGTCTCTATTGAATTTGGCGATAGCCATGTTTCCGGCTTGTACGATCGGATATCTCTGTCACGGGGTCATTAAGAATAAATTATTTAGTCCCGCAACCGTTATTATCGGACTTGTTATTGGTGGTTTATTTATGATTCTGGCGGAAAAGCTGCGCAAGAAGTTTGTGATTACAGATGTAGACCGTATTACCTCATTGGATGCTTTAAAAATCGGACTGTTTCAATGTCTTTCGTTATGGCCGGGATTTTCCCGTAGCGGAAGTACTATCGCGGGGGGGCTGCTTTTAGGGATATCTCGAAAAGCGGCAGCGGATTTCTCCTTTATCATGGCTGTACCGCTTATGTTTATGGCCTGCATTTATGACTTATATAAGGTTGCCGGGCAATTGTCTGCCAATGATTTCATTTTGCTCGCCATAGGATTCATAACATCATTTATAGTGGCCTATGCTTCTATTATTTGGTTTTTACGTTTTTTAAATAAATCAACATTGACCGGATTTGCATTGTATCGGTTTGCAGTAGCATTGGTTGCACTGTTCTATTTTTGGTGAATCTTGCCCAACAACATTAAAAATGTTATGATTAATTCTGTAATACTGGCACTTTTATTTCTGAGAGGGATTCATGAAAGCATTTATCAGGACACAACATTCCGGTGATTTTTTTAATCAAAATTGCTATTCTGTTGCTCAGGGATGTGGTAAATTGGATATCCCTGTAATCAGGTATAAAGCAATATATTCTGTAAATGATAATGTACCGACCGATCTTGTTGTTGGTACTTTTTCTGATGTCAAAGAAGCGCTTGAGAGATTAGGAGTTCCTTTAATTCCGTTGGATTATCCGGATGAACTGTTATCGTTTACAGGAAGAAGAATATGGCAATCTACTTTATTTACAATTACCAATCATCCGGAGTATTGGCATGTTTTTGTAAAGCCCATAATGGATGTTAAAAGATTTCGGGGAACACTGCTGGATAAATCAGAAGATTTAATCAAGTTGGGCGGAGGTCTTGAAGACATTGATGTATGGTGCAGTGAAAAAGTAAAGTTTTTATCAGAGTGGCGTATTTGGGTATTGGAAGGGGAAATCGTCGGACTGAGCCCATATCGTGGGCAATGGGACTTGTTTCCTGATGCGGATGTTTTAAAAAAGGCGGTAAAAGCTTATAAATCAGCACCTAAAGCTTATGCATTGGATTTCGGTATCACCGATGAGGGGAAGACACTTTTAGTGGAAGTGAGTGATGCCTATGCACTGAGCAGTTTCGGATTGGACTCGGTGTTATATACAAAAATCTTGATTACCAGATGGAAAGAACTCACAGAGAGAATTAGTGATTCAAGAAACGGCAATAAATAGTTTAAATGATTTGAAAGGAGAATGGTAAACTGACAAAAGAAAAATTGTCAGTTTTTTTATATCTTTTCTAAAATGTTTATAGAAGGAGAATAATGCGTACATTTGATAAAGAAATTCTTCAGCGGATCAAAGAGAGAAATCAGCTTATTGATATTATACAAAGCTATGGAATTTCTACGAAGAAAAAGGGAAATAAATATTGGGCGTGTTGTCCTTTTCATAATGAAAAAACTCCATCTTTTTCCATATCTCCGGAAGAAGGATTTTATTACTGTTTTGGGTGTCATGCCTCAGGCGACGTTATTACCTTTATAGAAAAAATAGATAATCTTTCTTTTCCCGAAGCGGTTAACCGTCTGGCAGAATTGGCGCATATAGAGATGCCGCAAGAGGAAATGTCAGAGGAAGAAAAGCAAGAATTAGTTTTGATGCAAAAGTTATATGAAGTGACGAAGATGGCAGGCGATTATTTTCATAATTGTTTACTAAAGACAAATATGGGAAAAGCAGGCATGGCATATTTTGAAAAACGTCATCTGTCAAAAGAAATTATTGATGAATTTAAACTGGGGTTTGCCCCGGATAATTGGAATCGTCTTCATAAAGATTTCACACAAAAAAAACATATTTCCGAACAGTTATTATTAAAAGCAGGTTTAGCGGGTTATAAAAACGGACGGTATTATGATACGTTCCGTAACCGATGTATGTTCCCGATTATGGATTTACAGGGGAAAGTTGTTGCCTTCGGAGGGAGAATTTTAAATGAAGAAGAAAGTTATGCAAAATACTTAAATTCTCCTGAAACAGCCATATTTAACAAACGTAGATTGCTTTTTCCGATTTATCAGGCGTTGCCTGAAATAAAAAAAAGGAAACAGGCTATTATGGTGGAGGGCTATATGGATGCGATTTCTTTGCATGCCAATGGCATAAAAAATGTTGTTGCATCTTTAGGAACTGCATTTACAGTTGAGCAGGCAAGACTTTTAAAAAGATATGCGGAGGAAGTGGTTTTCAGCTATGATATGGATACCGCCGGTCAGAATGCTACGAGGCGTGCACTTGAAATTGCAGGGTCTGTCGGGTTAAAACTTCGAGTCGCGTTAATTGGTGAGGGAAAAGATCCTGATGAATTTGTTAATCTTCATGGCGGAGATGCGTATTTAGAAGTAATAAAGCAAGCACAGCCGGCATTGGATTATCTGTTTCAGTCATTATGCAAGCAATATGACAGTGCCACTCTGGACGGGCAACAAAAAATTTTGAATGAAATGTTTGCAGTGCTGTTAGCACAGGATAATGCTTATTTGTTTAATTCTTTTATAAGGAAAATGGCCCGGTCATTACATATGGATGAGGGAATGATACGCAGTGAAGCTTTTCGTTATACCAAAAAAAATAATGGGAAAGTATATATTTCCCAATATGTGCCGAAAGAAGACAAAACGGTATTAATCAATAGCAGTGATGAAAAGCAAATAAAATTGGAAGAAGGATTGTTGCGTTATTGTTTATCTGCACATATGCTGCCTGAAGGATTTAACCAATTAGAAGAATATTCTTTTGTAGAGCCGTTCCATGAGAGATTATATAAGGTTCTACAAGAAATAGAAAATATTGGAATCTCTACGGAAAATGCAGAAGCTTATTTAAGCAGAGAAGATATACAGCGTATGGCCAAACTGTTAGTTATTGACAGAACTGACAAAGGTGTACCGTTTGAGGAGTTTATTCGCCCGTTAAAAAAAATTTATCTGCAGAAAGAATATAAAATCCATACACAAAAAGCGGCAGAACTCATGGAAACAGATCCTGCAGAGGCAAAAAAAGAGCAATTGGAGTGTGTCCGTCTCAGCCGTGAAATCAGATTACTTGGTGTTTGAGATCGACATGTTACTGATAAAGGGAGATATGCTATGGGACAAAAACGTAAAGAAATAAAAGGATGGGAAGAAGAACTTAAAGATAAAGTGATGGATGAAAGAGCGGTGTCCAATAAAGATATTGTGGATTTTATAAATCAAAAAGACCTGACGAAAAAAGAACTTGGTGAAGTTTATGAGTTTCTTCATGAAAATAATATTGAAGTCGGGTTTGATGAGGATGTCTCGGATGAAGATTTGGACTTGCTGGAAGAGGAAATAAAACACGAGGGGAAAAAATATAGTGAAGAGCAAAGTATTCATTTGACGGAAACCTTAAATATAGATGATCCGGTCAAACTGTATTTAAAGGAAATAGGAACAGTCAAATTACTTACAGCAGAAGAAGAAGTGACTTTAGCAAAGTCTGTGGAAAAAGGGACACTGGAAAATCCTACCGATGAAGATAAGAAAGAAGCTGCTTTGGCAAAAAAAGCGTTATCGGACGCCAATTTACGACTTGTGGTTTCCATTGCAAAAAAATACTTGGGAAGAGGGTTACCGTTTCTTGATCTTATCCAGGAAGGGAATTTGGGATTACTCAAAGCGGTAGATAAGTTTGACTATACAAAAGGATATAAGTTCAGTACATATGCAACTTGGTGGATCCGGCAAGCCATTACACGGGCTATTGCGGATCAGGCAAGAACCATACGTGTGCCTGTGCATATGGTAGAGACAATTAATAAATTAAATAAAATTTCAAGGCAACTGTTGCAAGAAAAAGGGAGGGAGGCAACAAATGAGGAACTGTCGAAGAAAATGGATGTCACTGTTGCCAAGATTCGGGAAGTTAAGAAAATAGCGCAAGAACCGATTTCGTTAGAAACACCGATTGGACCGAAAGAAGATTCCACTCTGGTTGATTTTATAATGGATCGTACGGCTACAGCACCTGATGATGCAGCCGGATCTATTCTTTTACGTGAGCAAATAGAAGAGCTTTTAGAAGAATTGACAGAGCGGGAGAGGCAGGTTCTTGAGCTCCGCTTCGGGTTACGGGACGGACGAACAAGAACATTGGAAGAGGTAGGGAAATATTTTGATGTGACACGGGAGAGGATACGTCAAATAGAAGGAAAAGCACTCAATAAACTAAAAAAATCAGCAAAATCATTAGTTAATATATAAAAATATTGACGATATGAAAATTTACTGATAAAATATCATGTGTTGGTGCAAGAGGGCCCATAGCTCAGTTGGTCAGAGCCGGCGGCTCATAACCGCCTGGTCCCAGGTTCGAGTCCTGGTGGGCCCACCAATGGAAATACAGACTGAGTTGATTCGACTCAGTCTTTTTGTTTTATCTAAAAAGGATATATAATGAAATTAGCGGAACGATTATTAAAGGTGGCAAGTTTGGTACCTCCATCGTCATCCATAGCGGATATAGGAACAGATCACGGATATATTCCTATATATCTGATTCAGCAAAAGAAAATAAAGAGGGCTGTTGCGGCAGATATTCATAAAGGACCTTTAGAAAGAGCAAGGGTACATATTACGGAAAAACAATTGCAAGATAAAATAGAAGTACGTCTTGGAAACGGTCTTTCAGTGATAAATAAATATGAAGTAGAGGGAGCTGTTATTGCCGGTATGGGTGGACATATGATCCAATCCATTCTGGAACATGACAATTCAATTGCAAGAACACTTCATTGGTTTGTCGTACAGCCACAAAGCCATATTGCCGATCTCCGTATCTGGCTGCAGAAAAACAAATATCAGATTGAGAAAGAAGTACTGATTCAAGAAAAACATCAATTGTATGAAGCTATATATGTGGTTCAAGGGGAGATGAAAGAGTTTAGCTTTCTGGAAGCGGAGATTGGAGTAACGAAAGGAAGGTATGAAGATCTTTTATTTAAGCAGCATTTGGAAAAGTTAATAAAGAAAAGAAATCTTATGATTCAAAATATTGCTGCACAATCTGTTAATGAAATTAACCAAGTCAAACGATATAAAGCGGTTCAAGAAAAAAAGATTTTGGAGGAGATTTATGAAAATACTCGCATCAAACATTATAGAAATGATGAATGAATGGGCGCCGCCGTTTCTTGCTGAAAAATGGGATCACAGCGGACTGCAAATTGGAAATCCGGAACAGCCTGTAAAAAAAATCCTTATAGCGCTGGATACAACCCGGGAAAATGTTTCTTATGCAGTTGATCATCAAATTGATATGATAATATCGCACCATCCGCTTTTATTTAGACCTATAAGCGAGATTGATTTATCTACTTCTAAAGGGCGAATCATAGAACAGTTAATTACGCACCATATTGTATCTTTTGCAGCACATACCAATTTAGATACAGCCGATCAAGGTGTAAATGATGCTTTGGCAGAAAAATTATGTTTGCAGAATTGTTTCGGGTTGGTTCCTGTTCATACAGAAAATTTGTATAAAATCCGTGTATGTACAAAGATATTGGCAAGCAGAGACTTAGAAGGAAAGCTGAAAGAATTTTTAGGAGAGCAAGTAAGCCGGTTTTACTTACTTGATGGTGAAGATGATTCTACGGAAAATTCCAGATTGGAATTTACTGTAACAGAAAAGGCATTGCATAAGGCAGAATCGATTTTACGGCAAGAATCAAAAGATATTTATTATGATATTTATCTGCTGAAAAATCGGGGACATCAAAGCAGAATGGGCAGGATAGGTAATTTACCGAAAGAAATGTCGGGGAAAGAAGCTCTGTTATATATCAAAGATAAGTTAGGGATTTCGGGATTAAAATATGCTGGAAATATGAATAAAAAGATAAAAAAAATAGCGATTCTCGGCGGAGCGGGTATGGATTTCAGCTCTCTGGCGGAACGTGCCGGTGCAGACTTATATTTGACGGGAGATGTGAAATATCATGAGGCGGAAGAGGCTTCATCCGACGGTTTTTTAATCGTAGACGGCGGTCATTTCTGTACAGAGCGGGTTATCGTACCTTATCTTGCTGAAAGACTCAGAAAAGAATTTAAAAAGCGAGAGTGGGAAATAATAGTTGAAGAAGATGATTTTTCACATGATGTGTTTTCCTATGTTTAAGTTGAAATAAAAAACAGATGATGATATACTCTTACACACGAGCAGGAAAGATGATTGCGGGCCGTAAGGCGTGAGGAAAGTCCGAGCTTCGCAGGGCGGGATGCCGGATAACGTCCGGCGGGAGTGATCCTAGGGAAAGTGCCATAGAAAAGAAAACCGCCGTATGAAACGGTAAGGGTGGAAAGGTGTGGTAAGAGCACACCAGCAGTCGGGAGACCGGCTGGCTTGGTAAACCCCATCCGAAGCAAGACCGAATAGGGAAGGGTTGAGGTTGCCCGCTGACCTTCCGGGTAGTGTCGCTTGATCGGCAAAGTAATTTGTCGGCTAGATAGATAATCATCACCGTATTAACGGTACAGAACTCGGCTTACTGATTGCTCGACGAATAAAAAAGAGTCTCATGAAGAGGCTCTTTTTTTTGCTTGAGTTTTTAAATTTATTCCTGCTTAATCATTTTTAGATAGTTCAATCATTTTATTAAAGTTTCTTTGTACAGATAATGAGGGGGGACTATCCATCAAACTTACAAAAACAATAGCAGCAACAGACAGCAAAAATCCGGGGACTAATTCATATAAATCAAACCATGCAAACTGTTTCCATATCAGTACCGTAATACCACCGACAATAATGCCTGCATAAGCACCTTTAAGAGTCATGCGTTTCCAATAAAGGGAAAGCAAGACTGCAGGACCGAAACATGCACCAAAGCCCGCCCAGGCATAAGATACAATAGCAAAAATGTAGCTGTTGGGGTCAGAAGCTAAATAAATGGAACAAGCTGCGATAATAAGAACAGTAAGGCGGCTCACAAAAATAAGTTCTTTCTCGCTTGCCTGTTGTCTTAGGAATGGTTGGTATAAATCTTTTGAAACGGCAGACGCGGTAACCAATAATTGGGCAGAAGCCGTACTCATGATAGCTGCTAAAATAGCGGACCAGATAAGACCTGTTATAAAGGGAGTCGACAGCGTTTCTGCCATAACAATAAAGACTCGCTCTGCATCAGCATTTTCCAATGGTACAGTTAAATATGCCTTTCCCACAATACCTATGGCAACAGCAAAAGTAAGTGATAAAATAACCCAAGACATAGCAATTTTTGTTGATTTTTTTAATTCTGACGGATTGCTGATTGCCATAAAACGGACAAGAATATGAGGTTGTCCAAAATATCCGAGTCCCCATCCAAGGGAAGAAATCATCATAATAATTAATGTTATAAAATCCATAGAGCCGGGGAAAAAGGAGAAAAAATCTTTTCCTTCGCCGGCAAGTGCAGCGGCAGTAGGAGCAGGACCTCCCATGACAATAGTGGCGGCAATAGGAATGTAAAGTACAGTAAAAAACATCATCGCGCCTTGCACAAAATCGGTCATACTTACAGCGGAAAAGCCACCTAAAAAAGTATAAAAAATGACGACACCCGCTCCTACCAACAATGCTGTAAAGTAGGGGAGTCCAAAAATTGTGTTAAATAACTTACCGGCAGACACAAAGCCTGAAGAGGTATAAATTACAAAGAAAAGAATAATAAATAATGCGCAGATAAAGCGTAAACCGTTTTTTTTATCTTCAAAACGATTTGATAGGTAATCAGGAATTGTTAAACTGTTATTTGCAATTTCCGTATAATGGCGCAAGCGTTTCGCGGTGAGTACCCAGTTCGCCCAAGTGCCGGCGATTAGCCCGAATCCTGTCCAAAAAGCGGATAATCCATGCAAATAAGCATATCCGGGCAAGCCCATCAGCATCCATCCGCTCATATCAGATGCTTCTGCACTCATAGACGTTACCCAGGGTCCCAATTTTCTATCCCCTAAAATGTACTGGGATAATTTTTTTTGTTTGCGGGAATAGTAAATTCCGATTGCCATCATTACGGCTAAATAAAGAATGAAAGCAAGCAAAATTCCTATGTTGTTTTGTACATTCACAAATGTATCCTCCTTAAGTAACAGTTGTTATAAGCCGTTAACGGTCTGTAGAGCATCTGCTCATTTTATTCCACATAGAATGAATGACTATTTATACATAATAATGTTTCAGAAAAATAATGTAAAGCTTTACACTACATGATGATAGGAGAGTTATAGAAGTCCGAACGGCCGGTTCTATAGATTTCATTTGCCATACAAAAATTTTGAATATCCGTTGCAGCTATATCCAGCTTAAGAATAGCGGCATCATCTGGAGGGAGTGTTCGTAATGCTTTTGCGGTGCTTGTAAAAACCGGTAAGTGTGAGTTTTTTAAAAGAAAACTCTGACTTTTTTGCATGGCAAGCAGGCGTGCAAAATGTATTTCTTTTCTTTCGGTAAATGGAGAAGGTATTTTGTCTGATAAAAGTAAAGCGGCACCGATACGTTTAAGCCGGCTGTATAAATAGCGTTTATTTTTTACTTGATCTAAGGCATCTGTCCAGGTACTTTTTTGCATACTTTTAAACCACCGGTGCTCTAAACCCTCGCTAAACAATTTGGAGGCAGACAGCTTCTGTATGGAAAGTCGTTTATTGATCAAGAGACAGGCTGATTCATATCTTTGGTAAGATAGATAATTTCCTGTTCTCATCAATGATTCCGCCTCATTTCTTATAACAGGTGGTAAAAATGGATAACAGCCTGTTGTAAGAAGACTTTGCCGTGCAAGTGTGGCAGAAGCCGCATGAGCTTGATGGCGTCGGATGACAATAAAAGATAAAGGTAAATTTTGTTTTTTGGCGGCCAAGATATAACGGAACCCCAAAAGGTTATTAGGCTTTTTTAACTCCTGAGATAATTGAGGATATTTAATTCTTATACTTTCGGTGATGGCAGAAGAATAAGACATCCCTTTTCTTAAACAGTGACGGAAATGTTCACTGCACTCATCTGATAAATACCAGGATGAAATTTTTTGAAAATCAGATACATTCAATGACTCCGCACCGAATGCAATATGAGTACATCCCAACTGATATAAAAATGATATTGCATATTCGGAAAAAATATCGGCACTTTGAAGAACGCACAGACAGGGAAGTTCTACAACGGCGCTGATACCATGATAGAGAGCCCATTTGGCACGTATCCATTTATTAAACAGCGCAGGCTCCCCCCGTTGAACAAAAGATCCGCTCATAGCACCGATGATGGGAGTTTCAGGATATAATTTCTTGATTTCTTGAATCATGTGGGAATGTCCTTCGTGAAAAGGATTCCATTCCGCTGTTATACCGATATACATTTTATAATCCTTTCATTGGTTATTTATTTTATCATAGATTATGAAAGGAGACATGCCACGTAAATCTCTATGGTATAATTAATAGCTAGGATAAGTTATTAAGCATTTCATGGGAGAAAAAATTGTCAAAATTTGGTAGCAGAAAGATTATTTCAGGAATATGTCTGCTTTGTTTATTTTTACTAGCAGGCTGCAGTCAGCAAGAAATAAGTGATGAATATATTTTAGGAAAAAACAGGATAAGTTGTGATAATACAACAATTACCGTAATGACTCCTTTTGAACTCATAACAGAAGGAAAGCAAGTTGAACTGGCTGACAAATCAGTCAGAAATATAGCGGCGGAAGGGCATAATAAAAATATACAAATGTTTGTTACTGCCGGAGTGGCGGGGTCTGAAAATACAGTAAATACTTTGGCAGATAAGGCCAAAATGATCTTAAAAGACAATCCTTCCGTATCCGACTTAAAAGTAGATGAATCTGACGTGAAGATTCAATCGGTAAACGGGAAGAAATTGGAATTTGTCTTTGATGAAAGGGTTAAAGGCAAACATACGAACTTAACTGTCACAGAGTATATCTTTGAGTATGAGGGCGTAGTTTGGCGTGTCATTTATCAATACCGGAGTAAGGATAATAAAGGAAAGCAATTAAGCGAACTCATTGCGGGAAAGATATATTTAGGAGCAACTTTTTAATAGATGAATGGAGGACAGAATGAGAGTTAGTGGACATAACTTGTTTTCACTTTTACTTTTTTTAGCTTGCGGTGCACTGATAGGAGGAATCATAGGGGAAGTACTGAACCATGTCAGCTTATCCGGAATTATGCCGTATTTGACCCAAACCTATGAGATTTTTAATTTAAGGGATATATATCTGAATCTTGCCATCATTGAGCTCCGGTTCGGAATTAGATTCGCTCCTAATTTGATCAGTGTTATTGGAATATTGATTGCGGCATGGTTATATAAAAGGTTTTAAAGTCATTGTGTTTCCTCTGTTTCTAAATGGTTAATCCTTCTGGAGGAGTCATCTCATGTTGATAAAAGAAATGAGAAGTGAAGATAAACCAAGGGAAAGGTTTGCCGAATCACCGTCAAATGCGAGTCTGACGGATTTGGTAGCGATACTTTTGAGGACGGGAAGGCATGGGCATTCTGTTTTAGAAATTGCCGGTGATGTAGTTAAGAACTTGGAGATGACTGCGGGCGGAAGTGGATTTGATGATTTAAATTGGAGGGATTTGACGGATATCCAAGGGATTGGAAAAGACAAAGCCGTTACTATTTGTGCAGCCATAGAACTGGGGCGGCGTTTAAGTACTTTGTATAATAAACAGCAATTACCGCATTTTGATAATCCCGGGGCGGTATCTTCCTATTTTATGGAGAAGCTTCGGCATGAAAATCAGGAACATTTTTTAGTTTGTTTTGTGAATGCAAAGAATAAACTGCTTGGCTATAAAGAAATCAATATAGGAAATATGAATGCCGCATCCGTTGACATAAAAGAAGGAATGCGATGGGCTCTTCGGTATAAAGCCTATAATATAATTCTCCTTCACAATCATCCGTCCGGAGATCCCGAGCCTTCAAGGGCAGATATACATGTAACGAAATCCTTTTCTGAAGCGGCAAAATTACTTGATATGTCTGTTTTAGATCATATTATTATAGGAGATGGTGTTTTTGTGAGTCTTTCTGAGCGAGGATACATAAAATAGAAAATGATTATGTGAATTTATGAAGTGATGTATAGTAAGTTACGATTATAAGAAAGGGTGTTTATCATGGAAGAAATGGAAAAAGGGAAAAAATATTCTGCTAAAGGCAAGGGGTATAGTGATACGATTTATGAAGTCCGTTTTACGCCTGTGCTGGAGCGTCCGGAATATCAGGAGGGGGTAGAACGGGAAGGTTTACTGAAATTACAACAAATCATGGAGAAGGAGGATTTTGAGAAGTACATTAATAATGGGTTGATTCGTGTCACACAAGACGGAAGCAGGTTGTTATTAATTGCCAAAAATGAAATATATCGTTCTTTATTGACCGGCATTTTTGGGGAATCGATTTGCAAAGCTTTCGGTGTAGATGATTTTCGTGTAGTCAGTCAGACCAACGGATATTAGTATGAAGAAAATAAAATGATTCCATAGATATAAGATGGTTTTATTTTGCATTAAAAAGCAAAGATATTCTCCCTGTTAATTAAGGTTGACTTAATCAATAAGTGGTGATATCCTTAAATTAAGATTTAAAAATAAACATTTTATCAATAAAATGTTTATTTTTTTATGGAATAATTAATAGTTATATTTATTGTCGGAGGGGATTATGGATTGGCTTCATTTATTTCATGCAGGTGGGTTAATGATGTACCCGCTTTTAATTTGTTCCATTATCGTGGTAGCTATTTTTATAGAACGATATAGATATTATCGTGCGAACATATCCGATGTCGATAATTTGTCAAAAGAAATTCCGACGTATTTGCATAATAATGATGTAGATGGTTTAAAAAATATATTGCTGCAGGATGGAGGAATTCCGGCAACAATTATTCTTGAGGCAACAAACTCATTGGAGAAGAATGTACATCAGACGACTATCGTGGAGGGTGCGGCTGCTCACGCCTCGGGGTTATTAAAAAACTATTTGAATTACTTGGATGTAATTGTTACATTGTCGCCGCTGATGGGGCTTTTAGGAACAGTTATAGGTATGATCGGATCATTTGATGTTCTATCCGTATCGGAAGGGCAACCGTTTGCCATTACGGGAGGCGTAGCGGAAGCTCTTGTATGTACCGCTGCCGGCTTATTTGTTGCTATCATCGCTTTGATTGCGTATACTTATTTATCCCAACAAGTAAGTAACTATGTTTCTGCTATAGAAAAAGTTTCATCTGTATATTTGGGCATTGTAGAAGGTGACAGGAAATGAGATTACAGTCTTTGGATGTAGAAAAGAAGCCGAAGCTTATGATTATTCCCATGATTGATATCATTTTCTTTCTCCTTGTATTTTTCATGATGAGCATGCTTACAATGGTGGTACAGAAATCTATTAATTTAAATTTACCGAAAACAGCATCCGCAAAAATGAATTTGGAAAAAACGATACCTATTGCAATTACATCAAATGGACAAATTTATGTCGAAAAAGAAAAAATCTCACATAGTGCTTTAAAGAAAAGGATGGAAATTGAAAAAAATAGAAACCCTGATGTGAGTATTGTACTTCGCGCAGATTCAAAATCGGAACATGGTGATTTTGTATTTGTATTGGATCAGTTAAAATCTGTGGGGATTCATAAGATCGGTATTGCAACAGAAGCAAAACCGGAAAGTAAAGAATAAAAGGGGGCATTATGGTTACTTTCAAGTACCGATGGATGACCGCTTTTGGTATTTCTTTATTTGCCCATGCTATAGCAATTGTTTTTATAGCAGTTGCGGCTTTCTTGTTCCCGCATACATCTGTAGATAAAAGCCCGATTGAAGTGGATTTAGTATCTATTGCTGGTGGCGGTGGAGGTGGAGGGAGTCCTGACGCCGGTCCGGAAATAGATACGCCGGAAGCGCAAACATCAGAAATACCTCCGGAAGCTGTAGAAGATATGGCTGATGAAGAAGTAGTGAACGATGTCCATGAAATTGCTGATGAATTTTCAGAAGATGTCGATAAAAGCAAAGAGAAATCACAAATTTCGAATGCCAATTCGAATAACAGCAGTCGTGGACACGGATCCGGAACAGGAACCGGCGGCGGACATGGTTCCGGTCATGGAACGGGAACCGGTTCGGGAACCGGACCGGGGACGGGATCCGGCAGCGGCGGCGGAAACGGATATGGTGTCGGAACGGGAAATACTATCGGCCCGCAGCTTTTAAGCAGTCCTGAACCTGTATATCCGGAGTCTGCAAGAGCTGCAAATATTGAAGGGACGGCGGTTGTAGGTCTTATCATAAGTGTTGACGGCGGGGTCAGCAGTGCGTGGATTGAATCTTCGTCCGGGAGCGGTGCATTGGATGATGCGGCTGTAAATGCGGTGTATAATTGGCGGTTTGTGCCGGCCAAACAAAATGGCGTTGCTGTAGAAGCCCGGTCGAGAGTGCCTGTTTCATTTTCTCTGCGATCATAATATCAATTCGAATCTGTGCAACTTTTTATGTTTGCACAGATTTTTTTTATTAAAAATGTTAAAATAAAATCAAAATCATCATATGGAGGAAAATGATATGAATACAAAAGGAAAACTATACGGAATCGGAGTGGGCCCGGGCGACTCCAAATTATTGACAGTTAAAGCCGTAGAAATTATTCAGAATGCCGATATCATTATTACGCCTAAAACGGAGAAGAAAGACGGCTCTGTAGCATATCACATTGCCTCTCCCTATATTTCAAAGAAAACGGAAATATTGCCTCTTGTTTTTCAAATGGTGACGGACATGACCGTTGTAGAAAAGCAGTGGATAGAAAATAGAAAAATTATATCTGAAAAATTGGAGGAAGGGAAAAATATAGTTTTTCTCACATTGGGAGATCCAATGCTTTATAGTACGTATATGTACATTTTTCATGCTTTAGAAGATTCAGATTATGAAGTGGAAACCATTCCCGGAATCCCCGCTTTTTTAGGAATCGCTTCACAGATAGGATGGCCGATTACAGAGTGGGAAGAAAATGTATTGATTATACCTGCAACGGCGTCTCCGGATAAAATAGATAAAGCGTTGGCGGCTTGTGATAATGCGGTTATTATGAAAGTTTATAAGAAATTTGCATTTATACAGGAAGAATTAAGAAAATATCACATGATAAAAAATGCCGTTATGGTCTCACGGGCAGGGCTGCCGGATGAAATTATAGAAAGAAATTTGGATCGGTTGCCGTCTGATTATAAACCGAATTATTTAAGCACAATTATTGCAAAGAAAGATATCCATGATGAAAAAAATTAACAGACCCAGGATTGTCATTGCAGGTACTAATAGCGGGGTAGGAAAAACTACAATTGTAACCGGTCTTTTGGCAAATTTTCACGCAAAAGGATACAAAGTGCAGCCGTTCAAGGTGGGACCCGACTATATTGATCCCGGTTTTCATACAAAGGCAGCCGGACGCTCTTCTTACAATTTGGATACATGGATGACACCGCCCGAACGTTTAGTGCCGACATTTGCAACACTTTCTGAAAATGCAGACATCTCTATTATTGAAGGAGTCATGGGACTTTTTGACGGTGGTGCTGACGGGATAAGCAGTACCGCAGATATTGCAAAAAAATTAAAGGCACCGGTTGTTTTAGTTCTTGACTGCAAGGCAGTGGGAGACAGTATAGCAGCTACTGCATTAGGGTTTAAAGAATATGATAAGGATATTAAAATAGCTGGTGTTATTTTAAACCGTCTTGGTTCAGATAAGCATGAATTAATGATTCGGGAAGCCATGAACAAAATTAAAATGTCCGTATTAGGGGCATTTCACCGGGATGATGAATTAAAAACACCGGAAAGGCATTTAGGGTTAACTCCCGTGATGGAAATAGAAACAAACCAGTTAATCCGGTACATGGCGGAGGCGGCTGAGAAATGGGTAGATACGGAGCGTCTTTTAGAGGTGGCTGAACAGGCGGATACATTAGAAGATTTTGAGCAAGAGGATTCTGCCAAAGAGAAGCTTGTACAAATTGCGGTTGCCAAAGATGAAGCATTTTCTTTTTATTATCCGACAAGCCTGGGAGCACTGGAAAAAAGAGGGGCGGAGCTTATCCCATTTAGTCCGTTAAGAGATAAAATAGTTCCCGAGGTGGATGGAATTATTTTCGGAGGAGGATTTCCGGAGATGTTTCTTCATGAATTGGGGAAAAATGAATCCATGAAATCATCAATCCGCAGTTTAGCTCTTAACGGTGTTCCTATTTATGCAGAGTGTGGCGGGCTCATGTATTTATGCAAAAACATTCAAGGATTTGAGGACGAAGTATATGATATGGTCGGAATCGTTCCTGCCGTTTGCAAAATGCAAAAAAAACTGCAGCGTGTAGGATATGTAAAGGGAACAGCTCTTTCTTCCAGTATCATTGCAGAAAAAGGGGATGAATTGAAAGGACATGAATTTCACTTTTCAACGATGGAAAATGAAGGAAATTTTTCATGGGCCTATTCCCTGCAAGGGACAAGACAGAAAACTTCACATATTGAAGGGTATAGTCATGGAAATATATTGGCATCTTATTTGCACTTGTCGTTTGATGGAAATCCGAAAGCTGCAGATCATTTCATAGAGAGCTGTAAAAAATACCGAGACAGCAGGAGATAGAATATGGAACCGACAAAAGGTCTAGTTTTAATCAATACAGGAACAGGCAAAGGAAAGACAACAGCGGCTTTAGGTACGGCCATCCGTGCCTGGGGGGATGGACAAAGAGTATTAATTCTTCAATTTATTAAGGGGTCATGGAAATATGGAGAATTAAAAGCCATTGAAACTTTAGGGAAAGTGAATGGAAATATTGAAATCAGACCGATGGGTGACGGTTTTGTTTTTCATAATAAAAAAGAGGATGAAGAATCTTTTTTAAAGAAAAAAGGATTGGCCGAACAAGCTTGGGATATGGTGATTAAGGAAGTAAAGAGTGATACATGGGATCTTGTTATTTTGGATGAAGTTAATTATGCCATCCATTTCGGGATGATTGATGTGTCTCATGTACTGGAGTTGATTCAAACGCGTCCTCCACGGTTGAATATGATATTAACCGGTCGTTATGCAAGAGATGAATTGATAGAAATTGCCGATACGGTAACAGAGATGATGCTTTGTAAACATGCTTTTCAAAAAGGGATTCGTGCAAGAAAAGGGATTGAATTTTGATAGGAAATTCCTTTACAGGATAGAGGGACCATGTTATGATTTCAATCAAATACAAATCGTAAATGAGGGATGTATAGTGGCGCTCTATGTAAAAAAATTTGGCGGGTCTTCTGTTGCGACACCGGCAAAGATGGAAGATATTGCACGTCGTGTACTTCGTGAAAAGAAACCGGAAGATAAAGTGGTTATTGTGGTTTCTGCGATGGGGGACAGTACCGACGAACTTTTGACTTTAGCCAAGAAAGTAACCAATATCCATCACGGCAGAGAGATTGATATGCTTATCACAACGGGAGAGCAGGTTTCCATTTCTCTTATGGCGATGACGTTTCAGCGTCTTGGAACACCGGCAGTGTCATTAACCGGAGCACAGGCGGGAGTCTGCTGTCACGGTATACATGGAAAAGCTGTCATTGATGAGGTATCTCCTTCCCGGGTTTTTCAAGAATTGGACAAAGGAAATATAGTTATTGTTGCAGGATTTCAAGGAGTATTACCTAATGGAGATATAGCGACATTAGGCAGAGGCGGCAGTGATGCAACCGCGGTGGCTTTAGCGGGTGCCATGCAGGCAGATATGTGTGAGATATTTACAGATGTGGACGGAGTCTATTCCGCAGATCCGCGTTGTTGTTCAGAAGCGGTAAAAATGCAGGAAATCACAAACATAGAAATGCTTGAATTGGCCCGATTAGGCGCCGGCGTTATGCAGCCGAGAAGTGTGGGGTTGGGATTGCATTATCATATTCCTATTCATGTTCGTTCCACTTTTACAGATGAAGAAGGTACGATAATCAGGGAGGAATCCACGTTGGAAGGAAACAATTGTGTTATCAAAGGTGTTGCTCAGGATGCTCATACAGCGAGAATATCCGTACTTAATGTAAAAAATATTCCCGGCGTAGCATATAAAGTTTTTCAGTCATTAGCTGATGATAATATTGATGTAGATATGATTGTACAAAGCGTACAAACGTCTAATGATAATATGACGGATATTGTATTTACTATTGATAATGCAGATTTAAATGATGCTCGTAAATCCTTGGATAAATTAAAAACAGAAGGACTTATCCATGATGTAGTCTATGATGATGATACGGCCAAGATATCTATTGTCGGGGCAGGTATGTTGGGAACACCGGGGGTTGCTGCCCGCATGTTTGGTGCACTTGGTCGTGCAGGTGTCAATATTTTAATAGTAAGTACATCTGAAATCAGTGTTTCTTGCTTGGTTAAGAGAGAAGATGTTAATCAGGCGGTTCAGGCGATTCACCGAGAATTTTTTGGAGAGCGGAAAGTGAACGGATAACAAATTAAGGAGCACAGGACATTTTTGCCTGGGCTTTTTAATTTTTTTATAAATTTGGAGGAATAGTTATGAAATGGAATATAGAAGATGTTGTTTACGGCTTTAAAATAAAAGATTTTTCTCATATCGAAGAAGTGGATGCCGATGCTTATCTTATGGAACATATGAAATCAGGGGCAAGACTGATGTATCTGGATAGTGCCGATGATAATAAAGTCTTTTCTATTTGTTTCAGGACGACACCGGATAATTCAAAAGGTGTCCCGCATATTATGGAACATTCTACATTATGCGGCTCCCGGAAATTTCCGCTGAAAGAACCGTTTATAGAATTAGCAAAAGGCTCTTTGAATACCTTTTTGAATGCGATGACATGGCCCGATAAAACGATGTATCCCGTAGCAAGTAGAAATGACGCTGATTTCCATAATTTAATGGATGTCTATTTAGATGCGGTGTTCTATCCTAATTGCCTGAAAGATCCCGGAATACTGATGCAGGAAGGTTGGCATTATGAATTGGATAATAAGGAAGGGGAGCTTATTTATAACGGCGTAGTTTACAATGAAATGAAAGGTGTTTTATCTTCACCGGAATCCTTGTTGGAAAATGCTGCTATGGAAAAACTATTTCCGGATACCACATATGGGGTGGAATCCGGAGGAGATCCGGAAGTGATTCCTTCTTTATCTTTTAGAGAGTTTTCCGAATTTCATCGTCGTTTTTATCATCCGTCAAACAGCTATATTTATTTATATGGAAATATGAATATCGATGAAACACTGTCCTATATTGATAAAGAGTATTTACAATCTTTTAATCGAAGAGAAGTGGATTCTTTGATTAAGACACAGCGGGCTTTTACGGTGAGGAAGGTAGCTGAGGCGTCTTATGGAATTGCTGAAGGGGAAACTTTCGATAAGAAAGCAATTCATGCGCTTTTTACGGCCATGACGGATCATATGACGACGAAAGAGTCATTGGCATTTCGCATATTGAATTATGTTTTAATCGATATAGATGGAGCGCCACTAAAAAAAGCGATATTAGATAAAGGACTGGGAAATGATGTGAGTGGCAGTTATGAAGACAGCTATAAGCAACCTGTGTGGATGATTGAATTGACCGGTTCAGAAGTGCAGGAGCAGAAAAAGTTTTCCCAAATTATAGACCAGACATTGAGAAATTTGGCGTTGGAAGGCATAGATCAAAAGATGCTTGATGCCGCGTTAAACAGAATAGAATTTATTGCGCGGGAAAATGATTATCAAGGGCGTCCGAAGGGATTGTTTTATGGAATCAGAGCGATGGATTTATGGCTTTATGATAGAAATCCCATGGATGCATTACGTTATTATGATGATATGAAAGAATTACGGCAAGACTTGTCGAAAGGGTATTTTGAGAATCTCCTTTTAAAATACGTGATTAAAAATCCGCATCAAGTTCTTATAACTATGAAAGCGGAAAAAGGCTTGATTGAGAGGAAAAATACAGAAACTCAAAAAAAATTGAGTGCCTATAAGAGCAGTCTTTCCGATGACCAATTAGAGCAGATTATCAGGGAAACGGGAGATTTAAAAAAACGGCAGGCCGCCATAGATTCAGAAGAGAATCTAAAAAAAATTCCTTTATTGAAGAGAACGGATTTGACTCGTGTAATAGAAGACGATGTAATTGAAGAAACCTTTGTAAAAGGAATCCGACACCTTCATTGTGACATAGATTCCAACGGAATCTCTTATGTGAATCTATATTTTGATGTATCCGGTTTATCCGGAGAAGATTTGTTTTATACAAAAATGCTGTCCCGTGTATTGATGTCTATGGATACAAAACGGTATGACTATCAGGAGCTGACACGCCTTTCCAATGCTTATACCGGAGGAATCGGATATGAAGTGGGAGCTATCGGTAAAGTAGATAGTGATGAAGATTTTACACCCTTCTTTATGGTGAAGGGGAAAGCGCTTACCGATAAAGTTAAAGTTATGATGGACTTAATTGGAGAAACTCTTGTAGGTACGAATTTTGAGGACAGGAATCGCCTGAAAGAAATTCTGCTTGAAGAAAAAGCGGAATGGGATCTCACCGCTTTTGACAGAGGACATGTATTAAGTATGATCCGGTTGTCATCTTATTTTTCAAAAACAGGAGCGTTTTCAGATACGATAGGCTTATCGTATTATTATTTCTTATCGAATATACTTTCTCATTTTGATGAAATGGCTGCATCGGTAATTGAGAAATTAAAAGAACTGTCAGATAGAATATTTACAACAACAAATTTATTTATTTATACAATTGGCAGGAATGATGAAAAGCAAGCCGTAGAAAAAAATATAGATGCTTTAATTATGGAAATGGACAAAGGAACAGTTCTTGTTAACCCCAATCCGGTTTCTGTAAAGAAAACTGCTAATGAAGCTTTTTTGACGTCGGGCAAAGTGCAGTATGTCGCTAAAGGAGGAAACTTTAGGCAGCATGGGTTTGCTTATACGGGCGCCATTCGTGTGATGGAAACAATTCTCAGGTATGAATATCTATGGAAGCAGATTCGGGTTCTGGGAGGCGCTTACGGGGCATTTGTTCAATTTATGAGAAACGGCAATGCTTTATTCTGTTCTTATAGAGATCCCAATCTTGCAGAAACTTTATCAGCGTACCAAGGGATTCCTGAATATTTGGAGAATTTAGAGTTATCAGAAAGAGAAATGACGAAGTACGTTATTGGTACAATGGCACCGGAAGAAACATCGTTAACTCCTTTTATGAGAGGAGAACGGGCGCTCAGTTATTATCTTGGGGAAAATACAAAAGAAAGCCGAATGAAAATTCGAAGTGAAATAATAAATTGCACGATAAATGATATCAAGGCATTGGTGCCTCTTGTAAGAAGTGTTATCGAAGAACCGTATATTTGTGTAATGGGAAATGAAGAAAAAATACGAAAAAACAAAAAGATTTTTAATGCAATTTTATCTATGCCGAAATAATGGAAATTAGAACCAGATTTGCTCCCAGTCCGACCGGATATATGCATTTAGGAAATGTGTGGATTGCTTTTTTGAATTGGTGGTGGACCAGGCAGCATCGCGGAAAAATAGTGCTACGTATAGAAGATATCGATCAATTGCGGTGTCACGAAAAGTATATCTCTGCCATACAAGAAGATTTAACATGGCTCGGACTTGATTGGGATGAAGGACCGGAGCATATCTATCCGTATGGAGCTTTGCGTCAGAGTCAACGGTATGGCATATATAAGACGATTCAAAAAAATTGGGAGAGGGAAGATCTTTTATATCCATGTTTTTGTTCACGTGCAAGGATACATAAGATTTCTTCGGCTCCTCATTTAGGGGAAAAATGGATCGGTTATGACGGACATTGCAGAAGTTTATCGGATGAAGTAAAAAGAACAATAAAAAAAATACCTTCATGGAGAGTAAAAGTTGATGAAGAAAAAATTTCTTTTAATGACATGTTTTGCGGATCTCAAATTAAAGTGTTAAAAGCAATATACGATGATTTTGTTGTTTTTCGTGCGGATGGAGCGGTGGCCTATCAATTAGCTGCAGCAGCTGATGACGGTACTATGGGCATTACTCACGTCTTTAGAGGGAATGATTTATTGTCGTCCACTTTTTATCAAATTTATTTATTAAAAAAATTGAAATATTCTGTTCCATTATATGGACATTTACCTCTACTTGTTGATAAAACAGGAGTGCGTTTGTCAAAACGGCAACATGGCATTACTGTCAAAGAACTTCGGGAAGCGGGGATAAGTGCGGAACAAATTATCGGACAATTTCTTTTTTGGTTGGGGGCATTAAAAAAGCCGATGCCTCTGTCAGCTGAAACTGTATTAACCGATATTCCGTTTAGTTCCTGTACACATGTATGTAATCCCATGGTAAGAATAGATACTATATAAAATAAAGGATGACATTACCTTGTCATCCTTTATTTTATAACTACTGAAGTGTGATAAAAACATTTTACAGATTCATAATACCCCAGCAACAGCACCTATGTTTTTTTCGATTCAGATAGCGTCTCTTTATTTTTCTGCGCTACACTAAGGCGTCTGTTTTTTTCTGCCTCAGTTAAATAACGTCGATATGCAGGCTTTTCTGAAACGAATGCTTCAATTTCAAAAAAACGATTCCATGGAAAACCGGCGGAAACAGTTTGCGGATCAAGATTCATATGATCAGCAGCAAAATCTTGGATTTGTGCAATCATTTCTTCCTTAATTGCTTGATTAATCTTTCCTTGTGTTTTTTTGATGTCGGCAAACAGCTTTATGTTTTTTCTCACATTTGCCTGGTAAGCCCAATTATCAATATATTGTTCAATGAGCATAGATTTATGGCTTGATTCATTCATTTCAGGAGCCAATATGGCTTGAGCGATAGCAAACCCCACCGTGTTGCTCGCCGTATTCCAACCGTTGTAGGCAGATACTTTATAAAGAAGTCCTTCTTTCTGCATTAAGTTTATAAGGGAGTTATCGGAGCCATTAGCAAAATAAACATCCGCTACGGAAATATTCATATTTTTGTTAATAACCGATTTTATTTGATGGACAAATTCGGAAGTACTTTCTTTCATCATACCGAAATTGCTGAATTGACTTGATTCGCCGGTGGATTGAAGCGGGGTGTTTACCGCTAAAACAATATCTGGGATTCCTTTTTTTACGATAGAACCGCCTGCAGCAATTACATGTTGTTCAATTGTTTTCCCAATCGGCTGGTTCTCATAAGAGGGAACTGTATCCTCTCCGCGCCCCAACGGATATAAAATATCAAAAGAGGGAGATAAATGATTCCAATCTACGTGATAGCGGGCGATAAGTAAAAGTCCCAGTTGATCGGCTCCAGGAAAAGAACCGAATTTATTTGTATCTAATTTCTTTGCCAGTTTTTCCTGATAGCGAACTTCCATATTTGTTTGGGAGTGTTTACTGTTGTCATCATGGCCCTCGCAAAAATAAGTAAAAATTCCATTTTCAGCGTCTTGAATCAACCGTCTGTTGATAATGTTGTTTTTGGTTCTTCGTTTAAACCAATCTTGTAAATATTCACTGGGCACGCTTAACTTTAGAGAAAGTAATTCCGCAATTTCTTCTTTGCTTATTATGCCCAGATCCTGTTTGTCCTGCAGGGTGGCTATCCGGTAAATATCATGTCCATATGTATCATAGTAATAAGGTTCGACACCTCCGCTGGAAGCATAAGGCGTACGCATGACAGTTCCAAATGCATAAATGGGAAGATCAGGGTAATCCTTGTGGAGTTTTCTAATTTTATTTTCTCTGTACTGCAATGTAAGTAAAGATTCATTATGCTTTCTTGAATCTACAAGCCCTCCGTAGATTAATGTGTCTGTAGAAAGAATGGCGGCATCTGCACGAGAAATATTATCATTAATCCAACGCCAAATTTGTTCAGGGGAACCTTGATAATTTTTCCCCGACAGATAAGTTTTAGGTGGAGTAAGCACTGTATATCCTGCTTTAACAGCAGTAGATACGGTGTATGTATAACTAACCGGGCGATCGTCTTGGGGAACAAAAAGAATTGTTTTTGCCGATACTATGTAACCGGCAATAGAAAAAGAAAGCGCGAAAGTAGCTGCTATAATTTTATTTTTAATCACGATAACCTCCTCAAACATATATTAATTTATTATACCATTAAGAAAATACATAAGTAAAAAGACCATACCGAAAAGGTATAGTCTTTTTTGGCGGAGCGGGTGGGATTCGAACCCACGGTACATTGCTGTACAACTGATTTCGAGTCAGCCTCGTTATGACCACTTCGATACCGCTCCATAGTAAAACAAAGATTATTTTCTTTGTGATTTAAAGAATAAATCCATCAGTTTTTGGCAATCGGCTGCCATGATATTTCTTGTAACAGAAAAATGGGGATCAAGCGAATTTCTCCCAATACCAAAATTGGAATCAATTCCGCCATATAGGGGATTGGGAGAGCCATAGACAACTCTTGATATGCGGGAGTTTACGATAGCACCGGCACACATCGGACACGGCTCTATGGTAACATAAAGGGTACACCCCGTCAAACGCCAGTTTTTAAGTATTTGCGAGGCTTTTTTAATAGCAAGTATCTCTGCATGATTTGTTGCGTCATTTTGCGTTTCACAAAGATTATGTGCGGCGGCTATAATGGTATCACGGTAAATTATAACAGCTCCGACAGGAACTTCACCGGACAGCAATGCTTTTTGAGCTTCTTTGACAGCAAAAGACATATATTGTTGATCATTCATTGTGTAAAACCTTTTTTTCAATCATCAAGTAGAAAAAAATACCCGAACAGTATAAAATGATTATAAACAATATTTTATTTTTTGTTAACGGAGGGTTTTCAATGGCTGCAGAAAAAAGAATCAATTTAAAGGCAAAAACATTTCAATCCTATTTGGACAGCGATGATTTGAAATTTTTTCAGCAAAACGCAACTCATGATGAGGCGGATACGGTTGTATTCCAATCAAATATACAAGTGGAGGGGCAAACTTTACCGGTAGGTATTATTACTGACAACACAATTTATACAATCATTCGTGTTCAGATTGGAACGGGATTGGTCAAAGAAGAAAATAAATCAAAATTGAATGAATACCTGAATTCCTTAAATCGAAGTTACAAGGTTTTTAAATATGTAGTGGCAGAAGACGGTTCGGTATTCCTTGATGCTTGCTTGCCCAGTACCGATGAAAGTTTTGATCCTGAAATTGTTCGCGTAGTTCTTGATGTGATTGTGGATCATTTGACACAGGAATATAAAAGTATTATGAAAACGGCATGGAATTAAAACAAGAATCAACAATAAAAACTGATATTTGAGTTTCTTGATTGACTTAAACTTAAATATCAGTTTTTATTATGGGATTTTTCCACAGAGGATAGGCATATTTTTAAATCTTTTTGAGAATGATAATGGATTATAGAAAGTGAGAATAAAAAATGATAAAATAATAATTGAAATTAGCGGAATTGAGGAATGAATATGACAACGAAAAAGAATAAGTTTAAATGGATTTATCGATCGGCAGATACAGAAAAAGAATTTGCGCCTTCTTATTACGGTGATTACGGAATATCTGACGGAGTAGCCAGAATTATGTTTCGTCGGGGAATTGATACACAGGATAAGTTAGGACATTTCTTATATGATACTCTATCCGACTTGGCAGATCCGTTTCTTATGAAGGGAATGGATGAAGCGGTTACACGTATCCAACAAGCGATAGATCAAAAGGAAAAAATTG